>DASXZH010000001.1:0-75998 GCA_036502005.1 Fimbriimonadaceae bacterium
CGGATCCACTCGTCACTGCGATATCAAACACCCTCTGAGGTCTTTGAACAGTGGCACATGGAGCAGGCAAGTTGAAGGAGCACCCCCCTCTCTCAATCGACCAAAATCTGTACAGGATTTCTGGTCCACTACAGTGAGTCCGCGAACCGGGGGAGGTCCCGTGAAACAAAACTTGGCAAAAGGCGGTCGGAATTTGCTCCCAGCTTTATCCATCCGCCATCCTCCATCCCCTATCCCCTCCTCACCCGCTTCCCCATCTCGTGAAGCAAAACCGCCTGGCCGCCATGGTAGGAATCGTGTCCGATTACGTGTGCCACGACCCAACGCATGGTGGTGGTTTCCCATTCCCGCTCATGGACAACTTCAGGACCCGGGAAGTTCTTAAAGGTCTCCAACGTTCGGGCCCGCACCTTGTCCAGAAGGTCGTAATAGTAAGAAATCGGTTCCTTTGGCGGACTCGGCCATGAGCCGTTATATTGGTCGATTTCGGCGCTCATGTAGGTCTGCGCTTCCTCCGGCGAAATGGTGCGGCCAAGGCAAAATTCTTCGAACCAATAGGCCTCAACTTCCGCAATATGGAGCAGCACCCCTCCAATGCTGTAGCCCTTGGGATAGGGCTGCCAGACAATAAGTTCGGGCGTTGGCTCGCCAAGCTCATCTCGCCACTCTCTGGAACTATCCTGAAGGGTGGACAGCAAGGTGGCGTAGGGCTCCGGATAAACGGGAAGGGGGGCGATATCGAAATGCGGTTTGCTCATAGGTTTAGTTGAATTGAGGCAGGTTTAAGAAGTTTTGCCATGGGCCAATTTTGCCCACATACTGCGCGGAATAGGATTTGAAGATCTGCCCCATATGATAAATATCGTGGGCGACCCAGGTGGTTAGCAATTCTTCTACAATGAATGGCCCGAAGCGGGCGTGCGTGCCTGGCTTTTTGAAGTCCTCCTCGGTTAGTTGGAGGTCTTTCAGTTCTTGTATTCGCTGAGGCCGCAGTTTTTCGAACTCGGTGAGCAATTCCGCAACTGTTGCGGTGGCCAGGAGTTCATCTTCCTCTATGTTCAAGGCGGGTGTGGATTCCCCAGTAAGGGCGCGCCGGATGCGCTGAACCCATGATTCGCGGTCAATCAAGATCAAGTGCGCCACAGTCTGCCTCGGGCTCAGCAGTTCGGGCCCGTGACGGCTGTCCAGCCACGAATCCGGTTGCCCCTCGATAATGGCCCGTAACATGCGCGGCGTCCGGGCCAGCGGCTCGGTAAAGTTGGAAAGGTCTAAGACCATATATCCATGTCTTACCCGAGTAATCTTTGCTTAGGGGGACCATGGATAACGGCATTGTAACTTTGGAAAGCAGCCATTCGGTGGATGAGACGGTGGCGAAGCTGCTTGACATGTTGGAGGCGAAGGGCGTAACGGTTTTCGCGGCGGTGGATCACAGCGGTGAGGCTGCCAAGGCAGGGCTCGCCATGCCGAACACCAAGTTGGTTATATTTGGAAGCCCGGCGGCGGGAACGCCGCTCATGCTGGCTTCGCCATCGTCCGCCCTTGATTTGCCATTGAAAATCCTTATCGCGGAAGACGAGAAAGGCAAGGTGTTTATTTCCTACAACAGCCCGGAGTATCTCGCGAACAGGCACAACTTGCCAAAGGAACTGCTAAAGAACATAGAGGTTATCGTGACGATAGCCAACGCTATCGCAAGGTCATGAACGAGACTTCTTGGAAAAAGACTCTCGAACTCTTCGATGAGAATGAAAGGCGCTTATCGCAAATGGCGCCAGCCGATCCGATGCCTTCTGCCAAGTTTTGCCGGGAATCCGCTCATCGAACGCTGGGCCATTTAACTGCCTGCCAGACGGCTTGGATTCCATACATTCGGCAACTGAAAGAGGGGAAAACACGCGGGTCGATACCGATCAACCCCGATCCGTTGTTTCGCAAGTTTGGATTCGGTACGGTGACATGGCAGGAACTTCTAAACCGCTTCCAAAAAAAGCGCGCAGAATGAAGCTCACTCCTCGCCGAGGTCGACCCAGCGAAAGAGCTACAAACTCCAAAAAGGATACTAACCGCGCGGGCTCTAACCAAGCGATTGGTCGATCATGAGAAGCGGCATATTGATGCGCTGCTGAAAGCCGAACTAAAGAGTGCGTTCTGAGCCATAGTAGGTCGTGAGCGACGAATTCTATGCCCGCCCGATGGTGAAGCGTTTAACTGAGGTTTTTGCGTACCCTAGCTCTCCCCAGATCATAACTGAGGCTCAATTCGATTACATGCCCAAACTGCTGATTGAAACCGCGCGTAAGCCATGGCATGAAATAGGCCGGAGCGACTATTGGGCCTACCTTTTGGACCTCTGCTATGTCGATCTACAACAGGACCTATTCGACTATCTTTTTCCGGCCTTTCTGATTAAATGGTGGGAGGGACAGCTTAGCCGCAGAGGGGGACCGAGCAGCGGAGAAACTGATTTCTACCGCGCGATCGACACTGGCCAGTGTCTTTTTAAGATGATGGATGATGGGCGCAGGTCCCAAATATTTGCTTGGATGATCGACGCCTATATTGAGGGCGTAGATGCTTGGGGTGGTTCCCTATCAACAGACATCGGCGATCACTATGAGGACGAGCCCTTCAATCTTGACGGACCGCTTGGGTCTTTTAGCTCACTTGGCCAGTCCGTACCGATTATTAACGGGGCAATAGACAATCTACTGGACGTTTCGTCGCTAGGGCGAGCGCAGTGGTGGCTAGTATTTGCATCGATACTGGCCTGGGACAAAGAGCCTTGCCCGTTCCTGCCCGAGTATCTGGGGCCGGACGGCTGTCCAATTTCTTTGAGCTGCAGAGAGTCTGGGATTAGCAGCCATGGATACTTAGACTCAAATCTGTTAGCATTCAAGCAGAAAATAAGCTATTCCGCGGTAAAGACCTCCCTGTCTAAATCGTTAGCCTATCTCAGGAATACTCCGCATAGCGACTGGACTAGCTCTACTCTGGCTAAGATAAAGACGGACGAAACTATCTGCGCAGAGAGGTTAACTAGGCTGGTTCTGGAAATGTCCCAGCCTGACCTAGGTTTGGACTAATAATCCGGGTAGGCACAAGAACCGATGCCTACTTTACAAGCTGCGCCAAAATCGGCGTTAGGTTCTTCACCCAAATCGCGTAGCCCATCGGGTTCATGTGTAGTTGATCTTCCACGAAAAGCTCCGGCCTCGGGCCGCCGGTAGGGGTTAGCATCTGGTCGAAAACATCCATAAAAAGCAGGTTATGCCCGTGATGGGAGAAATCCTTTATCAGCCGGTTAGCCTTCTTCATATCATCGATATGCACCCAGCGGGAGGGGGCGGGTGAGATAGAAATATAGATGATCTTGGTTTCCGGCAGCTTGGCCCTCACCTTTGCCACAAACTGCTTGTAGTCATCAAAAACCGTATCCGCCGATTTGCCCTCAGCGATGTCGTTGGTTCCCGCAAAAAAGACGATGATCTTTGGTTTGTAAGGCGTTACGATTCGGTCGCAGAAGCGAACGCTGTCGCTTACCGCCGACCCGCCGAAGCCGCGGTTAATGCAGTTGTATTTGGGGAAGTCCGTCTTGAGTGCCTCCCACCGAACGATGCTTGAACTGCCCACAAATACGATGCCGCCAGGTTTCGGCGGGTTTACCGCGTCCTGCGCTTCGAAATGCTCAATATCCGATTCGAAGGGAACCTGAGCCTGTTGAGCGAGAACTTGCATCATAGATAGAGCGAAGATAAACAGGAACGAGCAGACTCGAAGCATCTACTTCAAACTCGCGATATCGATCACGAACCGATAGCGGACGTCGCTCTTGAGCATGCGTTCGTAGGCTTCGTTGATTTGGGGCATTTGGATCAGTTCGATGTCGCAAACAATCCCCTTCTCCGCGCAGTAATCCAGCATTTCTTGGGTCTCTTTGATGCCGCCAATAAGCGATCCGCTAAGCGAACGCCGCTTTGCCAGTAAGGAAAAGGCAGAGATCGGTGAAGGTTCTGGAACGCCTACAATTACCATGCGTCCATCAAGCTTCAACAGGTTCAGGTAGGCGTTGTAATCGTGGGCGGCAGAAACCGTATCAAGAAGGAAATCGAAGGTCGCAGCTTCGGCAGCAAAGGCTTCGGCATCGCTGGTGTTCAGGTAGGCATCCGCGCCCAGGCGCTTGGCATCGTCTTTCTTCTTATCCGAATGGCTCAGCACGGTGACATGGGCGCCCATTGCGTGGGCGAACTTCACTCCCATGTGGCCCAAACCTCCCAGGCCCACAATTCCAACCTTCATACCGGGCTTCACACCGAAGTGGTGAAGCGGGGAATAGGTGGTTATTCCAGCGCACAAGAGAGGGGCAGCGGCATCCAGCGGCAGGGAATCGGGAATGCGCAGAACATAGTTTTCGTCCACCACTATCTGAGTGGAATAGCCGCCAAACGTGTTGCCGGTTCCGTTTTTCTCGGGCGCATTGTAAGTAAAGGTGGCGCCCTTTTCGCAGTATTGTTCTTCGTCAGCTTTACAAGCTGCGCAGGTTCGGCAGGAATCTACAAAGCAGCCTATACCAACCGTATCGCCGGGCTTCCACTTGGTTACGCTTGACCCGACTCGGCTAATTTTTCCTACGATCTCGTGCCCAGGCACCATTGGATAAATCGAGTTTCGCCACTCCCCGCGGGCAAAATGGATATCGGTGTGGCACACCCCGCAGTAAAGGATTTCGATCAAAACGTCGTTGGGACCGGGCTCTCTTCGATCAAAGCTCCAGGGTGCCAATGGGGCGGATTCAGAAAGGACTGCGTAAGCGGAAGTGGGAAGACTCATACGGGGTTGAGTCTACCTTTGGGATTGGTGAGAGCAAAGCGAGTCATAGGCCCTTTCAGTTATCAGCGTTAAAGCTAGGAGTAAAGGGCGATTCTTTAAGGTTCGTGGTGCGAGCCTCTCCCGGTTCGCGGACTCACCGACCTCTCCATCCGGGAGAGATTTGTGGCTGCGGAAATTCCCAGGCCGACCCTCATAAACGTCAATGCCCCGGCCTAGTTACTACCCACTACAATGTGTTGAATCCATTTTGGCCTTTCCGGAGCATCGAAATGGCATTCGACCGCCTCCAGGATATTCGACCTTACTTCTTCTAGGTTATCGCCCTGCGTGTATATGGACGCGCCGAGCGCATTTGCCTTGTAGCCCCCTTCGGGAGATTCGCGTACCTCGAAATAGATTTCGCTCATCGGTTACATTGTACATTTCTCAATCGCCAAGGATGCACTTTGCCGCATTGTGACCTGGAATACCGCTGACCGCACCGCCGCGTAGCGCTGAAGCACCAGCCCTATACACACGGGGGAATTCTGTTTCCACGCCCCATGTGCCGGCATCTTCCGGGTTTTCTGCGAAGGGCCAGGAAAGCGTGTCGTGAAAGATGTTGCCCTGATCGAGGTCGACTTCTTTCTCCAAATCCTGCGGCGTTTTGATTTCCAGGCAGAGCTGGCCTTCATTGTCGCGTGCTAGGCAGTCCTCGAAGGGCTCCGCACAGAGCCGATTGAGGCCCTCTAAATAGAGTTGTTTCACCCCTTCCTTTCTGGCGTGGTGATCTTGCTCGAAGAGCCGATAGGGCATATCTAGACCGAATAAGGTTAGGGTGTGGTAGCCCTTCTGTTGGAGTTCGGGCGAAAGGATGGAGGGATCGGTGAGCGTGTGACAATACATTTCGCCGGGAGCGGGGTTGGGGATCTTGCAGACTTTGGATTCTTCGTACGAGGTCTGCATCTCGGCATACCCCTCATCGATATGGAATGACCCGGCAAACGCTTCTTTCGGCTCAACTCCCGACTTGAGTTGCGGCAACCGTTTGAGGAGCATGTTGATCTTGACCACCGAACCCTCATCGGTTTCGGCTGGTTGCCAGGTGCGGTTAAAGAGCTTAGCAAAGGTTTTTGGGCCCTGCGTTGACCAGCACATGGGTTGCCTTGACTTCTTGATCCTTGCCTTCGTGCTGGAAGGTAACCGTATGCTTATTCGGGCCAAGTTCTACGTTTGTTACTTGTGAATTGGCTTGAGTTTGCACGCCGCCGCGCCGACAGACTGCGAGAAGGGAATCTACGAGAGAGCGCATTCCGCCAACGGGTACACGCCATTCGCCGTTTCCACCGCCAATCACGTGATAGAGGAAACACTTATTCTGAAGCAGGCTGGGATCGTGAGGATGGGTGTGGGCGCCGATTTTGCCGTCGGTCATGACTAGGCCACGGAGAGCGTCGTGTTCAACGTAGTTCTCAATCACTTGGCCAAGCGGTTCCTCGATAAACGACTGCCAAGCTTCAATTTCCTTTGTGGAAGACATCAAACTCTTAAACTCTGCGCGGCTCTTGAGCGGGGACAACATGGTTGGCCAAACCTTTTGAGCAATCGCCGTTTCTAGATCAATCAACTTTTGATAGCGATGCCAGGCTTTGTCGCTGCCGGTCATTTCGCGAATCGATTCCATCGATCTGTTTTGATCGACATTGGAAAGTACCAAGCCCTTAGGATTGCCGCTCGCATCTTTGTAAGGCGTAAAAGAGGCTGTAGTTCGTCGCTTGGTTTCAAAAGTGAGGCCTAGGTCGTCAACGATCTTCTGCGGAAAAAGGGAAACCAAATAAGAGTAGCGCGAAAGCCACGCGTCGTAATCGGGGAAGACTTTTTGCGAGGCGGTCGCCCCGCCGAGGGTCCCGTTCCGCTCCAGAACGAGCACAGATTTCCCAGCTTGCCCCAAGTAGGCGGCGGCAACCAAGCCATTGTGCCCGCTGCCAATCAAGACAGCATCGTATGAGGCTGCCAAATAAGATAAATCCACTTGGCATAATTTACCGGTTGGTAATTTGGCGTAGGTTAACCGAGAGGTATTCTTCGGCCTATGAGACAATTGCCGATATCCCTTGAGGAGCAGCGGGCGATTACTTCAAAAGAGCTCGCGAGACTCATCATGGACCTGCTAATCAGAAATGATGGCATGGCCCCGCAAGAGAGAAATTGGAAGGTCAGCTATTACCCATTTCAACTTTCAGCATTGCGATCATTCGAGATAATCGGACACGCAAACCCCGAGGTCCCTGAGTTCGCAAGAAAGTGGAATGAGGCTGTTGCTCTGCTCAAATCACGCGCATTCATCATGTTGGATCCGTCACAGGACAATCGGGACGATTTCGTTTTGCCGACATCGCTAGCAACCGAAGAGAGCCTAGAAAACGAGTTGGGACAAGCTGAGTTAGGCGCGGCCTAAGTAAGAATGGCGCTCTACCCATCTATAAAACCATTCATAGTTCACGGGCATGATCATGCTTTTCGAGACCAGATTACTCATCACCTTAGAAACACGTTGGGGATGGCTGAGCCTCTGATTCTTGACGGTGTCGCGAGCGCAGGACGCACGGTGATCGAGAAGTTCGAGGAGGAATCGGCGAAGTGCAACATAGCGGTGGTGCTTCTCACACCTGACGACGAGGCCAAAACAACAACGGGCGTGTCTTATAACACTGCTCGAGCAAATGTCTGGCTTGAACTCGGATATTTCATCGCAACCTTCGGTCGCAAAAGCGGCAGAACCCTCCTGATCTATAAGAAGGGTTTGGATATTCCAACCGATTTGGCCGGACTCGTTTACATTGATGCAACTAGCGGGATTACCGATCAGAATGTGTCAAAGAGATTAGAAACTGAGCTGAACTACATTGTAAATTCCGGAATTGGTGCATCGCCTATAGGAGGGCCCGGGCTCCAGGGCAGTTATGCCGTGACGGGTCGCCTGAACCTAACTCCTTGACGGTCTCATTTTTAAACCGGCCCTTTTTCTAGGCTTGGATATTCGGCGAGTGTAGAATCACAATTTGATTCCCCTCATTGTCGTCTCAGTTTTAGCCCTAAGCTCCATGCCCGCCTACGATTCCAGCCTTCACGTGGTGTTCGACCACCCCGCCGAACGGTTCTTCGAATCAAGTCCGCTTGGCAACGGCCGCCTTGGTGCCATGGTGTTCGGTGGGACTACAAACGAAAAAATCGTCCTCAACGAATCCACCATGTATTCCGGGTCGCCGCAGGATTCCGATGACCCAACCGCCTATCAATACCTCCCAGAAATACGGCAACTGCTCCTGCAAGGCCAAAACCTAAAAGCGCAAAAACTCCTGCAGGCGCATTTTGTTTGCAAAGGACCAGGATCCGGGCAAGGCTCTGGCAAAAGTGGACCTTACGGCTGCTATCAGGTTTTCGGGAATCTGGAAATCACGAGTCCCGGCGGCGAGCCCACCAACTACCGACGGGACCTAGATCTCGACAAAGCCATCGCCACCACGGATTGGGATGATAACGGCGATTCCTACCACCGCGAGGCGCTGGCTTCGGCCCCTGCCCAGGTCATCGCCTACCATTTCGGCGCCAGCCAAAAGGGCAAAATCACTTTCGACGCCAAGCTCACCCGCCCCGAAAGAGCCACAACAAGTTTCGAAAACGGCCAGTACGTTATAGAAGGACAACTCGAAAGCGGCAACCCAAACATCGAGGGCGTTAAGTTCCAGGGCCGATTAGGCGTGCAAGTAGATGGCGGAACAACCACCGTGGACGGCAACGGCATCCACGTGCAGGGGGCGGACCAAGCGACTCTGCTGTTCACCGCTGGCACCAACATGTTCGATAAAAACTACGCAGAGCTTGCCCACTCGCGGATGACCAATGCTCTAAACCAGACCTACCAGAAGCTAAAAGTGGCGAGCATTAAGGATTATCAGCATTTTTTCCACCGCGTGAGTTTGCGCCTTCCGGGCGGGCCAACAACGCCGATTCCAACCGTAGACCGGTTGGCAAAGAGCCAAACCGAAGATGATCCCTCTCTGGCCGCGCTTTACTTCAACTTTGGCCGCTATCTACTTATCCAAAGCTCCCGCCCCGACAGCCCTCTGCCAAACAATCTCCAGGGCATTTGGGCGGAGGAACTGCAAACACCGTGGAACGCCGATTTCCACTTGGATATCAACATCCAAATGAACTACTGGCCGGCCGAGGTTTGCAACCTTTCCGATTGCCATCAGCCGCTGCTCAACTTCATTCCAAAGCTGGTGCCGAATGGCCGTAAGACTGCCAAGGCCTATTACAATTCCGACGGCTGGGTGGCCCACGTGATCACCAATCCCTGGCTGTTCACTTCGCCTGGCGAAGGCGCGGATTGGGGCTCGACCAGCAACGGATCCGGCTGGCTCTGCGAAGATCTTTGGCGTCATTTCGAGTACACGGGCGATACCGCATATCTCAAAAAGGCCTACCCGGTTATGAAGGAAGCGGCCCAGTTCTACCTGAACATGCTTACCGAGGAGCCGAGCCACCATTGGCTGGTCACATCACCCTCCAACTCGCCGGAGAACGCGTTCATCGATGACAACGGAGACCAGGTGGAAACCTGTATGGGGCCGACGATCGATAACCAGATCATTCGCGAGCTGTTTACCAACGTGATCGAGGCGGGCAAGCTTCTTGGCGAGAATGGTGACTTTAGCAAAAAGCTTAGCGAAGCGCGCGAGCGGCTGGCGCCAACCAGAATTGGCAAGTTTGGCCAGATTATGGAGTGGCTGGAAGACTACAAAGAGGTCGATGTTCACCATCGGCACTGTTCGCCGCTTTACGGCCTCTATCCGGCAAATCAAATCACGCCTGATGCAACGCCCGATCTGGCCCAAGCCGCCCGCGTTACCCTGGAACGTCGGGGCGATATGGGCACCGGTTGGTCCCTTGCCTGGAAGGTTTGCTTCTGGGCGCGCCTGCACGATGGCGACCACGCTTGGCTGATCCTGAAGCGGCTTTTCAAGACCACCAAAGCGAAGGGTTACGACATGGAAGACGGGGGCGGGACCTATCCGAACCTGTTCGACGCCCATCCGCCTTTCCAGATCGACGGCAACTTTGGGGCCACCGCCGGCATTGCGGAGATGCTGCTGCAAAGTGGTCCCGGCTGGGTTAAGCTGCTGCCCGCCTTACCCAAGTCTTGGGCATTAGAAGGTTCTGTGAAGGGCTTGAAAGCTGTTGGCGGGATAACAGTCGATGTGGGTTGGAAGGACGGCCAGATCACGGCGTACAGGCTTGGGGGACGAGGAGCCGATGGCGTTGCCGTTACCTCAGGCCTGCCGTTATCGGATGCTTGCAAGATCGAGCGGGGTGGGCACCTAAAAAACTCAAGTAGAAACCCCGCGTAGGCCCGCCCGGAATTGCGCCAGAACGGCTCAGAATTTAATTCTCCGGGGTGGCCATCAACATGTAAGGGCTCAGCTTCGGATAAAATCATTTGATCTGCAGCGTAACGGAATGAACCTGTAGATGAAACCCTTCTTTGCCGGCGGATTTACACAATGGGAATAATTTCAACGCTTTAGATCTCTACTCTTACGACTTAGGCGAATCGGACTTCTTCAATGGAGCATCGTTCCGACCGGTAGTTCGATACGCAAACTCGAAGCGGGAGCTAGATTTGCTTCTGCCGTCGTGCTATCCGGATGGGGACGAGCGGCCGCTACATATCGTCGAAACGCCAAAGTTCGGTGGGGGACTAAGGCCGGGTGCTCACCTTCATCCCGGCGATGCCCACGAATGGTGCGAGGTGGGACAGGAACTTTGGCCGTTTTATTTAGAACTCACAAGTGGGTTCGAGCAAATATCCTTCGCCGCGCAGCCTCGAACCAATCTTAAGGACGTCCGGGGTAAGGGTCTTTTTCGAAAGGACGGTTGGATTAACTTTTCAGGGTCAACCTCCCGTCTTCTCAACGAAAAAGGAAAAATATGTAGCGGTTATTGATATTCGTAATTACTACGGATTTGTCAACTCAGCACACCTTGAATCGCTATCAACTCTAGGCGTTCCTGCACAGTTGGTAGATAAAATTATTGCTTTGGAGGGCAAGTGGAAAGTGGGCTTGCCTCAGGGCTACAGCACTTCAGACATGATCTCTCGCCTGCTTCTGACCCCTCTTGACAGAGCTATCAAGCGCTACGGTCAGTGGGTTAGCCACTATTCGGATGATTTTAGGACACATGGCAGAACCGAATGGGAGGCAACTACGGGCCTGACCTTTATTAGCGAGCAACTCGAACAACTTGGTTTCACTTACGGTAAAGACAAATTAGGCATTAGGCCTCCATCTCAAAGCAAGTACATGCCATGGCTTGGAGATCCCGGCGAAGTTTTATTAGATCCTTACTTCAAAGAGGGCGATGAGTTAATTCCTGTAGAACCCATTTTTGCAAAATACACAGGTGGCCTTCGTGGCGCGGCCTCTCTTGGACGCTACTTCGATATTAACCAATTGTATGACGACGAAGTTGCACCGGGAAAGCGTAACCGGTCCGCCCATGTTCAGAGGCTCGTCATCAGGGCCATGAAGTCTGTCAACCCCCTAAAGCTCGAGGAGGACGCCCGCACCCTTTTGGAGCAAAGGACTTCTGAAGCGGATCTTATTTTCTCATCATTAAATCGGTCGGCAGCAATTACGATCGCGAGGGAAGTGCTCACTCAGTCATCTCTAGAAAACGCTGAAGAAAATCATAGAGCCAAGTCTGCATTGCGGGTGCTGAGAAGAAATCGCACCTCTGCCGTCCATGAAGCTCGGGCCAATCCCAAGTTGGGTTCGGGAGAGCCCTTAGACGCTGCACTCGAGGCCGAACTCAATGCGACGCTTAAAGGGTTTGCCGGTCCGGAAGATTTCGATTCGTTGGAGCAGAGGGCAAGGGTGAACGCATGGCCTGATGTTGAGGCTACTCGAACCGACTTGGCAAAAGGATTTCCAAAAGGCGTTCGGACTCGTCTATTTAAGTCTTGGAAGGGTCTGAGCCATGGGAAACGGCTTTGCGTCGAGCAGGCGAAATCCGTGGCCTAGTGGTTCGAAGTAATAATGGGGCGATTCTCGAACCTACCCTGCGTGAAAGGGCTAAGTTGTCCCTCACGGTCTCCATAGCTCGAACAACTTATAAGTAAACGCCCTCGCTAAATTCACCTGGTCGAGCTGATGCTCGCCCTCCTCCGCTTCGCCGGGAGGCATAACGTTCCGACCGTGAGGAAGCCCCATCAGCTCCACAATCTGAATATAGGAGCCCCGGTTCGAATAAGGTATTGGAGCTTGGCCCGGAACGTTGATTCCGTTTATAGCCAGACCCCACTTGGCCACATCCTTCCCTCTGGCGTGGGTGATTTCCTTCACTGCGTCTTCAAAAGTCTCCTGAGCGACCTCGGCAGCAGATCGCGCGCCAAGAAAGTTTGTCTTCGTTCGCTTCTGCAAAGCGTTCAGCATTACCGTCGGCTGAGCTACTAGGTTAAAAATATTCCCAGTGCCGAAATCGCCGGTGGTGCCCTGAAAAATCGCAGCGCGAAGAGAAGCTTTCCAATAGAGGTAGATCTCTGCGGCAATGGAGCCGTTTAACAACCGGCCATCAAAGGCCTTTAAATACTTTTCGGCCGCCTCGCCGTTAGCGAGCCCTTTTGGAGCATGGATGGAAGCCGCGTAAGGCATAAAGTATTTCGCCGTCTCATCGAAGCGCGCGATGTTATAGGCGGCCGCTTCCACGTCTTCCGAGTCCAGTTTCGGTTTCTTAAGCTGATCAAGCAGGGTCTCGTTGTGGAAAATGCGACCCCAGGTTGGGGTGTCGTAGTTGGGCCACCATTCGGTGGGTTTGTTGTTCCAGTTCGCAATAATTCCCGCGTGCGGGTTGCGCATATGCGGCATCTGGTCCAAAGTTAAAAAGCCCTTCCAATCCGTTGCCGGCGAAGCGATGATGGGGATGCGAGGATCAAATCCGGTGGCGCGGTTGGGCACCTTTCCCAAATACCTCCAGCCGAAATCGCCCGTGTTCATCGCGTAAAAGAAGTTAAAGTTCATGGTCGAGACGCTGATCGCCTTCTCAACATCGTCTGCAGTTTTGGCCGAGTACAACCCGAACTGAGCCTCCAAAGATTTCATTTCGACGCCTTCGTAAGCCGAGCGCTGGGCGAAAAACCAATCGTGCGAGTGGAGCAAAACGGGGCCGAACATGGTTCGCACTTGGTCAACCGTCTTATCGGCCGCGCCTTTCACCTTGATCGTAAAGTGAACCGTCTCCGTGGGTTTCACCTGGCTGCCGTAATGATACGAGCCATCGCCTTCGCCCTTAAAGGCATAGATATCTTGCGTGTCGGCAACGCCACTGGTAAGACCCCAGGCGAAAACGGGCGTGATGCCGATAACCACCCCAGGCACGCCGGGCACATCCATTCCAGCGATCCTCATATCTGGCGTGTCGATCGAGATCTCGTGAACGATGCTGGGCGTGCTGAACCCCATTTGAGGGCCATTCATAAGAATGGGAAAACCAAGCGCAGAGCGCTCGGGACCAACCACCGTGCAGTAGCTTCCGGTTCGAAAGGGCACATGCTCGTTCTCGGCTACCACTTTGGATTCCGACTTTTCCGCCAGTTGGATAACTGGCAGCAGATCCAGAATGCTTAGCTTGGGCAAGGCGGCGAGTTGATTTTCTGTATCTTTTTGCGAGAAACTTACCTTTAACGGAGGGTTGTCCCTTTGTGGATCTTCGGAAGGAGGCAGAGTCGGGATGGCGCGGGTATCGACCTGCCAAGACAGATCGTTGAAGATATCCAAATAGTGCGCTTTCGCATGGGGCTGCCCCGAGAGATACTGCAAAACGGCCCAGTTGCGAAGCTGACCGGCCCCTCCGCGCCCAAAAAGCTGATAGAGCCGAATGGCTACGGCCTCAGAATCCATTTCCGTCCATGGTCTGGGCTCAAAACCGGCATCCGAGTAGCCTTTAGGAAGTTTCTTTGCCGCCGTCGCCTCTTTTATGTAAGCATTCACGCCAGCCGTATAACTTTGCATGGCTGACCTCACGCGGGGGCTCAAGCCATCCAACTGCTTCTGCAACTCATCTTCGGTATAGGCGAAGTGGAGCACCTCGGTATCGCTGTTAACATAGCGGGAACCAAAAACCTCGGCCATCTGGCCTTGGGCAAGACGGCGGCTCACTTCCATTTGCCAAAGACGGTCTTGGGCGACGGCATAGCCGTCGTCGAAAAATGCCTGCTCCCAGTTCGGGGCGGCGATGTGCGGGACCCCGTACGTGTCTCGCGTGATTTCGGGGATCTGGCCCGGATCAGTTGTGGGCAGCGTGGCCTGGCCCTGGAGCGCCAACGTGAGCGCAATAAATGAAGTGAGCGGCATGGGGCTATTTTACGTCCTAAAGAGAGTAGAGGGTCAAAGGTCCCAGCAAAGTCTTGCTCACCGAACTGCCGGCCAACAATTGCTGTACAGTTAGGTAGGAAGTCGAACAATGAACCGTCCACGCTACAGAAACTCAGGAGATACGATGTCGGGAAGTTTAAAACTAGCTTTAGTGATTATCGCATCGGTCGTCGTACTCGGCCTCGTGCTGAAGCTACTCGCCATTGTTTGGCACGTTATATGGGGTGTGCTAGTTCCCATCGGAGTTTTGGCCCTTATTGGCATTGTTGTTTACAACTTGGTGGGCAGAAAAGCGCTTGGGGGCAATAGACGCTATCTTCCATAGCCGCCATTCTGCATAATCGGTGGAATGGACCGAATGAGAATCGGGATTTTAGGAGCCGGCCGCATCGCCGGCTCTTTTGCTGAATCAGCCCCTTCGATGAAGCGCTGCGAAGTTGTGGCGATCGGTAGCCGCGAACTTGGCAAGGCGCAAGCCTTTGCTTCCGCGCATGCTATTCCGAATGCCTTTGGCTCTTATGAAGAGTTGGTGGCGAGCGACTTGGTGGACGCCGTTTATATAGCCGGACCCAATGGAATGCACAAAGAGTGGTCTTTGCGCTCTGTTGCGGCCGGGAAGCATGTTCTTTGCGAAAAGCCGATGGCGCTTTCGGTGGCGGATGCGGAAGAGATGTTTGCGGCGGCACGCGCAAACGGTGTTCATTTGATCGAGGCGTTTCCGTTTCGCTTCCAGCCGCAAACTTTGGCCGTTTTGGATTTTATTCGGGCCGGTTCACTGGGCGAGATTCTGGCGGTGACGGCCGGCTTTGGCTTCACAATGAACCATCCGAACGACGTTCGCCTGGATGCATCGATCGGTGGCGGCGCGGTTTGGGATGTGGGTAGCTATGTGGTGAACCTATCCAACGCGGTTTTTGATGCTGCGCCGGGTTCCATTGTTTCCACCGTGCGAATGAAAGGGCAAGTCGATTTCATTACCCACGCGATGCTGACCTACGGCGAGGGCAGAAGCTCCTCTGTGTGGTGCAGCTTTGAATCGCAGTTCTACCGTGGGGCATGCATTGTTGGGTCTGGTGGGGTGATTGAGTATGGTTATCCAAACCATACCGATAACGCGGATGAATCTTCTTTTGTGGTTCGTGCTGGAGATGAATCGATTAGACACGAGGCGCGGTTTGGCAGCGGTTTCGCGCTGGAAGCTGATGCTTTGGCGGCATTGGTGGCTGGAGAAGAGTTTAACGGAACCACCCCGGCCGAGACGATTAGGAACACGGAGACGCTGATGAAGATTCTTGGCGAGTCCTGAGTTGTCCGGCTCCGTCGCGTTAGCTCTGGTAATAATGGCTTCGCGACGGAGGGGATTTACCTAATTCCGTAGACCAGAGCTTCGCGACGGAGTCGGGGTCCCCATCACAGCCCATGCCCGACTGCGATAAACTCTCCTCTTGCCAACACGTAAGCCCGTCCTCCAAATCCTAGAGATACTGGAGGCTGCCTACGGACTGCCCGAAAACACCAGAAGATTCGAACCGATGGACGAGTTGGTTAGCTGCATCCTCAGTCAACACACCAGCGACCTCAACAGCTTTCCAGCGTTCCACCGCCTCAAGGCGCATTACAAAGACTGGCAAGACCTTATAGACCGCGGCCAGCCGGAACTGGCCGAAGTGATCAAAGCTGCCGGCCTTGCTAACCAAAAATCCAAAAACATCATTCGCTGTCTCGCCGAGATCAAAGAAAAGAACGGCGACTACACCCTGGATAACTTAAGGACCATGGAGCCTCTTGAAGCCAGAGCCTGGCTGATGGAGCTACCCGGAATCGGGCCTAAAACGGCCTCGATTGTCCTTTGTTTTAGCTTGGATATGGACATCCTTCCCGTCGACACCCACGTCTACCGCGTGACTTGGCGAGTTGGGTTCATCCCCGAAAACAGCGGAGAAAGCAAAGCCCACGATTTGCTCCTCAAAGTCGTCCCAAAGGGATTGGCCTTCCGGTTCCACATGGACCTTATCCATCACGGTCGAGCGGTTTGCAAAGCCCCTGTTCCGCACTGCGAGCAATGCCCGATCACCCAATATTGCCGCTGGTTCAAACATGGGGGACCGGAGAATCGTCGAAAAGAGCTAAGATCAAGACGGAAGCGCGTAGGCGCTTAGTCATCAGGGTTACGAGTTTTGTCTTTCGAGCCTCTCCCGCTTCGTACCTCAGCGACCTCTCCTCTCGGGAGAGGTGAAGAGTTGGCAGGCAGGAAGAACGTAGTCGAACGAGTAAAAATACGGAAGCGTGAGGTTGTTTCAGGACGAGTTGCAAGCGGAAAAATATAAGGAACGGCTGCAAACCTATACCGATTTGGATTTAAGCCAATTCTGGAAGACAGCCTTTGCCGAGTCGCCTGACCCTGACCGTGCCCTTATCAATCTAGAAAGGTGGTTGGCGCAAACTTCTAACCCTGGCACCTACCTAACCCATTTGGCTTCTTCGCCACGTTTGGCGATACTTTTAATCGACCTTCTAGGCGCGAGTCAGCCGATGGCGGACAGCTTTATCCAGAACCCGGAACTCGCCAGCGTCATCACGGATCCTTCCGAGATCTCGCGCCTACCAGACAAAGAAGAGGTTCGAAGGGAGGGGAGAGCGCTCCTTGCCAACGCCGGCAGCTATCTTCATAAGCTGGACCGCTTGCGATATCTCAAACAGCGATGGCGGCTGCCCATCGTCGTAAGCGACCTAGCTGGGGCGGTACAGCCGGAATTGGTCTGGACGGCAATCTCGGACCTTGCTGACGCAATTCTTGAACTCTGCCTGGAAACGGTTTGGAAAGAGTATTCCGAGCAAAAACAGCTCTCTTACGGCTGCCCCATTATGGTCGCTGGATTTGGAAAACTGGGCGGCCACGAACTGAACTACAGCAGCGACGTGGATCTAGTTTATGTCCTTCAGGACGATGCCGATGAGCGCGTGGAGCGCCACGCGATCAGATTGTGCGAGATGTTCAGCCGTGCCATTACGGATACCATGGGCCGTGGCTCGCTTTACAGAGTAGACCTGCGCCTAAGGCCCTTCGGAAACTCCGGTCCGGTTTCGCCCTCTATGAAGGCGGTGGAAGCCTACTATCGATCGCATGCGGAGATTTGGGAGGCGCAGGCTCTGATAAGATCGCGCCCAATTTGCGGCCTCCCTGAATACTGGCAGAGGTGGGATGCCCTCATCGAGCGCCACTGCTTCCCGAAATACATGAGCGAGTTCACGCTTACCTCGATTTTCGAAACCCGCAACCGAATCGAAGAGTTTGCGAACGAAGACGATCTGAAGCGCGGACCTGGCGGCATCAGGGATGTTGAGTTCTTAACGCAAGTTCTGCAAATGACGCACGGCTTTGGACACCCGAGCGTAAGAGTTGCTTCAACCATAAAAGCAATCGAAGCGCTGGCGAGCGCTTCCTTTTTAAACGTCGATGACGCAGCCCACCTTGAAGAAGGTTATATCTTTCTTAGGCAGGTCGAGCACCGCTGCCAGTTGGTGAACGACCAGCAGACTCACTCCATTCCGCCGACACCGGAGGCAAGAGAACACCTTGCCAGGTTAATGGGCATGCAACGCTGGAGCATGCTGGAGGCTGAGCTCTCCTTCCAGCGCAAGCGAATACGTGGCATCTACGATTCTTACATTGGAGTCGGCAAGGCGGAAACCACGGCCCGCGACCAGGTACTACAAGGGCTGAACTCCGAAGAGCGGTCTCTTGTTGGCGCAATGTTCGACCACGTGCCGGAAAGCGCGGAGTTTTACCGCAGCCTTTTGGAAAACGAAGGCAGCCTTGCGCGGGTGAAGGAAGTCGTTAACCGCGGGCCGCGCTTAGTTCCGAGGCTGGCCGAAACATTGCCGGTAACCGAGGCCATCGTGAGCGGCGAAATTGAAGAACCACTCGAGGCCAAGCTTCCTCCTTATGACCAATCCCAGCCAATAGAGTTTGCCAAGAACGCAAATCTGCTGTGGTTGCACAAGGCTTCCGCTTGGACCCTTGATTCCAGCTTCAACTTGGGCAGAAGCCTGAGCGAGCTATATGATTCGCTGATTATAGAAATCGCGAAGACCGTCGGCGGCAAGTTCGACATCATCGCGCTGGGCAGCTATGGCTGCATGGACGTCTCCGTCGTTTCCGATCTGGACCTGCTACTGCTTGTCTCGGACGAGATCCCCCAGGGTCTTGCCGAACAACAAGCCCAGGATTTCTTGGCGGAAATGGACGGCCTCAAGCGGTTTGGCTGGAAGACTGATCTAGATCTACGACTAAGACCCGAGGGCGGAAAGGGGTTGCTGGTTAGGAGCCACACCGGATTCGGAACCTACGAACTGGAGCGCATGGAAATGTGGGAGCGGTTCGCCCTCGGTATGTCGCGGCTCGTTTTCGGCAATCCGGATTCACTTCAAGTAGCGATTAGGGCAGCTTATGCCGAGCCGCTTACACCTGAACGCCTGCTTGAGCTAGTCGACATGAAGAAACGGATCGAAACCGAGCGGGTTCAGCCACAGTACTGGAAGCGAGACGTGAAACTGGGCGGGGGAAGCATCAGCGACATCGATTGGCTGGTTCACTTGTACGAAATGCGTTACCCAACCGCGCTTCAGGTTGGGCAGCACATCACGGTTCAAGATCGGCTTAGACGCATGGCGCAGGCCCAGCTTATCAACGCTTTGGAGCGGGACCAACTGCTTTATGCGAGGGAACATTTGCTTAAAACACGAAACTTTCTCTCACTGCTTGGCTTCACGGCAGACGTGGTACCGGAGAACCCAGATAAACTGGATAAGCTTGCTTTGGCTCTGGGAAAAACTTCCGGATATGAGTTTCTGCGCGAGCATGAAGCAATCATCGACAGTGTGCGCGTCATTTATCTAGAGGGACTGGAGCGGCTCGGCGTTTAAATGGTTTTAGCGGCCTGTGTTATCGTTGCCTATTTTGTGGGGTCCATACCCATTGGGTTCCTGGTTGCCCGCGCCCAAGGCATCGATATATTCAAGGTTGGCAGTGGAAGCATAGGCGCAACCAATGTTGCGCGCTCGCTTGGCAGCAAGCTTGGTCTACTTGTTTTCCTGCTTGATGTATTGAAAGGCTTCCTGCCCACTCTGGCCGCCTTCTACATTTTCCGCCACAACGCACAAACGGCGTTCATCGTGGGTATTGGCGCGGTAGTCGGGCATTGCCTAAGCATTTTTCTTAAGTTTAAAGGCGGCAAGGCGGTTGCCACGGGCCTGGGTGTCCTCTTTGGAAGCTGTCCATTGGTAGGTGCCAGTGCGCTTTGCGTGTTCATCGTTTGCATGGCGATTACTCGTTTTGTGAGCCTGTCTTCGATTTTGGCGGCCCTATCGCTCATCCCTTTTGGGTTTCTCTACAAGCTGCAGTTGTCCCTCATTTTTGCGCTTTGTGGGCTTTGTATTTTCGTGATCTACCGGCATAGAGGGAACGTCAAAAGGCTTTTGAATGGGAAAGAGCCCAAGTTTCGTTTCGGTAAACCGATTCAAGGCGAAGAAGCGGTTGTCGAAGGAGACGACCCTCAAAAAAAAGCTAACTCATCAGGAGCAGCGCTGCTTGGTGCGCCCCCCCACACCTAAGCATATATTTGATGTTCCAACCCAATTCGGCCGTTGATCTGGCCTGCGCCGGTCTTATTTGGATCCCCGTTATAATCGGGGTTCTTTCTTTTGTCGGGTGGGCAATTCAAGGGGAAATAGAACCTATCGTCGGCATCGCAGGCGTCATTATTGCTCTTACCTTGGGCGGGTTGGCAATCGTGCCCAACACGCGGCATCTAGCTCCTTTCTTGCTCGCGTCTGCCCTGGGAGCCATGATCCTGATACCGATGGCTCGAGCCCAGCACGAGAAAATGGAGCTAGCCAAGATTGATGTGGGCCGGGTCGAGAAGGCCTATGACCTTCTGAGAAAGGACCGAAACAACGTCGAGGCAAAAATGCGGATAGCGAAGGTGCTTTACAAGCGCGGTTACACCGCACAGGCCATTACCCTAGCTTCAAACGCCCTCGATAAAGCGCCCCGCGCCCTTTACGAGGAAGAACTTCGCATGCTCAGGCAGTGGCAGGTGCATCCCATCGCTCAGCCCGTTCCCGGTCTCACCTGCGTCGAATGCGGTGCCAAGAACAAGGCTGGGGAAGTGTTTTGCGGCAAATGCCGCGCACCGATTTTGCTGCATTATGCCCGTGGATCTTGGGTTGCGCCGAACGCTTTTAGAAGAATGCTGATGATCTGGGTCGCGGGCGGACTTTCGATTGTCGGAATTCCCCTCGCTCAATCCAGAATGTTGCCGAATAAAAGCCGCGTGGTAGTCGTCTTGCTTTTAAGTTGCTCAGCGCTAATAGTTTGGTTGGCCCTGCGCAAGGGAAAGGGGGATTCGTCGTTTGAAGCTTGACCGCTATATGATCAAGGAGTTGATCGTGCCATTCGTCATCGGCACGATTGCGGTCGTCCTCATGTTTCAGGCAAACCTCTTGATCTTCATGTTCAAGACGTTCTCGATGTCGTCGGTTCCGTTTCCGGCCATCGCCAAGCTGCTTCTTTACAAGACCCCATTCTTTTTAGACCAGACGCTCCCCGTTGGAATGGCGTTGGCAACATCTCTGGCTATGTCTCGGCTGGTTCGCGAGTCTGAACTGACAGCCATGCGGGCGGCCGGCGCATCGATCCTGCGGATCATCCTTCCGATCTCCTTCTTCGGGTTGCTCGTCGGTGTCGGAAACTTCTACTTGGTTGAGAAGGTAATGCCCCCCGCTGAAAAGGAATATTCGAAGCTGAGCAACCGGATGGCGATCGTGGGCGCATTGCCGGACTTCAAGTCGAATGTGACCTTTCCGCTGCAGGACTACGACGTCAGCATTCGCACTATCTATAAGCAGCCTAATAACACCTTGCAGCTCGACGATGTGATCCTTGTCGAACGGCCTCAGCTTTACGAATACAGAGTTTTTACGGCCATGAGCGGCACCTACGAAGATGGGGTTTGGCGTTTTCCGAACGCCCGCTGCTGGCGTTTCAAGGGTGACGAATTCTTTGATTTTGCGGCCAAAGACTTGGTCATAACCCAGCCGATCAACATTAACGACGCCCTTTATGGCGCGGCTCAGCCCACCGAAATGTCGATGCGCCAGCTAACCCAGGCGATAAAGGATCAAAGGGCTCTCAAGCAAGATACGGCCCCGCTTGAGATCCAATATCAAGAACGCTTTAGTGTGCCCGCTGCGTGTTACGTTTTCTCAGTTGTAGGGCCGGTTTTTGCCGTTTGGCTGGGCAGAGGCGGCGGTTTTGTGGGCGTGTTGCTGTCGATCATGATGGTCATGCTCTACTACAACGTCTTCATTATCTCAACCGAGATATTTGGGAAGAACCATTGGGTGAGCCCCCTGATTGCGGCTTGGCTGCCCAACCTTCTGTTTGTAGGCCTAGCTCTGTTTGGTTTGCGGAGACTTGAATGAAGCGGGCCTTCGTTTTGGGGGCCGTTGCATTGTGTGCTGCGGCGATTGGGCAGGTCAACATGAATGGTCCAATCGCTGGCGTGGCTGGCGCGTTGCAAAAGCAAGGGGTTCCGACGCCGGGTTCGCAGCAAACAAATCCGTTTGAACCGACCGGATTTCCGCCTCTTCCAAGTAAGAATCAGGACTTGCCACCTCCGCGCGATTACGGTAGCGATGAGAAAGTGATGCGTATCCTCCAAATGGGAACGCCGACCGAGCTTGGAACCCACGTCCATGTGGACGGTGGCTTCCACATTCGCTACAAAGGCTACGATCTCTTCGGGGACACGCTTGATGGCTATCGGGACTCGCTGATCTTTGACGCTACCGGCCACGTAAGACTGATCGGGCAAAGTTCTTCCGTTACCGGTGAAGACATCACCATCGACTTCCGGAAAAACACGTTCATTTCAAAGCAGGCCGAAGCAGACCTAAAGCCAACGTTCTTCCCCAATGGCGACGTGCAAGACGACGTTTACGTGAACGGCGTTGCCGCTCACGGAAGTGGCGCGGAGGTTTTTGCTAACTACTCTTACATCACCACATGCGACCTGCCCGATCCGCACTTTAAGATCTATGCCAAGCACATCGATTTGCGCCCAAGCAAGCGGATCATCATGCGCGGGGTCACGCTCTATATTTTGGATAAGAAGATCGTCAGCATCCCTTATCTTTCAATCCCTTTGGATGACCGGAAAAACCATATCACACCGCAAGTCGGCGACGACCCCACTGCCGGCTATTATGTAAAAACCTACATCCCAATTCCAGTGCACGGAAATAACTTGGACCTAAACGGCAGGTTCGACGAATATTCAAAGTTGGGAACCGGACTCGGCGTTGATTTCGCCTATCAGAACAAGACGATGCAAGGTTCCGGCGAGGTCTACACGATCGTCGGTAGGTCCAACGAACAGGATCTAACCATCAACCACGACGAGCATTTTGGAAAAACAGACCTTGCTCTAAACGCTCAATATTCCAACAACGACTATCTACAGTCTCCCGGAAGTACGCTTCTTAATTTTCGAGGACAGCTGACGGTGCCCCAAAAGAATGGCAGCTTCGATCAACTGGCTCTCAGTCAGAACTCAAGCCTGTACTCCGGGTTTAACTCGCTGCAGGAATCGGCTACATTCACCGATTCGCGCGTTTGGAATACCCTGCTTCGAAGCAACTTAAGCGTGGCTTATACAGACAGCAGCACTTCCGGCGGCGGATACGACACCACCAACTACGACAGCCAAAGTTTGGCCGTAAACTTCGACGCAAATGACGACCTGAAAAAGGCTACCGCCGAACTGCAATATGTGCGAAGCGTTCCTATCGGAGCCAACGGCATGCAGCTATTTGGTTTAGAGAACTTGACTCCGCAGATAACTTTCAAGAGCGACTCAACCAAACTTCTTAGCACCAAACTTGCCCAGGAATTTCCCTTTACAACCGACCTTGCTCTTTCTCAGCTCGCCGCTCCAACCTTTGATGGAACAAGCATTTCAAACATCTATCGAAGCGTGTTCGACTTCGACTACACGAAGCCAGATCATCCGGACCAGAAGTTCGATTACACCGTAAACACGATTTTCCAGCAAGGGCTCTACAGCGACAGCACTGCCGAATACACAACCGGGCTGAACACAGGAACGCGGTACACGTTGGGGCCAGATACCGCTTTCGACATGAACTACAGCTACCTGCAGCAGCATGGCTTCACTCCCGTCGCCCAAGATAAGCAGGGTCAAACGAATCTATTTACGAGTGACATCAGCTATCGGCCGACCCGCTCGGTTATTCTGGCGGCTCAATCCGGCTACGACCTCCTTTCCTATCAAGAGGGTATCACACCTTACCAAGACGTTGGGTTGAGAGCCGAGTGGCACCCGGTGGATTATTTCCAGTTGCGAACACTTAGCACCTATGATACGACCATGAAAGGCATCAGCAATGTGCAGGTTGACATGGCCTACAAACCGGGGGCAACCTTCATTAGCGCGGGATTCCGTTACGATGGCACGCAGCACACGTTTGGCGAGTGGGACCTTTTCTTCGACGCCTTCAAGTGGGGGCGGTTAAAGGCAAGTGGCTTGCTGGATTATGATGGCTACACCCACAGTTTCACGTCCGAACAGCTTTCGCTGACCTACGACTTGCACTGCGCGGAGGCCATTTTGCAAATACAAAATAATCCGTCCGGCTTCCGAAGCGGCACCCAGATCGCTTTCTACATCAGGTTGAAGGCCTTCCCGTTCAATACGCCGTTTGGCGTTGGAACCCAGGGCCAGGCGGTTGGTGGCGGCTTTGGCCGGTCGACTTTCTAGCTGCTCGCGCTGGCGTAATGCCTAAGGGCAAAGTTCCAAAACCAGCGGGTGATAATGAAGCTTATCAAGCCCCAAAAACAGCCTAGCAGAAGCAGATTTAAGTCGAATCCACGCACTAGTTCCTTGGCTGGAATGGTAGCCACAAAAGCCAACGGCAGCACGAAAGTGAAAAAGCGTTGCACAGGAACGGCATAGATATCGAGCGGATTACGGGCGACTTGGAGCACCGATTCGCCCAACACCCATAGGTTGTCCACTCTGACGAGCCAAATCCCTAGCGTCATGAGCAGCAGATAGAAGCTGTAAAATATGGCGACCGACGCGCCCACCAAAAGCCAATAGGCAAGAAATTGTGCAGCGGTGGGGTGTAGATGGTCGGTCGAAACTCCATACCAGAACATAACGAGGCTGGCAACGAGCGTGCCAACTTGGTCGAAATTGAATTTGCGTGTGGATATCCAGAATTGGGTGTCAACCGGTTTTGTGATTACAAAATCGAGCGTGCCCTGACGGACTTGCTGCGGGATTTCTTGGAGGGACGAAAAAAAGGCGGTAACAAGCGCGTTCATGAGAGAGCAAGTTGCCACCAGCACAAACGCATCCCCTCTCGACCACCCCGCAACCGAGGTCGTGTTGCGGTAGATCACGAGCAAAACCATGACGAAGAAGAAGACCCATACGCAGTTTTGGGCGATCTTGGCAAAGAAATTGGCGCGGAATTCCAACTCGCGGGCGAAGGAGCTGCTGAAGAAAGTGCGGTAAATACGCCAGTAGCGGGTCACGAAGGATTTTAGCGGATGGCGGGTAGTTTGTGGTCGAAAGGGGACAGCGGAATTCGAAAGTCGAAAGGCGAAAGTCGAAGGTCGAGTGTCGGATGGAGGAATCCCTATCATGTCAGATAATCGCCTGCTCGAGAGCACACCTTGGAGCATTTTGCCGGGCGTTCATATTGGCTAGAATATACGAGTGAAGGTATGTCGGTTTCTTGTAGTCCTATGCTTCATTACCCAGTTAGCTCTTGCGCAACAATACAAGGCGGCGAGTCAGAGGGAGCTCGACGGATTTCTCTTGGGACAACGTGCATCCGCGGCGGACTACATGTTTGGGGCGCCGTTTAAAATTCAATATACGGCCGATCATTGGCAGCAACGAATCTATAAGGTTGGAGAAGATGGCTCTTACATCGTTATCGAAACAAACCCTGAAGCTCCGGATTTCATTTATGGGATTCAGATCACAGGAAGCAAGAGCACAAAAAATGCACGCATTCAATAAAGTGAGCGTTGGCGCAACGAAGGACGAGGTTCATTCCCGATTTGGCGAGCCAACGTCCTCAAAGCCGCTTGCGGACATCTCGGGTACGTCTGAGGAATACGATGATCGCAACTATTCTTTTGAGTTCGATAAAGAAGATCATTTGCAAAGTATTCGACTAATCGGCTACGAAGGATTTGCTGATCCTCAACTAGAGGGGCAGGACGATCTTCTCCACCAATTTAGGACCGCATTGAACTCTCCTGACCCTGATCTGACACTCCAATCTCTTCATCCAGATGTTGAGATATCAACGGAAAACAGGGCGTTTTCGCGCGAATAGAGCACAACGTATTTGAAGACGTTACCGGCAACGATTGCAACTTCCGTAAAGCGCTATTATCTTCGCCAACCAGCGTGAAGGCTCTTCTTCAAAAGGAGCCAGTCGCCGGGGAGATGTCGATTAGATTTATGGATGAAGGGGAATCGAAGCGAGTAATGGTGGTTTACAGGTTTCCCAAAGGTAAATACCTCGAAGAAATCGTGTTTCGTGGCGACGCAGGGCGTTGGCGTGTCTATGAAATCGCGTTGAAGTGAGGCATACTCGAGCCTCACTGGCTGTCGGCTCCCGAGGCAAGTTTGAGTCCCGAAGGCCTAAGGCCGAAAGCTGAAGGCCGATTCCGCTACAATCTCATTGTGGAATGGCACATCGTCCATACAATCACAGCCTGCTTTCTCGCACTGTTCGGTTTCTTCATGGACTTGCAAAACCTCATGGGCGCAATACGCGTGCTAAAAAAAGGGAAGGGCCCCAGGCCTTTGCTGCTGTTGCCATTCGCACTATATGTGCTCGCAGCGTTCGTATCCGATGGCCCCATGAGCTTTAAATGGATTGCTATCGGGATTGGACTCGTGTTCCACATCGTTGCCACCGTCGGAATAAGGTTTATCGGCAGCCTTCGCGCTCGGTAGAATGGCCCAATGGCTCGTTTGTATCTAGGCCTTTCCGGCTATTCCTATAAGCCTTGGCAAGGTGAGGGCAGGTTCTATCCTGCGGAGTTAAAGCAGAAGCAGTTTCTTTCCTATTACGCGGAGCACTATCCGGCCGTCGAGATGGACGGCACATGGTATCGCATGCCAAGCGAGGCGGGCGTGCAAGGCTGGATAGAAGGCTCACCAAGCGATTTTAAGTACACGTTTAAGGCCCACAGGAGCATTAGCCATATCCAACGGCTAAAAGCGGAATGCCTTGAAAGCGTAAAGTTTCAGCTTAAGCGACTGGAGCCGATGGAGAAAGCGGGGAAGATGGGAGCGCTTTTTGTCCAACTGCCGCCTAACTTCAAGCGCAACGACGAGCGGCTGAAAGAGTTTGTGACGAGCCTGCCGGAGGGCCATCCCTATGCCATCGAGTTTAGAAACGAGGCCTGGTTTGTGCCGGAAGTTGAGGCCATTCTGCGAGATGCCGGCGTAACCTGGGTTTCATGGGACACCGAAGAAGTAGCCGGACAGCGACGCGATACAGGCAGCTTCATCTATTCAAGAATGAGGCGCGAAACTTATACTGATGACCAGCTTAAGAGCTGGGCCGATTACTTCCAAGCGGCAATGGATAAAGGCAAAGACTGCTACGTGTTTTTCAAACACGAGGATGAGGGCTCGCCCTGGGTCGACGCAGATCGCTTAAAAAAAATCATGGGGTTGTAAGAAACAATCCCATGATCTTTGCTGCTAAGTTAGCCTTTGCAGTCTGAGTTCTTCTTGCCGCAACCACAGGCTGAGCAAGTCTCATTCGCATCGCTTGCGCTGTTCAAAGTGATCTGACGGCCGCAGTGTTTGCAAGTAAACGTGGTCGGCTCAAAAGCCGCTTCCGCTTTCTTCTCGGCTGCCGGGATGATCGCTTTTGGTGCCATCACATAGTCCGCCGCGACCTTGGCATAGTCCGCCGGTTTCTTTTCAAAGTCGGTCGGGCAGTTGGAGCAGCAGAAATAATAGCGAACGCCGTTATAGTCCCGGTAGCTTCCCGCCGCCGCGTAGCCGGAAAGCTTCTCTTTCTCAACTGGGCAGAACAGAGCTTCCTTGGCAGGAATCGCGATGTACTTATCAGGCGTCGCATCAAAGGTGTTCTTTTCGTCGCCGCTTAAAAAGAGGTATCGAACGCCCTTGTAGTCTTCCCAAGACTTGGACAGGGCATCGGTGATTCGCGCGCCACTAACGGGATCGAACATGAACGTGCCGATCGTTTTGCCCTTCGCCTTATCGGAGTTGATGGCCGCCATCGGATCCTTTTGGAAGGTGGCTTGGCACATGGCGCAACAAAGCGCGTATCGCACGCCTTTGTAATCCACAGCCGGGCCACCGTCCGTCGCGGCTATTCCTAGCACAGAACAGGTTAGTGCAGGCTTGGCCGCTTCCTGAGGGTTCATCATTGCAGTTAAAGCGATTACCGATAGAAAAATCATAGATTTTGTGTCCCGTCATTCAGACGCGGAATCTCCCGTTAGATGTTACTACTTCTGAATGGACGTTTGCGTTTGCGCCTGGTTTAGTTCGGCAAGAAAATAACTCGAAGTTATTGTCAAGAACGACCCGCATTGTCCGGCAAGGTCAAGGCCGAATAGTTGCTGTGATTGGTTTTGCTGCCAATGGATAAATGCTTCTGCGTATTCGCGGGGCACATTGGGCCAACCATCAAGTAAATCCTCTATCGTTCCACCTTCGTCCAGGGTGTCGATCAAAGCTTGCAGGGCACCCGCGTACCAATGAAACGAACTGCGCCGCTGAGATATTCAGGGTCGGCGTTTAGGAAATGCTCAAGCTCTTGCGGAATGTTCATGAATGCGCAGCTACCTAATTATACGACTTCTATTTATTATTCAACAACCGCGCCGAACTTGCGAGTCCTTCGCTGAAACGAAGCCACGCCGTTTAGCAAATCGTCCAATGCAAACTCGGGCCAAGGTTTATCCACCACAAAAAGCTCGCAGTACGCCCCTTGCCATAAAAGAAAATTGCTCCACCGCATTTCGCCCGCAGTGCGGATCATAAGATCCGGTTCAGGATGATTTGGATTGTACAAAGCTTGGGAAATCAGCTCCTCGGTTACGGACTCCGGCGAAATGCCGGACGCAACCAGCTTTTTCACCGCATCCACAATCTCTGCTCTGCCGCCGTAGTTCACGGCCAGAGTAAAAGTGATGCCGGTGTTAGCCTTGGTCGTTTCCATCCCATCCTTAAGTGCATTCTGCAAACCGAGAGGAAGCTCCTTAATCCGCCCCGAGACGTTCACCCGTACGTTGTTCTTATGCATGACCCTAAGCTCGTCGCGGGCCGCGCGCTCGATAAGCTTCATAAGGCCGCTTACTTCCTCTTCCGGACGCTTCCAATTCTCCGCCGAAAACGCGTAAACGGTAAGAAACTTGATGCCGAGTTCGCTCGCGTTCAATAAGGCGTCTCTCAAGGCGCGGTACCCCTCGCGGTGACCGATCAGCCTGGCCATTCCCTTCTTCTTCGCCCAACGCCCGTTGCCATCCATAATGATGGCCACGTGGTGCGGCAGCGCTTGAAGGTCCACCCCTGCCGCCAGAGCACTTCGCTGGACGTCGTTCAGATTTGCGCCGGTCGCGGGTTTTGGCATATGAAATACAGCATGGGATCAGGCAAGTCGAGAAATAGCTTTGTCGTGAAATTTGTTATTCCAACTTTCTACACTATGCACTTCAGCTACTGGAGCAAACCCAGTAATTCGATCTAAGGGACCGACGGCGTCAATTACTTTTTGCAAAATATTGGTGACATTACTTCGCAACGCAGCATCCAGATCGGTAACTCCGATTACTGCTGCATAACGTATTGGAGCTTTCATCACCTGGCCAGTCATCGCACAATAAACGTATATTCCGTAAAGTTTTGGTAAAAGGTGCTCTTTTGCGAGCGCGTCATTTTGCAAGCTCTTGATCATGGCTTTGATCTCGCCTGGTCTATGTAGAGGTTTGGCTGCTTCAGGGTTTTTAACTTCGATTATCCAGGTTTCGTTGTCGTAGGGCGCGACAAAATCAGGAGCTTTCAAATGTCTGCTCAAGCTTTCGGGGCGCCAAACCTGCGAACTGCAGGTTTCAAAATTGAACTCAAGTTCGCCCTCTGTCCAGTTTGCGTTAGGCTCGCGCACTGTTTCCTTGGATCCTTCGCTCAATGTCTCTATCGTACAGACTCAGGTATTGCGCCTCTATTGGATTCGGAGCCAAGCTTGAGTAGCTTTCTGCCGGGTGGACCTTGGTTCCCTCCTTTGTGCTCTCAAATGCAAAGAGGCGCAAGGAGTCGCCCTTTCCTTTTTGCACCTCAAGCTCCTTCAATATTACATAACTATGCGTCGCAATGAAAACCTGTACACCATTACGCCCTAACTCCAGAAGTGCGTGAACAACATCACCCATCAAGGCTGGATTAACGTTAACCTCCGGCTCGTCCCAAAAGAGAGTGGCTCCTCGGTCTAGGAACCCATTCGCGATCAAGTGCCTGAGGGTTGCTAGCTTTCTAAGGCCCTCAGCGACTAAGGGCATCGACTGCTTCCCGTGTTCAGTATTTAGATAAAAGCGTTCACTTTCCTCCTCGATCCTGCCTCCAATTTTTTGATCAAGGAGCGCCAAGAGAGATAAATGACGCGACGAGGCTCCCAGGCGCCGCTCTGGACTGAGGAGCAGACTTACGATATCCCGGTACGTTAAATCAAAGTCAATGTTATATTCGTCGTAAGTGCTTGTAAATCTTCTCGTGTGCCCAATCATATCAACGGCAGGTATGAACACCGGTCGGCTTTGAACAGGAGTTAGCTCGGATGCGCGTCCAAAGCTTTCCTGAGGTGAGGAGGCGAGGAGATATTGTTTCCAAAGATGAGAGCCAAATTGACCCTCGATTAAACATTTTGAGTTCGCGTCGGTTCCGAGCCGCACCAGTTCTGCCTCGGTTTCAGCTTTAAAGACCTTCAAATATACGCCGGGCGCAGATCCATTCGGATCTCGCGACTGAAAGTATTCCCATGCGAAGAGCGCCTTTAATACGTGCGTCTTGCCGGTGCCGTTCTCACCCACGAAGACGTTTATATCATCGACAAAGTCCAACACCACATCTGAGAACGCGGTGAAATTATGTAAATGTAAGCTCTTATGAAAACGGCGTTCAGTCATTGGCTGCTCACATTTTAGCTTTAGAAGCGCTTCTTAGGACACAGAGCCCGTAACAAACGCCCAATCTTAACTCGTTACGCATCCCTAGAAGTGCTCAAACAGCGTAAACGTAAGCCTTCGACCCTCCATAAACCGCGTTCCGCTAAAGCCGGACTGGAAGTTGATCACCGTACGGTCGTCGAAAAGGTTCTCCACAGCAACCCCAAATCCGCCGTGATGATCGAACAGAAACGGCGAACTCGTGTACTTCAAATCCGTCTCCGAGCGTGGAATTCGGATGCCAGCGCGGACTACGCTACTTGCCAAGCCGCTTCCGTAGCTGTAAACCACTGCTGCCGTGGCTTTATTAGCCCACGTGTAGGCTAACCCGGCCCCTAGCGTGTCGCGCTGGTCGTGGTCGTTGTATTCAGGTGCTGGCGCGCCGGTATTGTCCAGCCCGTTTGGCGCTGCCTTCGAGTAGCTGAAGTTCATAAACCCATCCCAGCCTACATTCTTTGGAGCATACAGGTCGTATGTGAGTTCCACTCCATGCACGCCGCCGTACTGGAAGTTCACCGCGGAAAAAAGTCCAATTTCGCTTCCCGGAATCAGCAATCCCGTATCCACCTGGTTTCGCATCTGCTTGGCGTAGTAGGCCAGTTTTAAATCCTGCAAAGGGTTCAACTGATGCTCGATGCTAAGGTCGTATTGATCTAAAGTTTCCGGCACGATAGGCGCACCAACCAAAGCTCCCTGTGCCAGCGGGGGCGTGTTGAACAGCTTGTTGTAAGACCATCGCAGGGTGTCCTTCTTGGTCAAATCGTAAGAGAAGTTAATCCTTGGGGAAAGGAGCTCCTTGTTCACCGGGGTTGGCTGGTCATTCTCGCTCATGTAGTACCAGTCGTAGCGCAGGCCGTAGTTGGCCGTAAAGCGCTTGCTAATTTTCCAGGTGTCTTGGATGTAGGCCGCGTCATACCAACCTTGGCGTTGCACAAGCAGCGTCGGAATCACATTGCTTGTAGCCTTGTAGACGGGGTTGCCATAAACATCCAAAACAGCCGCTCCGCCGCTCATTTCGGCGGCTCCGGCAGGAGCCAGGCCCGGATCCAAAGCGGCAAGCTCATCTAGGGCCAACTGGCTTGCAGCGCCGATGTTGTAGGATTCGTGCCCAGTCTGGCGGTCGATCAAGAACCCCGCCTTTAGGTCGTGGTGCCCAACAGTTGAGTCGATATTTCCCGTCGCCTGCGTGTGGTGGGCGTTCCGGGTGACATCCGGGTTGTACTCGATTGAGTTGTCGGTGGGCAACCCCATTTGGTTGACAGCCGGGTTGTTATTGGTTACCGATTGGCCCGAGTGCAAGCTGGTGATGCTAAGCTGCGTGCTGGTTTTTGCCGCCAGTTGATGCTTCCAGGATAGAACTCCAAACTCGTTGATTTCCGACGAGTTAATATCCATGCCATCTGCTTGCTGGCTCGGCAGGAATTCCGCCGCCGATCCAAGGCCGCCTGGGTTCACCTGCTGAGGCAGGCTCCCATTCGCATTTCGTAAGCCGAACAACCCGAATCCTTGGCCAACATCGGCATACGAAGAAGGCAAGCCCGTCCGGTTGGAATCCTGATACTTATCCGGGTTATAGCTCAGAGTCAGCGAAAGAGTATCTCTCTTTGTAGGGTCGTAGCGAAACTTGGAGAACACGCTGTAATAAGCGCCCGAGTTATGGGCCGTTTCGTTGTTCGGTTGCTGAGGCTCCTGGTAGGTGCCGGTTCGACTCCCTTGGATATCGAGCGTAAAGCTGCCTTTTTTCCCCAATGGTCCGAGCGCCGTAAGATCCCCGTCGAAGGTGTTAAACCCTCCGCCATCCATGGAGACATCTTCGCTAAACTTTTTTGAGCCTGCGAGGGTTGTCACGTTTAAGATGGCAGCCGTTTGCCCACCAAACTCAGGCGCGAAAGCGCCTTCGATTATGTCTAAGTTTTGAACCGTGGAAGGTACAACAATCGCGCCCTGGCGGCCCGATAGCGTATCTGGAAGCGGGACGCCGTCTACCACGTAAGTGATTTCCGCGTGCTCTCCCCGCACGTGCTGCTGCCCGTTGGAATCGCTAGCAACTCCGGCTTGGTTTTGAACCAACGCGTTCGCTGCGCCGGCTCCAGCCGGGGCCGAAAACTGCTTGATCTGGCCACCGTTTCGTTCCTGCCCACCGCTGACGGCGGCAGAACCTGTCTGCCTGATCCCCGTTGCCGTCACTTTAATGTAGATCTCTTTGGTGGGGACCTGGTCTTGAGTCTGAATCGAAACCGGGAAGCCGAGCGGAATAACAATCGTGGTCAGGGTTCCGCTATCGGGCGCAAAATCGGGCAAACCATCAAGTTTTGGGTTTGGCGCAGCAACGTCCGCCAGGCTCGTCCACTTGCTCAAATCGAAACAAACTGACTTGGCGAGGTTTACCTGCGTTAAAGCGTGAAGGCCCTTCAAGTCCTGCACTGTAACCACCGCATCCGGCACCGGCTTATTTGTGGCCGGATCAACAACGATAAATTTCAGCCGCCCCATGGCGGCATGGGCTGCCTGGGTCGTAGCCATGGAAGCGAGGAGAAAAACAAACTTCCTCATCATTGCACCTCAAATTCGATATGAAGAATGACCCTGCTTTCGATAGCCTGCCCGTCGCGGGTGGCCGGCTTAAACCGCCATTTTCTTGCGGTATCGAGGGCGATGGAATCCAATTCATCGTTGCCCGAAGATTTCACAATCTTCACGTCTGTTGGCGCGCCTTCGGGAGACACCATAAACTGGGCGGTCACGTTCGTATCCAGGTCCGCACCACGCAGATCATCGGGGATGGATGGGCTAGGGTTGTAGGTTGTCGCCACTTCTGTCACCACCGGCACGTGCGGTTTGGGCTGCGCTAACGGAGTGGGGGTCGGCGGGGTTGGAGTCGGTACCGGCTTGGCAGGAGTAGGCGTAGGTGGTGCGCCACCACCGCCGTTGCCCGCGCCCGGCGTTGTCGTCGGAGGCTTGCTCGTGGGCGGTGTAACGAGGGTTCCCGGCGCGGCGCCCTTATCCGGGTTTACAACTGTTGCCCCTCCGCCTTCGCCGGACCCAGCGGGCGCCGTTGCGGCAACCACTCGCTGCTGAAGTGGCGCCCCTTTGGGTTCGGATGATTTTCTGGGCCCGCCGGATTTCGGCGCAACTTTGGGCTGAGCCTTGATTTGTTTCTTGACTTCCTGCTGCTTTTCTTTCGGAAGCGCAACCATCGTAAATTCGACGGGCTTCGATGCCCCGATTCCGATCTTCTTGAAAGCGCCGTAGTGGGCCAAAATTGGCAAGACGATGATGTGGACCCCGACCGAGATCGCAATGATCCTCATGAGGAGTGGGTTGCCTTTGCGTCTTCTTCTACTTGGCATTATTTCCCCGCAGTCGCATCTGCAAAATGCGTAATTCCGAGCGTGCTGGCTTCACCCATGACTTGCACCACGAGACCATGAGGCACGTTGGCGTCAACGTTCAGAATCACCAGATTGTCCGGCGATACATGCAGCGCCTTCAATCCGGACGCCACTCCAGTGAGCTGAATTGGCTTCGTGTTCAGGTAGATCTGGTTGTTCCGCATGATCGTAATCGTGATGTTCTGAGTCGAATGTTGCGAACCAGCCGCAGATTTCGGTAAGTTCACCGGCAAGCCGCTCTGCACTACCATCGCCAATGAGGCGACCATGAAGAAGAACAGCAGAAACATCATCACGTCGATCATCGGGATCACGATGATCTCTGGCTCATCCACCGGCTTTCGCCGGCTAATACTCACGCGCTTTCGCAGCACGTTTAGTCCAGCCTTCCGGTCACATAGTTAACCAATTCCGCGCCGTAATACTCCATGTCCTCAACAACTTTTTTGGACACGTTGGCGAAATAGTTGTAGCAAACGAAGCCGATTACGGCCACAGAGATTCCGGTTGCCGTCGAAACCAATGCTTCCGAGATACCACCTAAAATAGCGGTGGGATTGGAAAGTCCCGCCTGCGAAGCAACCCTGAATGCCGAGATCATTCCCGCGATGGTTCCCAGCAATCCCAATAGAGGCGAGATGTTAACGATCGTTTTGATAATCGGCAAGTTCGCTTCAAGGCCAGGCTGCTCATTGGCCGCCTCCTGCTCCATGGCCATTTCGATTCGATCTGCCGGGCGATGTGCGTTCTTTAGGCCCCGGGCAAACATTCGGCCCACTGGACCGCCTGTCTGTTCGCTTATCGCGATGGCTTGGGCAGGATCGCCCTTCGGCTCGAAATGGGTCTTAACCAGGTCGAGGAGTTCGTCCCCATCTACGTTTGCCCTTCGCAGGGTGATAAAGCGCTCGATGGCGATCGCGATTAGGACAATCGAGCAGACTATCAGCGGATACATCATGATCCCGCCGTTGTGAATGAATTCAAGAACCGTATTCATAGATTTTTGCTAGCGAATTGGAAACCGTGGTCCATGAGGCGACATTGACGCATGGAAATGCTACGAGGATGTTGGATGTGCCGCCTAGAAGGCCGGACAAAGGGAGACTTAGGCGGCTAGTTCGCTAACAGGGAGGCGCGCGAGGGGCTTGAATTGAAAGCGATACGGCTTCAAATGAGCCTAAATATTCTTGGATGGAGTTTCGCGGCTTGGCTTGTTGTTCCATCGCCACTGGGGCTCGACAAACGCAAGCGCTGCCATCGGATGTGTGAATACGTTGCGAAGCACTGGACTGCGAAAGCTTGCTTTCGCTCTTAGCTAGGAAGCTTGCTTCCGTTAAGCGATGCGAACTCGCGGCAGCAAGCTGCCTGATTGGAGCGAAAGCAAGCTTTCGCAGTCCAGAGCTTCGCGACGGATTTGAAACTTCTCCCGAAAATCGAAAATCGAAAATCGAGAATTCACCGGGGCCTTGGCCGCCAACTTTCTTTTCCTCAATCTTCGAATCCGGCTGGGCGCGCCGCTTGGTGGAACTAACCGTCGCGCAAAAATCACAATGATCGCACCGGTGCTCGGAATCGTGGTGGTGCCCGATGATGCTCACAGCCGCTAGCACTGGGAGGATGATTCTGAATAGGGCAGAAATAAATCTCATCGGCGGTTTGGAGTTATTTCAAAAATCGGGTGAGTGAGTTTCGTATCTCTTCAGAACGGGCGGATTCCGGCAAATCGGCGCAGCAATGATCTTCGCCGCTGATCCCCTGATGGAGGACACAGCTTTGAAGGTGCTCGGTAAGACAGATTACTCCAAGTTGATCGAGCGCTCCCCTGAGGGCAACAATTTGCTGAAGCAGGTCCGCACAAGCGCGCTCTTCCGCGACCATTTTCTGTAGTCCCGTCACTTGCCCGGCTATTCTCGCCAAGCGCTTATTGGCACCTGTTTTTAATGCTGCTGTCATCTGATAATATAGAGATACTATACCCCTGGGTAGTACCGGCGGGGATCGGGACGGTTTTGTTAAGGAAATCAAAAACGTACGCTAAACCGTATGTTTTTGCGAGGATAATGAATTGCGCGTGAAAGGCTCTAACCTTTTCCAACGGCTGGTGACATTCCTTGTGCCGCTCATTTTTGCGGTCACCGTCGTTACGCATCATCACGATCACGGCGAAGATTGCGACCATTGCGCATTCTGCGCTACTGTTTCAGCGAATCGACGCCGGATAGTGCCCTCAGAACTCCTCCTGGAGAATTTGGCTCCCGGTGGAAAACCTGGGTTGAACCCAGTTCCCATTTTTTATAGTTCGGGTCAAGGCCGGATTAAAGCCGCCCGAGTTATCAGACCGCCAACGGAACAAGCCCTCCCTCCCGAAACACCGCTTTTTCAGCACCCGTCAATCGTTGCGAACTGGCGCCAGTGGCAAGTCACTGAACCCACTGGACAAGATCCGCCGCGTGCCCGAAATGCCCGCGCCCCTCCCTGCTAAGTCGACGAATCTTTTTCGTCGAACCCTCCACTCGTAATTCGGTGCCGCGCGCCATGCCATCTGGCATTCGCAAGGCACAGGGATAAGCCTGCACATAGGTAGGCAAGCAGGAGTTGAGAAATTGTTTTTAGACCTGACTACGCCACGAATTCGCGCTTTTTACGCAAGGCGAATTCTGACGATGAATGCTAATCGGACCAGGGATGCCTTGTGTCTTATGTCTTGTGTCCCCCTTAAAACACAAAACATAACACACAAAACACTTTGCCGCATTGGCCCATTTCGATAACCGGAGCCACGGGATGTTACTGAAAAATACTTCCCGCTGGCTCCGCCAGTGCTTTGCTGCGGTGTTGCCGCTGCTTTTGGTATCGGCTATCAACCACCACCACAAGGACGGCCAAGATGCCGATCACTGCGTGATCTGCACCTCGATCGGCGCTGTCCGAAAGCGTGAGCTCCCTTCTGCTCTGCTTCCGGAGTGCTCCGTTGCGGGTGGCCCGCCGGACGAAAATCAGGAAGCCTATGTGTTGCGCCTTAACGCCCCGACACAGGCTCCCGATTGGGTCTTAACCGGGCAAACCGGAGCCGAAACGATCTGCCTACCGCAAGTGGCAGAGCCGCCGACCGCTGGAGTTTTCTTCGGCGGTTCGGCGTTCGCTCTACCAATTCAAGCCCGGAACCTCGATTCCGTAATCGACATTCGAGAATCGACATTCGAGAATTCCCAGCTGGTGCCCAGGCGCGCTCCTCCAACGCGGATTCGCCCCCGCGGTCCTCCTCTCATTTAGCTCAAACCGCATCATCTGCCGCCTCATCGGCAGTTTCTTCAGCGCATCTCATCGCCTAAGCCACTCTTAAGACTAAGTTGGCGGCAACGGCAATGGGCATACCGCAGCAACTGCAATTGGCGGCCAAGACCACACCATAACACCCATTCGGCTACCCGCCGAAGGGCCAGATGATAGGAGTTTTGAATCTAAATGCCTCAGAATCGAATGAAATTTAACGCCCGAGTATTAGCGGGCTGCGTTGTAGTTTTGCTGAGCCTTTGCCCAGCCGTTGCCGACGTTTACGGCCGACTCAAGTTCATCGTCAAGAACGCCGATGACGAGAAGCCGCTTACCAAGGGGAACATAACCCTAGAAGACTCGACCAACGTCCATCCGAAGGTTACGCTCAAAATTGGTCCGGACGGAACGATCACAACCGATCCTCTCGAAGTTCGAGCTTGGCACATCACCACCTCATCGGACAACTTTGAGGACGACAAGCGAGACGTAACCGTGGTTCGCGACACCACCACCGAGGTGGAAGTCTTGATGGAGCCGGTGAAGGAAAAAACCATCACCATTAAGGCAAGCAAGACAACTGTCAAAACCAGCGATGTCAGCACCTCAAGCGTCCGTGATCAGCAGTTCCGGCAAGAGTTTCCAACCAGTTCCAACCCGCAGAGCCTGCAAAAAGAGCTTGTAACGGCGCCTGGAATGGTATTGGATTCCAATGGCCAAGTTCATCCCGGCGGAGAGCACAACGCGACCACCATTTATATCAACGGATATCAACTTCCGGGAGCATTCCAAGGAAAGTTTGGCCAGGTGCTTAGCGGAACTGCCGCGCAAAGCATCGATGTCCAAACGGGAGGTTATGCTCCCGAATATGGAAGCGAAGCGGCCGCCATCCTAAACGTGGACCTCCGCGCGGGAACCGTAAACCCATTCTTCAACTATGATGCTGAAGCAGGGTCATTCAAAACCCTTTTCGATCAGTTCACGTTCGGGGGCCAACTTGGCCAACCGTACGGAGAACCACTCGATTCAGGCCAGCAGGCAAGGCGGTTCTCCTATTTTGTCGATGTCACCCGGCGTTCCACTGCGAAGCTATCGAACCGCCGCAGCCTCAGTTCCAAACGGCGAACAACTACGGCGTTTCCTACACAGGCTTCGGAAACTTCGATTACAAAGCATCCAGCCGGGACACCCTTTCGCTCTTCACCGGGGATAACCCCGCCAACAACGAGATCGCGGACAGAGCCGGCCTGCCCGATAGCTTTGCCGCTTATGGGCAAGGTTATGGATTAAATGGTTGGAGAAATGCCGACGGAACGATTCCAGGCGGGCTGGTGGCAAATCCCACTGGGATTGGATCGGGCGCCATTAAGCTGTTCTCCCAATACGCGGACAAGCAGGCAGATAACCAGACGGACCACAACGAGTTCGGCGCCTTGAGCTGGAGAAGGAACATTAGCGATACCGTTACCAGCCTTCTTTCGATCGGCCTTACTCATGCCGGGATCGATACGACGAATAACAATCCACTAATTCCAAACCTGACTTGGACAGGAAACGGCGGATCGTTGCAAACGGATAATTCGATCGAGTTCAATCCGACCCTCCATCGAAACTCGCACGACGCAGAGGGTAGCGGCAGCATTACGGCGCTGGCGAAGGCCCACACGCTGAAAGCGGGGTTCGTGTTCGATCAGCAAAACGGCGAAGAAAGTTATCAGGTTATTCCGGGCAGCCAGCTTGCGCTCGACTTGCTCGCGAACCCTGCAACTGGCCAGCCAGGCCTTCTGCCTAACGGAACCTACCAAATGGCGGGGGGTAACCAAGTGATGGACGTATACGGGAACCCGGTTTATTACGCCGCTGCCGGCGCATCCGCTCCGGTTCTTGATGTCTCAAGGTCGGGACACTATGCCGCTGCCTATGCGCAGGACACCTGGAAGATCACCAAGAAGCTCACCGTGGACTACGGTTTTAGGTTGGACAACTATCGCCAGGTGCAAACGACCACCACAAACGGCGGCAGCCCACAGAACAGCCACGTAGACCAAACCTTCGGCTCGCCAAGAATCAACTCGGCTTACGCGTTTGATTCCAAGACGGTGCTGCGGGCATCGATCAACCGGCTCGTAACCCAACCACCGCTAGCCGAAGGGCAGATCGTTGGAACCCAGATCGTTCCTGAGACTTGGACCCAGTACGACCTGAACCTTGAAAGGGAAGTCTCCAAGGGCCAAACGGCAAGAATCGGCTTTTACGATAAGTTCATCACGAACCAAATCGATACGAGTCTCCTCATCGGCCAAACCCAAATGGGAGCTTACACGTCGGTTAACTTCCAGAAGGGGCACACCGAAGGCTTTGAAGCGACCTATAACTTGCAGCCTTCGGCTGTGAAGGGTTTGGCTGCTTATGTCTCGTACACCAACTCGCTAGCTAAGCCGACCGGCCCTGTGGATGGAAATGAAGCTCTGTACGGCGATGCCCCTACCTATAATGACCACGACCAGCTAAACACCCTCAGCATGGGGGCGAACTACACGTTCTCGGGCTCAAAGACGAGCATCGGTGCCGACTTTTACTTCGGAAGTGGAGTTGAATCGAGCCGGTTGGAAGGCGATCTGCCACGCAACTCGCGCTACTACCTCAACCTGTCGATCACCCAGCCCAACATTTTCCGTAACGTGGACCTTGCGTTCATTGTGGAAAACGTCACGGACAACCGGGCGATTATCAACTATGAATCCGGCTTTAGCGGAACCCGTTTCCAACAGGGCCGCATGGCCATGATCGCTCTTAAGGGCAAGTTCTAGGTTCAAACGGGGCGGCGAACGCCGCCCCAAGGAGATTCTTATGGATTCAGTATTTCACTTTATTCAAGCCGGCGGACTTGTCATGTATCCGCTCATTTTGCTATCGTTCGCAGCCGTTCTCATTATTGTCGAAAGGCTTATCGCCTTCAGGCAGCTTGGAGGAACGTCCCCCGGTCTTACAGACCGGACCGTGAAGATGGTGCGCGAAGGAAAACTCGATGAGGCAACTAGCAACGCAGCCGCCAAGAGCGGCCCGGTCGCCACTTCGATTCTGACGATCTTGCAAAACCGGAATTTGCCCGAGCCTGAGGTTGAGGGCCTGGTCGAAGAAGCGGGCCAGCCCTACTTCCAGCGGCTCGAGCGGTTTCTGCCGGTGCTGGACACGACGACAACGATCTCCCCTCTGTTGGGTCTTCTCGGCACTATCATCGGCATGATTGGGACCTTCAACGCCATCGCTGCCCAAAAGGCACACGGCAATTCCGATGCCGTCATGAGTGGCGTTGGAGAGGCTTTGTATGCCACGGCAACCGGCCTTTGCATTGCCGTCATCTGCTTCATCGCTTACAACTACTTCGCGTCTCGACTTCGCACGATCATTTCGGAGACCGAGCAGGCAGCGACCCGTGTGCTGAACGCCATCGCAGGCCACAACGCCTCGATACCCATCAAAGAGAGGATAAAAGATGCAGTTTAAACGGCGTCACGAAATCAAGAGAACCAAGATCGAGATCATCCCGATGATCGACACGATGTTTTTTCTCCTTGTCTTTTTCATGCTGTCATCTTTGGCCCTGACCAAAATGAATGGACTTCCCGTGAACTTGCCGCAGGCTAGCACTGCCCAAAGGCAAGATACGACCGACCTAACTGTGACCATCGACAAGAACTCACAAGTTTTTGTGAATAAGGATCCGGTGGACATCCGAGATTTGGCGACCAAGTTGGTTGATAAAGCAGGTGCCGGCGCGGATCTTTCGAAAGTATCCGTTGTGATCAACGCCGATTTCTCTGTTCAGCATGGTCTTGTCGTTAGGGTTATGGATGATTGCCGTTCGGTTGGCATCAGCCATTTCGCAATCGCCACCAAACCCGAGGACGAACCCCAGGCAGGCGGCCAATGACGGTCCCGGAATCAAGCCGCATGCGGATGGCCATACTCGTTGCTGTGCCGCTAGATGTGCTTCTCTGGATGCTATGCAGCCATGCCTTCTTACGCGTACCGATTCCCGATTTAGCGCCTGTGGAAATCACGCGGATCGTGATAGACAACAAGGGCCGCAAGGTCGAAAAGGTCGTCACCAAGAAGGACATCGAAAAGAAGGTTGCCAAGGCGGTACAAGAGATCAAAACCCCTCCTAAACCGAGGCCGAAACCTGTTGTTCAGCCCAAGGAGCCACTTAAGCCGGTGGAGAAACAAAAACCGACACCTCCTCCGCCTGAAGGTGCTCACAACAAGATAATTACAGCGCCGCCCACAAAGGCCCCAGAACCGAACGCGCCTACTGTTCTGCCGGGTGGAAATGCCAATGTCGGCGCGCCAGCGACCGGCCAGCATGAAGGAAATGCGACGGTTAACGCGCCTGGCCCGACCTCGCCAACTCCGACCCCGACCAAGCAGCCGGAGCCACCGCCTCCTACCCCGCCAAAACCTGTTCTACCCACACCCCAACCCACGCCTGAAGTAAAACCAACCCCCGCGCAACCTCCGTCTCCGCAGCCACCCGCCCCAAAGGGGCCGACCAAAGATGCCGAACCAAGTAATCAGGTGAACCCGGAAATCCCGGATGATCTTAAGTCTCAGCAGTTCAAATCCTTTGTTAGAGTGGCTGTAGATGTAGCCGCCGATGGCTCCTACACGGTAACCCTGCGCACATCTTCGGGGAATAGTGAGGTAGATAGAAGGGTCTTGGAAGCCCTAAAACGTTGGAAATGGAAACCCGCTCTTCGAAATGACGAAGCGGTTGCCTCCGTGCAGCGGTTTAAGTTCGAGTTCGAGGTGCAGTAAATAGCGAGTTGGATTCAAGCCCTATTGGGAGTCTTCTGCGTCAGTCTGCTTTCGCTGATTGGCGCGGCAACCCTGCGCCTGACCGAGCAGGGTTTGCAGCGGCTTATTGATGCCATTTTGCCTTTGGCGGTTGGTGCGCTGCTGGGCGACGCGATCCTTCATTTACTGCCGGACGCCCTGCGCACGATTGGCAGCCCGTTGAAGGTTGGAGGTTATGTTCTTGCGGGGGCGTTGCTTTTCCTTGCGCTAGACAAGGCGCTTAGTGCTGCAGATTCGCGAATTGTCTCTATCCGACGGCAGAAATCACTTCCATCCGTTCTTGAAATCAAAAATCAAAAATCAAAAATCAAAAACCTCCCGATTCTGCCGATCGGCAAAATGAGCATCGCCGCCAACTCGGTGCATAACTTCGTGGACGGAGTTCTCATCGCCGGAACGTTCATCGCCAATCCCGCCGCCGGTACGGCGACCCTCATCGCCGTCATCCTTCATGAAATCCCCCACGAAGCGGCAAATTACGGCATCCTCCTTCACGCCAACTACACCCGCCAACAGGCGATTGTCATAAATCTTCTTGTTGGCCTGGTAGCCATGGCCGGCGCAATTCTGGCCCTTCTTGTCGGCACTCGCAGCCACGCCTTCATCGCGGGGCTGATCCCGTTTACAGCAGGGTGTTTTATCTATATGGCAAGTGCGGATTTGATCCCTTCGATTGTTAGAAAGCACAAAGGAAAGGTGCCTATTTTGGTGCCTGTCCTCGTTTTAGTTGGTTTCGGCCTCATGGGCGGGATGCTGTTTTTAGAGCCGAAATAGAACCAAACTCTTTAGAGCGCGCGGGCTTGACCGCGCTTTTAAACCGGTGGCTTGACACCGACGACGAGGGAAGACTGCCAAGGTGCCGCCGACCCGTTCATCAAAAAGGCGGGGTCATCCCGCGCAGTCGTATAGAACGCGGCCGTAAGGACAACTAAACGCCTTATAATGGGCTTGATCACACGGAGCCTTAGAATGATATTTACTTTTGCTTTGTCCCTGCTCTTACAACAGAGCACCCGCCTGTTTTTTGGAAGCAGCAACTCTAACGAAATTAGCAGCTTTGCAAGTTTTTGCGAGATGAAGGGAGCAACTCGCTCGATACAAATTCTCGTAGGTGCCGAAGTAATGATCGAATTTAGTTGTTCTAAGACTGAGCAAGACGCGCTCATCAGTTCGTACCTTCAAGAAGTAGGTGTGGACATGCGAAAGAAGGACTCGCAGGGAATGATAGAGCAGCCATTTCATCGCGATATGATCACATTTAGCCCGCCTGAAAGCACCAACTCGGTGTTAGGCCAGTTCCCACAGCAAGGAATGGTATACAAGGCCATAAAATCGTTCATAGCCGGAAGTATCTGGCAATCTGGCTACAAGGTCTCTTCGTTGTCCTACTTCTACAGATCTTATATTTCCAAGGGTAAACGATACGACGGAGTGGTCCTTGACCCAACTTTCGTCGGCGCATTCGGAAAGAACTTTCCAGCAGCGTTTATTAATACAAACCCCGATTAACGGGTCGCCATCCCACTCAATCTTACAGCCGCCTCCCCCGACCCCGTACGGATCACCGAAGGTAGGCAGACGGTCGAAGACCACTGGAAATCGCGACTAAAAGCTCGCGCCCCGATAGCATTACCTCGATTGCGGTGAACTAAAAAGCCGGTTGCGGAAAAATCGAAATGCCATCTAAACTAACTTCATGCGCCTCAGGCTCTCCCTTCTCGTCCTCGCCGTCGCTGCAATCGCAAACGCCCAATGGGCAGATGTGAAACATCTCGGACAAGGAGGCGAATCGACTGTCGCAAGCGACAACCAAGGCAACGTTTACGTAACCAGCCACCTGCCTTCTTCGCTTTTCACCAGCCGAGATTGGGGAGCAACCTTCAACCGCACGTTCCGATTCCCCGATTCCCTCGGTGATATGTTCGTTCTCGCCCGTCCCAACGGCCTCGTCAATGTCACCTTCATAAGAGGGCAGATCAACGGCATTGCATCTTGGTATTCAACCGATGCCGGCCGAACAATGCAAAAGGGGGAAAACATCCTCGGCCCGCTTGACCGAGAATGGGTAACTGCCGACAAAAATGGCACCCTGTTTATGGATTATTCAAATGGCTACATCGGCGGTCCAAAATCCAAAGGCCTCTTCATGGCTGAATCGACTAACGATGGCAAAAGCTTCCATCAGATTGCCAGAACCGACCAAGAGCCCCGGGGCAGCTACGCGGTTGATCCCTACATCGCCATCTCCAGCACAGACCGCTTGTATTCAATGTGGGGCGTTTCTAAGGATTACGATACGATAGAGGCGTTCCGCCTCTCTTATTCGGACGACAAGGGCCGCCATTTCTCCAAGCCAACCACCGTTGCCACGTTCAGCGACAAGGTTGACGGCGAGAAGGTGGATATCCAGGAAAGATGGATGCTGGGCACCTTCGTTGCCGTTGGACCAAAAAAACTGCTCGTCGTCTATCCCGAATACAAACATTTCATGGTGGATGGAAAATCCACTCTCGCCTTTGTGCTCTGCTACAAGTACAGCGAAGATGGCGGCCAAACCTTTTCCGCTGGTGATACCGCCCTTTCAAAGGATGAGATTATTAGCGCCATCAGAACCTTTGAAGCAGGCCGCGTGGGCAGCGACCCAAGTTCCCACTACATTCAAACCCTCCCGTGGCTCTGCGCCGACAAGGATCAACGAATCTACCTTGCCTTTACGGATAACCGGCTGGGCCAAACGAAGATTAATCGGTTCACCGTAAACAAATGGCTCGTTCGTTGTGCGACCTGTTTCGAAGCCAAGAATGGCTTTGTATGGTCGGATCAGGTCTCCCATGAATACGATAGCAAGCGCGCACCTATGGATTTTTTAAGCTGTGCAGCAGACTCCAAGAACCTCTATTTGAGCTGGACCGAGAACCCAGGAATCACTGCGGATTTCCCATTTGGCGGTTTTGCACTCTTCACCGGGAACCTGTATGTGGGTCGCAAGAAGCTTGCCGAGTAAAATAGGCGCTTGTCTATCACCGTGAATAACAACTCAAAAAACCACAGCCGCAAGGTTGCCGTCATTGGCCTTGGATACGTTGGATTGCCGGTTGCCGTGGCCCTCGCCAAGGTCAACCACGTCGTCGGATTTGATATCGATTGCGACCGCATCGACGACCTAAAAGCAGGCATCGACTACACCGGAGAGGTCGAAGACCCTGCCGACTTGAAAAGCAAGAACCTCGCTTTTACCTATAAACCCGAAGATTTGGCGGACTGCGATTTCTTTATCGTTGCCGTCCCAACCCCGGTTGACGAAGCCAAGATCCCGAACCTTCGCCTCGTTTACCTGGCTACCGAAACGGTGGGCAAGGTTCTCAAGAAAGGTGACATCGTCGTTTACGAGTCGACTGTTTATCCGGGCACAACCGAAGAAGAATGCGTTCCCATTCTGGAGAAAGTGTCCGGCCTAACAAACCCGGTCGACTTCACGGTTGGGTTTAGCCCCGAGCGGATTAACCCCGGCGATAGGGAGCACACGTTCACCAAGATCACCAAGGTGGTTTCCGGGCAAGATGCAGCGACTCTCGACATCGTCGCCGAAGTTTACGGGAGTGTGGTTACGGCAGGCGTTTATAAAGCGACCAGCGTTAAGGTCGCCGAGGCTTCAAAGATCATTGAGAACACCCAGCGCGACCTCAACATCGCCCTCATGAACGAGCTCGCGATCATCTTCGATCGAATGAATATCGACACCAAAGAAGTGCTCGAAGCGGCAGGAACCAAGTGGAACTTCTTGAAGTTCTTCCCGGGCTTGGTTGGCGGCCACTGCATCGGCGTCGATCCTTATTATCTAACCTATAAGTCGACAAAAATGGGCTACCCGCCCCGCTTGATTTTAGAAGCGCGCCGTATTAACGACGAGATGGGATTCTTCCTGGCCGATAGGGCCATTAGGGAAGCAATGCTCGCCGGTTTGCCCGTGCGAGATGCTCAAGCCACCGTTTTGGGTCTTACCTTTAAAGAGAACGTGCCGGACCTACGCAATACACGCGTAGTGGACGTGATCTCGCGAATGGAGCAGTACGGCCTGCGCGTTCAAGTCGCCGACCCCATGGTTACCGAAGAAATGGCGCAGCACGAATATGGCCTAAAGCTGACTCCGATCGAAAAGATGAAGCCCGCTTCGGTTCTGGTTCTCGCTGTCGCCCACCGCGAATATGAGGCTTTAGGTATGGATGAACTGAAGCAGCTTATGCTGCCTGGTGCAGTTGTAGTGGATGTGCGTGGCATCGCCGACGCCGCAGCGCTCACGAAAGAAGGCTACCGCGTCTGGCGACTGTAGTGATGGTCGAAAGTCGAAAGTGAATGTCGATTGGAGATCCGAAGAAGCCCCCTCTCCTGTCATCCCGAACTCCGTGTGAGGGATCCCTGGGAGGGGAAAGGGTTGAGGGACATAGCGATCAACTTAAGGATTTTTTCGGCGTTCCCAAACCCCAAACCTCTCCCGGATGGAGAGGTCGGTGAGTCCGCGAACCGGGAGAGGCGCGAGCCTACCGCTCGGAAATAAAACTTAAATTGATGGCTACGGGGTTGGGGAACGTTTTGGTTCTTCAGTTCCACTCTAATCCGCTAATCTCCTTCAACTCCTTTAAATCGCACTCCTTTCCCGCCCAAAGGAACTTGCTTGTACCGATTGCATCACTAAAAATATTCCCAAAGGCAGTCAATCCTTGTTGACCCGCAACCGCCTCCACCATCGGCACAAGGCCATCGGTCACAAAAACGTTGTCGTGGAAGTTCATGCCCACACTGGGTGTGAGCATCCGCAAAGGCGCGGGGATTTCAAACCCTTCAGTGGCCCGAGAAACGAGCAGGTTGTCGTGAAACTCGCAATCCGAGATACCCGTTCCGTCGTTGTAAACCAAGATGCCGCCGCCGTTTAAGAGTCCATCATTCACGCTAATACAATGGCGAACGGTATTCCCATGAAACGGACGCGCGTTAGTGAACTGACAAATCAAATAGCCCGAGCCCGCGTTATCGCGGCTGTAGTTATGCTCTAGCACGCAGTTCACGCAGCCCCCATCCAAATCGAACCCGCCGCCATCCTTCGTTTTGGTTCGGTTCTCAAAGGAATGGCAGTGGGAGATCGTCACCGAATGGCAATCCCAACACCAGATACCAACGGGGCCGCCTCCTGCGAAGGCGTTTAGCTCGCCGTTATGGTAGGCCGTGCACTGCGTGATCGAACCGCCTTCGACATCAGAAATAACAATCCCGCTTCCGGAATGAGAGTTCTGACTTCCAATTCCGCGGTTGCTCCAAGAGCGGCAAGACCTAACGTGCACGTTGCGATGACAGTAATCGGTGGCGAACTGATCCATCACGCCGCCCACCACGATGCCTGCTCCACCATTCTCAAAAGCTTCGCAGCCTTCAATGAGAACGCCATCGAAACCGGACTTCAGCCCACCTATAACCCCACCTCGAACGCAAATTCCAGCCCGCTTGAAGCCGCTAACCTTCAAGTTCAACAGCTTTAAACCAGACACTCGCTCACTACTCGGCAGAGCGGCAGAAACCACAACGCCGCACCCGTCATTTCCCGTTTCCGTCTCAAAATCGCAAGTGCCCTGGATGGCCATGTTATCAAGCGTCAGAGAGCAGTTCTCGGCCCTTATGCCTTCCGATGAACCAGCCAAGATGGCGGCCCTCTCGTCTCCAGAACTCTTTACCGTTAGCCGAGCCCCCCGCAACACAAGCGTTCCCGCAAAGCTATGCCCCGATTCCAGAACAATCACATCGCCATCTTCGTAAACCGCCGCAGAAGCCCTGGCAAGGCTGCGCCAAGCGGAATTGGGGGCGGTCCCCGAAGCAGTATCGTCTCCGGTTTCAGATAGGTAATAAGTTGCCATGCAGTTAGGGTCGAGCCCGGGTTACCAAGGTTTTCGGTTCGGTCATGTCGTCCATCGCATAGCGTACACCCTCGCGTCCAAATCCACTCCGTTTGACTCCGCCATATGGGAAGTTGTCGAAGCGCAGAGTCGGGTAATCGTCGATAATGACCCCGCCAACCTCAAGGGTTCTAAAAGCTTGTTCGGCGTAGGTTTCATCGTGGGTAAAGACCCCGCACTGGATTCCGTATTGAGAGGAGTTCACCTTCTTAAGGGCGTGCTCAAGCAGGGAATAGGAGCTTAGAGTCAGCACCGGGCCGAACACTTCCTCTCGGTCCAGTTTCGTGCCCTCGGGGACGTTCTCGATCAGAGTCGGCCAAACCATGTTGCCTTCGCGCTTACCGCCCGCAAGAACAGTTGCCCCGGCCGCCACCGCCTCATCCACAAACGACATCACCTTATCGGCGGCAGCCGAAGAAATGAGCGGACCGCAAACGGTGGCCGGATCTGAAGGGTCGCCCGTTGGACAAGCATTGGTTGCGTCTATCAGCTTGGCCTTCAAAGAGCCATAAACGCGCTCGTGAGCAAGAACATGCTGCACGGAAATGCAAACCTGGCCCGCATAGCCGTATCCGCCTGCTACCAATCGGGAGGTCGCCCAATCCAAATCTGCATCCTCACACACGATGGCCGATGCATCGCCTCCAAGCTCCAGCGTGACCTTCTTATCCGCGCAGATATTTTTCAAATGCCAACCAACCCCAGGAGAGCCTGTAAAGCTGACCATTTTAATCCGGGCATCCATTGCCATCTTCTCCGCAATCGGCGCAGGCACCAAAATGGCGTTCAAAACCCCAGGAGGGCAACCGGCCTCATGAATGATGCGGGCCAACGTAAATGTGGAAAGCGGCGACAAATCCGAAGGCTTCAGCACAATCGTGTTTCCTGTAGCCAAAGCGGGCGCCATCTTGTGGGCGGCCAAATTAAATGGCCAGTTATAGGGAACGATGCAGAAGATGGGGCCAACCGGAAATCTCTCAACCCGGCAAGTGTAACCCTCGCCGCGGGGGTCAAAATCTAGGGGCATCGATTCAAAGCCGTAAGTGCTCAACTGATCGGCGGCTAGATCGAACGTGATAGCGAGCCTTGCCACTTCGCCTCTTGACCAAGTTACGGGCTTGCCAACTTCAAGGGTGAGCACCTCAACCAACTCTTCTTCCCGCTCCCGAACCAGTTGGGCAATTTGCCGTAAAAGGTGCATTCTTGTGGAACGTGGCGTGTTCTTGAATGCGTCAAATGCATCGGCAGCCGCAGAGATTGCGGCCATCGCCTCATCTAAGCCGCCCTCGGCAGCAGTCCCTACAATCTTGCTGCTGTAGGGCGCATAAATCTGAACCTTACCAACCGCTTGGTCACAAGGTCCGCCAATGAAGTGCCCAGCAATCAACATCTCGCGATGAAGCATGTATCATTCTAGGCTATTAAGAGGCCAATTAGTCTGTCACTAGCTTTTGTGACTTAGTGCCAGGAGAATGCTCTCTGTTCTTGCAACATCAACGGGTCGCAGTTCAGCGTATTAGACGTAATTACATTAAAAATCAAAAACCCGCAAAGACGGAACGCGGGATGCGGTCGTCAAGTAATACAATACTAATAAAGATCAAATAGGTTAAAAGCGTTAAAATCCGAACGGCGCGCTAAAACCTCCGACTGTGAGCCAGATTCGGGCAAGAGGGACAAAATGATTCGCAAAGTTATCTGCGCTCTGGATACGGGAAACCTCGAAGAGGCCCTAACGATCACCGGCAGACTGAAAGACTGCGTTGGCGCTTTTAAAATCGGCCACGCCCTAACTCTCCAATATGGCCTTGATGTGATTCCGAGGCTGCAAGATGCGGGAGCTACTCGCGTTTTCCTGGACTTAAAATTCCACGACATTCCCAACTCAGTCGCCCTTGCCGTGCGCGAAGCGGCCAAAAGGGACGTATGGATGATGACTCTTCACATCAGCGGCGGCCCCGCCATGATGGAAGCCGCCGTTTATGAGGCACGAGCGCACAGCGATGCCGCGCCCAACCTGGTTGGTGTGTCCGTTCTTACGTCACTCGATGAGCACACCCTCACCGATGTTATCGGCGTCAAGCGAAATATCCACGATCAGATGGTGTCTCTCTCTCAGTTAGCTATGGATTGCGGCTTGGACGGCATAGTCTGTTCTCCGCAGGAAATCAAGGCGATTCGGCAGGTTATCGGGCACCAAGGCTGCATCGTGACGCCTGGTATTCGTCACTCGACGGGCGAAAAGCATGATCAAAGCAGAGTGGGCACTGCTGAACAAGCTTTAGCGGATGGAGCGGATTACCTAGTGGTTGGGCGGGCGCTTACGCACTGCGAGGATATCGAAGCAGCGTTAGCCGGTCTCGGCTTCGAAACGACGACGAACAGTCATTAAAAACCACGCACCGAAGGTGGTACGGAACGGAAGTGGCAGCGCCATCTGGGCAATGGCATCCCGTTTTGGAATCGAACTTGGAGACTGGCCAGAGGATGTAGGCCCAAAGGGCAGAGAAGACTTAGCGAAGGCTGAAGGCCTGGTAACGATTCCATCCCCCTCCGGAGGGCTGAAGGCCCGTAACGCTAGTCCCACATATAACGCTCGTCGTATTCAACGCCCGAGAGCTCTAGCATTTGTCGGTATTCATCCATAAAGCTCACCTTTTTGTGATGCTCCTTCTGGGAAAGAATGTAATCCACGACTCCGTCGTAGTCCCATGAATCAACTGAGACAGATGCGTAGCCAGCTTGCCAAGAAAAGGATTTGCGCAGCGGAAACTGCTCCTTTATCCAACCACTCGACGCCGTCTTGACCTTCTCGACTGTTTGGGCAATCGACAACGTTCGCGAGAGTCCAAAAAGAATGTGAATGTGATCATCATGCCCGCCGACCAGAATCGCCGGACTGTTTAGATTGCGGAGGATGCCGCCAAGGTAGGGGAATAATTGGACTTGAACGTCCTCCGTGAGGTTAGGGACGCGCTGATGAGTACTGAAGACCAGATGGACAAGGACACGCGAAAGAGACTGTGGCATAGCCCATTTTATCGAAGTCTCTAGCGGAGTTCCCGGTGTCGCCCCTACAGGGCTTTCGGAAGAAACGCTTAACTATTACTACCAGGCCTTCAGCCTTCGCTAAGTCTTCTCGGCCCGTTGGGCCTGAGTCCCGGTCAAGAAATCGACTCTGTTTTCTGAAAACTGGATGGCATTGCCCCGCAGTGGGTGCCAAAACTCGTTCTTCATCAAACTTAAGCCAACAGCTTGTTCAACAGTTCGCCCAACCGGTATCCCGCCAGCGCCAGTCTTTCTTCACAGACCTTCTTGCCTTTGGCCAGGTACTCCGGCGAAGGCGAAGTCCCTTCGTCGATGTTGTAAACAACCGTCTTCGCAATCTCAAAGCTCTCGTGTGCCCAGTCTTCCGGGTTCAAATCCTTCGGATTCTTAACAGATTTCTTCGGGAAGTCGGCCATGATCTGAGCGGCGTATGCGTCGATCTGGGCTCTGCCATCGTCGGTCAAAGGTCGCTTTACCGAAACGTAGAAACCGCATGCCATATCCCACAAAGCGTGCAGGTTCGGTCTGTACATATTGATCCCCGCCACCGGGCCAATTTTGAACCGATTTCCCCCCGCATCGCCCTTCGGCATGGCATCGCTCTCGCGGGAAGTCGCGTGCAGGGGCTGGTGGATATCGCCCACAAAGTGAATCAGATATCGAAGTGCATCGGCCCGGTCTGCTTCGGCTGCACTAGGATCCTGCAACACAGCGGAAAACTTGTTGATGGCCCAAACCACGTTTTGCTCATCTGGTTTGTTTACCGGCGGCTTACCGTCGCTCCGGAAGTAATTGTCAATGTAATGCCATATTCCGTTTTCGCGGGTCTTGGTATCGTCCGCCCAACTTGCCGCTCCATAAAAATCTTGGCTTCGCGCATCGCCACCGATCTTTAAAAGCGCGTCGATTTTGTCGCGAACGCCGGGCTTAAGGTGCTTGGCGGCGATTGCAGCCACGATCATGTGGCCGGTATCTATCCAAGAAAAGGCTGAAAGCGGCGCTAAAATGGCGGCCGAAACAGCTAAAAGCGTAAGAGACTTTCGAAAGGAGAGCATTGTTCTAGAAAGTTACCTTCATTTATTAAGTCAAAATGATGCTATGTTAGTTTCGCTGCTCGCGTTAACCTCAATGGCTCAAATGCAACTCTCTCCAACAAGCGTCCCAAGGGGTTATGTTGTCTACAAAACCACCCCAATCACGATCGACGGCAATATCGATAAACCCGAGTGGCAAAAGGCGCCCTGGACTGAAGATTTTCTGGATATCCAGGGCGACAACTTGCCTAAGCCGCGCTTCAGAACTAGAGCGAAAATGCTTTGGGACGATAAGAACTTTTACGTTGCGGCAGAGATCGATGAGCCACACGTGATGGGCACCCTCACTCAGCATGATTCGGTCATTTTTCAGGACAACGATTTCGAGATCTTTATGGATCCGAACGACGACAACCATCTCTATTCTGAGTTCGAGATGAATGCCTTAAACACCACCTGGGACCTTCTATTGATAAAACCGTACCGGTCAGGAGCGCCTCCTGTGGACGGATTTGAACTCAAAGGCTTGAAAACGGGGGTTAAAATCCAGGGCACTATCAACGACGCCAGCGATACGGACAAGGGCTGGACGGCGGAGATTTGCATTCCTTTCCACGCACTTGAGCAAATCGCCGGTTGCCCCTGCCCTCCTCGCGATGGAGACCAGTGGCGTATCAATTTCTCACGTGTTGAGTGGCATTTTAATATCGTTGATGGCAAATATGTCAAAGTGCCCCACACTCCGGAAGACAACTGGGTGTGGTCACCGCAAACTGTTATCGATATGCACCGACCGGAGCATTGGGGAATCATGCAGTTCTCCGATCAAACGGAAGGGCCGGTGGCTTTGCATCCACACGCCGGCCTGGAAGAAAAGTTTGCCCTTTGTCGCCTGTGGGATGCCGAGCGCGCCTATCGCGACAAGCACGGCAAATGGGGCACCCTGAACGAGATTGGGTACCACGAGCCCGGCGTTAAGCTTTATGTGACCCCCGATCTGTTCGAAGGCATGCTCGGCGATTATCGGATCGATCAGACGCTGAGGTTTTGGAAGGAAGGGAAGTAAGCCTTGGGCCTTAGGTATTCGGCATTCGGCGGTCGGTATTCGGCCCTGGCATGAGACAATGTGTATTACCTATGCCGCTCCGAAAATCCAAACTCCAAATCGACGTAAGCATCCCCTATCGGTGCCTGGCCTTAGGGCCCCGAAGGCCTAACGCCGAAAACCGAGGGCCAAAACCTCGGCGCCATTCAATTCAGCCGAGGCCTACGGGCCTTCCCATGCCGCATAATCTCCATGTGCCCACTGCAGAACTTGAATCCCGAGGCTACACCTCCACCGAGGCGCTGGTAACGACCGATTGGCTGGCCGATCATCTCAACGATCCCAGTATCAGAATCGTCGAATCCAACGAAGACCCGCTCCTTTACTTCAGCGGCCATATTCCTGGCGCGGTAGAGGTCGACTGGACCCGAGACCTAAACGATCCGGTCCGTCGCGACTACCTCAACAAAGAAGAGTTCCAGCAGCTTATGGGCCGTATCGGCGTCACGCCCGAAACCACCGTTATTTTTTACGGAGACCGCAATAACTGGTGGGCCACCTACGCCCTTTGGGTGTTCACTCTTTTCGGCCACGAAAAAGTAAAGATCCTGGATGGCGGACGTCAAAAATGGCTGCTGGAAGGCCGGTCCCTCACCAAAGAAATGCCCAAAGTGACCCCAACTTCTTACAAAGCCCAAGCCCGAGATGACGCCACTGAGAGGGCGTTCCGGGAGCAAGTTTTACAGCACGTAAAAACGCAAAAGAAGCTAATCGACGTTCGAAGCCCACAGGAATTCAGCGGAGAGAGACTCCACATGCCCGAGTATCCCAATGAAGGTGCGCTACGCGGAGGCCACATTCCCGGCGCCAAAAATATCCCCTGGGCAAAGGCGGTAAATACCGAAACGGGCGAGTTCAGGAACGCGGAAGACCTAAGAGCCTTGTACGAACAAGAGGCCGGCCTGAAAAAGAACGACGACGTCATCATCTATTGCCGGATCGGCGAGCGAAGCAGCCATACGTGGTTTGTGCTTAAGCATTTGCTGGGCTACAAGCAGGTAAGGAATTACGATGGAAGCTGGACAGAGTGGGGCAATCTCGTCGGCGTGCCGATCGAGAAATAATGGCCGTTCCCGAAAAACTGCAGGAGATTCTGGACACCCTTGAACTGGTGCCAGACCGTTCCGATCGAATCCAATTTCTTATCTCCCTTGCGGAACAGTTCAAGCCGGTCTCGTCCGAAATCGCGGCAAAGCCTTATCCGGAACAGAGCCGCGTACCTGGCTGCGAATCGGAAGCCTTTGTCTTCGCAACCGCAAGTAACGAAGGCACGTTGGACTATCATTTTGCCGTTGAAAACCCCCAAGGCGTCTCCGCCATGGCGCTTGCGGCGATCTTGCAGCAAGGCTTAAGTGGCGCGCCACTCGCGCAAATTCAGCAGGTGCCCGACGAACTCGTTTACTCCGTATTTGGCCGCGAGCTATCGATGGGGAAGAGCATGGGACTCATCCACATGGTGCAAATGGTCAAAGCCCTCGCGCAATCTCATTCCAATAAGGAAACAATGACGTCGTAAAGAATGCAACCATAATCTGAGGAGCAATGCGAAAGACAGGGGGAGAGGCCTAATTCCATTCAGCCAGCAATTAATTCCCGAACGAAGTTTCCGAAGGTTTGTTGCCGTTGGATTCTTCTGGCCGCTGTTTTTGGTGGCTTCATATTGCTGCGCGCTCTTCTTCCAGGCCAACATTAACACCAATGTTCGAGAAGAAATGAATGGCCTCGAGGGCAGGAGATGGAGCGCCGAAACCGCTCACATGCACCTTTTAGACATGGAAACTGGGGTTCGAGGATTCCTGCTTGGCGATTCCAAATTTTTGGAGCCCTATAAAAAGGCCGATTTGCTTGTTCACGATGACCTCCAAAATCTCGTAACCATAAGTTCGGGCCATCCGATGGGGAAACTTGCCGCAAAAATCAAGCAGGATTCCGACGCCTGGATGGACGCGGCCACCGAGATGGTATCGACTAGGGAGGCGGGCAGGCCGCTAAATGCCGCTTTGCTGATTTCGGGAAAGAATCAGTTTGATACTGTTCGTATTGATTTTAAGAGCTATATCGATCACGAATCCGCCCGGATTGAAGATGAGAACACCCTTGCTCAGTCCCTCAAAGTTCGGCTGATGTACATTGCTCTATTTGGCGGGATCTTGCTCGCCATGCTCCTTGCCTTCATCACTTTTAACCATCTTAGGGTGGTGTCCGCGCTTTATCATCGGGCCTTGGTCGCCAATGAGTTAAAAGCGGCCCATATCGTAGAAATGAATACGGAGTTGGAGGCACGGGTCAGCGAACGCACGACCGAGCTTTCTAACGCAAACAAAGAATTGGAGGCATTTAGCTATTCCGTTTCGCATGACTTGCGTTCACCCCTACGCAGCATCGCCTCGTTCAGCATGATTCTTCAGCAGGATTTAGGGGAGAAGCTCGACGAGGACAGTAAGGACAATCTCAGCCGGATTCGGCAGGCTGCCTCCCGAATGACCGAGCTTATTGATGCCCTTCTCAGGTTTAGCCGTATCGCTCGGGTGCACGTTGCGAGATCGGAAGTAGATGTGAGTGCAATGGCCGAATCCGTTTTTACGGACCTTCAGAGAGATAGCAAGAGCAATGTTGAGCACACCGTTCAACCGGGAATGACGGCCGAAGCCGATCCCCACCTACTGCGCGTGGCCCTCGAAAATATATTGGAGAACGCGTGGAAGTTCTCTTCCAAAGTAGAGCAACCAAAGATCGAAATGGGTTTTCAAGACGGCGCCTTTTTCGTAAAGGATAACGGCGCCGGCTTCGAGGAGGAATACGTTCACAAGATATTTCTGCCCTTCGAAAGGCTGCACAAGGAAACCGAGTTTTCCGGCACCGGCATTGGTCTCGCCACCACTAAGAGGATCATCGACCGCCATGGCGGTAAGATTTGGGCGGAAAGCAAAGTAGGCCATGGGGCTACTTTTCACTTCACCCTAAGCCCGGAAGAGAAGTGGAACTCTGAAGCGTAACCGGTGGTTTCTAACCGATAATAAACTCGGCGTAATGCCACCCACGATTTTATGAACTTACTCGTTACCGGCGGCGCCGGATTCATCGGCACCAACTTCGTTCGCCTTGCGCTTAATTCTTTGCCCGATGCAAAGATCGTCGTGCTAGATGCCTTAACCTATGCCGGCAATCTCTCGACCTTGGCCGATGTTGCCAAGGACCCGCGGTTTGCTTTCTATCCCGGCAAGATCCAAGACCCGACGGTGGTTGAAGGGATTATTAAGGCTGAAGGAATTACCCACATTGTGAATTTCGCTGCTGAGAGCCACAACGACCGCTCCTTGATTGAAGCAGGGAGCTTTATCCTCACGGACGTGATGGGGGTATACGTTTTGCTGGAGGCGACGCGCAAGTTTAAGCTGACAAAGCTGCTCCACGTGAGCACCGACGAGGTTTACGGCAGCATCGGCACCGGCCACTTTACGGAAGAGAGCCCCATCGAACCGAACACGCCCTATAGCGCAAGCAAAGCCGGAGGGGATCTGCAGATTCGTGCCCATGTAAAAGCTTTTGGCACACCGGCAACTATCACGCGAGGCGGCAACACGTACGGGCCGTACCAGTTCCCCGAGAAGCTGATCCCGTTTTTTGTAACTCGTTTGATAGATGGCAAGAAAGTCCCTCTCTACGGCGAAGGCGACCAAGTTCGCGAGTGGATCTACGTGATGGACCACGCTTCTGGGATTTTGAATGCTTTGCTAAAAGGCGAAGTCGGCCAAGCCTACAACGTGGGCGACATGAACGAGCGCGAGAACCGCTCGGTGGTTAAGATTCTGCTGGAAGAAACGGGGCGAGATGAGAGTTTGGTTAAAAAGATCCCCGATCCCCGCAAAGGCGCGCACGACAAGCGTTATTCGATGACGACTGCCAAGTCCGAGGCGCTTGGCTGGAAACCGGTTCATCCGTTTGAGGAGAGCCTTCGCCAGACCGTTCGTTGGTATGTCGAGAACGAAGCCTGGTGGCGTCCGCTGATCGAAACGGACGATTTTAAAACCTTCGTGGGGAAATACTACGGGCCATCACTCGGATCGGATTTATAGGTTTCCGGAAGCCCTTCCCCTTGCGCTCCGGCGGAGGGGGAAGGGTTGGGATGGGGGTCTGGTCGTGAGCCGGATTAAGACCCCGCCGCCGTTCTCAACAAACTCTTCCCATAAGAGTTGTGCCCCAAAGCCGTCCCGATCTCAATCAACTGCTCACAGGTTATCCAACCCTGTCTAAACGCAATCTCCTCCGGACTGCAGATCAAAAAGCCTTGCCTGTGCTCAACCGTCTGAACAAAATTAGCCGCCTGCAAAAGATTGTCGTGGTTGCCCGTATCCAGCCAAGCAAAGCCACGCCCAAGGGTTTCAACCTTAAGCAACTTCTGCTCTAAATAGAGCCTGTTCAAATCGGTGATCTCCAACTGCCCGCGATGAGAGGGCCTAAGCTTCTTCGCAAGCTCCGTCACCTGGGCATCATAAAAATACAACCCTGTCACAGCATAGTTCGACTTGGGATGCGCGGGCTTTTCCTCAAGCGTAACCGCCTGATTATTCGGTCCCATTTCCACCACGCCATACTCGCGAGCGTCGTCAACATGATAGGCAAAAACGACGGCGCCAGTATCGAGCTGAGCTGCTCGGGAAGCGATCTCGCTCAGCCCATGCCCATAAAAAATGTTATCGCCTAAAACCAGCGCGCAAGGGTCGTTTGCGACAAACTCTTCGCCGACCAGAAACGCCTGTGCGAGGCCGCCCGGATCGGGCTGCTTCACATAGGTGAAGTTGATTCCCCATTGCTGGCCGTCTTGAAGAAGATTTTGGAATTGCCACTGGTCGTGCGGGGCAGTAATAATGCAGATGTCCCGAATGCCGGCCAGCATGAGCACGCTCAGCGGATAGTAGATCATCGGTTTGTTGTAAACCGGCATCAATTGCTTGCTGACCGCCTTGGTAACTGGGTGCAGCCGTGTGCCCAATCCGCCTGCGAGAATAATTCCTTTTTTGACCATTGCTAACCTATATTCGGCAACAAGAGATGCTACCTTAGCGTGCCCTTTACTTCCTGCGAGTGCGAAAATCTTAAAGGGGGCGGCATAATTACTGGTCTGTTCGGCTAACCTTATTAGGAGTTGCCCGAAGTCACCGCCATCATCGTTAATTACCGAACGCCCGAGCTCACCAAGGGCGCTACACGAAGCTGCCTTACTGAACCCGAGATCGAAGAAGTGATCGTCATCGACAACGGCTCCGGCGACGACAGCGCAGATCAGCTAACGGAAGAATTTCGCGGCCAACGCGTGCGGGTGATGGAAAACGACGATAACGTCGGCTTCGCTACCGCGAACAACAAGGGCATTTCTAGGGCTCGCACGGACTATGTTTTTCTCCTGAATTCTGACGCCTTTGTGTTAGAAGGGGCGATCGGAACGATGCTTGCCCGCCTGAAGAAAGACCCCCAGATCGGAATCATCGGCCCCGAGGTTTTGGAAAGCGACGGCAGCACGGTTCAGAGCGGAAACTTCGGCCCTTTTCCTTCTTTGCGCACCATTTTCACTCGCGATCAGCATGTGGAAGACCCCAATAATCCCGATTGGATCTCCGGCGTGTGCATGATGATGAACCGCACCTTCGCCCAGGATTTACAAGGGTTTGACGACCGCTATTTCATGTATTTTGAAGATGTCGACCTCTGCCGCCGCGCGCGGGAAAAAGGCATGAAAGTGGTGCGTGATCCCGCCGCCAAAATCGTGCACTTTGGCGGCAAGAGCCTGAAGTCAGATTTCAAACGGAAGAAGATGTACTACACAAGCCAGGATCGATATTTGGAGTTGGCTGGCGTCGCACCTTTTGGGCGTAACTTGGTTAAAGCCACCCGCTGGCCGGTCTACGCGGTTAAGTCGATTTTTGGGAGATGACCCCCTTCCCCTGCTCCCGGGAGTCTTCAGATATTTTGGATTTCGTCAGATACCCAAGCTAGCCTGGGGGCAGTTCCTAAAATCATTGAGGATGGCATTTAAGCCGGAGCAACTGGAATGGACAGTCCTTAGTCTCGGAAACTCCGGCAATCTGAGTTATTAAACTTCCGATGGATGGACGACGGAGATTCCTGCATAACGATTGAAGTCTCGAGCATTTAGGGATAGCACGAATGTTAAGCCATGTTCCATCATTGTGGCTACATGGTACGCATCGTGTACCTGACGGCCCAATACTCCATATGATTTCACTAGCTCGAACCATCGCTCGTGCATTTCAGGCACGTCGTGGATTAAAACAAACACCTTATTGGTCTCCGCAAGGAAATGGGAAGCCTCCTCCTTAGTTTGCGAATAACCGCCCACCGTCTTCGGTCGCGTCAGAACTGACCAGGCCTCCCGAACGACCTGCGGTGTGAAATAAAGGTCTTCGCCACTCTCGAAAATACGGTCAACAGCGCGCTGTACGATATTTTGCTGCGGGTCGTCCTCAACAAAATAGCGCAAGAGAACGCTGGGTATCAATGAACCACTTTGGCGCGCTAATCGTACAGAGCCTCAGTCGATGTGGCTTCTAGCGGTAGAACGCCCATCTTGCCTCTAAGCGAGCGTTTAAACTCGTCGATCTCCTTCAGCGTGGCTAGGTCTGGGCCACCCCTCCGCTTCGGCGCTTGCTCATCTGATTCGCTTTGCTGCAGCACGATCAATTGAAATCGATCATTAGGGTGCGCCTTCGTATATTTGGCGATCTCCTTGCCCGTACCTTCAATAATGCGCTCTGGAATCATCAACTATATTGTACGGAAGTTAGACGCAGACCGCACCTTTCAACAAAAAATGTGAAGCAAGCGATGAAGTCTGGCTTGTACCAAACATTTCTGAAGGTCTGAAGGAATAACAAAATAGCTAACCATATTGGCGTAGAGGCTGCGCATATATCGGCCAAATCAATGCATAAATAATGAGAACCACTAAGACGAACAATAGAAGCACTAGGTGACGCTTTACAAACGCGAGCCAGCGAAAAGGCCCAGCAGCGATTCGCCTTTGGCTGCGAGCAATTCGCCGCTCCATAAGATAGAACTTAGCGTCACGCCTGAACCGCTTGATAAAGGATCGGCTTTGCTGCATGCCTGTCCAACAAGACACAAACCAAAGCCGGTTAGTTCAAGGCCTACTCCTCGGTAGTTTCCTCGGCATCATCCGCTACAACAATCTCGTTGCCGTCCTCATCCACTTCCAGGTCGCCGTCATCGGTGCCTTGCACGATGCGTGCAATGGAGCGAACGGAGTCGCCAGCGGCAAGATCAATAAGCTTCACACCCTGTGCGATTCGGCCAACCAGCCTAATCTGGTTCACCTTAACGCGAATGCCCTTGCCCAAGGTCGTCATAACCAAAAGTTTGTCGTCTTCCTCAACAACTTCGGCGCCAACGATTTTGCCCGTCTTATCCGTCACGGCCATCGTTAAAATGCCCGAACCGCCGCGGCCCTGAACTCGGTATTCATCCAAGTTGGTGCGCTTTCCAAAGCCCTTCTCGCCGGCGACCAACAGAGTTGCCCCAGCCCGAACCACGTCCGCCTTAACAAGGTGATCCTGGTCGTTCTTAAACACAACGGCGCGGACGCCGCCCGCCGTTCGGCCACGGCCACGAGCGGCCGTTTCGTTAAACCGAATCGACTGACCCTCACGGGTGATCAAAATCACGTCCTCGTTGCCGCGGGTCTTCAGGACCCAACCAAGCTCATCGCCTTCTTCGATATTGAAGGCAATAATCCCGTTCGTTCGGATGTTGCTGAACATGGTGAGCTGGGTTCGCTTGATCTCACCCATCTTGGTGACCATGGTGAGGTAGCCCTCGCCGGAAATATCCTTCACCGAAACCGTCGCCGTTACTCGCTCCTCGGATTCGATAGCGATGTAGTTGATGACCGGCATACCCTTGGCATAACGCCCACTTTCGGGGATTTCGTAGGCCTTCAATCGGTAAACGCGGCCCCGGTTGGTAAAGAACAGAATAAAGTGGTGCGTGCTCACCTGGAAGAGGTGGGCTGGCTCGTCATCGGCCTTGAGCGTATTGTTTACGCCCTTTCCGCCACGCTTTTGCTGGCGATAGGCATCGATGCTGACGCGCTTGATATAGCCATCGCGTGAAATCGAAATGATCGCTTCTTCCTCTGGGATCATATCCTCGTCGGAGAAGTCTCCCGGCTCGCGGGCGATTATCTTTGTGCGGCGCTCGTCGCCATACTTATCGCGCATGGCGATGATCTCGTCCTTCAGAACCTTGGTGAGTCGGATCGGATCGTTAAGGATATCCATCAGGTTCTGAACCTTGAGGAGCGCATCCTTATAGTTCTTCTCAAGATCCAACTGAGAAAGTCTGGTCAAGCGACCCAAAGGCATGGCCAAGATAGCGTTGGCCTGCAACGGCGACATCGCAAACTCTCTCACCAACTCAACTCGTGCGACGGGAATACTCTCGCTCCGACGAATGAGGGCAATAACCTCATCCATGAACCGGCGCGCAATCTGAAATCCCTCGTTTAAGTGCGCATCTTCTAGCGCTTGGTAAAGCTCGTATCGGGTTCGGCGGTCGATAACCTCTCGGCGATGCTTGACGTATTCATCGAGAATCGTCAAAAGTACAGAAACGCGCGGGGCACCGTCTACAAGGGCAAGCATGATCGCTCCAAACGTGGTTCTTAGCTGCGTATGTTTGAGCAAATAGTTCAGCGCCTTCTGAGGCTGAACATCGCGGCGGATGCCGACCTCGACGCGCATACCGCGCTTATCGGAGAAGTCGTCCACGCTGACAATGCCGTCAAACTTCTTCATTTTGCCGATCATGGCAATGTTTTCAATCAGCGTCTTCTTGTTAACCTGATAGGGAAGTTCGGTGATGACGATGACGCTCTTGCCCATGTCGCTCGGCTCGATCATCGTTTTGGCCTGCATGATGATAGAACCGCGGCCGGTTTCGTAGGCGGAGCGGATGGCCTTCACGCCCATGATCGTTCCGTAAGTGGGGAAGTCCGGACCTGGAAGAACCTCCATCACGTCGTCCAGGTTGCAATCCGGATTGTCGATTCGAAGCAAAATAGCGTTAGAAACTTCGGTTAAATTGTGGGGCGGAAGGTTTGTGGCCATACCAACCGCAATGCCTTGGCCGCCGTTGCAGAGCAGATTGGGGAACTTGCCGGGCAGAACCGTTGGCTCGTTTAAGGTCTGCATGTAGTTGGGAACCCAGTCCACCGTCTCGCGGTCCAGGTCTTCCAGCATTTCCATGGCGAGCGGAGCGAGTCGAACTTCCGTGTAACGCATGGCGGCAGGGGGGTCGCCATCGATTGAGCCAAAGTTTCCTTGTCCATCGATCAACGGATAGCGCATGCTAAACGGTTGCGCCATTCGAACGAAGGTGGGGTAGATAACTTCGTTGCCGTGAGGGTGGAAGTCGCCGCTGGTGTCGCCAGCAACCTTTGCCGATTTAAGATAGCCGCTGCCGGGGGTTAGGTTCAACCGCCGCATAGCGTAAAGGATTCGGCGTTGAACGGGTTTAAGCCCATCCCGCACATCCGGCAAGGCACGCGCGATGATAACAGACATCGCGTAGTTGACATACGAACGGCTAAGCTCGTCGTCTACATTAACACTTTGAATTCGTGGATCGTCAGCCAAGGTTTACCTTTAGAAGAAGACGCTTCACTCCCCCGAAAAGCGCCTGACAACGGAGCGTTTATTGCCGTTGAATTGAACCTAAAGTATACCCGGAGGAAGGGGATAATCCTTAATGCGTTTTGCGCTGTGCGTTTTGCGTTAAGGGATGTCTTGAGCTAATCAAATTCTCTTGCGGTCAAGCCCGGAGCCAGCTTCGGGGCTCTAACAAGCGCACAACGCATAACGCACAGCGCATCACCTTATCGTCTCCATCCTTCTTACAATCCCCATGTAGTCGATAGCGTTGCGCGCCATTTCTTCGTAGTAATGCGGCTTTAAAGGAAGTGCAAGGTTAGCTTCCGAGGCACCCGAAATTGCCGTCATTTCTTGGGCCAAAATGAGCGCCTTCTCATACCTGGGGTTCTTCTCTAGAGCGTCGTTTACGGAGTGAGCGGCTCCATAGGAATCGAAAACGGCTTGCCACTGGCCAGCAAGTACAACCGCTTTCTTATTGATGAGCGCCAATATCTGTGTATCTTCTTTGGTGTACTGGAGCTGCTTTCCTGAAGCCACGATGGCATCGAACTTGGCTAGGAAACTGTTGAAGTTGTCCAGCACCCATTTGGTGTCTTCGGCCAGCTTGTCGGCGGGAGATTGTGCCGTTTGAGACGGAGCTTGCGTGGCAGGCGCATTCGACTCTTGGCTAAGGCCGACGCAGAATAAACAAAAGATGGGGATGAGAAAGAACTGGCGCATGATTGGATTTTATAGACTATGCCTTCGACGTACGATATGGCGCGTACAGAACGGGAAATTCCCTTCTTCGTTGGTCTTGAAAGAATTTACTTCTCGAAGTGTGAGTGTAAATACTGAGTGCGGCAATACCCAAACCTCTCACCTCCGGGGATCGTTGCGCAGTAAAGATTTGCAGCGGCACGAAACCTCAAGGGCTGTCCAGACCAACCCTCCCTCCCCTGACGATTGTTGCGCGGAAAAGATTTGCCGGAAAAACCAAGCTTTGAGAGCCAGAAAGCCCAAACCTCTCTCCTCCGCGAGGGAGGTCGGTGAGGTACGAACCGGGAGGGAGGGGAAGAAATTAAGTCGCGAAGCACCAAAACGACTACCTTGACACTACCTCTCATTGAAAGAGGGGGTGTCGAATCCATTCGGAGGGGATAAACCTTTCAAATAGCGAAGCACGAAATAAAATTCGCTCAGGGCAAGAAGTGCTTCTCTTCCAAGAACTGCCGCATCTCTTCCGAAATCACCTTGAAATCGTCCGGATCGTATTTCACCGGGCTCGTGTAAAAGTGCGCCAGAGATTTAATGCCCCGCTCTTCGATGAGCGCTTTAAGCTCCGGAATGGACATATATCTATCCCAACCTTTCTTTTCCCTCGAAGCATAAATCTCCTCGTTTTCCACTGCCGAAGCCTTCCGGTATTTCTCATCGTGCAAGAAAGTGCTTGCCGGAAGACGGTCCCGCTTGGCCGGGTCTTCGTTCGGATAGCCGACCACAATGGTGGTTATCGGCGAGCAGGTATCGGGCAACTCTAGATAGTCCGCAATCTTGGCCATCGAAAACAAAGTTGTTCCCATGTAGCAAATTCCCAAGCCATGCGCTTGGAAACCTAGGCAGACATTTTGGGCCACGATCATTGCATCGAAAGCGGCCACATTGTAGCCGACAAAGTTGTTAAAGTTGTCCCGTGCACCCCTATGCGCCAACCATTCCCGGGTTCGAAACCAGTCGGCGCAGAACGTGATAACGAGCGGCGCTTCGATAACCATCGGCTGCCCGCTGTGGAATTCGCAAAGCATCGCTTTACGCTCGGGATCCTGGGTAAGAATCATCGTGACACTGTTCAGGTTTCCCGAAGACGAGGCCCCCACAATTGCATCTCCGCATACCTGCTCAATTAACGACCGTTCAATTGGGTCTGGCTTGTAGCTACGTATGGAGCGATGGGTCCGGAGGAGATCGGAGAGTTCCATGGCAGGGAAGTTTAGCAGAACAAAATCAGAGCCTTCGGCCTCGGGTTTTCGGCCTTCGGTTTTGACCTAAGGCCTAATGCCTAAGGCCTAGGGCCTCAATTTTGCCTGTCAAACTCTCCCTTATGCGCATCCTTCTTATTGGCGGCACCATTTTCCTGGGCAAGAACATCGTAGAAGCGGCCCTCGCCGCTGGCCACGAGGTCACCCTCTTCAACCGAGGGAAGACCAATCCCGAACTCTTTCCCGAAATCGAGAAAGTCCGTGGCGATCGTCTTGAGGGTTTCAAACCCATAGAAGGCCGCGAGTTCGATTGCGTGATCGATACCTGCGCCTATTTTCCGCGCGCGGTTAAGATTTCGCGGACCGCTTTCCCGAACGCTCACTACGTCTTCATCTCCACCATTTCGGTTTACAGCGAACTGGACAAGGTAGGTCTCAAAGATGGGGATGCCGTAGGCACCCTCGAAGACCCAACTACGGAAGTGATAACCGGCGGAAGTTACGGCCCCCTAAAGGCCTTGTGCGAAAACGTTGTCCGCGATAGCGGTGGCAGCTTTACGATTATTCGGCCTGGACTCATTATCGGCCCCGATGACCCAACGGACCGCTTTACTTACTGGCCTGTGCGGATGGCCGAAGCCGGGGAAGGGTCAGTTTTGGTTCCGGACGTTAACCAACCGGTCCAGGTTATTGACGTGCGAGACTTGGCCACTTGGACGGTCTCGACGTCGGAAGCCAAGACTCAAGGAGTTTACAACGCCACCGGGCCCCAAATCCCCCTAACACTGGATAGTGCCCTAGATCAAATCAGAAGCGCCGTTAATCCGAGAGCCCAGCTTAGCAAGGTATCGGCAGAAATCTTAACAGCGGAAAAAGTGGAACCCTGGTCCGATTTGCCGCTCATTCTTCCCTACGACGGAAGCTCGAACGGCATGCTGTCGGTCGACACCTCAAACTCTATAAGCGCCAGGCTTCAAACAAGGCCCCTAGGTGAAACAGCACTGGACACCTTAAAGTGGTGGCAAAGCAAAGGCTCGCCCGCGCTGAAAATCGGGCTGACCCGCCAAAGAGAGCTCGCCATCTTGGAAGCATAACCACCTTCCCGTACGCACCCGAAGCGAAATAACTGTCGCCCATCGACTAAGACCTATCGACTATCCGGCTTTCGACCTTCGACTTTCGACTCATCCCCAGCAATTTAGCCGTGTCGCCTCCGCTTTCCCTCCTCCGATAACTTAAATGGTTGTTCGGCAATAAGCCGGGGGTGCGTTTTTTGCGTCAAGGTTTTCAGCAAACACAGCGGTTAGAAACAGGGTTAAGAGTTGACCCGAGACTGGTGCTCAGCAGCCAGATCCTTCAGCTCACACAAATGGAGTTGGATCAGGCGATCGAGACCGAACTCAGCGACAATCCAGCGTTGGAGCGGCTTCAAGATGACGTCGACCCAATCCACGAGGAAACAATTCTCAAGAGTGTTGCCCCGCATGAGCTTAAACCCGGCAGCGAAGATTTCGAGTTTTACCGATCCTTGCCCAACGACGAGAGCGACAAACCGGACTGGACAGATTTAACTGCAAGCCACACCTCGCTATGGGATTCTCTCAAGGCGCAATTGCTGCCCAGCCTTGAGCCGCACTTGCGCGATCTTGGCGACTACGTAGTAGATTGCATTAACGATAGAGGCTATCTGCAAACCCCCGTAGAAGAGATCGCCCTAAACACGGGCTGTTCGATGGACGATGTAGAAACAGTTGTTCGGGCTCTGCGAAACTGCGAACCCGCCGGCGTTGGCGCAACAACCGTTGAGGAATGCCTTCTTCTCCAACTTCGCGAACAGGACACCGTTGAAACCAAGCTTGCCCGAGCAATCCTTAAGAACCATCTGGACGATTTCCTTTCTCGCCGATCCGATCGCATCATGCGCCGCTACCGGGTGCTGCCAGAAGTTGTTGAAAAAGCTTTCGCGGAGATCTTGGGCTTAAGCCCTTATCCCGGCGAAGCATTCTCGGTGGGTTCTCATTCTAGAAACAGCAGCGCGAAATCGGTAGGAATCATCCCTGATCTTGTACTAATGCTAACAGAAAGTGGTTGGACAGTCGAGCCGAAGGGTGCCGATCCTGGATCGTTGGGCATCGACCGAACCTATCGCAAGCGCTTCCAAGAGCTAAATCAGTCCGACCGGGCGCCAAAGGACGAGAAGAGGCACGTCAGCGAGTATGTTCAGAGAGCTTCGGACTTTATTCAAAGTATCCACCAGCGTAGACGAACTATTAAAGAAATAGGCAATTATCTTGTACAAAACCAATCAGGTTTTGTCTCGACCGGCCGCTATCAGTTCCTTAAGCCGCTTACTCGGACGCAGATGGCTAAAGATCTTGGCATGCATGAGAGCACGGTCAGCCGCGCTACGATGGGCAAGTTTGTCCAGATCGCCAACGGCGAAACGGTTTCCTTCGAGGTCTTCTTCAAGCCGGCGCTCCGAATCCAAAAGATGATTCAAGAAATCTTGGAGACCGAGAACCCTAAGACTCCACTTTCCGACGAACAGATCGCCGAACTCCTAAAGGAAAGAGGCGTTTACGTTGCTCGCCGAACGGTGAACAAATATCGAGACAAAAACAAGCTTCTTAGCTCGCGCAAGCGACGAAGTGCATAGCACCCGACTCTGAAACCAATTCGCGGACCAACTCTCCCCTCCTTTCCAAGGAGGGGTTGGGGGAGGATGACGAAAGCATCCCAGGTCGTAAAACTGTTTCAACTAAGAGCGAAGCATCCAGAGCGCCAGAACAAAACGTAAGCGCCTAACACGCAACTCGCAAGAACTTGCTCGCACGGACAAACTATTCATCTCTCCTTGAGGAGAGGTGGGAAGCTTTATAATATGCGCACGCCACTCCAAGCCAAAGGGGACTAGCATTTTCCCATTAACTCTTAAGCAACTGTCTCAACACATAAAGCAGGATTCCTCCATTCTTGTAATAGAGGAGCTCTTGCGGCGTGTCGATCCTTACCGTTGCCTTGAACTCGGTCACGGTGGCACCGGTAGCGCGAACCACCAAAGTCTTGCCTTCGGCAAAATCGTTTGCGGCCGCTTCGGTGAGTCCGACGATATCATAGGTTTCATCGCCTGTTAGGCCAAGGCTCGCAGCCGATTGCCCGACAAGAAACTGGAGTGGCAAAACCCCCATACCTACCAAGTTGGATCGGTGGATCCTCTCGTAGCTCTCGGCGATAACCGCTTTAATGCCCAACAGGTTTGGCCCTTTTGCCGCCCAGTCTCGGCTGGAGCCTGATCCATACTCTTTTCCGGCGATCACCAACAACGGCGTGCCGGAGTTGATGTACTGAACCGAGGCATCGTAAATGGTTGCGACTTCGCCGGTCGGCAGGTATTTGGTAAATCCGCCCTCGGTGCCTGGCGCCATCTGATTTCGCAGCCGCACATTTGCAAAAGTGCCGCGGACCATTACCTCGTGGTTTCCTCTTCGAGATCCGTAAGAGTTAAAGAGGTGAGGGCTGACGCCCTTCGCCGTAAGATATTGTCCAGCGGGAGAGTTGAGCTTAATACTTCCGGCCGGAGAAATGTGGTCGGTGGTAACGCTATCGCCAAGAACGGCCAAGACCTTAAGGCCAGTTAGTTCGGCGACGCTGGTCGGCGCCTCGTTAGTCATTCCCTCGAAATATGGCGGCTGTTTTACGTAGGTTGAGTCGTCCTTCCAATCAAAAAGAGCAGAGCCGGCGACAGGGATGGCGACCCACTTTTCGTCGCCCTTGAAAACATCGCCGTAGTTCTTCCGGAACATGTCGGCATGGATCGAACTCTCGACCGTCGTCGCAACTTCATTCTGGGTAGGCCAGATATCTTTCAGATAAACCGGGTTATCGAGCTGGTCATAGCCGAGCGGATCTTTGGTCAAATCGATATCGATGGTGCCCGCCAAGGCATACGCCACCACCAGTGGCGGCGACATCAGATAGTTCGCCTTGATATCCTGGTTGATTCGGCCTTCGAAGTTTCGGTTGCCGGAAAGCACGGACACGACCGCCAGATCGCGTTCGTTGATCACCTTGGAAACGGCTTCCGGCAACGGCCCAGAGTTGCCGATACAGGTGGTGCAGCCGTAACCCACCACGTTAAATCCTAGCTTATCTAGATAAGTTTGGAGCCCAGACTTATCCAAATAAGAAGAAACAACACGAGACCCGGGGGCCAGGGAAGTCTTTACCCAAGGCTTGGTTTTGATCCCTTTCTCTACCGCGTTGCGGGCAAGCAACCCCGCCGCAACCATGACGTAGGGATTGGATGTGTTGGTACAACTCGTAATGGCGGCGATGACGACGTCGCCATCGGTTAAGCTCTCGCACGCGCTTTCGATCTCTACTGCGCTCGGGCTCTCCCAATCGAGCACGGCGGTTGCCGCTTTTATGGGGCTCGGGCTACCGGCCGCTTTGGTTGTCGATCTAGGGGCGCGCGGCTTCTTAATGGCGCCGAACGCGCTATTGAAGCTGGTTCTAGCTTCGCTGAGCTTGAATCGATCCTGCGGACGCTTCGGTCCCGCCACGCAAGGTTCAACTGTTCCCAGATCTAATTCAAGGGTATCCGTATATTCGGCGATCGGCGTGTTTTCGTCGTGCCAAAGACCTTGAGCCTTGGTGTAGGCCTCGACTACCGATATCTGCTCCTCTGTTCGACCTGTAGTTCGAAGGTATCGGACAGTTTCCGCGTCGACCGGGAAGATGCCACAGGTGGCGCCGTATTCCGGTGCCATGTTGCTAATCGTGGCTCGGTCGGCAAGAGACAAATGTGCAAGTCCTGGTCCAAAAAATTCTACAAAACGGCCAACAACCCCCTTCTGTCTCAGCATCTCCGTGACCGTCAAAACCAGGTCCGTGGCCGTTGCCCCTTCAGGGAGTTGCCCCGTCATACGGAAACCCACAACCTGCGGAATGAGCATGCTGACTGGTTGGCCGAGCATAGCGGCCTCGGCTTCGATACCGCCAACGCCCCAGCCGAGAACGCCAAGCCCATTGACCATGGTCGTGTGAGAATCTGTGCCGACCAGAGTGTCAGGATACGCTGAGCTCTCGGCATTGTTAATGAAAACGACCCTGGCAAGATATTCCAGGTTCACTTGGTGGACAATTCCAGTGTTGGGTGGCACCACTTGGAAGTTGTCAAAAGCCTTTTGGCCCCATTTCAGGAACTCGTAGCGCTCTTGGTTGCGCTCGAACTCCATGTCCCGGTTGATCATTATCGCCGCCTCGCTTCCGTAGGCGTCAACTTGAACCGAGTGGTCGATAACCAGCTCAACAGGCTGGAGAGGATTGATCTTTTTGGGGTCTCCGCCGAGGGCGCGCATGGCGTCTCGCATGGCGGCCAAGTCGACAACACAAGGAACGCCGGTGAAATCCTGAAGCAGAACGCGCGCAGGAGTAAACGCGATTTCTACAGATGGATCGGCCTTCGGCTCCCAAGATGCGAGGGCCTCGATATCGGATTTGTTAACGGATCCTTGGCCCTCTGTTCGCAGCAGGTTCTCAAGAAGGATCTTCAACGAAAACGGCAATCTTGAGATTGCGAAACCGGCTTTTTCAACGGCATCCAGCCTGTAAATCCATAGGTCACCGCTGGCGGTGGTGAGCTTGGAGCGAGCACCGAAACTATCCATTAATCATTGCCTCCTGTAACACGCAACGCCCCCTCACCGGACTCAAGCGTGTATTTGGCGATAGGGATATTGGGCTGACTTGACTATACCCGCGTAGGATTTTTGATTTTGGATTTCGGTTTTTTGATTGAGCTCCCTCCCCTGCTCCCTCGGAGGGAAGAGGTTTTCGGGAGCGCCGGATAATTGTAGACTCGGCTCATGATCGCAACTCTTTGCATATGTATCGCAATCCAAGGCGATCCATGTTTGCCGACCCTGCAGAACGTCGAGGTGAATTCCCGTAAATGGAATCAAACCTGGCAGAAAAGGGACTTCGATATTCTAAAAGAGCAAGGTCTATTAGTTGGCTATCCCGATGGGTTGGTTTATCACTGGAATGACATGCCCACCAGATTCGAATGCGCGGTCGCCGTCAAAGCAACTGCTAAACACATTAGCGATATCCTAGATGGCATCTCGGCTGAGGTTGCCTTGTCTGGAGGAATCAGTCCACAACTCGTCCAGGAGGTTCAGGGCATATCGGAATGGCCAATCGACATTGAAATTTGGGCTGACCTAGCTCGGGAATACTCTCCCGAACTCAGAAAATTGGGTGCGGAAGTGTCGACCAAAGATCTAAAAGGCCAAATGGTTGACAAAATGAAGGGGTTGATTCCCACCATTCCGCAGTTTGCTGACGTCCCCGAGACCCACTGGGCGGCGAAAGATATTCTTGAACTCCGGCGGCGGGGAATTTTGGATGGGTTTCCGTCTAAGAAACCTGGTAACGCCCATAGGCAAAACACGTTCAACTGACGCGGTGCGCATAGACAGTGTTTTGTATAGGTCTGCCAATAAAAAACCTTAAACATATCATTGGCCAATTGCATGCAGCCAGCAAACTTGTCAGGGGGTTTCCAAAACCCAGTAGAAATACTAGGCTCCAGAAAATCTTAAGAATTTCAAAAAAAATAGTTCGGATGCTTGCAATTTTGCGCTCAACATAGCATACTTACCATTGGCTGGGAGTACGTCTCAGCTAAAAGCACGCAGGAAGCGTAACCTTAAAAGTCTCCCGAAAAGGGCGGGTTCTCATAGGTAACTCAAGGAAAGTTGTGAGACAAAGTCCGGAAAGGGAATCTTCTCCCGGTTATGCCACCTGTGTAAACAAATCAAGGAGCATATCAACGGATAATGAATAAAACGCTTAAGTTAGCACTTGGCGCCGTTTTAGCAGTTGGCATCATCATGCCGGCGTTCGCTCAGACGGACAATTTCCCTGACGTTCCGGATAATCACTGGGCCTACGAGGCTCTTGCACGACTGAAGAAGGATGGCCTTCTCGTCGGATATCCGGATGGACTATTTCGAGGCAATCGCCCTGCAAGCCGCTATGAGCTCGCAGTCGCGATCCACGCAACCTACGTTCACCTTAAGAGCATCACCGACGGCCTCCAGGCTGAAATCGATGCCCTGAAGAACACTCAACCCCAGGACATTCAGCCCCTGAAAGATGCCATCGCGCAGCTTCAGGATGAAGTCAACAACATGAAGGGTTGGGGCGCGGACATCGACAACCTCAAGAAACTTGCGGACCAGTTCCAGAAGGAACTCGCTTCGCTCGGTGTGGATGTCGAGGGTCTGAAGAGAGACCTCGCTGATCTCGCTAAGAGAGTCGGCGTTCTCGAAGCTCATCGCCTTCCGTTCGACATTCATGGCGAACTGGATATGTTCATGGTCGCTGGCGCAAGCAACAGCCACGAGCCTGGAATCACCGTTGACGGTCGACCCGTCGGCGTCCGCATTCCTTACTCGAACGGCAAGTACGATACCGCCGGCATGGACGTAGATTCCACCATCTATCATGAGTTGGATCTTAGTCTGAAGAGCAACAACGACACCGGTCCCAAGTGGCACGGCGACATCGTTGTAGGCAACATGATCAGCGGCTCCGCAACAGGTATCAACAGCCTGTTCTCGACCGGCGCCAACACTGGCGGTGGATTCTCCATGTCAAGAACGGGCACGGGTCCTTTCTCGACTGGTGCTGAGACCGTTTATGTCCAGGATCTTGCTGTCGATTTCGACACAAGCATCGTAGGCCAGGGTCTTGCTGCAGAGTTAGGTCGAACCGGTTACTCGATCGATCCTTATATCTTCCAGCGCCCCGATACCAACCCTTACTTCCAGAATGATCGCTGGAGCAATGGTAAGTGGTATTTCGACGGCGGCATCCTTGGATTCCACTTCGGTGGCGTTCGACTTGATGCATTCGGCGGAAAGACGGATGACCTCGTAACCACGACCGGCATCTCTTATCAGCAGCTCTCGGTTGGTTCCGTTGGACACATCAACAGCACAAACCCGAACGGTCTGATGAGCGGCGTTCTTCCCATCAACGAAGATCTCGGTCTGAACTTGAAGGTGCCTCTAGGACAGAACGGCAAGCTTGATCTTGCTTATGTCTGGTTCGAATCGAACAACGGCGTAGGACCTGGCGGTTCAACACCCGTTCAGAGTGCCCCCAACGGCGCTTCTAACGTGGTTGCTAACCGTGCAGACGTCTATGGCGGTGATCTAAAGTGGAACTTCGGCAGCATCGTTTTCGATGGCGGTTATTCCGCTTCGGAACTGAAGCTCGGTAACTCCAACCTCACCAACAAGGACAACTATGCATGGCACGGCCAGCTCGCCTACGATACCCAGCGATGGGGCGCGCAGGTTGGCTACCGACAGATCATGCCGCAGTTCGGCGCTCCTGGAGATTGGGGTCGAATCGGATCCTGGTGGAACCCGACGGACATTCAAGGTCCTGAGGCCAACATTCACCTGAACCTTTCGCAGACCGTGAAACTCTCGGTCGCCGGCGAATGGGATGAAGGAACCGGCACAAACTTCAACCTGCCTGCATCGTTAGGCGGCGGACCCAGCACGGGTCTTTCGCACAGCGATACGATTGGCCACTACACCGCAGAGCTTGGTTTCCGTCTCAATGACGCTTGGAACCTCACTCTAGGAACAGAGCTCGTTTATTGGCACTTGCCAGTAGCCGGCGCTCCTGCATCGAATCCGACGCAGCAGTGGTACAACGTAGGTCTTGGTTACAACCTGAGCGATCAGGCTCGACTAAGCTTCCTGTATCAGTACAGCAACTGGGATAGCAAAGGCAACACGGCATTCCAGCCGTTTGCTAACAACTTCACAGGTGCGAAGTATTCGGGCAGCTTGCTGACCACGCAACTCAGCGTAAAGTTCTAAGCCTAACGGTTTAGGACCAAGCGTAAAACCCCGGCCTTTGGCCGGGGTTTTTTATTTATCCATTTATTCTAGATTGCAGTTGGCATGCTTCAAGAATTGGAGGATAATACAATAGGTTGAGGGTGACGGGGCGGAATGGTGTGTGTGCGTTGCGTGTTTTAGAACAGCCCACTCATATTCCTCGCACTTTCTGCCGACCCAATAATTGATTGTTGCAGGTTGCCGAACAAACGGCGCTTGTAAATGCGTCTAGAGTTCTCCCGGATGATTAAAAAGTCAGCTATCTTTGTCTGCTGCGCTTTTGCATGTCTTTGTGCCCGGCCGTCTCTTGCGCAACCGTTTCCGGATACTCCCGATAATCACTGGGCGACCCAGGCCATTGAAGAGCTTCATAAAGATGGAATTCTCGTTGGCTACCCTGGTGGTTTGTTCCGTGGTGGCCGACCGGCGAGCCGGTACGAGATGGCGGTTGCGATTGCCTCTGCGTTTGAGCATCTTAGGAAGATTGCGGATGGATTCCAGGATCGGCTTAACGATATAACGGGGATGAAAACCCGGGGCCCATTTGATAGCGGGCCATATAAAGACGCCATCGCTCAAATCCAGGATGAATTGAACTCCATGAAGGGCTGGGGCGAAGACATCGCCAATCTTAAGCGCCTGGCAGGAATGTTCGAGAAGGAGCTAACTTCACTCGGGCTCGACTACGAGCAGCTAAAAGTTGATCTTTCTGGCTTAGCCAAGAGAGTAGGTGTTCTCGAAACGAATCAATTGCCCATTGATATCCATGGCGACGCCACTTTCCTGATGATGGGCGGATTCAGCAATGCGAACCGGCCGGGAATCACGGTAGATGGCAGGCTGGTTGGCGTCAACTCCAACACCGGTTCACCATCCGGATTCCCGGAAAGCTTTGCTATTTATCACGAACTGGCGTTAAAGTTATCCAGCAACAATCCAAAAGAACCCGAATGGCATGCCATGGTTGTTGAGAGCGATATGGTGGGCGGGTTTACCAGCGGTGCGGTTACGGGCACCTTTCCAAGCCAGTCGACTTCAGCTCCGTTAACTGGGTTTGGCAACGGCCCTGAATCGCTTTATGTACAAAATGCGGAAGTAGACTTGCACAAAACCGTTGACGCTTCCCTGGGCAGAGTTGGCTATTCGATCAGTCCTTATATCTTCCAAAGACCGGATCCCAATCCCTATCTTAAAAACGACCGGTGGAGTGATGGTCTCTGGACTTTCGATGGAGGGATCGTCTCTGCAAAACGAGGCATCTTCAAGGTCGTCGCCTTCGGCGGCAAACAGGACTCGCCCGTAACAAGTTCGGGCGTGCCGCTTCAGCCGATGACAATCGGATCAATGGCTCCAAGGTTCACCCCTGGCGTTAGCACCCTGCAACCGCTGGGGCTGCCGCAAAACAACTTGGCCAACGGCGGATCGACGATCGGGTTACCGATCAACGAGCATTTCGGTTTGCAGGGCAACCTTCAAAGTGGCCCGCTCAATGTGGATTTGGCCTACATTTGGCTCGAATCCAACCAAGGTGTGACCTCGATGGGAACTGTTCCTGGCACGCTTCCTTCGGCAGCGAACCGAGCCCAAGTTTTTGGCGGCGACCTAAAATGGAATTCTGGCCCCTTCCAACTAAACGGGGGCTACAGCCAATCAAACCTGTACGAAGGCAACACTTCGGTGGTAGACAAGGATAACAATGCCTGGCATGGTGATCTGGATTACACGGCGAAAAAATGGGGCCTTGGCGTTGGCTACAGAAGCATAGGGGCTCTGTTCGGCGCCCCCGGTGATTGGGGTCGCATTGGCACTTGGTGGAATCCAACGGACATTCAAGGTTTGGATGCCCGGATGCATGTGGGCCTCACAAACACTTTGAACCTCTCTGCTTCAGCCGAGTGGGATACGGGCCTGGGAACGTCCGTCACAACTCCGGCTGGAACCTTCGCCGGGCTTAACGGCGGTGACCGAATCAGCGATTATGGTGCGGAGTTAGGCTATCACCCCGGTGGCCCCTGGCAACTATCCTTGGGAGCCGAATTGGTTTATTGGAACCTAGAGAACCGGAACGCTTTTCAAGGGAGTGCGGCGTTCTTAGGGGGCAAACCTACCGAGCGTTGGTACAACCTTGGCTTTGGATACAGCCTCGGCGACAATGCTAAGTTCAACCTTTTATGGCAGTTTAGCGACGATACTCCCGGCTTGAATTCATTGAGCC
>DASXZH010000002.1:0-194927 GCA_036502005.1 Fimbriimonadaceae bacterium
ACCACCGCTGAACTTCTTGCCGTTTTAATGCAAAGCAAGACTCATCAAGACCTTCAACCCAAACTCACCAGATGGTTAGTTTCTGGCGAAGATCAAAGCTGGCTCTCTACGGAAGATATCACATCCAGCGCGATGGCGTTAAACGCTTATGACGCCGCCCATCCTTCTCCGGAGCATGTTGGTGAGGCCACCCTTCGGGTGGGCGGGCAAACCATCCAAACGGGGCACGCGAAGATCGAGGATCAACTGATCGCCCAGATCCCTAACCATTTGCTTAGCGGTGGTAGCAACACGGTTGAAATTGATCGACAGGGCGCTGGCGAGGCCTTCTATCAAATCGACTCCCGAGTTGTTCTGCCTCTAAAGAACGAGTCCGACGAGGGCATACGGGTGGTCCGAAAATACGAAGTCCAAAACTCGGCAGGCATGTGGGAAGAACTCCATCGAGATGTGAAGGCGGGCGAATCCGTGCGAAGCACGGTTCTGATTTGGGGGGATGAAGTCCCTGATGTTGTGAAGTTAACGGATCCTTTGCCTGCCGGGTTTGATTTTGTCGACGAGGACGACTCCGGCGCGAATGCCCAAACAGATGTTCGCGATGCGGCCGTCATCCACTACGTTCAAACCGGAGGCGCGCCGGTGTTCTTCCGCTTCTACATGCGGGCGGAATCAGATGGCAAACTCGCTGCTTTGCCCGCTACCGCGGAAGTGTTGCGTGTCCCTTCCAAGCGGGGGCAGACTGCTGAAGACCAGATCACGGTGGTCAAGCCGTGAAGTGGTTAATCCTCTTATTGGCAATGGCTGGAGCCCAGACGGGAGCGCGGCGCGCCCCCGCCGCCGGCGATACCCTTGCCCCGTTCCAAATCCAGACTCTGAATGGAAGCCCTTTTCAATGGAGGCCTGGCAAGGTAACCCTTGTTACATTCTGCGCGTATTGGTGCGATACTTGGAAAGAACATCTGAAGCGGCTAGCCAAAACCAACCAAATGGTGAACGGCTTGAAGGTTGATTTGTTAGCCGTTTCAGTGGATGGAAGATGGGCCGAGTTGGGGGCAAACTCCGGGTTGGCCCTAACGAGACTTAAGGATAACGGCGGCTTTTGGTCACACGCGATCGGGATCGATAGCGTGCCTTTTACAATGGTCGTAGATTCGGCCGGCAATATAAGGTGGACTCAGCGTGGCGTCGGCCGCTCCGATGAAATGGCGGCCCAAATCAGGTCCGCCCTGGAGTCGCGAACGGCAGGCACTATTTATCTCACCTTCGACGATTTCCCCAAACCCTATTCTTTCGAACTGCTGGACCTGTTGAGAGCCCAGCACGTACCGGCCACATTTTTCTGTGTGTGCGACCGGGCAGCGGAAAACGCTGCTCTCCTGAAGAAAGCCGTCGAGGAAGGCAATGCCCTGGAAATCCACGCATGGAACCACGACGAAAAGAATCCGCCCGTTGCTCAATGCGCAGCTGCGCTTCTGGAAGCCAGCGGCGAAGAACCTACGCTTTACAGGGCGCCCGGAACGGAAACTGTTAGGCGTCTAAATGGCCAAGCCTTAGGCGGACGCGTGGTGGACCCTTACGATTACAAGCGCCCTGGCAAGCGCGAACTCATGAGGCGTGTACTTTCCTTACTGTGCCCGGGCTGTATTATTCAGCTCCACGCAGGCGTGATCGAGACGATGGATGCCCTGCCCGATATCATCGCCGCCGCCCGAAAGCAGGGCTATGAATTTGCATTGTTGAAATCAGCTAAGCCGCAAAAACCTGGAACCTACATTGGCGCACACAATAGCCAAAAACTTACTGTTGGCCTTCTGATTTTTTCCGAGATCGCTTTGGATCGTTGGCTGGCGGGGCTGCCCCTTGAATCTTCGGTTTGGGTGTAGGTTTAGGTTTGGTTGCTGCTTTGGCGGTCGGCTTAGACGTGGTCTTTGGCGCTCTGGTCTTTTGGGCCTCTACTTCAACATGGCCATGAGGCGATGCAGTCTCCGTTTCCGGTGCTTTTTCTTCTTTTGCCATGGTTTGTTTTACGCCGTTTGTAGCATCGTGTGGCCGCTTTGCCGAGGTGCTGGTTACGGTAGATCTTGTAGTGCCGTTTGCTTGCCGCTCTCGGTCATAACGGTCAACCTCGTCGACTGTCTTTTGAACCCGCGTCCCGGCGTTTTCGAGCTGCCTTCCAAACCATTTAACCGCTTTGGGAAACTTCTTGATGGCAATGGGCACCATCGCGACGGCAAGAACAATAAGCCCCGCCCTTCCTGGCGGGATTACGCCACCACCCCTTCTCATTTCGTCACCTTTGCAAGCATTGTGAAATGAGTGACTGATTTTGGCGGGGCAGGGTTTCAAATAGAAGCGAGCGCTGGGTCTATTGGGCCTAAGTCTTGTAAAATGAGCTTTGCGGATAAAAATGCTTCAACTCATCCCATTTCTGTTTATCGCTTCTTGTAACTCCACTGTTCGCCCTTCCCAGGCGAAAGCTAGCGAGGTTATGCTTGTCGAGAACTCTCAGGATCCGATCAGTATCGACATCGGTGACACCTATCAAGACCGCAGAACGCTCCCCGCCGATAACGTTGTAAGAATCAACGTGACACAGGAAGAGGAGATCAGCTACGACGACTTTAAAACGACCATATTAACGCCTATAAGAGACATGTTGACGAACATGCCGAACATCAAATACATCGTTCTGACGAAGGGCATACCGATCCGCCTTTCCGACAAGAACGGGTTCAGCGTGGATGGCCAAATCGCGTGCGCGCTCATGAAAGATGCCGACTTGGACAAGGCAAACGAGAATGCAGAAGTGGGGTTGCCGAACCCCTATTACAAACAGGACGCCCACTTCACGGTGAAAAAATACGGCTTCTATCTGGTCACACGAATCGATGGCTACACAGAAGAAGATGCCGACCACTTGATTGATAATGCGGTTAACGCGAAACCGGTAAAGGGCCCATTCTTCTTCGATGCAAAACCCGGCCACTTTAAAGGCGGCTATGAAGAGCTCAACTCCAGCCTGTTCCGCGCAACAGACCTGCTTAAGGCCAAAGGCCTGAGTTCAAGAACAGATTCGGCGGGCGAGTTCGTTGCCCCAACCGCGCCCCTTGCCGGCTATGCAAGTTGGGGCAGCAATGACGAGCATTTCTCTTCCGATGCTTATCACGCTCTCAAATTCTTGCCGGGAGCGCTCGCGGAAACCTTTGTCTCGACCAGCGCGCGCTCCTTCCTGCCCACAGAAACGGGCCAGAGCATGATCGCGGACTTGATTGCTCAGGGCGTGACGGGTGTGAAGGGCTATGTGAGCGAACCCTATACACAGGCGCTTTGCCGCTGCGATATTCTTTTTGATCGTTACACTTCTGGCTTCAACTTGGCGGAAAGCTTTTATATGGCTTCGCCGATGATCAAGTGGAAAGACGTGGTGATCGGGGATCCGCTTTGTAATCCGTACGCGAAGTGACGGGTGACGAGCGATGGTCGGTTAACGCGTGTCATGTTTTGGGCGCTTCGGCCCGACCTCTCGCTCCAGCGCCGTTCGAGTCCCTCCGCATGAAATTCCCTTAAAACCGGGGCAGGAATAAACCGCTTTCGAGTGCGACAGCTTGTCCCGATTTACCGGGAATTTCTCGCCTCTTTGCGCATGCGACTTGTCACCGAGTAAGGCTCTAGCTACCTTGGCACAGAGAATTGATCTATAACCTTTTAAGTTCAAAAAAGTGGTGACAAGTCACCGCACTCGAAAGGCAGTTATCCCGCCAATCTGAGCGACGTCTGGTCCATATCCCCTTTCCCAAAAACATCGAACGCCGCCCAAAAATAGGGTTTGCTTCTCACGCTCTTGGATTGAATGAGCGAAACTTCCGCCTGCTGCAGAGCCTCGGCAACGGTTGCCTTAACGGCTCCTACAGCCAATAGTTTTTCGTAAAACTTCACCATGAGCACGCTAGTTTCACTGTCGTCAACCTTCCAGCGTGAAGCAATCACAGTCGGGCAGTTGGCGGCCTGAAAAGACCAAGCCAGGCCCTGAATACCGTCGCCGCCATCGTATTCGCTCACCGCCGTTTCGCAGGCGGAAAGCACAATCAACCCAGCTTTCATCGGCAGCCACATGATCTCGCTACCGGACAAAACCGCATCGTTCTGGCTCTGCTTGGAAGAGAGAATGAGCCCGTTGCCCGAACTGTAAAAGGAGTTCATGTAACCATCGCAGGCAAAATGCACGATGGCGAAATTGGGCATTAGTTTTTTTGTGGCCGAAGCGCTTGCTTCGCTGCCCGAAAGCAAGTCCACTTGCTTCATCTTACGGTCTTCAAAGAGTGTCTCAATGGCTTTGCCCTCTTGATCGGCGGCGGGCAAGTTGCCGTTTGGATCGGCAATGCAGAGAAAGGTCTTCTGGGGTGGGTCGGTTGTATCACCAACCGTCAGCAACGAAAGCGACTCCGTGTAAGAGATCACGTAATCCTGCGCAAAACGTTGACCCTTGCCATCCAAAAGCGCGCTAAAGGGAATCGTGGCAATCGCCCCTTCCGCGACAATGACCACCTTTTTGTAATCATGGTCCAAAACCTTCGCCAATTCCAATGGGCCGATTAGATCTTTGTATAGCGATTTAGCTTCCTGCAGCTCCGCATCCGATGCCGCTGTCTCCGGCGCACGGCCATCCGACTTAATGTTTTCGATCCAAGTCGTGGCCCGGTCGATCCAACCTTGTTCCCCGATCGGTAGTTCAAAAGACTGGACCCCAATAGCTTGCGAAGTGGCAATCAGCATGGACCGGTCCTCATCCACCAAAGAATAAGACAGATACAGCGTATCCGGGTGCTCGCGAACCAGCTTTCTGCGGGCGATGGCCGACCAAACGACTTGGGACTGAACGACCTCCAGATGCGCATCATCGTGGTTCTTGAAGATCTGGTCCATCAGATGCTGCTTGGTCTGTTCTTCGTCTCCAGCTTGGGTTTGGAGCTTACTAACCGCAGCATGGTGGACAGCAAAGTTGTCCTTCTGGTCGGCTTCGGCCGTATGCAAGCGATAATAAGCCAGGTTGAGCTTCGTTTGCTCATCGGAGAGTTGCTTCTGTTCACCGGCCGTGAACAGATTTGTGAAGTTGGACACGTTCGCCACCTGCTGACGCTGCAGCCCACGGCCACGTCCGCGCTCACTGTAGGCGAGGGCGGCTTCATTGCAACTCTCTGCGCGGGCCGGGTCTTGCTGAGCTTGCAAGTGTTCAACCCAAGCCAAGTGCCCATAAGGGTGGGGCACGGTTTGCTGGTAATAACCGGTGTCGGCGGGGTCTGTGACTTGGTCGATCACTTCCTCGAACCGCTTCAGCAGGTCGTCGCCGTTCCTAATCGCCTCTGGAAACTGTTTTGCCCCAATTAGCGCCCGCACGTAAAGGGCGCTGGCGATGATGGAATCCTTGCTGCGATCGCCCCACAGTTTGAACCAATCATTGAGTTCTTTCATGTCCTGAAGCACTGAGGGCGCGAGGGTTTCGTTTTCGGGCGTCAGGTAAATCATGGCAAGGCAATGGCAGCCCACCGCCATTTTGCTTATGTATTCTTCATGTAGAGCTGCTGGAAGTGCCTTGTCTATGGCTTCCATTTTTTCGGCAGTGTCCTTCGCGCCCTTATAATCGGTTTGCCGCCATTGCAGATAACATTTGGCGATGAGTAAGCGAAGTTCCAGCGAGTGGTTACCGGTTAGGGTGGCAAGCTGCAAGAAGTAATTGATTTTTTTAGTGGCCTCATTGAACTTGCGTTCGTTGGCTTGGATTAGAACAAGGCCCATTGCCGACTGCTCTAAGGTTGTGAGGTCACCATATTGTAAAGCGAGGGTAACTGCCGCCGAGTGGTGCTCCTCCGCCGGCGCTAAATCGCCCAGATAATGTGAAGCCCGGCCAAGGCTGGACTCAGCCCGAGCGCGGTATTTCTTTTCATAATCCGGATTATTTTCCTTGGCTAAGATGCTAAGAATATCGCTGCCGAGCAGCTTCGTCGTTCTGTAATCCCCAATGGGAGTGCAAACCTCGGAATGCAGGTCTTCGCATTCCAACAAAACCCTATCGTTGCTCGCCTGGCGGGCCAGGTCTTCGCCCTTTTGCAGATCGTCGACCGCTTCCGGAATAAGGGCGATATCTTGCTTGTAGATCAGCGCCCGCTGGAAATAGGAATCGCCGAGGTCAGCCTTGGCGCCTGTGATGGGTTCAAGGGCTTGAATAAAGGCGGTCGCAAAGCCGATTCGCGTTTTGTCATCCAACGCTGCGCTCGTGGCTAGTTCTGTATCATCGAGCACTTTTGATCCCGCGTCCGGGATTGTAAGAGCATCCAAATGGGTTGCAAGACGGTTAAAGTGCAAAGCCAACCCCTCTTGGCTCTTAGTAGCGTCCAACGCTTCCACCCAAATGAAGTCCAATTCCGCTTGTTGGGCCGGAGTTAAGGATGCGTAGCCGGGATTTAGCTTGGCGACTGTCACCAGAGAGGCCGTAGGGTTATCCAGCTTCAGGGCTGCCGTTAACTGGGAGTCAACCGAATCTTGGGCCAGAGCCAAGGATGAGACAAAGCTCAGGGCCAAGGCGACGCACTTTAGATTCCTCTTCATATCCAAATTAACCCTATAGGATTTGTTATACTTGGTCAAGGAGAGGCGCGGATGCCTTTAGCTCCGTAAATCCGCAAGAACGTCCTTTTTTGCGTCCTTTCTGATACCGCTCCAGACGAAAAATGAATCTGTTGCTTTCTCTAGTCGGATTTACTCTGTTGGCCCCCATTCAAGCGTCGACGAGGCCCTTTGTCGGATATATCGATAAGATCAATGGCAACGCGGTCTTTTTGACGCCCGCCGATACAAAGGCTGCAATTCTCCTGAAGAGGACAGATGAAAAGCGTTTGCTACGGGATCAAGACGTGATCCGCTGCGGCCCGGAATCTGCGGCTATCGTGTTTGTGTCCGGCAAAAGGATGACCGTAACTTCGGGCAAGTCCCTCAGGGCTGTTGAGGAAACCCCAAGTGTTGGTACGAAGGGTGAGTGGTTTTCAAATATTAACGAGATTTTCAAAGTCGGAGGGATCCACCGGGCAGGAAATGAAAGGACGCCTATTTGGAGCCCGACATCCGATACCTGTGTAATTTCCAGCACGTTTAAGCCGGGCTACGAACCCGGCGATGAATCCGAAGTATCTGTCTTGAGAACTAACGATACGCCTGTTTGGACCTACAAGGATAACGGAAAGGCCTTGCCCGATGGCGAGATTGCGAACCTGCGTAAAGAGCTCTTAAAGGTGCAGCAGGAATCTACAAGGGTGAGCCTTGTTTTTTCAATTCAATATGCTTCGAGTCAGGCTAAAAGCTCATTTATTCTCCTATCCGGTAAGGAAGAAGCCGTGATTGAGAAGAAATTGGCCGATTGCGACAAGATCGCCGACCCGTTTCAGCGCGAATGCGCGCGGGCTGCCGTCTTTGTTGGGGCGTCGTTGGTGAATGATCAAGTGACGGAACTGGAAAAGCTTTCCGCGATGTACAGCGAGAGTCAGGATCTTAGAGAGCAAATGCAAGTCGCCGACAAGGCGATTGGAAAGACGCCTTAGATTTTAAGCGATTAGGACGATATCCAAGAGAAGTCCCTAGCGCGGCCTTCACACTCGGCTTCCGTCCTCCGCCCTTACGACCTTCTCCCTATCGACTATCCCCTATCACCTATCACCTATCACCCTATGAAGACAAATACTGGTGGATAAACGCCACCGCCATAGAGCCTTCGCCGACCGCAGAAGCGACCCGCTTCACCGAGTTCGACCTAGCATCGCCAGCAGCGAAAACTCCGGGACAGGATGTTTCCAAAAAGAAAGGCTCTCGCGAGATCTTCCAATGATCGGATACTTTCGCATCCTGGCCGGTAAGGATAAATCCTTTGCTGTCCCGCGCAACTTGGGGAGGAAGCCATGAAGTGTGGGGCACGGCACCAATCATCACAAACAACCCGGACAATTCTTCCTTCCTGGATTTGCCGCTCTTCTTATCCACAATCGTCGCCGTCTGCAAAAACTCCTGCCCTTCCAATCCGCAAACTTCCGAATTCAAGAGCACTTCGATCTTGGGGGATCCCTCGATTCGTCGGGCGAGATAACTGGACATGCCCTTGCGAAGGTCGTCCGCACGGATAACCAGGAACACCTTGCGCGCGTTTTCTGCCATGTAAATCGCCGCCTGCCCCGCCGAGTTTCCCCCGCCTACCACGCATACCGCCATATCGCTGCATAGCAGCCTTTCAACATTGGTGGCGGAATAGAAGACGCCACGCCCTTCAAAGTCGCCCAGATTTGACGCTTCGATCTTTCGGTAGCTCGCCCCCGGAGCAAGAATAATAGTCCGGGTTTCGATGTTATCCATGCCCGTGACCTCCACCGTTTTGGTGCCCGTGTCGCTGCAAGTGATGTTGGTAACCTCGGCAGGCAGAATGAGTTGCGCCCCGAATTTTCCGGCCTGGGCGAGAGCGCCATCGGTGAGTTCCTGGCCGGTAATCCCCATCGGAAAGCCCATATAGTTTTCGATGCGGCTACTAGTCCCGGCTTGGCCGCCCGGACTCCCGGTTTCCACAAGCAAGGTGCTGAGCCCCTCGCTTGCGCCGTACACGGCAGCCGCCAGCCCCGCCGGGCCCGAGCCAACGATAACCAGATCGTAAAGCTTGTTCTCTAAAGGCCGCATGATGCCCAGAGCTTTGCTTAAACGCTCGTTGCTGGGAACGAGCATAAGTTCGCCGCTTGGAAGCACCACAACTGGAGTCTCGCTTTCCTCCACTTGGAATTCTTTCAGAAGGCGCCCCGTGTCCGGATCGGACTCCAAGTCCGTCCAGTGGATCGGATAGTGGTTACGGGAGAGGAACTCGCGAATGCGGAGGGTGTCGGGGCTATAACGAGAGCCGAGGATAAGAATGCCCATGTCCGTTTCAGTGAGCATTTTTCTTCGTATCAAGAATGCGCGAAGGAGAAGAGTCCCGAGGTCGGGATCCTCGCCAACGATAGAGCGCACACAATCCGGCTGCACCTGAAGCAGTTCGAGCTTCGTTTCCGCTCGGGCGCTAACAACCGACGCACGACCACTAAGGATATCGACATCGCCGGAAAAAGATCCCTTCGTGTGATTGGCGATGAAACTCCCCGTGCGGCCATCGGCGATCTCCATCACGCCCTCTAGAACGACAAACATACAGAGGTTTGTCTCCCCCGCATGCCACACGAACTCACCTGGTTCAACTGTGAGCCGATCGGCGAAAGATTTAAACTTTTCGAGCTGCTTTGCGGTCAGTTTGGGAAAGGCCAGGGTGTAACGCGGGTCCTCTTGAAGGGTCTGCTTGGGTGTGTTCTGCGCCATATAAGTAGTATATGCGCAGGTCGCTCTCTGTGTTCGCTATCGAGGCTGCCCAATGCCAGTTGGGTGATTTTTGATTTCACGCAGAGGCGCAGAGGGGATGACTAGGATTGACGCAAAGCTCGCAAAGTGTCGCATTGGATATTATTGTCGATTTAGGGGTTGCGGTTTTCTTGTTCCACGCAGAGTCGCAGAGGTCGTAGAGGGGATTTTTCACGCAAAGGCGCAAAGCTCGCAAAGGAAATTGATTAGGATTATCATGTAAAGGCGCAAAGTTCAGAAAGGGGGAAACGCATACGGAAGCCAACCAACTCTTTGGGAGTGCGACGGCCTGACGTCGCTTTAAAATAGGCGACCCGTGCCGCCAAATAGCCGCCGCTTTAGGCCCCGTTAGATCCATCCACCCGTTCGATATTTCCTTTGCGAACTTTGCGCCTTTTCGTGACAAATCCGATTGAATCTTCTCTTAAGTGGCGTCGAGCCGTCCCAGTCCCAAAGCGCTGGACGTCTAGGTCCAAATCCAACCCAATCTCTCTTTGCGAACTTTGCGCTTTTGCGTGATCAATCCGAATCGATTTTCAGCGGGTTATGCGTGGGAAGAATCGGCAAGATACATCAGTCAAGAAATGCTCGCAAACCATCACGCGCGTCAATGCTTTGCTTGTGCAAAAGTTTATTCCCAATCTCCAAAGAAGCGATAACCGGAATGTTTCGGGTTACCTGCCCCACAGTCTCGCGGAACTTGCCCGGATGAGCCGTGCTCACCAAAACTTTTGGCCCGTCAATTCCTTCCGTTCCCAAGAAGCCCTGCGCGGTGTGGGGGTCGGCCACATAGCCGTAATCTTCGTACAGCCTCTTCATGCCGTCAAGCATTTGGGCATCCGTAAAGCGACGCGCGGAAACTGCGGCCCGCAGCCTTTCCAAATTAAAACTATACAAAGCTTCGATGCGCGTGAAGTTGCTCGGATCGGCGATATCCATCGCGTTTGTGAGGGTCTCTACGAACGCGCCGACCTTGTATTCGCCACTCTTTAGGTAGCGAGGAACCACGTCGTTCGCGTTAGTCACAGCCACAAATCCTGCCGCAGGCAGACCCATTTTACGGGCATAGACGCCCCCCGTTAGATTGCCGAAGTTGCCCGAGGGGACCACAAAGGTTGGCTTGGAGCCAGCTTCCAATTGGGCGTAAGCCCTGAAGTAATAACAGATCTGAGGCAAAAGCCGGGCGATGTTGATGGAGTTGGCGCTCAGCAGAGAATGCTGTTTACGCAAATCGGCATCGGCAAAAGCGGCACGGACCATCCGCTGGCAATCGTCGAAGTTACCATCCACTTCCAAGGCGATAATGTTATCGCCAAACCCCGCGATCTGCATTTCTTGGATCGGGCTGACCTTGTTCTTAGGATAAAGAATAATCCCTCGAACGTTTGGCACACCATGGAATGCCGCCGCAACGGCCCCGCCCGTATCGCCGCTTGTTGCGGTTAGAATGCTGACTTCCTGGCCTTCGGCAAAATTCTCGATAACCCGAGCCATAAATCGAACCCCGAAATCCTTAAAAGCCGCCGTCGGGCCGTGAAAAAGCTCTAACACGTAAAGGTATTTATCCAGTTGAACAAGCGGCGCATCAAAAGTGAAGGCTTTCTCGATGATGCCAGCGAGGTCCTCTTCTGAAATATCCGGAGAAACATAGGGCGCTAAAACGGCGCGGCCAATCATTTGCAGGCCAGTTCCTGGCGCGAATTCAACTGCCGGAAAGGAAGAGGGCACGTAAAGACCGCCGTCAGTGGCGACACTGCCCAGAACTGCCTCTTTGAATGAAACCGCTTCTGAAAACCCCTTTGTGGAAACGAATTTCAATCCAGAACCTTCGCGCCTTGGTTGTTGATGCCAGAAATATAGGTCGTGCTGGCAATACCCTGCTCCTGAAAAACGGCGGCTATTTGCTTTCCGGCAGCGATAGCGATCTCTTCCGATTCGCATAAGGCGAAAATAGATGGCCCCGAACCAGACAAACTGCACCCAAGCGCGCCAGCTTCGATAGCCGCCACCTTGGCTTTCATAAAGCCTGGAATAAGAACCGACCTTTCCGGCTCGATGATCACATCATCCAGTGACGTGGCGATAACCGATGAATCACTCGTGCAAAGCCCCAAAACCAACCCAGCGATGTTGCCGAACTGGGCAATAGCCTGATGCAAGGGCACATTTCGCTTCAAAACTTTGCGGGCATCTTCCGTTCTTATTTCGATTTCCGGATGAACCACGGCGGTGCGCAGGTGGTTTGGGTAGGGAATCGAAAGCACGTGCAAAGGATCATAGCTGCGGATCAAAGTGAATCCGCCGATGATGGACGGGGCAACGTTATCCGCGTGGGCCGAACCGCAAGCGACCGCCTCGCCAAGCATGGCGAACTCCACCAAATCGGCCTTGGAGCAAGGCTCGCCGGCGAGTTGGTGGGCGGCAAAAACAGCAGCCGCCGCGCTCGCCGCGCTGGAGCCGAGTCCACTCCCGATAGGCATCTGCTTTTCAATTTCCAACACTAATCCCAATCCTGGTTTGTAACGCTCTAAAAAAGCGGCGGCCGCTACGCTGGCCGTGTTCTTGGCGGGATCAAACGGCAAATCCCCAAATTGAGACGTGATCTTCTCGATGGTTACGCCAGGTTCTGAGCTAAGCCTAGCCCTAACTGTGTCACCGGGGCGATCCAAAGCGAATCCCAAAATATCGAACCCGCAAGCCACGTTGGCAACGGTTGCAGGGGCAAAAACCTTCACCGAATCCACTACTGGACCACCCGGATGATATCGGCCAAAACTCCTGCCGCCGTGACCTCCGGCCCCGCTCCGGGGCCTTTCACGACTAGTGGCCTTGTGGAATACCGCTTGGTGGTGAAGGCGACAATATTGTCGCTGCCGGAGAGCCCGTAAAAGGGGTGATCCGCGCCAATAATGCTCAGCTTTGCCTCGGCGCGGCCCTTCGAAACGGAGGCCAAATAAACCAACTTGCCGCCACTTTCGTTAGCTTCACTTAGCTTGGCGGAGAAGATATTCTCCTGCTCTTGCAGACGTTCGTAAAACTCGGGCACTGTTTTCGCCGCCGCAGCGGGCGCAGGTACAAGGTCTTCTACCGAGACCTCGTTTTCTTCAAGCTGATAACCGATCTCCCGGGCAAGAATGAGCAGCTTCCGCCCAACATCGCGTCCGGAAAGGTCATCGCGGGGATCTGGCTCGGTATAGCCCAACTCTTGCGCCCGCTTTACCGTTTCCGCAAAGGAAACGCCGGCCCGGTAGTTGTTAAACAGATAGCTCAGGGTTCCGCTGAGAACCGCCTCCACACTGAAAATCTCATCGCCACTCTTAACCAAATCGTTGAGCGTGCCGATGATGGGCAGCCCTGCCCCCACACAGGTTTCGTAAAGGAAATGCACGTTGCGCCGTCGCTCGACTGTCTTCAAATCTGAGTAGCCTTTTAAAGATCCAGTTAGGGCTCTCTTGTTGGGCGTCACTACGGAAATGTTGGCGTCCAAAATCTTGCCATATCGCTGTGGTAGTGCCTCGCTTGCAGTGCAATCCACAAAAATGGAGTGGGGCAGGTTGAAGCCGAGCATTATGTTCACAAACTCGTCTATGCTCGCAGGCTCCTTTTCGGCCGCTTCAGTCGCCTTCAAGGCGCTTATCCCTGCTTCGGAAAGGGCCATAAACCGCGTGTTGGTAATGCCCGTAACCTGCAAATTCAAGTGATAGCGGCTAGTTAAAGACTCGCGACTTTCTGCAAGCTGCTTCAGCAAAGTGGTACCAATAAGGCCATCTCCGACCAAGAAGATATGAGCCGTGCGCAGGTCGCTAAGGAAGAGCGCATCGTGAACGGCGTTCAGAGCTTTCTTGCGATCTTGGGCGCTGATGACGACCGAAATATTCAGCTCGCTAGAACCTTGTGCGATAGCGACAACGTTGATCCCGTTCGCGCCAAGCGCCGTAAAAACGCGACCTCCAAGACCGGGCATATGCCTCATCTGCTCGCCGACGACGCTGAGAATGGATAGATCTTTTTCCACCACAACCGGCTCCAGTAGCTGGCGGGCGATTTCGTGCTCGAACTCCTGATCAATGGCCTTGCGGGCTTCTTCCGCTTTATCTGGCATCACCGAAAAGCAGATCGTGTGCTCCGAACTCGCCTGAGTAATCAGAATCACGCTGATAGCGTGGTCGGCAAGAGCGGTAAAAACGCGCTTGGAGGTCCCGGCAACGCCCTGCATGCCCAAACCCTGCACTCGCAAGAAAGCAACTTGCGAGATTGAAGAGATGCCTGTAACTAACCGTTCTGTTTTCTGACTTCCCCCGATCACCGAGCCAGGGAACGATGGATTCATCGTGTTCTTGATCCGGATAGGAATGCCTTTCTTAAGGGCTGGCTGTATGGTTGGCGGATAGATGATCTTCGCCCCGAAATGCGAAAGCTCCATCGCTTCCTCGTAGGTGAGGTGATCGATGGGAAAGGCGGTGGGGACGAGGCGAGGATCGGCCGTCATGATGCCGTCCACATCCGTCCAAATCTCGATTTCCTCTACCGCCAAAGCCGCGCCGATTATAGAAACAGTAAGGTCGCTTCCACCCCGGCCTAGCGTGGTTGTGCGGCCATCTAAAGTGGCCGCAATAAAGCCCGTGACGATGGGCAATCCCTGGCTCGCCTTGATTCGGGCGCAGATCCTTTCCGCGCTTGCTTCGGGATAGAACTCGGCGTTGCCAAAGTGATCGTCGGTAAGGATCATCTCCCTGGCATCGACGTATTCGGCAGGAAAGCCCTTGTCCACACAGGCAGCGGCAATAATGAACGCGCTTAGCCGCTCGCCAAAGCTGAGAATGTAATCGCTCGTTTTGGGCGAACACTCGCGCAAAACAAACACTCCATGGACCGCTTCTTCCAACTCGTTCAGCGTGGATTTCACCCAGGCGAGGGTTCGGCCCCGGGTCGCGGGGGCGATAAGCTGCTCAATAGCTTTAAAATGCCGGTTTTGAAGTTCGCTCAATATCAGAGAAAAACCTGAGTCGCCAGCGGAGGCAAGCGCTCCCAGGCGCATGAGTTCATCAGTAACACCGCTGAGCGCAGAGACGACGACAGCGCCACAATCCGGCGTGGCACGCACGCACTCGATCGTCTGCAAAATGCGATCGGCGCTGCCCACAGAAGTGCCACCAAACTTGAGAACTTTCACTTGCCTTTAATAAAACGGTCGCGTTGCTCTTAATCTCCAGGCCAGAAACGAGCCGCAACAGTGGGGCAAGACCGGCGCAAGCCAAAAACGGCGCGCGTTCGTTAACTATACGGCAAAAGACGTCGCCGCAGTGGGGATAGACTCTAGGCGTGAAAAGCGCCATCGTTCTCCTTAGCGGGGGCCTGGATTCAGCCACCTGTTTGGCTATCGCCCGTGCGTCGGCATTTACCACGTATGCTCTCTCGTTCGACTACGGCCAGAGGCACCGAGTGGAGTTGGACTGTGCTTCTAAAGTTGCGGCGGCATTGGGCGCGGCAGAGCATAAGGTGGTAAAGATCGACCTGCGTCTTTTTGGGGGCTCGGCGTTGACCGATGATATCGAAGTGCCCAAAGGAGGTTCTTCGGATTCGATTCCGATCACCTATGTGCCGGCCCGAAACACGATATTCCTTTCTTTTGCCTTGGCCTATGCCGAGGTTCGAGGCTGTAACGATATTTTCATCGGCGTCAACGCGGTGGACTATTCCGGCTATCCGGACTGCCGTCCGGAATACATCGCCGCTTATGAGAAAATGGCCAACTTGGCTACGAAGGCCGGGGTGGAGGGCTCGCGGCTTTTCATCCACACGCCATTGATTGATTTGACCAAGGTTGAAATTATTCGCCGCGGGTTGGAGTTGGGAGTGGATTATGGTTTGACCTCGAGTTGCTACGACCCCTCGCCCGAGGGAAAGCCTTGTGGGGAATGCGATTCGTGCCGGATCAGGAACGGGGCTTTCGCGGAGATTGGGCGATAGCCATCCGGTATCGAGCGCGACAAGTTTGTACGTATGAGCGAAGCTGTGGAGTGCGGGAGCTTGCTCCTGCTATAAGTCAGGCAGCTTGCTGCCGGTAAGTTTCTCCTATTAGCGGCATCAAGCTGCCTGATAAGAGCTGAAGCAAGCTTCAGCACTCCAGAGCTTCGCGACGGATCGAGACTCCGCTAAGCCGATTTTCCCGAATCCAAATCCACCTTCATCAGAATCTCCTCACCCTGAAGATGAAGCACGCCCTTCTTAACGGAGAAGTCGGTCAGCATATCGCCTAAATCAACATCCCAAAACAAGCCGCCGTCCGCGCCGAGGCAAGCCGCCCCTGCCTCATGGAGGCAAACCAATCGGCCATCGGCTAGAGGCAAGAACTCCCAAAAGCAGCCGTCCAGGTGCAAGGTGGTGGACAAACATTGCTCGTCCAGGTCTAAACAGCACACGAAAAAGTCGTAGCCCACGTAGAGCCGAAGCCTCTCCTGTTGCAGCAAGATTCGAGGACCGCTGGGCGACCACCAGGCAAGCTCTACAAAAAGCTCGTAATCCACCGAAAGTGGCTTATGGACGTTGATCTTGGCAAAGCTCTGGAGCCCCTCGCCATAGGGCAAAACAATGGCGCCGTTCTTCTCCTTGCCGAATTCGCGGGAATCTTGCTGCTCTACGCTGCACAAGAAGTCGCCAAAAACAAATGAGATGTCCTCTACATCAGACATGAGCCTTGCCTACTGTAACACAGGAACTGAGCCTTTGTCTGTATCCCTCATCGAGTAAAGAAAATATTCGCAGTCTTCTTTGAGATATTCATAGTGAGCGCCGATCCTGGAGACCGTCTGCAAAACCTGGTCTTCGCGGGCGTTAGACCACTGAATTGAGTATTCGATAGGAAGGCGCTCGCCAAACTCTTCCAGGGTATTGCCGTGCCTGAGCACCTCACGGGCGAGGTTGCCGTTGTAGAACACGTTGAATCCGTAGCCGACCTTATCGCTTTCAGCGATCCACCCCACAATTGAAGTGTGAAGTTTGGCCGACCAAGTCTTCCAAAACTCATGGTCGAACATCAGCTCCAGGTCCAAGTCCACTATATAAGTCCACGAATGCGCTCGGTAAACAATCCTTTCGTGCAGTTCGCCCGTGCCAAGTAATCGTAAAGAAGTGAGTTCGTCTTTTCTCAAAAGTTTGGGGGGCAACTCGACCTCGTATCCTAGGTCGCTGAACAAGGCCGGAATCTCGCTGAGGTGGTTCCCAAAGATCGAAACAACGCTAACGTGCATAGCCTGCCTTGAGTGTACATCTGGCCCATACTTCGCGTTTTAGAAAAAGTGTGAGTCGCGGATTTGACCGACATTCTTCTGTTCGCATGCGAAGGTAACCTGAGTCGTTGTGAGTTCAACGGAACCCGATCCAGCGTTACCGGTTAAAGATCTGCTAGCAGACAGCGAAGAACGCATTCGGCTGCTGATTGAGAGCGTGACCGACTACGCCATCTTCCTGCTCGACCCCGAGGGCTACATCATTAGTTGGAATACGGGGGCCGAGCATGTGCTGGGCTATACCAGCGATGACATCGTCGGACAGCATTTTTCAACTTTCTACACGCCCGAAGACTTGGCCCGAAACCATCCCGCGAACGAGCTCAAACTTGCCCTCGCAAATGGCCGGTATGAGGAAGAGGGGTGGCGCGTGCGAAAAGATGGCTCCCGATTTGTCTCCAGCGTGGTCATAACGCCGGTAAAAGATCCCGACGGCACGTTGCGCGGATTTGCCAAGGTGACCCGAGATGTCTCCCAAAAACGTTTGCTCAAGGAAAGCGAGGAGCGATTTAGATTGCTGGTGGCGGGCGTTAAGGATTACGCCATCTTCATGCTCGATCCGAATGGTTATGTCGTGAGCTGGAATCTTGGCGCTCAAAACATCAAGGGCTACAGGGCCGATGAAATCGTCGGAAAGCATTTTTCAACTTTCTATACGCAAGCGCACAAGGACCAGAATTATCCACAAGAAGAACTCAGAATTGCCCTAAAAGAGGGTCGTTTCGAAGATGAAGGCTGGCGAGTGAAGAAGGATGGGAGCCAGTTTTGGGCCAACGTTATCATCACGCCCCTCTATGGTTCTGATGGACGCTTAAGCGGTTTCGCAAAAATTACAAGGGACATGAGCCACAGGCGCGAGTTGGACCTTCAACTGGCGGACCTCATCCGCGAGTTAGAGTCGTTTGCCTATTCCGTATCCCACAACCTCCGCTCACCCTTAAGGGCGGTGGGCTTCAACAGCCGCATCCTTCTCGAAGAAGCGTCCCAAAACCTGGACGAGGAGCACCAGGAACTCTTGAGGATGCAATATGCCAGCACGGTAAGGCTTGCCAAAGTTGTTGACGATATGCTGCACTTGGCCCGGATCTCCCGCCTGCCGCTTGCCCACGCCAAATTAGACCTTACGCTATTGGCAAGTGAAACCGCGGAAGAGATTAAAGCAGCCATGCCGAAATCTAGCTGCAGCATTGAAATCGAGGAGGGTCTAATCGCCCATTGCGACAAGACTTTGATCCATACCGTTCTGCTCAACCTCTTCGAAAATGCCGTTAAGTTTTCACCGGAAGGGGGCCATGTCAGATTCGGATTTGACGCTGAAGCAGATGCGTTTTTTGTGAGTGACCAAGGAATTGGCTTTGAAATGGAATACGCCGAAAAGATATTCCTTCCGTTTGAGCGGCTGGTAGGCGAGAACGAATTTGAAGGCACCGGTATTGGCTTGGCCACCGTCCACCGGGCCATCACGCGGCAAGGCGGAAAGATCTGGGTTAAAAGCGAACCCGGAAAGGGAACCGCATTTTATTTCACTTTGCCAAAAGCACCCGAAGCTTAGAATCCTTTAAGGTTGCTAAAGCGATCCATTTTCTTTTACCGATACTTTTACTAGGTAGCGGAGTTTCGCTAAGGAGAGGTACATGTCAGTAGGAGCTGTCGGATCGAGCGCATCCATTTATAGCGCTCAACAAACTCAACCGAACTATTTTCAAACGCTGCAGCAGGATCTAAGCAGCGGCAACCTGCAGGGTGCTCAGTCGGCATTTGCCGCGATTCAGCAGCAGTTTCAGTCGCAGGGCGGCACAAGCGCCACTAGCGCTGTGACTAGCTCGTCGTCTACTTCAAGCAGCAACCCCGTTTCGACGGACGTTTCTGCTCTGGGCCAAGCGCTGCAATCAGGAAACCTGAGCGCTGCTCAGCAGGCATTCCAGAGTCTCCAGACGGCGGCTAAAGGCGCGCATCACCACCATCATCATGGCGGTGGCAGCTCGTCGACTTCCCAAACAGATTCAAGCGGCGCTTCGGCCGCTTCGCTTAGCGGCGCAACTTTGAACATCACCGCATAACACGCACCAGCCCCATGCACCCCGCCTGAAGAGGCGGGGGCAACTTCTATCCCAAGCTCTGTCCAGGGTAAAACCGGTTACCTGTGAGCAACTGGAAGACCGTCACTTACCCGGAACCCGAACTAGAACCTGTAGTGCCATTTGGCGTCCAAGTTTATGCCGAGCGCATAGAGCGGCTTCGCTTTCACATGGAGCGGCACGGTTTCGCCACTCTTGCGGTTTATGCGGACCGAGAACGGTTCGCCAATATGGCTTTCCTTACGGGCTACGAGCCTCGATTTGAGGAAGCCCTGCTCCTTGTCTCCCAAAGTTCGACCCTTCTTCTTGTTGGCAACGAAGGCTATGGCTATGCGCAGAGTGTGGCCATTCTGCCGGGCCTAGAACTCGGCCTTTGCCCAACATTTAGCCTTTACGGCCAACCTCGTGATTTGACCGACAAAGGGAAGTCCCTTACAAACTGGCTCATGCACTTTGGAATCGGTCCCGATGGTCCGGTCGGGGTTGTTGGGGCCAAGGTATTCAGCGAGGAAGAGTTCGCTGCCGCTCATGAAATGACTGATGTGCCGGTCTTTGTGGTGCGGCCAATCAAGGAATTGGTAGGGCACCCGATCCGCAACGCGTCTGACCTGCTTATTCATCCCTCCACGGGCTTAAGAGCGGGTGGAGAGATGACCTCCGCGCATGATATCGCCGCCTTCGATTATGCGGCTGAGAAATCGTATTCGGGGGTTCGCAACCTTTTGGCCAACCTAAACGAAGGAATGAGCGAGGAGCAGGCTGCTTCTTTATTGGGATTTAGCGGCTTTCCGCCCTTGGCTTATCACTTAGCCCTTGGCTTTGGCGAGCGGCACGCGAACGCGGGGCTAGGCTCGCCTGATCCTCTTACGGAGTTGAAGATTGGCGACCCGGTGACATTTGGATTCGGCCTTTGGGGCGCAAATGTTGCTCGCACGGGCTTTGGAGTTCATTCTGAGAGCGAACTGCCTTTGGACGCTAAAGGTTACATCGATGAGTTGGCTGAGCCGTATTTCCGATGCCTTAAAGATTGGTACGAAGCTCTTTCGATTGGAACTGCTGGTGGCGCAGTTCAAAGCAAGGTTAGTTGGTTCACGGATGACCCTCGCTATGCGGTCGGGTTGAATCCAGGGCACTTGCTGCACTTGGACGAGTGGCCGGCAACGCCCTTTTATAAAAACTCGGAGGACAAGCTGAACAGCGGTATGTTCATCCAGTGCGATATCATCCCCGCCCCGGGCGCGCCGCTGTATGGCATTCACACCGAAGACGGCGTGGTTTTGGCGGACGCGCGCCTTAGGTCAAGCTTGAAGAAAGAGTTCCCGCGCGTTTACGCGCGCATTGAGCGTCGGCGCGCCTTGGTGGCGAGCTTGGGGATTAACCTGGCCGAAGAAGTGCTGCCGCTTTCCAGCATGCAGGCTTGCGTTCAGCCGTTCTTGCTGGATGCGGGTAGGGTGATATGCGGGTAGGGGAAGCTGACGGTCAACGGCAAACGGTAAACAGTAAACAGGAAACGGTAAACGGATGACGATGGGCAACTTAGCATAGGAGATCCCCCCTGCCCTTGCTTCCGCGAGCCACATTCACTAGCAAAGAGTCAGTAAAGCGTTCCGTCCGTTTACCGTTTACTGCAAACCGTTTACTCCCCAATTCACTCCGCCCTCACATATCTAAACCCGACCATCGCGAGGGCCATAAAAATCGCTGCGAAGCCAAGTAGCGCACCGGAATAGCGCAATCCGTCGCTCAAGCCAAGCCCGCGCCAGGTCATCGCATCAAAGCCTTCAACGGACCACCGAACCGGCAGGTAGTTAGCCCCCTTTTGAATCCAGTCCGGCATGCGGCTAATCGGAAACCAAGCCCCTCCCGTTGCAAGCATCGTGAAAACCACCAGCATGGAAACCCCGCGCGCCTGATTCTCAGATCGGCTCAGGTTGGAAACCAATAACCCCAAGCAAGCCGACATCACAGCCGTGCTGAAGGCCACCAAAAAAAACCCGGGCACACTGCCCAGAATCCGGATCCCAAAGAGCAGGGCCCCAAAGGCGAACATAAACAAAATAATCGCAAAGGCCAAAATCGTGGAGCTAATGCCCCGGGTTAGAACAAATACGGCTGGGTTCACAGGTGCGGCGCGTAAACGACGCCAGATGCCGAGCTTCTTATCCCGAACAAGGCTCACGGCAGCTTCAATGGCAAAGAAAAGTAGCCCCATAAGGCCAAAGCCCGCGTACTCGTGGGCCGCTCCTCCCCAGTCAGCCTTCTGCGCCGCCGCCGTTTCTTCCTTCACTTCTAGGGGAGCGGATGCGTTTCCGGCTAATCCAGCATACACCTCTTGCGCCACAACTTTGGAAGCATCCGAAAGCAACGCGCCCTTTGCCACTTGCCCGTTGGTTGGATTGGCGGGGTCCGTAAGCAGTGTTATTGCCGGTTTTTGGCCGCCGTTGGACATAGCATCGGTTGCCTCTTTGCCAAAGCCGGATGGGATGATGGCGGCCACAGGTCCGCCTTCTTTTGCCTGCCTCTGCGCGTCCGCTAAGGAAAGTGCAACAGCCGTCACATTATCATCTTTTTGAAGGCTGGCAACCAGGGCTTTCGAGATATCGGAGTGATCCAAATCAGTCACCGACATGGCAATTTTCTGGTTCGGTTGAGGCTTGGTGGCGCTCGTATCCAGCCAGCCCAGGATCGAGGCCACCAGGATTGGGATGATGAAGGACATCACTACTGCTTGCCGGTCCACGGCAAACACCTTTGCGTCCTTGAACAGAAATCCTAAAATCAGCCTTCCCAAGCTGGCCCCTCCATAACTAATTGCGATCTGCTAACTTTGCCTAAAAAATCAGCTTAAGTTATACTAGTCTAAAATTGATAGTGGATGCAGCCTGAAACTTCGTTGAAGGCAATCCGGCGGGAGCGGCCTTTTGACTAACTTAGAACTCAATCATAACTTTCAATCACGCAAGAGTGCATTTACTTTAATCGAACTCTTGGTGGTTATCGCAATCATCGCCATTTTGGCAGCGATTCTTTTCCCGGTCTTTGCGCAAGCCAAAGAAGCGGCAAAGAGAACGGCCTGCCTTAGCAACACCAAGCAAATCGGCTTAGGTTTGAACATGTATCTGAACGATTACGACGACATGACGCCGTCCATTTACGAGACCGTCACGTTCAGCCAAGTCGCTGATGTTTACCAAATTCTGCAGCCTTATATAAAGAATTTGAACGTGTTCTACTGCCCGGATTGGAATCATCAAGATCCAACTTGCTCGTTCCCCACATTTCCGGGTCTTTCGGGCTACCCACAAACACCTCAGACCTGTTTAGGCTACGGCTACAACTGGGGATTTATTCCTGAGGCCGGCGGCGGTCTGTTTCAGACTGAAAATGTCGTCACAGAATCGACCGGTACTTCATATATTGTTGATGATGGTGTATCCGCGACGGGCGCCGATAATCCTTCAAATCTTGCCGTTTGGGGCGATACAACCAACGCCTCACGCTTCAAGATGTCTGCCCTGGCTTCGATTCTCGACGAGAATATTCTTGGCTCAAGCGCGGGCGTTCAGTCCAGTTCAACACTTCGACACAATGGAATGTTCAATATCAACTTCCTTGATGGCCACGCAAAAAATGTTGCTTTCAAGGGCGGCACCATTCCAATGACGCCGATTGGGCCGATATATGTGGGTGTTCCTAAGAATGACAGCATGCGAAGCATGTTCTGCTACACGGCAGACTCTTCGGTGAATATTTCGCTCTTGGCGCCTCCTCCTTACCCCCAACAAATCACCTGCAGCCAAGCCATTTACTTGCCAGACCAGTTCGGTGTTCAATGGTGGAATTAGGATAAGTCGAGTTTGCTCGAAATAAATGCTCTTCGCAAGGCGTACGGTGACCACCTCGCCTTGCAAGGCGTCTCGTTTACGGTGCCGAGAGGGACGTGCTACGGCCTTCTCGGCCCGAACGGGGCCGGCAAAACCACCACCATCTTTATTATTACGGGCACCCTCGATGCCGATAGCGGAAGCATCACTTTGGAGGGTTCGCCCATCGGAACTGGCAACCTCGCCATTCGTCGCCGTATTGGCTATGTACCGCAGGATTTAGCCCTTTACGAAGACATTTCCGCCGTCGACAACCTCAAGTTTTTCGGAACCTTGTATGGCCTTAGCGGTGCCGCGTTGGATTCTAAAATCGAAAAAGGCCTTGAGCTTGCTGGGCTTAAGGACCGCAAGAAAGGCCCCGTAAAGGCCTTTTCCGGAGGGATGAAGCGCCGGTTGAATATAGCGGCCGCTCTACTGCACGATCCCGATTTTATCGTTCTCGATGAGCCGACGGTTGGCGTGGACCCTCAAAGCCGAAACCTCATTTTCGAAGCCTTGGAAGCACTGGTAGCCGAAGGCAAAACGTTGCTCTATACAACCCACTACATGGAAGAAGCGGAGCGCCTTTGCCAGCGCGCGGCGATCATGGACCATGGCAAAGTCATCGCCGAAGGCGAGCTTTCAGAGCTTCACAAGATCGTTCCTGCCGAGCACATGGTGCACTTGCAGTTTAAGCAGCGATACACGGGCAGCATCGATAACATCCCTGGGGTTCGCCAGGCTCGATATGAGAATGGGACATTGGCCTTAGAATTGACCGATATCTCGAAAGACCTCAACGAGGCGTTGGCCGAGCTTTCCCGCCGTGGGGCGTTGATTTCCGATATTCGGAGCGAGCGTCCGACCTTGGAGGAAGTGTTCCTTCATCTTACAGGCCGCACTCTGAGGGACTAGCCCCTGCCGAAAACAACCAGGCAAACAATCATAAGAACCATTAGCACCGCGTAAATCCCAAGAAGATACGGGTAGTGGTAAGCCTTCTTGACTTCGTGGGTGTCCAACATTTCAATCCTGTCGATTTCCAGGAACGGAGAATTGAACCTGCGGTACCAGCCGTGTACCCGCACCGGCCTTCCGAGCATTGTGGGAGCCGTCAGCCAACCGAAAAGGCCTTCCCAAAGGAGGAATGGCTGTCGGTAAATGGCCGCTATAAAACCAGTCTCGTCCTGAAGAATGAAATCCTTGGCCCAGAAGAATCCGGCTTCCAGCCGTCCCGTAAAGGTGCCTTCCAAAACGACGTATTTTGGATTCACATGCGAGACTTGCACCTCGGAAAGGAGTTGGAGAACCTTGCGGCGGCCATCGGAAGTGTTGGAGTATTCGATCAGCAGCTTCACGAGACTTCCGGCAAACAAAGCGATAGCCGGGAAAAGAATCCGGATCGCCATATTGGCGTGCCTGAAGATGGTGAAGGAAAGGACGATGCCTGCGCCCGCGGAGAGCAGTGGCAATGCAACTACGATGACATCCCTTAGAAAACCGTGATACTTGGCAGGCTGAACTTTGCTGAAATCGAACTCATCCTTCTGCCCAAACAGTCGGTTAATCTTTTGGAGTGCCTTGATCCGGAAAGCCGTGAGGGGATGGGTCGAGAACATCTCCGCGATTCGAGCCCATGGATTGTAGATTTCCCATCTTGCGACTTGGGCAAAGTTGTCGGGTAGGCCGCTCCCGTTCGGTGCGTACCAAGCAACGGCGGCCCGCATAGAGGCTGCGTTCGCGATCCCAAATGCGCCCAAAGACTGAAGCGTGGCTTGGCGTTTTTCTGCTGTTTTTCGGCGACTTTCGGGTCAACCGACTTGTTGAAGCTGGCGGCGATCATGGCCGCCTTGTCCATGTCTTGGTTCACATACGATGGACTCTGATTGATGAGTGGCTGGCCGTAAGACGTGTAGACCGGGGCGTGCGGGTCCGCATAGAGCGATGGCACCGCAAACGGAGTCGACGGCGCGGGATTGTGATAAGGCGTCGGCCCGCGTTGCGGCTGCGGTTTTAAAACGGGAGGTTTAGCCCCGGTCTGGGCAAGCCCGTAGGAGATCTTTATCAACGCACGGCATAGGGTGTTCGGATTTCCAATAATCTGGGCGCTTGAGTAATCCGCCAGATACTCGCGAATACGCGAGAACAAAAGCGATACGTAGTAGCTTAGCCAGTAGGCCGCGTAGGACATCGCCATGACTGGCAGTAGGTTCTTGTTATTGCTATAACGCGCGCTTCTGGCAAAAATGTAAAGCACCATGACGAGGGCCTGCACGACCGTCATCATGACGAAATCGCCATTTTTGATATGCCCCAGCTCGTGGGCGTAAACTGCCTTCAGTTCTTCCGGGGTGAGGATATCGATGAGCCCGCGTGAGATGATGACTCGCCCATTCCAACGGCCATGCCCGTACGTAAAAGCGTTGGGCATTTGGTCTTCGATAATGCCCAGGCGGGGTTCGCTGATCTTAAAGGTTTTGCACGTCCTCTGCTCCCATTGGGCAAAGTCCATCCCAAGCTCTTGCGGTGAACTCCATCGAACGCTGAGCACGTAGTCCAGCACTACCGGCCCCAGCAGGTACTGCAAGAACACCATTAATATGGAGAAGGTGCCCGCAACTGGGAGGAACAGGTTATGAGGGAGATCCAGCTTGTAACAGATGCCAATGCCAACGGCATAGACCAATGCCAAAAGGCCGACCAGTACCAGCATAGAGGCTGCACGTAACTTTGTCATGACTAAATCCCAATATACAACAGAGTTGGCAAGTTGCAGCCGACCCGGCCAAATAATTGATAAATTGAGCGCTTTCGACGAATCTCACTGCAAAATATAGGTACAGGTGATCAGTCGAGTCTTAGTAGTATCGCAGAAGGCAATTAGAACTTAGAACTTAGAACGTAGAACCTAGATTGGAGTATTGGGTGGACTGGAAAATCTTCCGACTTAGGGCGATTCCCGCTTTCCTTCTTCCTGTCCGCCTTCTCCGTTCTAAGTTCTAATTTCTAAGTTCTAACCCTACTTCTTCGCTCCGCCCTTAACCCAATCGCTAATCGTCGCTATATCCTTATCCGAAAGCGCGGCCTGTCTCATAGGCATACGAGGGGTCTTTTTACCGTTCACATATTGGACAAGGTCACTCTTGTCGGGTTTGCCGGCAATTACGATCACGCCATGCTGTCCGCCCTTCATTACAGAGTCAAAACTGCTTAAATCCACGCCACCGGGGTGGCGCTTATCGTTGTGGCAGCTTATACACTTAGCATCCAAAACCTTCTTGACGGCATCAAATTTCACCTTTGGGGCAGCCGGCACAGCAGCCGCTTGGCCAAAGTTGAAGGCAAAGGAGCTAATCAGCACTAAGCTGGAAATGGCGAGAGTTAATGGTTTTTGCTTAATAAGATTCATGATTCATTCCTCCGAGGCGTAAGGGAAGGTGATAGGTGATAGGTGATAGGGAGATGGAATTCATCAATACTAGGCTTGCATAAGAAGGCTTTTCTTCAATTTCTCCTTATCACTTATCACTTATCACATTCAAATCGTCTTCGCCATGATGATCGCTTCCGCGACCTCTTTCATGGTCTTTCGAAGATTCATCGACTGAAGCTGTATGCGGCGATAGGACTCGGCCTCCGTTATCTTGTGCTCCTCCATGAGGATGCCTTTAGCTCGATCAACAAGCTTTCGAGCCTCAAGGCGATCTTGAAGCGTTTGAACTTCGCTGTTGAGGGCGTTGTTCTGCTCGTAGCGGCTTCTGGCGACTTCGATGGCAGGAGGTAAATCGCTTGGCTTAAACGGTTTAACCAAATAGGCAAAAACGCCGGCCGCCTTGGCTCGATCCACGAGCTCTCGGTCGCTATAAGCTGTTAATAGAATGGCAGGTGCGATGTTCTCTTCGGTGAGGATAGTGACGGCGTCGATACCGTCCATTACAGGCATTTTAACGTCAAGAATGCAGATGTCCGGGTTGGTTTCGCGAGCAAGCTTTACAGCTTGCTGGCCGTCGCCTGCTTCGGCCACAACCTCATACTCCAAGTTTTCGAGCATCTGTTTGAGATCCAGTCTGATGATTGGATCATCGTCGGCAATTAGAACACGCAATTTTCCCATGGGAATTCCTCTGTCGGACGACAGTGCATAAAAGATACCACGCTATTTTTTTTCAAGTTCTCTAATGGGTGTGCGTGGCATCAATTCGAAGCCAAGAACGGGCGTGTCGTCAAAAATTGGCACAATCACCGATTGCAAAATTCGAACTTTGTGCGTGTAAAATATCGTCTGTTCAGGGGGAGTTCTAAGGAGCATCGCATGCACCCGCCCTCCTTATGCAGCAATGATCAAATGTCCAAAGTGTAATCACACGTTGCCCGGTAACTATAACATCTGCCAGTTTTGTGGCGCCGACGTTTCCGCCGTGCCTCGGCCAGCGGAACAAAAAACAGACGAGAAAGCGGCTTATAAGATGGTCACCAAAGGGACCATGGCCGGATTTTATGTCGTTTCAGCTTTTTATGTTCTGATTGGTGCCATGTTATTGTGCCTCGGCATCGGCCTTTTTGGGAACATTGGCGATTTCATGAAGAACATCTACATTGTTTTTGGCACGATGACTTCACTATTGGGAATCGGGCTGCTTTTTAGGGCCGCTTTTGTTTATGCGATGATGGGCATCTTTTGCGCGCTACAGTTCGTGCTTGGTGTCGTTTTCATCATCGCTTCGGTCATGACCATCGATGCACCCCTGCTGAAGTATTCGGTCATAGGCTTGGCTGTCATCCAAATCCTAGCGGCTGGGCTAATGTTCTACTTCTCGGAAGAAACGAGTAGAGCTTCAATGTCCCACTAAACCCGGGTTAAGTGGTGGCATTCTTGCTAGAAACCCCCAATTAGTTAAGTTTTACTATCACTTTTTGGGAAGATCATGTTAGATTCTAAATATGATCCGTTGCCCCAAATGTAACGCTACTTTGCCCGTTTCTTATCAGACCTGCCAATTCTGCCAGACAGACGTTTCCTTGGTGCCACGGCCGGTTCAGCAGACGCCGCAAAAGCGGAACTACAAAGTTGGGCCTGCGCCATGGATCATTCCAACTTATTACGGCATCGCCATCTACTGGGTCGTTGGGGGCTCTTGGACTTGTTTTAGCTCCAGCGGAGTTATCCACGGCCTTGGTCACAGCGTTCTCGGAATGGTTATTGGCGCCGTTACCGCCATGTTTGGATTGGGGCTGATTGCAAAGCTAGAACTTATTAGAGGAATTGTTAATGTATTCAGCTTCCTAAGCATTCTAACCGGCCTCTTGAACCTCTACAGCAGCCTGATCTTTCTATCGATCCTCCCGCTCATCGGGATAATAGGGGTCGTCTTCGCCATCATTCAGATTTGTACTGCGGGACTGATGATCTACCTAATCGGCGAAACGGACGACGCCCCTGGGTTCTAAAGCGTTAGCCCGCCATCCACGGTCAGCACCTGGCCCGTAATGTACGCCGCTTCTTGAGAGGCTAAAAATAGAATGGCAGGCGCGATATCGGCGGGTGTTCCCAACCGTCCTGCCGGAGCCTGTTTCTGCACAAAGGCTTTAAATTCTTCGGGTAAATCGCCCGTCATATCGGTTTCGATAAATCCTGGAGCGACCGCGTTGCAGGTGATGTTGCGGCTGCCAAACTCCTTGGCAACCGACTTGGTGAGACCAATAATGCCCGCCTTCGCCGCCGCGTAGTTCGCCTGCCCCGCTCCTCCGCCTTGCCCGATCACGCTGGTGAGGTTGACGATCCGGCCGTATCTCGCCTTCATCATGAGTTTGGCGGCAGCCTTGATCATAAGAAAAGAGCCTTTTAGGTTCACATCTTGAACCCGGTCCCAGTCTTCCTCGCTCATTCTTAGGATAAGCGTATCCTTGGTGATGCCAGCGTTGTTGATGAGCACGGCTGGGGATCCAAGATCCTGAACGACGGCGGCAAAGAGCGCCTCGACGTCCTCCTGTTTGCTTACGTCGCAGGCGTAGCCTTGCGCTTTACCGCCCCGGTTTCGGATTTCTTCAGCAGTCGCATCCGCTCCCTTTACCGATGTTGCGACGCAAACTACAGTGGCTCCCTTTTTCGCGAACTCAAGGGCGATTTCCTTCCCAATTCCCCGGCTGGCGCCTGTAACAATGACGACTTGGTCTTGAAAATTCAAACGGTCACTTCCTGTTGATACAGTGCGATCAAGGCGTTAGCTAGGCTGGCGTTATCGTTTACGGAGAGGGTTTGCACCTCTTTCGAGATTCTCCTTATGAGGCCGCTTAGGACTTCGCCGGAACCGCATTCTACAAAGGTGGTCACGCCATCCTTGATCATGTTCTGCACGGACTCCGTCCATCTCACCGGATTCCGAAGCTGTGCCCCAAGCAGTTCCGGCCATTCGGTTGAGCCATCTACTCGGTCGGCCGTTACGTTGCTGTAAACGCGTATTCCCTCCGCGTTATGAAACAGCGAAGGGTTGAGAGCCTCCGCCATGGCAATCGCCGAATCCTCCATAAGAGGACTGTGAAACGCCCCGCTCACATTTAGTGGCAGCACTCTTTTGGCGCCCTGTTCTTTGGCAATCGTTTCGAATCTGGCCACCGCCGCTTGGTCGCCGCTAACTACGATCTGGCCCGGGCAGTTATCGTTCGCAATAACCACCTGTTCGCTTGCTGTCGATGCCGCCTTGCAAGCCTGTTCAATAGCCTCCGTTTCCATGCCGAGAACGGCAGCCATGCCGCCCTTGCGCAGGTTTCCCGCCCGGGACATGAGGTCGCCCCTTCGCTGAACAAGCTTTGCGCCATCCTCTACGGTGACGATTCCAGCCGCGGCAAGCGCTGCGTATTCACCCACGCTGTGCCCCGCCATGGCGTGGAAATGGATATTGCCGGCTCGTTCCTTAATCGCCCTATATGCGGCAACCCCGGTGGTGTATTGCGCTAGCTGCGCATTTTGGGTTTGGCGCAAGGTGTCTTCATCGGTCTCAAAACAGAGCTTTTTAGCATCGATACCGGTGGCTTCCGCAACAAGAAGGAAGACTTCTTTAGCGGCGGCGGAGGCTTCGTAGAGTTCTTTTCCCATGCCCGGCTTTTGGGAGCCTTGGCCGGGAAATACGGCGGCAATCATGGGTTTACGATACCTCTATGTCAATAGTCGAAAGTCGAAAGTCGAAAGAGGACGAAGCTCCAGGAAACACCACTTGAGCGAGTCGTCTCCTCGCCGGAAAACGAAGAGCCTTGCGTAGGTCGCATCCCCAGTGTGGTAGATCTCGACTGCCTTCGACTGTCGACCTTCGACTTTCGACTCCCTCCGGCAATGGTTCCGCCAAGCCATAATCCTATGTGCCCTATCGCGACTTCCAGGATTTTCTAAATAAGCTGGAATCCGCCGACGAGCTTAAGAAGATTCAAGAGCCGATAAGCCCTTATCTAGAAATTACTGAAATCGCGGACCGCGTGATGAAAGCCGGTGGCCCGGCTTTACTTTTTGAGAACGTTCAGGGCCCTCCGCATCGGCTGACTACGCCAGACCCCATGAGCGCGGTGATGGGGCATCCTTCGATTCATCCTTCACCTTTGGGTCCTATTAAATCTTATGGAATGCCGGTGGCGATTAACACGATGGGTTCGCGGAAACGCATGTCCATGGCCCTTTCCTGCGCTGATTTTGAAGAGCATGCGGATCGGCTGCGGGATTTGCTTAAGCCCGAAATCCCGAAGGGATTCGGGGAAGCCCTAAAGCGCTTGCCTCACCTGTTTAGCGAAGTGAAGACGGTCATTCCAAAAACGGTAAGCGGTGCTCTTAGCCAAGAAGTGGTGATGCAGGGCGACGAAATCGACCTCACCAAGCTTCCCATCCTCACTTGCTGGCCCGAAGATGGCGGGCCTTTTGTGACCTTGCCGCTTGTTTTCACAAACGATCCCAACACTGGCAAGCGCAACGTGGGCATGTACCGGGTCCAGCTTTATGATCGCAACACGTGTGGCATGCACTGGCAGATGCACAAAGTCGGTCAGGAGCACATGAAACAAGCCGAAGAGAAGAAGCAAAACATTCAGGTTGCGGTGTGTTTAGGTGGCGACCCGGCTTACACGTTTAGTGCTATCTCGCCTCTGCCGCCTGGCATCGATGAGATGATGTTCGCCGGTTTCTTGCGCCGCGAAAACGCCCGGCTGGTGCCCGCCAAAACTGTGGATTTGAAAGTCTTGGCCGATGCCGAGATCGTGATCGAAGGCTATGTCGATCCAACGGAACGTCGCTTGGAAGGCCCCTTTGGCGACCACACGGGCTACTATTCTTTAGCCGACCAGTTTCCTGTTCTCCACGTCACCTGCGTGACCATGCGCCAGAAGCCGGTTTATCCGGCGACCATCGTCGGCGTCCCACCCATGGAAGATGGCTGGATGGGCAAAGCAGTAGAGCGGATCTTCTTGCCGCTGATCCAGCTTACGGTTCCGGAGATTGTTGATATGAATCTGCCTGTGGAAGCTTGCTTCCACAACATGGCCTTTGTTTCGATCAAGAAGCGCTATCCCGGCCACGCCTACAAGGTGATGAACGCCTTATGGGGACTTGGCGGATTGGCGTTTACGAAGATGATTTTTGTGTTCGATTCCGATTGTAACGTGCAGGATTTTGGCGAGGTCTTGTTTAGAATCGGGGCGAACTGCGATCCAGGCCGGGATACGTTACACTCACGCGGGCCCGTTGATCAGTTGGACCACGCCTCGGTGTCGATGGGCTTTGGGGGGAAAATCGGCTTTGACTGCACGCACAAACTTCCGGGCGAGAACGGGTTTAACCGGGACTATCCGAAGCTCATCAAAATGAGCGACGACGTGAAAGCGAAAATCGATGAGTTGTGGCCTAGATTGGGTTTGTAGCATACGCGCGAAATGCTTGGTCAGAAGAATCTGCCAGAATGGGTACTTGTGGCAAAGTCTTCCAAGGTATTTATAAGTTACGCGCACGGAGATCAAGACTTCCAGGATAGGGTGCTAGCTCTCGCCGATAGGCTCGAACTTAACGGTCTTGAGTTAGTTTTTGACCAATACCCGCCGAGCCCGGCACCAGGGTGGCCAAATGGATGGAGCAGGGGATCAGGACATCTGATTTTGTCTTATGCCTATGTACACCTGACTATTACAAGCGGGTTAACGAGGAACAATCGCCTGGCATGGGCCTGGGGGCAATGTGGGAGGGTTCGGTTCTCTACAACTTGCTCCAAGCTCAGCCTGAAAATAGGTCAAAAGTTCAGGTGATCCAATTTGATAGGGAGGACATAAACGCGATCCCAACGCCAATCCTAAGTAACAACAGATTCCTTTTGCACGAGGCCGATTTTAGCGATCCGAATTTCGAACAGTTGTATAGGATTCTCACCGAACAGCCAAAAACCTTGCGTCCCCCCAGGGGGGAAGTTGTGTACTTGCCGTCCCGGCCCTTAGAGGTGTTGCCTACAAAGGAAAGAAAGAACGTGCCCAGATCCGATGCCGAAGCCCCCGAAAGGAAAAGGGAGTTAACCGCAAAGTTCTTGGATCAGGATGGCGAAAGAAATCGTCCATTGAGGGCTCGCCCTGGACACCAGCCCCTTCCTAGAAGGTTGGCAGCTAAGGCGCGCTCTGATGCTTATGATTCTCTCATAGACGGCTTTATTGAGAGGGCCGTAGAATTGGCGAGAAAAGCTGTGAGCCTTGATGGAATGGATCCGCAAAACAGGGTGGCTCTCGCTCGCTCTCTTTTTTCGAAAGGGGAGTATGAGGAGGCCGCAGCGCGCTACCGGGAAATCAAGGAGCAAAATGGCCTCCTTCCCGGACAAGAACTTGCCTTTCTTATGTGCGAATTTAAACTTAAAAAGGTGAGCTTTGAAGATGTCGAGCGCTACTATTCTCAAAACCGTGACGATGAAGTCGTACACGAGGGCTTTCTCTTATTCTTATATGAATTGGGAGATAAGGCAATGGCGCGGAAGATTGTAGAAGAACGAATTCGTCTTCACAGGTCGCCAGCCGATCTAGTTTTTTTGGCTGTTCTTGATTGGGAAGACGGAAATGACCCCAAAGCAGTAGCTCTATTGGAGGAGTCTACAAGGTTAGATCCGGGTCAGGCAACTACTTGGGCTGATCTAGGCGTTGGACTTGCCGGAATGAGAAGATTTGGTCTGGCGATAGAAGCTTTTCGAAAAGCGATTCAGATACGGCCCCATTATCAGTTCGCTCGGCTCGCGCTCGCCGAGATTTATGCGCTTATGGGGGATGCGGACGCAGCCGTTCAACCACTGGAGGAACTGCTCGCGAACGGCTCCGTTGAAGTTAAGCGTGTACTAACAGAACGAGCGTTTGACCCGGTTAGAAATTCAGAAGTCTTTAGAAGCTTTCTAAAAAGAGTCCCGGGTGGCGCGTCCTGACGCAAATTCTCATTGGCAGCGAAAAAGATCATCGCGTTGAGAAGCTGGCTAATCTCCCGAGATAACGAGCCTTGAAAAATCACCGGCTTGCCTAAGAAGCAGATTAACCCCATGCAAGAGGCTCAGTCTCGCCGCGCGGACGTTTTCATCCTCCGCCATAACCATGGTGGAGTCGAAGAAGGTGTTAATCGGCCCTTCCAAGGATTTCAAATGCTTGATGAGTAGGTCTGCGTCCTCGCTTTTTGAAGCTTCGCTCACGGGTTGTACGAGGGATTTGGCCAAACCCCCAAGCAACGAACCGGCTTCGGACTGCAGATTCTCTAAGGAATCCAACGGGTCGCGAAAAGCAAAGGAAATCCCTTTCGTTACCGCTGCCGAAACGATGTTCTGCGGGCGCGTGGCAGTTTGAATAAATGGCACATCCGAGCCCAGCTTCTCCATAACAGAGATGCGGAAGCGCACCAGTTGCGGCGCAAACTCTTCTTCAAGGCCCGTGTAATCCTTTGCGATCGCCGCATCGACCAGGTCGTGGCGGGAATCGGCGAAGATCGCGTTATAGCGCGATAAGAAAACTTCGGAAAGGGCAGCCGTTCCTGAGGCAAGCTCAAAGCCTTCGGCCTGATAAAGATCCTGTGCCTTTTCAAAAAGTCCTTTGTAACTTGGGAAAGCTCCGGGCCATCTTAAAGCCGCCTCGATCAGCAAAGTCGCCGCGCGACGGAGACCGTAAGGGTCGCTGGATCCGCTTGGGACTTGTCCGATTCCGAAATAGCCTGCCAGCTTATCAAGCTGGTCGGCGATGACCAACCTGGTCGCCGTTCGTGCGCCCTCACAATCGATGGTTGGGTTCTTGGATAAATCGTATTGCGAAGCAATCGCCCAACAAACCGGTTCAGAGAATCCTTCGCGTTTTGCGTATTCCGCGCCAATAAGGCCCTGAAGAGCGGGCAACTCGCTAACCAAACCGGTGCTCAAATCTGCTTTTGCGTAAAGCCCTGCCTTGGCCGCGTAGTCGGCTTCATCAGCACTTGCACCTGTCGCCAGGGCAATCGCGTGGGCCAGCTCGGTGAGCCTAAGCGCCCGCTGATGAACCGTGCCCAGCTTTTCTTGAAAGAAAATGCCCTTGGTCTTTTCCAGAAATCCATCCAGGGTGAGGACCAGGTCCTCATCGTAGAAGAACTTGGCGTCGTTAAAGCGCGCGTTCAAAACCCATGAGTTGCCCTTGCTCACCACCTCATCGACGCCCCCATTTCGTATCGAAACGAACCGGTTGGTAAGTTTGCCGTCTTCGGCTTGAACCGGAAAAAACCGCTCGTGCTTGGCCATGGCGGTGATAAGCACAGGAACGGGAAGCTTTAAATATTCCTCTTTGAAACTCCCTTCAATTGCGGTTGGCCATTCCGTAAGGAAAACATTCTCATCAAGAAGGGCAGCCGTGACTTGAGGCTCTCCCCTGGTGACTTTCACGCTCTCCTCGGTAATTTTCTTTTCGCGTAACGCAGGATCAGGTTCAACCTTTCTGGACCTTAACTCTTTTAGGAGCTGATCGTAACCGGTTGCTTTAAAGGTCTCGGGCTGATAAAAACGGTGGCCTCGGCTTTCATCGCCGGACTCGATTCCGTCGATATCAAACCGCACGACGGTATTGCCAAACGCGGCCAGTATCCACCGGATCGGGCGGGCGAAACGAAACCGATGGTTGCCCCAACGCATGGCCTTATCGAATGTCAGACCGCGAATGGCAGCCGGGAGAATCTCGGCAAGAACCTCGTTCGTTGGCTTGCCAGGAATCGTTTTGGTCACCCAAACGTAGTCGCCTTCCTTGCGTAGGTCATTAACCGAAACCCCTTGGCCCCGACAAAAGCCCTCAAGAGCTTTTGTTGGGTTGCCGTCCGCATCGTAGGCAGTCGCGATCCCCGGCCCGCGTTGTTCTTTCTCTACATCTGGCTGCCGGGCGGCCACATCTGTAACCTGAATGATCAGCCTCCGCGGGGTGCCGAGGCTTTGGCTCGAGCCAAAGGGGATGCCTGCATCCTTCAGCCTGGTGGTTACGGCAGATTCCAAATCGGTATAGGCTTTTCGGACAAACGAGGCAGGCAGTTCCTCGCATCCAAGTTCAAGAACAAGCTCAGGCATGGAGGAGAAGTTTACACGCTGGTAAATGTTTTGTAGCACACCTCCGGCGTGAGGGGATTATGGTTCGCTACCGGTGGTATCGCACGGCTCAACCACCGGCTACCGGGGTTGAATGCCTCCGGCATATAAATGACATGCTGTCATGTGATGTGCAGGCTCCGGCCAAGTCAGAACTTGACCTTACAGTCCGTTCGCCGCGAGATGACTCCGTTTCATTGGACCGAGTTTCGATGGGTGCTCGTCAAGATCTCACATTGACGAAATTGAACAGCCCACAGAAATGTGCCATAATCTTCACTTGTCGAGGGACATCCAAATTTGATTTACGTAATCTTGCAGCCAAATGAATCGATCGACTCGGGCCTAAAGCGCTTCAATATGAAGTTGCAACAGAGTGGCCTGCTCCGGGAGTTAAAGGAGCATTCCCACTACGAAAAGCCGAGCGAGAAGCGACGCCGACTACGCAGGCGACGCGCTTCGCGGCAGTAGGCCGTCATAAAGATTAGGAACACAACGCGGTGTTCCACCTCGTATGAACGCAAACACTTTAATCAGCTCGCCAGAGCACCCGCTGCCTTGTCAAAAGCCCACGTGGCTTTATAGTAATGGAACCTCCCAGTAGCGGGCGCATAGGCGTCATCAACAATAGCGGCAAACGGCTGCCAACGGCTTTAATCGAAAAGGCTGCCTCAGTCGCCCTTTCTCAGCGCCCAGACTTACAGGGTCCGGTATCCGTCTTACTTGCCACGGATGAGGAAATTCGCGATCTCAACCGAAAGTATAGAGGCGTTGATGAAGATACGGATGTTCTTACTTTCCCCGCAATTCCACTGTGTGCGGAAACTCAAATGGCTTGGCCACTGGGCGATATTGCCATCTCCGTGCCTTACGCCGGCCGTCAGGCCGAAAAACGTGGCGTCTCGCTTGATGTTGAACTCCAGTTCCTTACCATTCACGGCGTGCTCCACCTGCTCGGGTGGGACGACGTGGAAGATGCAGACCGCCAACAGATGATGGCGGAAATGAACCGCATTGGCCTGCTGGTTGGGTTGCCGGCAGAGGAAGAATGGAGTTCGGTTCTACACGAGGAGCCCGCATGATCCAGAAGGAAAAAGATTTCCTCGGGCCATTTAAGACCGCCATTTCCGGCCTCGTTTACACTTTCCGCACCCAGCGGCACATGCGATTCCACTTGTACGTGGTGTTCATCGTCTGCGTGTTGGGGCTGCTCTTTAGGCTTCGTCTGCACGAAATGCTCGTGCTGCTTTTTGTTATCAGCCTGGTTTTGCTGGCGGAGATGTTCAACAGCGCCATCGAGGCAACCGTCGATCTTGTGCAGCCGACTTACCACCCCCTTGCCAAATTCGCAAAGGATATGGCGGCGGGAGCCGTCTTGATCGCCACCATTTTGGCTCTGGTAGGAGGCGCGCTGCTGCTTCTTGGGGAAGACCGTTGGGAGCAGATCCGCATCGCGGTCTCCAGCGGGGACATCGGTATTCCGGTGGTTCCACGCCTAATTTTTGGCCTATTTCTCGTTTTCATCGCCGTGATCGTAGGAAAGGGTCTGGGCAAACGTGGCCAAGTGTTTCAGGGAGGGATGGTTTCCGGGCACGCTGCCTTCGGTTTCTTCATGGCAGCGTCGATCATGTTCATTTCCGGGCAGCCTTTAATATGGGCGCTGGCGATTCTGCTTGCCGCCGTTATCGCTCAAAGCCGATGGGAAGCGAAGTTCCACACGATTTTTGAGCTCTCATTAGGTGCCGCAGTTGGTGTTATCATCGCGCTGATTCTCTTTAAGGTGGTGCCCAAGTAATGGCGAGAAGATTCAGCCGCCATTATCGGGTTTCCGCAGGGGCCCTTAAGGTGCCCCAGGAGCCTTCCAATCGCACAGTTGGCGAGATCCTTAAGTCTTTAGCGGTTGTTGGCGTGTCCGGCGCGCTTATCGTGGCTGCCCTCGCCCAAACGCCGGTAACCGATACGTCTAACGTTAAATCCGCCGCCCAAATCGCCATCGCCATCGGCTGGCCGGTTTTTGTCGTCGTCATCCTACTCGTTTTGGTTTTGAACGCGGTGATGGTGGCCGGCGAAACTGCCGTGAACCTGATTCGCCCCATGCACGTAAAGCACCTGCGCGAGAAGAGCGATAAACAGGCGAATCAACTTCAAATTCTCATCGACAACAAGATGAGTTACGCCGCTGCTTGCAAGCTTGGCAGCGATCTTTGGCGGCTACTGGTTTTTGTTCTGGTGCTTAGCGTTGCGCCAGATGTGGCTAAGGCGGCCGGATATCGCGCCCACTTTCCCACCGTTCTGATTACAGCGCTTCTGCTCATGATCCCGGTTGGGCTCATCAATCTGCTTTTTGAAATGGTGCCGCGAAGCTATGCTATCGTGCATCCACATGGTGTGGCAGCCAAACTCTACGGAATTATAAGGGTAACGACGGTGATTCTAACCGTGCCCGTTAAGCTTGCCACCGGTTTAGCGAACCTGATTACCGCGCGCTTTGGTGCTCAGGCCCATTTCGCCATCGCCAACCAGGCCGAAGAAGAGATTAAGACGATCGCCGCGACCGCCCAAGAATCGGGCGAGATCGAAGACGACGAAAAGGAACTTCTTCATTCTGTTTTCGAGTTCAGCGACACGGTTGCCCGCGAGGTCATGACCCCTCGCGTCGATATCGACGCCCTGCCCCTCGCCAGCACGCCGCAAGAAGTGATGGCCCTTATCGAAGAATCCGGCCACTCGCGCATTCCGCTTTACGAACAAACCGACGACCAAATCGTAGGCATCGTCCACGCAAAGGATCTTTTTCTGGCCATGCTTAGCGATAAGGATGCCGTGCTAAAAACCCTCATGCGGCCTGCCATCTTCGTTCCGGAGAACAAAACCTTGCCCGAGCTTATGGCTGAAATGCGCAACACCCGCAGCCAGATGATGGTTGTGCAAGATGAGTTTGGCGGCACCGCCGGCATTGTCACTATCGAGGATATTGTAGAGGAACTTGTCGGCGACATCGTGGACGAGTACGACGAGGAAGAGCCCGAAATCACGAAACTGGAAGACGGCTGGTTAGCCGATGGTAAAACTCACATCGACGACTTGAACGACGAGATCCGTTCCGATTTCTCCACCGAGGAATTCGATACAGTCGGCGGGCTGGTTTTTGGGCTTTTTGGGCGTCAGCCCAAACAGGGAGAATATGTCTCTGAGAACGGGTATCGGTTCACGGTCGCGGAAACGGACGGACGCCGGATTTTAAAACTCAAAGTGGAGCGAGATTTGCCGGAACCAGAGCTTCATCCTGCTGAATAGCAACGCCGTACGAACTGCTCCGTAATATTTATTGTGGCAATGGCAGCAAAGCCCTTAAATCGTTCAGGTTGGTGGCGCAGGATTCGTCGGCGCATTCCCGGGCGGCTGATGATGGTTTACGGCTTTTTTGCGGCGCTCGTAATAGGTGTTCCCTATTTCTGTTCGGTGGCCTGGCTTTTGCGCGCTGATCCGGAATGGGAAAGAGCCGCCCAACAGACGGGACTGCTTTGGATCTTCGGGCTCGTCGTACAGATGATCATTTTGACTTCTGCAGCTTCGAGTCGTAAGGTTTTAAGTGATGAGCCGCCTTTAATTCAAACTATTCGAACTACGTTGGCAGGCCTTGGTTTAATCGTTACAGCCTTGGCGCTAACTTTAGGGCTAGTTAATATTGCAGGAGTGGTTGCCTTCGCGGCTATGCCTCTCGTCAAGCTGATCAGACCATTATCCAGAGCCCAAATGGGTTCGCCTTTTAAGGTTATTGCGGGATTGGTGGCGGCTGCCTCGCTATTGGCCGGTTCGACCGAAGGCGTTATCGTTGGAGGAATCGGGGCACTGCTGTTCAGCTATTTCAAACCTTACGATTTTTGGCAGGCCATTGCTCGGAAGCCATCTCGTGAAGGATATTTGCTTGATCAGCACCGAGTCTGCTCTGTCGGCGGTGGGTGAGGACCCTTGCCCTATCTTGGCACGTTGTGCCTTGTTGAACATTGGGATGAAGCGGAGAGAGAACTTGCGAACGCCACGGCGCCTCCTTCAAGCGACGTGACCAGACGATATTACAACCGAACTCGGGCGCAAATCTACTTGGGCCAGAAGCGCTACGAGGAGGCCTATCGATTCGGGCTTCAGGATCCTGAGCTTAGGCCCTATGCTGCGTTGGCATACGCATATTTGAGCGAGTTCGAGATGGCCCACCGAACTCTGGACATGGCCAAGAAAACAACTGGCGACAATGCAAACACAAGAGCCAAGATCTTTCTTTTGGAAGGGCGTTATGAAGAGGCCGTGGAAGCCTACGATCGGGCACTACGCCTAATTCCGGTTCCAAAGGCTCTTGAAGGCTTAGCGGAAGCCCTTGAAGGTATTGGCGACTATGAAGAAGCTGCATACTTTTGGAAGAAAGCCATTTCTGCGACGCCGTTCTTGTCCGAATCGCATTTGGTGGGATTAGAGAGGAGCTTGCTTGGCTATGGGAACGCCGATGAAGCGGCGAAGGCTCATAAGGCGATTATTGATTTGCGCAAGAAGGAAGCAGTCGCCTAATGCTCGGGGACAAGCCGTAGCACTCGAAAATTGGTGGTCGCCCTTCGCAATGACCCAGAATCGTTAGACCGCTTCGAAAATGAGGCTTCGCCTTCGTCATATCCCAGAAAACAGGACCGCACTCGAAGGGCCGCAAACCCGCCATAATTCACCCGTGGACTTCTACAAGTCGTTCCTTCGCCCGATGCTGTTCAAGATGGATCCCGAATGGGTCCATGAAAGGGCCTTATCCATGGCGGCCAAAGGTTTTATTAAAGAGCACACCAACATCGACTACACCGCGCTGGAGCAAGAGATGTTCGGCGCCAAGTTCAAAAACCCCTTAGGGCTTGCCGCTGGGTTCGATAAGAACGGAATTGCCCTGGCCAATTGGGGCTCGGCCGGCTTCGGATTTGTGGAACTGGGAACGGTCACTTTTTTTCCGCAAGATGGCAACCCAAAGCCCAGAATGTTCCGGCTAACTGAAGACAAAGCCCTCATCAACCGCCTCGGCTTTAACAACGAAGGGGCGAGGAAAGTGGCGGAAAACATTGCCGCCGTCAGGGCCGAAATCCCCTACGGCATCAACATCGGCAAATCGTACAACGCGCCCTTGGAAAAAGCCGCCGAGGACTACAAAAAGAGCTTTCAGACCCTCCACGGGGCGGGTAACTATTTCACCATAAACGTTTCGTCTCCGAACACGCCCGGTCTCCGCAGCCTTCAGGACAAAGACAAACTCGACGAGATACTGAAGGTTGTTCGCGAGATAGAGCCTACCGTCCCCTTATTCGTAAAAGTGGCTCCCGATTTAGAACTCACGGCAATCGACGATGTGATGGAAGTCTGCATTGCAAACCGAATCAGCGGAATCGTCGCCACCAACACCACCATTGGCCGCGAGGGACTGACAACGCCGACCACTGAAGGCGGAGGCCTCTCCGGCAAGCCGCTGCGAAACCCATCGAATAGGATCCTTGCCCATATCGCTAAAAACTCAAATGGCAAGTTGTGGCTGATTGGAGTTGGGGGAATATTTTCCGGAGCGGATCTCTATGAAAAAATCGCGCTGGGGGCTCATCTCTGCCAGGTGTACACCGGCTGGATCTACCAAGGGCCGGATATGGTGCCCAACTGCCTATTGGAGCTGATGAACCTGATGGATCACAATGGGTTCAAAAGGTTGGAAGATTTGAGAGGGAGTGGGCTCTCTTAGTGTGACGAGTGACGGGTGACAGGATCGGAAGTCGAAGAACGGAGCTGAATAACCGCGCGCACAGTAAATGGCAGGCCTATCGCCATCGCGACAAGTCTCTCTTTTACCAATCGACTATCGGCTATTTGCTATTTGCTATTTCTCTCTACCACTCGTCACTTGTCGCCTGTCACACGCAAAAAAATAGCCGCGGGTTTTTAGGCCCGCGGCTTTGGAGAGGGGTTGGTTTTCAGGATTGCGGTCTTCTTAAACTGAGGCCTTGTTTGCCTTTCGCTTTCGAATCATCAGGGATGCGGCGCCGAATCCCATGATCAGCATCGAGGCAGGTTCCGGAGTCGGCTGCTTCTTCACGATGGTCGTGTGGCTGTGGTGGCTGTCGAAGACGAGCACCACAGGAAGAATGAACAGACTCGACCAAGACTTGCTGCTGCTGCTGTTGTTATTGTTCGTAACCGTACCGCCGGCGTAGTTGTTCACGACTGGAGCAACAGGTGCTGGCATCGGAGCTACAGGAGCAGGAGGAACAATAATCACCTGAGGAGCCGGAGCCGGAGTTGGAGTCACCACTATATGGGTTTCCTCATGATGCTTGGGAGGCTTTACTTCGATAACTACATGGGGCTGAGGAGCGACCATTGGGTTACCGCAGGATATCTTCAGGATCGGCTTGCCGTTGTCGTCTGCGAAAACAGGCGTTCCGGCTTTCAGTCGGAAAACGCGTGCCCGAATGACTTCATCGTCATGGCAGTTGTAAACGACATAGGAACCCGTGTTCATAATCTTAGAAACGTGCAGTTTCTCGAAATAAGTGATGACATCGGACTTGGACATTTGGAAATGTCTTTCGTATCGATCCATGACCTGGGGGTCGTGCTCGGTTTGAGCGACGAGAGCATTCACGGTGTGAGCTGGCTTGTTTAAGAACGAACCGGGCTCAACATGTGCTTGAGCAAGGGCCGCCGCCAGCGCAACCGTCGTTAGCAAAATAGTTTTTGTGTAGAAGGTTTTCATAAGTGCCACGCTGTGTTTAAGAGAATCCGATTCCTTACGTGGCAAAATCCGTACCTGCACGGCTTTTTGGGCTGAAACCTGTTAATTTCTTTAGGGTTTTCGGGTTCTGCGTTTCTATGCAAAAGACCGGCAAACGCTAAGGGACTTGGAAAAACGGATTTGCAATCTAAAACAAGTATCGTAGAACGCAAATTTAAAGCCAGAGGACGCAGCACGCAGGACCCTAGAACCCTAGAACCCTAGAACCCTTGAACCCTAGAACCCTAGAACCCTAGAATCCTAGAACCTTAATGGGACGGGAACCACTTAAGACCCCTACTGGTAGACTTCAGTGGGCTCCGTGGCTCATCTAAGACATGTATCCAATCCTATTCAAAGTCTTCGGATTTCCAGTCCACAGCTACGGCGTCATGCTGCTTATCGCCTTCTTTGTCGGCGTTATGCTGGCCAAGAAACGAGCGCCGAGATTTGGCCTAAAGCCCCAAGATGTTTACGATGCAGCTTTTTGGGCTTTGATCTTAGGTGTTCTTGGAGCTCGAATCACTTTTATCGCCCAAGAATGGCCCTATTACTCCACTCACCGCAGTGAACTTTTCAGTTGGGAATTTGCGGGGCTCACAAGCTTTGGCGGCATCATTTTTGGGATCCTTGGCTTTTACGTTTGGGCTCGGCTGAAGGGAAAATCGTTTGTTCGGATACTGGACGCTATGTCCGCGCCCTTTTTGATTGGGCACGCCATCGGGCGTGTGGGTTGCTTGTTAAATGGCTGCTGTTACGGCGATCAGTGCACATTGCCCTGGGGCATCCATGTTGACCATTTGCCGGGTCTTTTTCATCCCGCTCAGATTTATGATTCGTTGATGAATATAGCGGCCTTTGGGGTACTTCTAATGATTGAGAAAAGGGGCGGAATTCCTTACGGTCGTTCGATTTCGCTCATGCTGATCCTCCATGGAACGTGTCGCTTCATCTATGAGTTTTGGAGGGCGGGAACAGATTTGCAGGTGAAGGAAGGCCTGGCCACTTCAACTTATATGCACGGTTTGCCGTTTAAGATCACCGACGCGCAGGTTGCCGCTCTCGCAATCGTTCTAGTTGGGGTGGTGCTGTATGTTGTGCTCCCGAGATTGCAAAACCGCCGTAGCGGAAGGCTAGTGCCTGTTGAAGCTTAGCGAACTGCTGGACAAGTTCGCGGGACGCCGTGTTTTAGTCCTTGGCGATTTGATGCTCGACGAATACATTTTCGGCCGAGCCACACGCATAAGCCCTGAAGCGCCCGTTATGGTAGTGCGCCATATGCAAACGAGCAGAGTGCCTGGCGGCGCAGCGAACGTCGCTCGGAATATTATTGCCCTGGGTGGAGAAGCCCACACTATCGGTGTCGCCGGTTGCGATGAAGCCGGCAATCTGCTGGAAAACTCTTTGATTGAGCACGGTCTTTCGGGCGCGCTTTTGGTCCGCGATCCGGAACGGGCGACGACAAGGAAGACCCGCGTTTTGGCCGACCACACCCACCAGGTGCTGCGAATCGACCAAGAAGACGACATGCCCGTCTCGGAAGCTGTTGCCACCAAGATTTTGGAAGGCGCCAAGCACGCTTTAGAGCGCTGCGATGTGGTGGTTCTGAGCGATTACCTTAAAGGCGTCCTCACGCCCGAGATAGCAGGCGGGGTTTTGGCGGAAGCGAAGATGTTAGGCAAACCGGTGGTTGTGAACCCGAAACCCCGGACGAAATCGCTCTATGCGGGAGCTGACCTAATCAGTCTAAACCGAGCTGAGGCGACGGAAGCCCTTGGCGAATACAGAGGTCTAGTAAATGCCGAGGCCATGCAAGCTGCCTCACGCTTGAAAACCGAGTTACGCGCTACTTCTGTTTTGGTAACCCTTGGCGAATCCGGCATGGCCGCATCTGGGCCTTCAGATTTCTTTATTGATGCCCCTAAAGTTGAGGTGTACGATACAGCCGGCGCGGGCGATACGGTGATAGCTACGGTTGCCTTGGGATTGGCTGCCGTTGGCTACAAGCGCGAGATTTTTGAGCTGGCCGCGCAGACGGCAGGCAGCGTGGTTCGCCACGTCGGTGTCGCCACACCTTCGGCACGGGATCTGGAACAGATTCGAGCGTTGTAACGGGACTTAGAAATCTTAACAACAGTTCTACCGGCGAGTAACCTTAAGGACTCGGGTCTGATAAGTCATGAGTCCGAGTTAGCACATGGGTTCGACCGAACCAAAGCGGCTTAATTCCATGTCTTTTCCTGAGAGTTTTGGCCTTGGCCTCGAATAGAGTCTTCTGCTGTTCAAGTTTTTGCTGCCAAAGCGGGTCATTTTGGGTCGCGCGTCTTAATAACGATTCTTCCAGTGCCTCTCTCGCGGCACCGTCGTACCCAGGAAAAGGGATGTGCTAGAGTAGCCTAGATTGCGAAGCTCATAAAGGACTAAGTGAGCCTGGCTATGAGGCAACACAAATTTGGTGAACATTTCTTCGCTAAAAGTTTGCTCAGAGTCTAATTGTTGAGATAACAACTGTTCGTAGGGAAGTTTCTTGAACTTTGCATCTACATCCAAATCCAGGGAAAGCACCATCGTCAGTCCCTCCTGAACGCGCAGGTTCTCATTACCAGAATAGGGAGGGCGGACTATGCTCAGGCCAGTGGCTCTAGTGTCGTTCGGGATCCCGAGCAAATCCGAATAGGCATAGGCCCAGATGGCAAACTCGGTAGCGTCCCGATATCTTAACGAATGAACCGCAGCAAAATAGGCAGCAACATACGGGTTCTCGGTCCAGTCCAAAAGGCGTGTTGGAACCCCGTGGTGCTGCGCGAGCGCTAACGCATTTACTAGCAATGTAGGAGGCCACTCCCTGGTATGGTCAGCCTTAACGTAGCTTCTATTAGGAACCACAAACTTGTGGCCAGCCTCCCAAACATTTGAATAACCCCCAGGCACCTGGAGCCCCTGCTTGTCTGCGGCCTCTACAAAATCTAGTAGCAAGGTGGCTTCAGAGAAGACCTGCGCTCCATATGAACCTAATAACCTATCTTCCCAAACGCGAGAGACTCTCGGAAGAGCGGCGCGGAACACACTTGGGAGCAGTCCCCATTGGGCGTTACCTTGACCCCGAAAAAAACCTGTCGGTGCGCGAGCAGACCGTCGACGGGCGAGATAACATCCATTAATTCCGATGCGTGCTCTAACCAAACAGTACGAACTCGAAGCGAGCCTGGCGGAAGCACGATGGCTCCCGGCGGAGCGACTCGAACCCTCCTTAAACGTACACCGTCGCTCATCAGAGTCAATTCTAACCTGATTTAAAAAGATTTGTCGCCCAAGCACGTTGCCCCTGGAGTCCCCATTGTGAATTTGCCATCTAGCGAGGCAGAAAAACTCGGCCAACCCAACGCCGGCCTTCGGCCTAGACTTGAAGCAGATTCGAGCTATGCGCTGATCTCGGATCGTCGCTCCGCGACACGCCTTTCGCTGTGATCCAGGATCTTCTTCCTGAACCTTAACTGCTTCGGCGTAACCTCTAAAAGCTCATCGTCTCGCAGCCAGCTAAGGGCCTGCTCAAGAGAGAACTCTTTATGAGGGTCCAAAGCCACCGTTTGCTCCGAAGTCGCGGACCGGATGTTATTCGCCGCCTTGATCTTCGTGGCGTTCACGATCATGTCCTCATCCCGGCTGCAGGCGCCGACGATCATTCCGCCGTAAACCTCGGTTCCGACTTCGTAAAAAAGCGAACCTCGCTCCATCACGTCCTCATAGGCATAACGGGTCAACCTGCCCGGATCCTTAGAAATCAAAGAGCCCTGGGTACGCGAAACGATATCGCCTGCGTAAGGCGCGTAACCGGCAAACAAGGAGGAGATAAGCCCAAGCCCGCGGGTCATGGTCAAGAAGTTGGATCGGAAGCCGATAAGGCCGCGGGTTGGAATCGTGTAATCCAACGTAGCCGTGCCCGATTCGCTGTTGGATAGGTTCGATAGCTCACCCTTTCGGCGGCTGAGATCCTCCATAACGGGGCCCAGGGCGTCCTCCGGAAGCTCCAAAATAATGTTCTCAAACGGCTCCAAAAGCTGGTTATGGCCAGACCGCTCCATGCCCTCTGCCAGTGGCATATCATCCTCACGTTTGTAGATAACCTGGGGGCGCGATATCTGCATTTCAAACCCTTCGCGTCGCATGGTCTCGATGAGTACGGCAAGCTGAAGCTCGCCGCGGGCAGCAACTTTTACCGTGTCAGCCGAAGCCTCGCGATCGATATGGATCGAGACGCTAATAACTTCTTCCTTCTCAAGCCGCTCGCGGATCTTGTGGATAGTAAGGAATTTGCCGCCATCCTTGCTCGCCAGCGGCGAGTTGTTCGCATAAAAGTTCATGGTGAGCGTGCTCGGCTCAACCTTGATGCTGGGCAGTGCTACTGCGCCTTCGGGGAAAGCAATGGTATCCGAAATATAAACAGGATCGATGCCAGACATCATCACGATCTCGCCGGCATCGGCGCTCTGCACATCGCGAAGTTGAATGCCTTCGTAGACCCAAAGCTTTGTGACGTTGAAACTGATCTGTTTATTCACGCCCTCGCGAACCTGTGTTAAGCGGTCGTTAATTTTCACTTGGCCCCGCAAAATCTTGCCACCGAACATGCGGCCCAGGTACTCGGAGTAGTCGAGGTTGTTCACCTGAAGCTGGAACGGCCCGTCCGTTTCCACCTGGGGTGGGGGCACTGCGTTGATGATCATTTCGAACAGCTCTCGCATGTCCGTTTCACTGCCATCCGGCGAAACCCTGGCAAAACCGGCCGAGCCGGAAGTGTACAGGTGGGGGAAAAAGAGGTCCTCTTCGCTCGCGCCGAGGTCGATGAAAAGGTCGATGGTCTTATCGTAGGCGAACATTGGGCGGGCGCCTTCGCGGTCGACCTTGTTGATGCAGACGATCGGCTTCAGCTTGTTCTCAAAGGCTTTTTTTAGTACAAATCTGGTCTGAGGCATCGGCCCCTCGTTGGCATCGACGATGAGAAGCACGCCATCTACCATGGAGAGCACGCGCTCCACTTCGCCGCCGAAATCGGCGTGGCCAGGGGTATCGACGATGTTAATCTTGTAATCGCGGTAACGCACACTGGCGACTTTGGAAAGGATGGTAATTCCCTTCTCGCGCTCAAGTTCGTTGCTATCCATCACGCGTTCTTGCATGTGCTGGTTTTCGCGGAAGGTCCCCGCCTGACGAAATATCGCATCGACGAGGGTGGTCTTGCCATGATCGACGTGCGCGATAATGCCGACGTTTCTGATTTGGGACATTGAAGCGTAGTTTACCGTTTTGGTCGCCGTTTTAGCTTAGAGGGGTGGCCGGTTGGCTTACGCCTGTCTACTTAAACTGGCATAATAATCAGATGATTATCACGGTAAAGGAGTTTGAGGGGAACTGTACCAAACTGGTTGATCACGTTTCGCGGACAAATGAAACCATCCAAATCACGAAGCGGGGAAAGGTTGATGCGGAAATGAAAGGGGTTCCAAGCAAAGAGCGCAAATTCTCCGGACCCGGGTCCGCAAAGGGCGAAATGTTCATCGTGGGCGACATCATGGAGCCACTAGATGTTAAATGGGAAGTTTTAGAAGATGGTGATTGAGACCAGAACTTTTTTTGGTAGCACTCCAGGGCTCGCGTTTACTGACCGAGTGTGAACAGCTAGCGCGGCAGCAAGCTGCCTGGTTTTGAGCGAAAGCAAGCTTTCGCAGTCCAGAGCTTCGCAACGGATGCTTTAACGCCTTCTATCCTCTCATCTCCATCCCCTATCTGCCATCCGCCACGAACGATCCGTCTTTCGCCTTTCGACTTTCCCCTTTCGACTATTGCGTCAAGGGTACATTCACTCAAGTGGATTTCCCACTCGAAGAGTTAACCCCCCGCCAAATCGTGGCGGAGTTGGACAAGTACATCGTCGGCCAGGCTAACGCGAAGAGAGCCGTTGCCGTCGCCCTGCGTAACCGGTATCGCAGGCAGCAGCTCCCCGCCGAACAACGTGAGGAAATTCTCCCGAAGAATATCCTCATGATCGGGCCAACTGGCGTGGGCAAAACCGAGATCGCCCGCCGGTTAGCCCAATTAGCTAGAGCCCCGTTTATCAAAGTCGAAGCGACAAAGTTCACGGAAGTAGGCTACGTTGGCCGCGACGTCGAATCCATGATAAGGGACCTCGCAGGAGTCGGAGTACGGCTCGTTGAAAAAGAGCGGATGGAAACCGTTCGGCCCGAGGTCGAAAGAAAGGTCTTACGAATCCTTCTAGATCTTCTCGATGAAGATAAGCCGAAAAGCAAGAAGAAAAAGGCGCCAATGTTCGATAACCCGATCATGAAGCAGGCTTTTGAGATCTTCGGCCAAAACATGGACGATGGCTACCCCGATGAGCCAGAAGCCAAACCCGATGACGACGAGCAGAAAAAGCGCCTCCAACGCAGGAAGAAGCTAGAAAAGAGAATCGCCGCGGGCGAGATGGACCAAGAGATCGTCGAAATCGAAACAGAAGAACCAAGCCATCCCTTCGTTCAAGTCTTTTCAGCCCAAGGCATGGAAGAGATGGGTCTCGATTCCGGCAACCAAGGCGGCCCGTTCTCGGGCCGTAGAACTAGCCGGTCCGTAACCGTTGCCGAAGCCAAAGAGATCCTCATTGAGCAGGAAGCGCACAAAATCATCGATCGCAGCAGCGTCAACCGAGAGGCGGTTCACCGCACAGAACAGTCCGGAATCATCTTCATCGATGAACTCGACAAGGTCGCCAGCAAAGGCGGCGGCAGCGGCCCGGAAGTATCCCGAGAGGGCGTCCAGAGGGATCTCCTGCCCATTATTGAGGGTTCAACCGTCGCCACCAAGTTCGGCCCTGTAAAAACAGATCACATCCTTTTTATCGCGGCAGGCGCGTTCCACATGGCAAAGCCGAGCGACCTAATTCCAGAGTTGCAAGGCCGGTTACCCATAAGGGTCGAGCTGGAAAATCTCACGGAAACCGATTTTCGGCGAATCTTACGAGAGCCCAAGAACGCCCTTACTAAGCAGTATCAACTTTTGTTAAGCACAGAAGGTATCACTGTTGAGTTCACCGAAGGCGCTTTGGACGAAATCGCTAAGCTTTCGGCAGAGGTAAATAGCAGAACAGAAAACATAGGCGCGCGCCGTCTTCACACCGTCATGGAGAAGCTCCTGGAAGAAGTGTTGTACGACGCACCCGACACCCCTGCTAAAAGTGTTAGATTTGACCGAGAAACAGTATGTAATAAAATTTCTGGTCTAGTGAACGATATAGACCTAAGCCGTTATATACTATAGAATGAGGGTTGTACATATCGCCATGGAAGGCGCTAGACTCACAATTGTTAATAGAGGCATGATGCTCCTACGAGTCATCACGCTTAGTGCTGCCGCCATTTCGGCGCAGAGCCCATCCTCTTACTCCAATTCTGATAAGTCTAAAATCCACAATTTCTGGAATGAGCGTGGGCGCTTTGAAGTAGAAGCTCCTGCGGAAAGGGCAAATAGGGGCCCTTGGGTCGTTCGTTTAAGCCCAGAAGGCTCCATGTGGCTTTACAACTACAGCAGCTACAGAGGCATTGGCAAGAATCAGACCCTAAAGAAGCAGCTTCCCGATTCCGGTACGGTTCACGAGTGGGATGCTTGGGTAAACGCGAAAGTTGCCTACGACCGCTATTCGGCAGGTCTTGGCGTGAGCGAAGCGGATTCCCGCTATCTAGGACGTCAGGTTCCCAACACAATGGCCTCCGCCACCAATCCCGGCACAGAGCCCGCCGATCTAATTAAGTTTGCCGGAGTTGCCCCAGAGTTCGCTTCGGCCGTGGTTCCCAATGCTTATTTGGTGAACTTCCCCGATGGCACCCTCGTAAAGATGGCCGACAACCCGGCCATGAGATCCAATTTCTCGGCTTACCGGTTCCCCCAAGGCGTAATGTCCGGCGGAACCCCGGTTCGCACATTGCCCGATGAGGAGTTGAACGATCTTTTCTCCGCAGCCGGAATAGATGGCTCGACCGCTAAGGTGATGAAAGCAGTTTCCATTTTGGAAGGCGGCTTCGACTCGGTCAACACCTATGACACGGGCTTTGTATCCGTTGGGCTTATCCAGTTCGCCTGCCTTTCCAAAGGAGCCGGCTCGCTTGGTATGGTCCTTCTTCGTGAGAAGACGAATGACTCGAAAGCCTTTAACGAAGATTTCCACCGTTTTGGCCTGGATGTAACGCAAGACGGCCAACTAGTAGCATTAGGGATCGACGATGGCCAGGTTTACCAAGGCACCGCCGCCGCCCATCAGATTATCGATGACAAGCGCCTAGTTTCCGTTTTCCAGCACGCGGGCCAAAAGAGCCGCTCTTTTAGGGTCGCCCAACTTCAAATCGCAAAGGAGCAATACTATCCTTGCAACGATTTGGTGACACTGAACCTGAACGGGCAGACTTTAACTGCGAAGATTTCCGACATCATCCGAAGCGAGGCCGGCATGGCCACGCTCATGGACCGCAAGGTGAACACCGGCAAAACCGATCCCCTCGTTTCCGTTTTAAATCAGATTGGCGGTTCTTATGGATGCCGCTCGGTGGAAGACTTAGCTGCCCACGAGCGAGATGTGATCGTCGCCTGCAAGTATCGCAAGGACTATACGCAGGACGCTTCCTTGACCCAGCCCGGTTCTATTGCCCTGCGTTCGATGAGTTCGGTTTCGAGGCATGGCACACGCGGCATGCGTCAGAAAAAAGATCCTAGTAGATAGGACTTCAGCAGTGACCTATCATGTCGAAGCGGCGAGAGCTCGTCGCACCCGATTGCGCTTTTACCAACGGGGCCCTGGTGGCAAACCGTGCGGCTCGTTTAACTCGTGGATTGTGCGGCATTTTGCGGCGCAGAATAGGTTCAAAACAAATTGAAATTAAAAAATTTCTGCTGGAGCCGACTCTACCAATTGCTCGCCTCGATAGTTCTTCTTGTGGCACGTTGAAAACAGACGGACGGCTGGCCGTCAATGTAAGAATCGTTTGAGGTTTTGCGATTGCCTACCAAGACTTTTGGACGCGCTTCATTGCTAGGTTCAAAAGGGGTGTCTGATCCGTCTTCTCAGGTATAATCATTGAAGGAAAACAGCTTCATTTTCGAGGATTTCCCCTCCTGCTGATTCCGCAGATTTCTTATCCCCATGGCTGAAGAAAACACCCCCCAGAACGACGATCAATTAGAGAAAATTGAGGAACTGACTTCCAAAGTCATCGGCGATTATAATGCCGACCAGATCCAAGTCCTCGAAGGTTTAGAGGCGGTCCGAAAGCGACCGGGTATGTACGTTGGAGACAACGGCAAGAAGGGTCTTCACCAACTGTTCCGCGAAGTTCTCGATAATGCCGTGGACGAAGTCCTCGCCGGCTATTGCACCAACATCAGCGTGATCATTCATGCCGATAACTCGGTCAGCGTGGAAGACAATGGCCGAGGCATTCCCGTCGACATGCATGAGAAAATGGGAGTTTCCGCCCTTCAGGTTGTAATGACCGTTCTCCACGCAGGTGGTAAGTTTGGCGGCGGCGGCTATAAAACGGCGGGCGGTCTCCACGGCGTCGGCGTAAGCTGTACCAACGCCCTTTCAACTTGGCTTGAGGCCACCGTTAAGCGAGACGGCAAACAGTATTTCCAGCGCTATCACCAGGGCCGGCCAGAAGAGCCGGTGAAGGTGATTGGCAAGGCGGAAGGCACGGGCACCAAGATCCTCTGGCTTGCCGACGACACGGTTCTTCACGAAACCGAATACGACGTTCACATCTTTAAAACGCGTATGCGCGAGCTGGCCTATCTGAACCCAACGGCAAGGTTTGAGTTCACTTACGAACCGGATCCTGATCAAAGCGACGTATTCCACTTCACTCGCGGTATTCCGCAGCTTGTGGAGGACCTGAACGAAGGCAAGGACACTCTTCATCCGGTCGTGTCGTTCAAACGGCTTAAAGAGGGAACAGAAGTTGAAGTGGCCCTTCAATATCACGAATCCTATCAAACAACGCTTTTAGCGTTCTCGAACAACATCCACAACCCAGATGGGGGAACACACGTTTCGGGTTTTAACGCCGCCCTCACACGCAGCATTAACCAATATGCTCGCAAGATGAACTTCCTGAAGGAAAAGGATCTAAACCTAACTTCGGAGGATGTGAGCGATGGCCTAACCGCCGTAATTTCGCTTAGACTCGAGAACCCCAGCTATAACTCGCAGGACAAGGTTAAGCTCGTCACACCGGAAGTTCAGGGCCTTACGAACTCCCTCGTTGGAGATGGTCTTACCCAATTTTTTGAAGAGAATCCTCGCCCTGCGCGGTCGATCGTAGAGAAATCTTTGACTGCCCAGCGCGCGCGAGAAGCAGCCCGCAAGGCCGCAGAAAGCATTCGCCGTGGTAACGCGATGGATAGCTTCGGTCTTCCCGGCAAGCTGAGCGATTGCCAGACCAAGGATCCCACCAAAGGCGAGATCTTCTTGGTCGAAGGCGATTCGGCAGGTGGCTCCGCCAAGGGTGCGCGAGACCGAATCACCCAGGCAGTTCTGCCCCTTCGTGGCAAGATCCTGAATGTCGAAAGAGCCCGAATCGATAAGGCTCTCGATAACGAGGAAATCAAGTCGCTAATTTCAGCTTTAGGCTGTGGGGTGGACCTAACCCTCGGCCGAGGGACGCCTATTGAAGAAACCGATACGGAACTGGAGTTTGAAAACGGCGAGACCAACGGGCACGCACAGAAGGCCTATCAACTTTCGGGTAATGGCGGCAACAGCAAGAAGGACAAAGAGCGAAATGTCGTTTTTGACCTAGATGGCCTGCGCTACCACAAGGTCATCATCATGACCGACGCAGACGTTGACGGTGAACACATTCGCACGCTTCTGCTCACCTTCTTCTATCGCTACATGAAGCCGCTTATGGCTGCCGGCCACGTCTATCTTGCACAGCCTCCGCTGTACGTCATCAAAGTTGGAAACAACGAGCGATATTACGCGGCAGATGCCGATGAGCGGGATGAGATTGTAAAGTCGCTTAAGAAAAAGAAGGACCCGCAGATCACCCGGTTTAAAGGTCTTGGCGAAATGAATCCGGATCAGCTTGCTGAAACAACGATGGCACCTGAAGGACGGCGTTTGCTTCAGATCCAGCTAAATCCTGAGTTTGAAGTTGAGATCGAGCAGATGTTCTCCCGTTTGATGGGCGACAAAGTCGAGCCTCGGCGAGAGTTTATCGAGCGGCATGCGAAGCAGGCTCTGAACGTCGACTGGCATTATTAGACTGTTGAGTCTTGAGCGCTAAGTCCTGGGTCCTGGGAGCGAGACGCATGGTCCTTGTGCGTGCGGTTGCCCGACACCGCTTTTCCGAAACATGGTGATTAGCGAATGAATCACAATTTGTGGCCCTTTTGTCCGGCGCCAGGTCGCCTATCCTAAAGCGACGTCAGGCCCTCGCACTTTCAAAGAGCCGGGCGCGAGCTGTCCTTTCCAACGCTTCCAGCTTCGCAAAGTAGCGAAACTTGTGGTCCTCCTATTTCTTCCAAAACCTATGGCGTCGTTAAAGTCTCTTCAAGAGATTGCGAAAGAAGCAGCCCATTGCAAAGCTTGCCCCCTCTGGCAGCATGCAACCCAAACCGTATTCGGCGAAGGCGAGCCGAAGGCTGACCTCATGCTAATTGGCGAGCAGCCCGGCGATCAGGAAGATATTCAGGGCGATCCTTTCGTTGGACCGGCCGGTAAGTTGCTTCACGCCTGCATTCAAGAAGCCGGAATGGACGAGATGCGCATCTATTTAACCAACGCTGTCAAGCATTTTAAGTGGGAACCGGCGGGCCATCGGAGGCTGCATAAGAAACCGAACAAATCGGAAACAGACGCTTGCCGCCCGTGGCTCCAAGCCGAGATTGAAGCCCTAAAGCCAAAAGGTATTTTGTGTTTGGGCTCAACGGCAGCTCAGTCTTTGTTAGGTTCTGGTGTGAAGGTGACCCAAATCCGCGGTCGCGTTTTGGAGTTGGAGCTTGACGCGATTGTGATGGCCACCGTGCATCCTTCGTCTTTACTTCGGATGCCGGATCAGCAACGCCGTCACGAAGAAAGAGAGCTGTTTATACAGGATTTGAAGACATTCGATCGAGCCGTTTCAGTTTGAGACCTTGCCTGCAAAGGTCAATTAGTCAGACAGAGAAGCCGCCCAAACACTTTGGGAGTGCAGTGGCCCGACACCGCTTTTGGATATTTCAAATCAGCACAGATTACCGGCGGCAATCGTCTCGAAAAGGCGCGAACAGGTTCGCGCACTCTAAAACGCTGGGCACCTTTACTTTCCGTGACAATAAAATCGAAGAACTACTGGTTCTGTAGCGTCAGATCCATCTCTTTCCCTGCCGGAACGACCGTCTCGATATAATCTGTCCCCGCTGCCACGCTAATCGTTCTGCCGTTTAGAGATCCGGAACCGCTAAACCCGTGTAACCGCAAGCGATATTCCTTAATCGGAGTCCTGTACTCACCAGCGGGTTCCGCAAAAGTGACTTCCAAAACCCCGCCCGTCTTGTGGGTACCGATCATCTGCGAGAAATAGGCGTTGTGCAAATAATCCACGGTTTCGCCATCGTCATCATAGACCTCGAAACTGCCCTCCCGCTGGGTGTCGGGCCACATATCCAAAGTGATCTGGTGAACAGGCTTCTCTCCCGCATACTGCTCCAACTCCTGCGAAGCCAAAATCGCGCCACCATGAATGAACATGGGCAAATCCGACCAGTTGGTGGAATCGACTGGAACCGTTACGATCTGGCCGCCGGCTACCGGTTTGCCCGTCGCGTAGTCGTACCACGTCCCGGCAGGAAGGTAGATGGACTTCGTCGTCATGCCTTGATCTACAACAGGAGAAACGAGTAGAGAATCGCCAACCATCCAAGAATCGGTCACGTTTGCGCATTGGGGATCGAGCGGGAACTCCCAAAAGAGGGGCCGCACAATGCCGACGCCAGTTGCGCTGGCTCTGTGCTCCAGAGAATAAAAGGTTGGAAACATCTTATAGCGCCACTCGATGGCTTTCTTGGCGGCCGCTTCCGCAACATCGCCGTAAACCCAAGGCTGCCGTTTTTCGCCGTGAGTGCCGTGGACCCTCATGATCGGGACCACCGAGGCAAACTCGATCCAGCGGGCGTAGTTCTCCGAATTTGGATGGCCGCCGAAGCCTCCGGAATCCATGCTCCAATGGGGCTGATCTAGGTCGACCGTCGCCAGCATACGCGCTCGTTGGGCTTGCATGCTGCCAAAACCGGTGCGAATGTCACCCGACCAAGTGCCGAATCCAAAGCGCTGCGCACCGAGATAAAAGTTTCGGTTTATGGACCAAACCCGTTTCTTAGAAACAGAGCTTTGCCCATCGAAAAGAGACTGCTGCATGTGGAAGAAACCGAGGCTGTCGAAGCCGTCGTCGGCTTCATCGTTCCACCATCCGGATAGTCCGGTATCGAACAACTGCTTGGCGTGGTCCCAATACCATCGGCGCAAATCTGGTTTGGAGAAGTCCAAATCGTTGGCGAGCCTCCCCGAAAAATAATCCTTATAAGGCGCTTTGCTCGGCATCCACCAGTTGTGTGCGGTGGCTTCTGCGGCTCCCTTGGTTGGCTTTAGGCTCACGTCCTGGGTGAGGATTCGGGGCTTCATGATTCCCACCAAATGAATGCCCTTACTGGCCATTTCCTTGCTGAACTGGCCGCTTTGGCCATCTGGATATAGATTCGGCTCTACGTTTCCGGGGCCACTGGTGCTGTTCCATCGAAACTCGCCGTAGTTGTCCTCGCCCCAAGCTTTAAAATCAAAATCCATGATGAATCCATCGATGGGGATTTGCTTTTGCCTGTATTCGCCGATGATCGATTTAACTTCATCCTCGGTCGTGCCCCACTGACTGTTCATGAACCCAAGCGCCCATTTTGGGGGCATTGGAGGGTGCCCTGTGAGTTCGGTTACGCTTGCAACTGTGGTTTTAGGAGGACCAATCATCACAAAGGCTTCGGCCGCGCCGTTGCCCTTGTTCCTAAATGTGAGCGTCTCTCCGTTGTTAGTGAATTCGCCGTCGATGCTGTCCACCAGCATTCCCCAGGTGGCTGTATAGGCCAATGGCGCGCCACCATCCCCTTGGGAGCCTGCTATCACAGTCCCTCCATTATTGCGAAGCAAGCCCGCGCTCGGGGCGACGCGGGGATCTTTCAAATCCCACAAGGCAATACCGCGCATGCCGTATAGATTGTCTGTCGACCTGTGCCTAAGTGTGATCTGGCCGTTGCTGTAGGCGAAATCTAGGTCGATGCCTCCGCCGGTGATTTCCACTCCATCTGCGGATTTTTTGGCAACAAGATTTTCGGTTTGAAGCGAGCCCCCTCCTGCCATGACAAACATATCATTGAGCTTGTGGTTCCTAATGTCGAGCATCTCCGTTGGCTTGTAAGTTTTAGTCTTGCCCTGGTAGCACTCGATTTGAACCATCGTGTTGCTTAACGCAGTGACGTTAAGGGACACGTCGCCAATCTTTACGCGAAGGATATTGTCCTGCGCAAGCGCACCGGTTGCAAGGAACGCGACGGGAATTAAGCTGAGGGGGTATCTCACGGGGAAGAGCATACTCGGCAGACTTGGAGCAAAGGAACGTAGAACGTAGAACTTAGACCAGAGCCTAGAAAATAGAGCTCAGTAAAGGAGCAGCTTTTGCCGAGCACATAGTGCAACCTCCGTCAACTTCTACTTTCTTCGTTCTAAGTTCTAGGTTCTAAGTTTTCCGTTCTTCCCGCGCTAGTGCGCCTCCGCCGGCATGCCCGCTCCCCCTTTGGGTTTCTTCAGAATGAAGATCGCCGGCATAACCACGAAGAAACTGACCAAGATCAGCTTGAACGCATCGTCGTAAGCGATTGTCATCGATTGCGCTGTCACTGTCCCGTTTAGGATCCCGTAGGCAGCTTTAGGGGCCAAGGGGGGTGGAATGCCCCGGGCCAAGAGGGCGTGCTGCAGCATCGACATTCGCTGAATGAAGGCTGGATTGCTGGCATAAAGGTTGGAAACCAAGTCGGCGCGGTGGACATCGGTATGGCTGGTAACGTACACACCCAGAAGCGCAATGCCAAACGAACCGCCAAGTTGACGTGCCAAGTTGATAAGGCCGGATGCCTGCTGCGCATCCTGAGGCCTTAAAGAAGCGTAGGCGACCTGGTTGATCGGTGTAAAGAGCATTCCGAGGCCAAATCCTCTAATCATGAGAGCAAATGCGGTATCACCTTGCCCACTTTGCGGGCTCATCCCAGAAAGAATGAACATGGCAAAAATGAAGATGCCCAAACCGATAAAGATGAGCACGCGAGGATCGACAAGCGGCTTGGCGCCATTCAGCAGACGGCCGCACATAATTGCGCTGACGGCGGTTGCGAGCCCTCCGGGCATCAAGGCGAGCCCCGTTTCGGTAGGCGTAAATCCTAAAATGTTCTGGGTAAAAAGCGGGAAAAGGAAGGTGACCCCGTATAACCCAAAGCCCAACGCCACGAATAAGAAAATCGTCGCAGATAGCGTCCTATTCTTCAGAACGTGAAAATCCACCACCGGATGTTCGTTCTTAGGCGAAAGCTCCCACCAGACCATGAAGGACAAGCATATGATTGAAATGATGGTCATCCGAAGGATCGTTGCATCCTGGAACCAGTCGTTCTGCTGCCCTTCTTCAAGCACGTATTGCAGGCAGCCCAATCCGGTCGCCAACAAACCAATGCCCCACCAATCTATTTTTGCACCTGGCCTCCGCATGCCGGGCGGATCATGCAGAAACGTGGAAACCAAAAAGACTGAAGCTATTCCAATGGGAATATTGATGAAAAAGCACCAGTTCCACGAATAGTTATCGCTGATGTATCCACCTAAAGTTGGCCCCAAAGTGGGCGCAACTATAATTCCCATGATGAAAACCGCCTGAACGAGACCTTGTTCTTCGGTCGGAAATATTTGGCGGAGAGTTGCCTGCGCCGTTGAAAGCAGCGCAGCACCTCCTGCGCCCTGCGTAATGCGCCAAAATACAAGCTCAACTAGGCTGTGCGAAGTACCGCAGAAAAACGACGAAACGATGAACAGCAGGATCGAAAAGATGAGGTAGTTCTTGCGTCCAAAGCGCGCGGCAAGAAAGGCCGTCATCGGCAGCACAACTACATTGGAAAGGATGTAGCCAGTGGCAACCCAACCGATTTCTTGGTTTGTCGCGCCTAGGTTCCCGGCCATAGTGGGCAACGCAACGTTAACGATGGTGGTGTCGAGCACCTCCATGATGGCGGCCGTTATGAGACCGGCGAGGATCCACCAGCGAAATTTGGCGACGTTATCGGCATACGCCTGACTCACCGCTGCCTTCTTTGCTTTATCGCCTTCCTTAGCGCCCTCTGACATCCTTGAACCTACAGGGAGTTACTACGAGGCTGGAAGGCGTCGGGTCTCAGGGAATTCGGAGGTTGAGCGTTATTGGGATGAGACTCGCGTGACACTACCCGGCAACAAGGTGGGCAAGAGTAAAAGAATTTGCGGAGCAAGCTTAAGCAGATCATCAGGGAATTGGCTGCGGGGTCTAAGAATGACGAGACAAATTGTTCTGTTGGCAAGATTTTGTTGGTAAGGCATCTTGGTGTCCTTAGTGAGTAACACGCTAAAGCGGGCAGATTCGCCTGCGTCCAATAATTTCCCGTTGCTTAGCCCCTGCCACCCAAGTTGCGTCGCATGTACGACCTCGTGTGCAATCAACAGATCGCCGATTTCTTTCGGCATCATTGCATCCAAAAGCACTTTCAAGAGGCGCGAGCTTCAAAGCCCACCGCTCGAAGCGCAAGTTCTCGTTCCCATTGCAGGACTGCTTCAACATGTTTTCTTTCGAGCGATGGATAGCTAGAAAGGATTTCTTGGATGCTGCGACCTCCAGCAAGGTTATCTACTACGGTTTCAAGCGGGACACGCGTGTTGGTGAAACACGGTTCGCCGCCGACAACTTCGGGATCGATGCTCACAAGGTCACTCAGACTTGTCGGTACGGTGAGATACAACCTGTTTTTCTCATTTCCCATTTGCTTCATTGTACAAGACGCCTAATCCTTGCATAGCTTGCATTGAGCAGAGCACCTAGCTCATTCAATCGCATTCTTTTTCTCGATGCTGAGGGTGTCACGGAGATTAGCCTGGTGTCGAGCGAAGTTTGTCGAATGAAACGAAGCCTACGAAGCAGTACTCCGCGTACCCACCCCGAATTTAGAAAAGCGGTGGAGGGTTTGACCGGACCACTGGTGAGCTTGCGACCTTAGAAGAATCCCCGATCTAAATCTACCCCGCAGGAAGAACCGTCAACGTCGCTGTTCTTGAGACGCTACCGGTCGTGGCTGTAATCGTCACCACTGTTTTCACCTTGACGGCCAGCGTGGTAACCGTTAGATATTGTCCAAGTTCGCCGGACGTTGCCGTGATCGTGGCGGGTACGGTCGCCACGGCCGTGTTGCTCGATTTCAAAGAGATCACAACCGGTATGGTGCCGACATGGCCAGTAAGATATGCCGCACCCCCAACCTTGGTGCCACCGGTCACCGAAGACACATTTAGCTGCAGAGAGGAAAGAGATGGCGTAACTGTCAGGGTCGCGGTCTTAGACACCGAGCCCGTGGAGGCGGTAATAGTCACCACCGTCTGCGCGGTTACGGCCGCGGTTGTAACCGTTAGATACTGGCCAAGCCCGCCGGTGGGAGCTGTAATGCTCGCTGGAACGGTTGCCACGGCGGTGTTGCTCGACTTCAAAGAGATCACGACTGGGACGGTGCCAACATGGCCTGTTAGATAGGCGGCTCCGCCAACATTCGTCCCGCCTGCGACCGATGCCACATTTAGGACCAGAGAAGAAATGCAAGGCGTAACGGTTAACGTTGCGCTCTTGGAAACGGTGCCAGTCGTGGCTGTAATCACAACGATGCTCTGCGCGGTCACAGGCAATGTTGTAACCGTAAGATATTGGCCCGGCGCGTTGGCAGCGACTACGATGCTTGCGGGCACCGTACCCACGGCGGTATTGCTCGATTTTAGAGCGATCGTGATTGGGCTAGATCCTGCGTGGCCGCTAAGATAAGCCGCGCCTCCAACCTTTGTGCCTCCGGTTATAGAAGCTACATTCAAAACTATCGACGACACGGTAGCTGGAGTTACAGTCAAGACAGCGGTTTTCGTCACCGAGCCGACGGTTGCGGTTATGGCCACGCTCGTGTTGACGGGGACAGGCAGTGCCGTGGCATAAAAGGTTTGGCTGGTTTTAGTGGCTGCCACCGTAACCGAAGCCGGCACCGTTGCCGCAGCGGTATTGCTGGATTTCAGCGTAACAACCGTTCCCCCTGTTGGGGCTCCGCCCGTTAAGTTGGCAGTTGCAATGGTGCTGAAGCCTGCCGCCACCGTACTCGGGCTAAGCGTAACCGAAGAAAGCGTAGTTGGGCCCGCCAATACGGTTAAGGAAGCCGTTTTGGAAACGCCGCCAAAGCTGGCCGTGATAGTAACCGCTGTGTTGGTGCTTACCGTTTTTGGCGTAACCGTAAAGGTGGTTGTTTTGGCTCCGGCAGCGATGGGAGCGGAAGCAGGGACTGAGGCAGCGGCCGTATTCGAACTGCTTAGGGTGACCGTAACTCCACTCGGACCCGCGTTTCCATTCAGAGTGATGGTCCCGGTTACGGCTGTTCCCGCCGTTGCCGTGCTCGCGCCGAGTGTAAGAGTAGAAGGGGCAGGAGGAACAATCGTGAGGTTTTGGGTCTGTGAGCCACCGTTGTAGCTCACCGTTATCGGTATAACCTCCGTCGCGTCCACCGGAACGGTGGTAAGGCTAAACGTCTCTTGTGATGCGCCGGCCGTAAATGGGAGCGAACCTAGATTGCTGGCGCCGCTGGTAATTGCAACCGTTGCACCCCCAGCCGGCGCGGCGGGTGACAGGGTCACTGTTCCGTAGGAAAGAACGCCACCTGTTACTGTGCTTGGTGCGAGCGAGAGGGTTACCGATTGGGTTGTTCCGCTACTGCCACCCAAAGAGATGTTAGCCACAAAAGTGGTGGCCTCCAAGTTGTTATCGGCGTAGGCAATGTTTGTGGACTGAAAGGCGCCTGCAGAGATAGGGAGATCGGGCGAGGCCGTCCAGCCGGTTACCATTGCGTTGCCAGAGGGATCTAGGGAAAGCCCTTGGATGAGATCGTCATTCTCTCCCCCAAAATAGGTGCTGTAGAGCAGCGTAGTGCAGTTAATGGGCAGCTTGGTAACGAAGCCGTTGGTAGCCACAGGCGAAGTCGGTTGGAGTGCGTTAGAGGTCGTCGGAAAATCGGCAGATTGGGCCTGTCCGGCGACGACAATGTTCCCCGATTTATCCACCGCGACCGCCCATGCATTGTCCTCCACGCTCCCCGACAGCAGCGTGCTTCCGACGAGGCTTTTCCCGTCCGCCGAAAGCGCCGAAACGAATGAACTTTGTTCGTCCGCCGGAGTTGTTTGAAAAGCGCCCGCCGTCAGAGGAAAGTCTGATGATTGGGTGGTTCCGACCACCACTGGCTGCCCGGAAGCAGTTACCGCGATGCCGGTCGGCTGCGCGCCATGATCGCCTCCCAAAAAGGTGCCGAAAATTTCCGCTGTGCAGGTCGAGTTAAGCTTTACTACAAAGCCTGTATCGCTGCCCGTAAGGGTAGGTTGATACGAGCCCGCCGTAACCGGAAAATCGGTAGACCATGTATTGCCTGTTATGTATAAGTTGGCGGAGGAATCTAAAGCAAGGCCCGTTGCCTGGTCTCCAAGGGAAGATGCTATGCCGCCGAGGTAACTCGCGAATAGAAGCTGCGAACCGTTTGCCGAGACTTTCGCGATAAGGCATTCGCTGGAGTTCTGGTTCTGAGTGGGTTGGATGACACCAGTGGTTGTTGGCCAGGCGTTTTCTTCGCCGTAGCCGACGATAACGGCATTATTCGAGGAGTCGAGGGCGATTGCTGTTGGATTGTCGGCACCCCCGCCCCCAATTAGGGTGCTGTAGGACAGGGCGGTCCCTGTTGCGTTTACCTTGGTAACAAATGCGCTTGGAACGCTCATAACCTTCGTCTGATACGCGCCTGCTGTCGCCGGATAGTCCGGCGAATAGGTGTATCCCGTAATGAAGGCCTCGCCGGACGAGTCCAGCGCAATTGCGGTCGGCGTAGTGGAGTTATAGTTACCGCCCACGAACGTGCTATACATCAAGGTAGAACCATTTGCCGAGATCTTGGAAACGAAAATATCCTGATAACTTGTAAAGGTGGTTTTGTAGGCACCCGTGGTGGTCGGAAATTGAGCATCTCCCGTGTACCCAAGAACCACTGCATTGCCGGAGGAATCGGATGCGACAGCGACCCCTAGGCTCGAGTTATTGGTTGACCCAGCAGCACCGCTCATGAAAGTTGAGAAAATGAGAGGATCGATAACAAGTTCTTTGCTCTTATCGTAACTGCCCAGTTGGAAATGGACGGTATTGCCATCCGCGACCATTTGGCACTGCACCTTACTGTTGCCGGTGACTGTGCTTTGATAGGCGAGTAGTCCGCGCTGCTCCACTGTGCCGAGCGAAGTGCCAATCTCGAGGCTGCCATTTGCCAACACGCGCAAGCTGGTCGCGCCTTCGTAGCGCATGAGGGCTTTGCTTGGATCCGCGCCTGGCTGAATAATCAGATCGTATCTGGGGCTGCCCTGGCTAAAATAATAACGGGCGGAAATGCCTTTGTAGAGTCCGGCTGAGGTTTGGGCAAAACGCCTAACGTTGCTTGCCCATCGGGAGTGGTCACTTCCCACGAAGTAGTTAAAGTCTCCGGGCTGCTGGGAGAGGCCCAGGCTTGCTCCTGGCAGCGCGTTTTCAAAGCTCATGCGGACAACGTGGCCGGCGATAAGCTTTTTCGTAGTTGTTGTGGCGGGGATGGTTTTGTGGAAATCCATCACCGCGCCGTCTTCGGTGATCCACATGTTGAGACCGCCGGATTGGGCAAGGAACTTCGCCTGCAGATCCCACTGGCCTTTGTTTTCGACAAAGACCTGAGCGCCGTTTTGGGTCGCGAAGGCATTGGCCGCTCCAAGGCAGATCAGGAGCGGCAGAACTCTATAGATGGGGAATTTGGCAACAAATCGCACTCATATATTATAGAGGAGTAGTTGCTTTGAACCTATTTCTACCGTCAGCAAAGCGTCAGCAGAACTCACTGTAGACCCCCTCGCCTGCGCGAAGCGGAGGAGAGGGGGCAGGGGGAGAGGTGTTTTCCGCGTTTGGCGCAAGGTTCTCCTTTGAATCCATAGCCGCGCGGTGGCCTTGAACCAGTTCTGTCCGGTTATGGTTGCCATAACAGGTTCAAAAAGATGACCGCTTTCATTTTTTTGTTTGGGAAGGGGGGCCGCAATATGTGGATGTCAAGGTGCACTTGGCTGTGTTTAACGCCAACATTTAAGGGACGCTGAAGCGCTTTCTTAAAGGTTCCGCGAAATGCGACCTTTGACTTTTCGTTACCGCTCTAAAATGAGGGGCACGCCATTGTCGGTGGCGCCCCGTGAGAAAAGGAAATCTTCCATCGCTTTTTGTTTGTTTTGTTTCGCAAGCCACAGCGCGGTGTAACCCTGGGTCATGGCTGCGTTAATGTCCGCGCTAGCTTCCAAAAGCGCTTCAACGGGTTCCAGAAATCCATGCTGGGCGGAGAACATAAGCGGACTCTCACCAGCATTGGCACGCGCATTAACATTGGCACCCTGTTTTATAAGGAACTGAACAGCATGGACATTTCCCTTTTTGCTTGCAAACATGAGCGCGGTAAAGCCTTCTTGATCCTTCATTTCCAGACTTGCCCCAGCCTCGATAAGAGTCTTTAGGCAGAGCAAGTCCGCCATGTAAGCAGCCGACATGAGAGATGTCAGCCCAGTCGAGTCGACAGCATTTATATCCGCTCCTAGCCAAATCAATTTTTTTGCGGAATCAAATCGAAAGCTACAACAAGCTATCATTAGAGGCGTTTTTCCACCCGGATCTCTTGCCTCAGTGTCGGCCTTTTCGAGCCAACTGTCGACTACGTTAGCAGGGCCTCTTACAACTACATGGTGGGTTAGCGGCGCGCCATTAACGAGCCCGTTTACGTTCCCGCCTCTCTCCACCAAGTCAGACACCTTGTCCCAACTATTGCCGAGCACTGCCTTACCGAGCTTTTCATCAAGTGAAAGGCCAAACATAGACTTAGTTCCCCGCCCGCTCCCGATACTGTACGGCCTCGCTCAGATGCCGCTTCTCCACGTTTTCGCAGCCCTCCAAGTCTGCAATCGTTCGTCCCACCTTCAAGATGCGGTCAAAAACCCGTCCCGAGATGTTCATCCTGTGCATCACCAGCCGCATGAAGTCAGTGCATTCCTCGTCTAAAGGAATCAGATCACGAATCTCGCGGGGAGACATTTTCGCGTTGACGCGTGCTTTGCCCAATCGGGCGATCTGCCTATCCCGCGCGGCGATCACCCGAAGCCGAATCTCCTCGCTGCATTCGCCGGTGCTTGCACCAAGCAACTCTTCCGGCTTAAGTCGGGGAACATCGATCTGGATATCGATCCGGTCCAGCAACGGGCCGCTGATTTTCGCCGTGTACTTGCCACAGGTCGAGGGATGAGAAACGCACTTCTGCTCAGGCAACCCTTTAAATCCGCAGGGGCATGGGTTCATGGCACCCACCAAAATACATTCGGCAGGGAACGTTATAGAAGCCTGAACCCGCGAAACGGTTACAACGGCGTCTTCCAAAGGCTGGCGCAAGGCCTCCAAAACTTGACGATCAAACTCAGGCATTTCGTCCAAAAACAAAACGCCCTTGTGGGCCATGCTCACTTCGCCCGGCTTGGGGTTTTTGCCGCCGCCGACGATGGCGGCGTGGCTGGCCGAGTGGTGCGGCGAGCGGAAAGGCCGCTCCCAAAGCAAACCCTGCTTCCCGCCTTTCAGGCCAGAGGAGCTATAGATCCGGGTGACCTCGATGCTTTCTTCAATCGAAAGAGGAGGCAAGATCGTTGGCAGGCGGCGCGCAAGCATCGTCTTTCCCGAGCCCGGAGGGCCGACCATTAGAACGTTGTGCCCACCGGCTGCAGCTATCTCTAAAGTCCGCACCGCTTGTTTTTGCCCCTTTACATCGTTAAAGTCAATGCTGTAATCGAGCATATGATCGGAAGCTTTGTCGATAAACTCGACCGGCTCGTAGCCATCGGCTCCGTTCAGAAGCTCTACCAATTCGATCAAGCTATCTACTCCGTAAACTTCAATGCCCGGTGCGACGGCAGCCTCGGCGGCATCCGCTTTCGGCAGAATCAAACGTCGAAACTTCTTCTCCACGCCCATCAGGGCCACGCTTACGGCCCCGTTTACTGGCCGAACAAAGCCATCCAAACCCAGTTCGCCTAAAATCAGAGTGTCTTCTAACTCCGATTGGGGCAACTGTTTATCTGCTGCCAGAATCGCGGCCGCAATTGGTAAATCTAGAAAGGGACCTTCCTTGCGCAAATCCCCTGGGGCAAGATTGCACACGATCATAGTGAAGGGAAACATGAGCCCGCTGTTGGTGATCGCGCTCTTCACGCGCACACGGCTTTCGCCGACAGCTTGGTCGGGTAAACCCACCAAAACAAAGTTGTTTTGGTTTTCCTGAGGGGCGGGACGAAGATCGACTTCCACGACGACCGGCATCGCTTCGATCCCAATTAGGGTTGCGGAGTTCGCCTGAGCGACCATGGATAAGTTAGTATATCTTGGTACGAACGGATTCCAGGTTTCCGGTCGTCTACAAAAGATGGGGAACTTTGAAAAGGCACGCATTTACTCTAGTTGAATTATTAACGGTCACGGCAATCATCGCCCTTTTGGCGACGATCCTATTTCCAGTTTTTGCAAGGGCCAAAACGCCTCCGCAGCAATTGAGCGTTGAAAACATCCAGCGCCTGGAATATGGCGAACTGATGTATTGCGCGGATCACGACGATACTCGCGGCGGCCGGCAAAATGTTGATGGTTCAGTTTGCGAGGGCTGGAGACAGATCATTTACCCCTATGTTCGCTCGGAAAGAGTTTACAGGGACTTCGGGAATGAATCTAGCGATTTTCGGGATGTTTTCTCCATTCCAGCTACTCGGGAAATACTCTGCGAAGCCGGCACGACGCCACTTCGGGGATTGCCGCCCCTTAGCCGAGGATACTACTGGAATAACGTTTTCCATGTGAAGCAAATTAGCGGAGATAATTTTGACAACGCGGGAATGCCCTTAAGCGAAGTGGAATCGCTAGGTACAACCGGTGATATCGTTGAAGGCCGCTCGATTTACGACGATGACGGACCCTTTGTCCAAGGCTGGGTGGACAATATTGATGCCGATACTTCTTGGTTTGGTTCGTCCAACCCCGTTACGGGCCTATTTGGTTCAAACCTGAGTGGCAAGTATGGTGGGAGGGGAGAGGATGCATCCTATATGGACGGTCACGTCCGGCCCACGATGTACATCGAAATTTGCAACCAGTTCGCGAATGTTGGGGCGGATGCGGCAAATTGCAGGCCGAGCCCTACACAAGGTTTATCGGGTTGCGTAGATCCTGCCCCCATTTGGAGGGGTGATCCCAGGCGAGAAGGATTTTGGAACTTTTCTGAAAACGATATAAAGAATTCAGCCAGTTTCCTGGCGGCCGGCGTCGCACAGTATTGCACCAGCATGCCGCCTCAGAATCAATAGTTTTAACCCTTTATGTGCAGATCTGTAAATGGAATGGTATCACTCCCCACAACTTGGGGCTCCCCATCCCATTTCTCGATTGCCGCACTTAGTTGTTGCTTTTTCCTGAGAGCGAGGGCCGCCGGGTCATTGGCCATCTGGGCTTTTAACTGATTGAGCTGGGCGTCGCGCTTGGCGTTTGTGATAATGGTCTGGGCGTCCAGGTTAGCTTTTTGAAGTTGGATTTTGGCGTTTTCAAGATCGTTCTTTCGCGCGATCCTTTCCTGGGCTTTACTTTGGATCTCAGCCGGCGGATGGACCTCGCCAATATAGACATCATCGACAGTGATCCCATAGTCAAAGAGGATGGGAGCCAGGAATGCTTTTACATCGGGGCCAAACTGTTGCCGCTCCTTTGCCATAAGGTCAAAAATGCTCTTGCTTCCGCTCACGCAGTTGACCGCATAAGTGGCGAAGTAGCGGATGAAATCGTTCGTCATTTGTTCTTGATCTGAAGTGCCGAAGTTTTGAAAGACGGTAACCACGTTCTCGGGTGCGACATGCCAGGCAACCGTCACATCGGTCGGCAGGATAGCGCCCTCAATCGTTGAGGCCTTGATGCTGTCTTCCCCTGTTCTTTGTCCCTCGTTGTTGGCAGAGACAAAGCTTGCATTCTTGATTGAAGTTGGATATGTAATAAGCCTCTGGCGAAAGCCGACAAGCGTCACCTGCGGCTTTAGGATTTTCTCGCTGATGCCGGAGTTGGCATCAAACAGAATCCCTACCTGAGCGGGCTCGATCTTCTTGTAGCTGCAGCCCGAAATAGCCAAGCAAAAGATGGCGAAAGCAAGTGCTTTGTTTTTCATTAGCGGTTCCTCTGGCCGGAAGCGGCTGCTGCGCCGGGGTTGCCGAGAATGATCGTCCCCTTAAAATCGCTTGAATAGGGCGGAAGATGCCCACTCCATTTTTTAATGGCAGCATCCACGTTGTCGAGATCGATAACGGTGGCCGCTTTGCCAACCATGCCCGAGGCCGCGATTTCTTGGGCCGATTGCTTGGCCTTTTCCACGGCTACTTCCTGCTGTCTTTCTTGGTCCGCGATCTGCGCGTTGAGTGCGCTGATTTGAAGCGTTGTGAAGGAGTTCACGCGTGAGTTCACCTTCGCCGCCATATCTGCCGAAGGCCAGGCGGTTAGAATCATCGCCCGTTCAACGGTGATCCCCTTTGTGGAAAGGCGGTTTTGTAACTCTTTGGTAAGGCGTTCGCTCGCCTCTTGCCGTTTGGGCCCCATAAGGGCGAATAGATCGTATTGGCTGCCGATGGCGCTTGCGCCTTCTTTAACGGCGCGGCGAATGTGCTGGCTTTGAATATCGGCAATCGGAATCGGACCGAAGCTTTTAAAGACTAAGAAGACGTCCTCTGGCTTGACTCGGTAGATCACCGAAACGTCAAAAGGCGTGTTGGCGTTGTCGCTGGTAGTAATGGAGATCGCGTCTGCCGCCTTCACTTCTCCCGCTTCCGGGTCTTGTGTATAGACCGCGTTTTGTATTTGAGTTGGGTAGGTGTAGAGCTGCTGAAAATAGCCCACGTTCACAGCCTGCGGCTTATAAACCTTGTTTTCTAGCCCACTCCGCGCATCGTAAATAACGCCAACATAGCCGGCAGGGATCCAGTGCGTTACCGAGTAATAGTAGATACAGTAGCCGGCGACAAGCACTAAGAACAGGATCACTCCTAGCTTAAGCTTTGTCTTGGTTCTCATTTTCTTGGGTTGCGGGGTTGCCATCTAATTTCACAGCTTCGGGGTCGTTGTAGAGCAACGGAAACTCTTGCCGAAGCTCTTCCTCGGCCTGTTTTCGGTGCATCTCAACTTGGTTCTCTTCCTCGTCGATCGCATTTAGGCGCTTTTTCGCCTGCACAAACAGGGGGCGCAAAAAGTAAGCGGCTAGTGCTCCTAGTAGGATCAACACGAGAACGGTTAAGAGCACAAGCCTTGCGATCATCGATTTCCAAGTAATGTACGGTTACCGATGGAATTGGGCTGCAAAATATCGTGGGGCTGAACCCAAATTCAGCATTCTGGCGTTCCTAAAGTGAATGCTCGAAAAGAAGCCCCCCGATCCGAACGAATTTGTAGAACAAAACATCCAAGCAATTTTGGATTTACAAAACAACGAAGAGTTTGCTTGGACCAGGCATCATCGGTTGGTTGAAAAGATCGTCAACTTCATCTCCGTGCCGGCCTTCTTGTTCGCGATCTTTGCCGCTGTTTTAGTTTGGATAGGAGTGAACAGCGGGTTGGTGCTCTCCGGGAAATCGGCTCCCGATCCACCTCCGTTCGCTTGGCTACAAATCGTGGTGAGTGTAGCCGCGCTTGTGATGACCTCAGCGGTGCTTATAACGCAGAGGCGGCAGGGCAAGCTTAGCGACCGAAACGCCCACTTGGACCTTCAGGTGAATCTGTTAGTCGAGCAAAAGACGGCCAAGATCATCGCGCTGCTTGAAGAAATGCGTGTTGACTCGCCCCACCTGCGAAATCGCGTTGACTCCGAAGCAGAGGCTTTAAAGGTGTCGGTTGATCCTGCCATAGTGGCGACCGCGATCTCGGAAAAGCTAACCGAACCCGTTCCCGAGGAGGATGTCCCGGAGGTTGGCTAAATTTCCTTCGTGGCCTTTTGAAGTCTAAGCACCGTGTTCCAGTTTCGGCCCGTGCCCTGTGCTGTGAGTTTGGCGAAGCCGGGAACTGACCCCAGTTTGGAGTCGCCGATGTTATCCGGATAAGTGATGTAATGTTCTTGCTGACCCGGCTTTATAATCTCTCGCCCCTTGACTTGGTCTTGCACAGCCTTGATTTGAGCGCCATCCGGCTTGGATTTAAGGAAAAGAACGACGAGATGGCTCGGGTCATCTTCGGCTTCCTTGGGGAAGGGGTTGGCTTTAATAACCTCGCTCCATTCCTTTTGAGAGCGGACGTGGAAATCGATTTTGAGGCCCATCTTCTTTTCTGCTTCTTGCTCGAGGCGCTTTTCTAACTCGGCCGAGCTGCCGTTAGTGGTGAAGACAAAGTTGCCGGATTGGAGGATTGTTTTGACCTTCTCAAAGCCGAGGTTTTCCAAAAAGGTCTTCAACTCGACCATGGCAACCTTGCGGTTGCCACCGACATTGATCCCACGTAAAAGGCCGACGAACTTACCCATAAGAATTAAACTACCGGCGTCGGACGACGAGTAGCTATAGAATATCTATAAGTGAGCAGACGCAACAAGCTTTTCTTTTTCATTTATTTGGCCGCCGGGTCCTTTATAGGGCTAGCCACAGTGCAGCTTTTTGTTTCAAAGCCGGGCCGTGGTCCATTCGATACCTGGGAAACGCTCGCCTACGTTCCGGGGATCGCGATTGGGGCTCTCATAGGGTCTTGGATTGGCGATCACTTTAAGCGCTCGAAATCGAACTGAAACGCATCACTCGCAATACAACCCACCCCAAAAGGTATCCTGTTGGACTAAATGCGCATTAAGAACAAAGAATTAAAGAGGCGACGGCACCGCAAGGAGCAGATCATCAAAGCTGCCCAGAAAGAGCTAAAGCTTCAATACGAAGGCAAGGCTGCCAGTAGCGTAGCCGCCGCTCCCAAGCCAAAGGCCCCCGCCGCACCGAAGCCCAAAGCTGAAGCCGCGCCAAAGGCCGCTAAGCCTGCCGCAGAAAAGCCGAAGGCCGAAAAGAAGCCTGCCGCCCCTAAGAAGCCCAAGGCAGCCGAAGAAGCTCCCGCAGAGTAAATCGTTCCTGCGCGGCCGCCCAGATGCTGCCGCGCAACCGTTCCCAAACCTTGCGGCGCGTGCCCGCTCACAATTATTTCTATGCATTACCGTCGGATCTACATCCGAGATCTATTTCAAGAATCTCCGGGGGCCAAGGCTTCCGCTTATGGCTGGGTGAAAACCCGCCGCGATAGCAAAGGCATCAGCTTTGTTCAGCTTAGCGATGGCTCCTGTTTTAAGGACCTGCAGGTTGTAATTGATGCTGGCGCAATCCCCGAAGATGAACTCAAAAAGATCACAACCGGCGCGTGCGTGAGGTTTGACGGCAAGATTGTTGAGTCCCCCGCCGCCGGTCAGGCGGTTGAGCTTTCCGCCGAAGGCGTCGAAGTGTACGGCGAAGCCGATCCCACAACTTATCCCCTCCAGAAGAAGGGTGCTTCATTCGAGTTTCTGAGGGAGATCGCCCACCTGAGAACACGCGGGAACACGTTTGGCGCCGTGTTTCGGGTGAGGGCAGAAGCGGCCCAGGCCGTTCATCAGTTCTTTAGAGCACGCGGATTCCATTACGTTCACACGCCGCTGATCACGGCCAGCGACGCAGAAGGCGCAGGCGCGATGTTTGCGGTTAGCACCTTGCTGGAACCAGAACACACGGCTGAAGGACCCGTTTGGAATCTCAAGTCCAAGAACCCGGTCGATGATTTTTTTTCCAAACCCGCCTTCCTAACCGTTTCCGGCCAACTTGAGGCAGAAACCTTGGCCCTTGGGCTCACCAATGTTTACACTTTTGGGCCAACGTTTCGAGCCGAAAACAGCAACTCAACGCGGCATCTCTCGGAGTTCTGGATGATCGAACCAGAAATGGCCTTCTGTGGACTTGAAGGCAACATGGCCCTCGCAGAGGAGTTTCTTCGAGAGACGATCAGCCATCTGCTTGACCGTTGCGTGCAAGATCTAGAGTTCTTCAATCAACGCATCGAACCCGATCTGTTGAAAACTCTCGACCATGTGGTCAAGAGCGACTTTGAAAGACTGACCTATACCGAGGCCGTCCGTATGCTCATGGAAAGCGGCGAAAACTTTGAGTTTCCCGTTTCCTGGGGCGTGGATTTGCAGAGTGAGCACGAGCGCTGGCTCACGGAAACAAAAGTTGGCCGGCCGGTCATTCTCACCGATTATCCCAAGGATATCAAAGCCTTTTATATGCGCCAAAACGAGGACGGCAAAACAGTCCGGGCAATGGATGTTCTTGCCCCACGCATTGGCGAGATCATCGGCGGTTCGCAACGTGAAGAGAGGCTTGACGTTTTAACAGACAGGATCCGCGAAATGGGCCTTCCGGAAGAAGCCTACTGGTGGTATCTGGATTTGAGACGATACGGAAGCGCGCCGCACGCTGGATTCGGCCTCGGGTTCGAAAGGTTTTTGATGTACTGCACTGGGATGAAGAATATTCGCGACGTGATCCCCTATTTCCGCGCGCCCGGAAGCGCCGACTTCTAACGTGCGCTTTCTCGAAAATGTTTTCAAGCCTCTTGATCCGCGCGTAGCTTCGGAACTTAAGAAGCAGCGCAAACCCATCGCCAAGGGACTTATTTGCGTTGCCGTAACCTCTTCTTTAGCGGGCGCCATGGTTCCGTTTGTAGGGTGGACTGTTAAGAGCGTTGAAGCGAAAGACAGCAGCCACCTGCTGCAACTGAGCGGCCTCATCGTTCTCATTTTCCTGATCAAATATTGGTTCACACGCGGGCAGACTTACTACCTCTCGCAGGCCACCTCGCTCCTCACCACCGATTTAAGAATCCGCATTTTTGAGAAGCTGCAAAAGCTGCCCGTAAGCTATTTCAATCAAACGCGTTCCGGGATTATTCAAAGCGTTATCGATAACGATGTTGGCCTTTATCAATCGGCGGTCATGATCGTTCGGGATTCTATCGATGGCCCCGTTCGCGGCCTTATCGCCTTGGTTTCTGTGGCCCTCATTCAATGGCAGTTGGCGGTTGTTGCCATTATTCTGCTGCCCTTTATGGCTGCGGTGATACAGAACAACGGCAAAAAGATGAAACTGGCCCAGGCTCAGGTTCAGGTCGATCAGGCGGAGTTGCAAGCCATGACCCAAGAGTCGCTTTACGGTGTTCGCGTTGTAAAGGCTTTTTCCGCCGAAGAGCGGGTTTCGCGCAGCTATGAAGAACTGGCGGAAGCAACGTACCGAAGCCAGATGTCGGCCGTCCATACAGTAGCAACCCTTCGGCCATTGGTGGAACTGATAGGCGGCGTTGCCCTGTCCCTGGTCCTCGTCGTTTGTGGTTTCATCTCGCTGCACACGCAGTTCGAGGCTGCGAAACTGGCAGCGGTGGTATACGGATTGGAAGTTGTCAATTCTGGATTCCGAACTTTGGGCTACGTGAATAGCTCCTACAACTCGGTTCAGGCTGGCGCTTCTCGCATTTACGATGAGATATTGGACCAGCCGGTAGAAAATCCTGATGAGCCCAACGCGATTGAACTCCCGGTTGCAAAGGGACTGATCGAGTTCAAGAACGTCTCTTTCACCTACGCTGATGGCACGGAAGCGTTGCGCGATATTAGTTTCACCATCGAACCGGGCACAAGCCTAGCCTTGGTCGGCAGCAGCGGCGCGGGGAAGAGCACCATCGCGGACCTACTCCTTCGTTTCTACAAGCCAACAAGCGGCCAAATCTTATTCGATGGCCACGATATTTCTGAACTCAAGCAAGAGTGGCTAAGAGCCCAAATCGGCGTTGTCCCACAACAAACCTTTTTGTTCGCCGGAACCATTGCCGACAACATTCGGCTCGGCAAAAACAACGCCACGGATTCCGAAGTTGAGGATGCCTCGAAAGCTGCCCATGCTTCTATATTTATCGATGGGGCGCCCAACGGATATGAAACAATCATAGGTGAATCTGGGGTTGGGCTAAGCGGCGGTGAAAAACAGCGTGTTGCCATTGCCAGGGCTCTCGTTCGCAAACCAACCGTTTTGCTCTTGGATGAGGCCACAAGCAGTTTGGATGCTGTCAGCGAAAAAGCCGTTCAAGAAGCCTTGAACGAGATCATGAAGCAGCGCACAACCCTTTTCATCGCCCACCGCCTTACTAGCGCTGCCCGCGCCGATAGAATTCTCATGCTTAGAAGAGGCGAGATCGTCGAAAGTGGCTCGCACCAAGAGCTCATGAAAAAGGAGGGCGCTTACGCGGCTATGTACAAAGCCTTCAGCAGCGGCGTCCTGGATGAATCCCTTGTCTGATTTCCTACTGAGCTGCAAGAGTTTGGCCTGCGGCTACCGAGGCCGTCAGGTCTTACACGACATCAATTTCGATCTTGCCCCTGGCGATGTTGTAGCCCTGCTTGGCCCGAACGGCAGCGGCAAATCGACCCTGCTTCGGACCCTTATTCGCTCTCTTGCAGCCCAGTCCGGTTCCGTAACGGTGCAGGGCATCTCGATCGAGAAGATGGATTTCAAAACACTTGCCGGCAAAGTGGCATTCGTCCCTCAGGATGAATATGCGGCCTATCCGTTCACGGTTCGGGAGGTGGTGATGATGGGGCGCTTGCCAATATCTTCGGGGTTATTCGACTCGAAAGAGGACGCCGCTGCTGCTGAAGAAGCGATGGCTCAAGCGGACTGCTGGGACCTGCGGGGCCGGTCCATTCTGGAACTAAGCGGCGGCGAGCGTCAGCGAGTCTGGATCGCGCGCGCATTGGCCCAGTCTGCGCCCGTTTTGCTGCTGGATGAGCCCAGTTCGCATTTGGACGTGGCACACCAGGTCACACTTGTAAAGCTGCTTCGCAATCTTAGCGAGAAAGGTTTGGCTATCTTGGCGGCGGTTCACGATTTGAATCTGGCGGCAACCCTTGCTCCCCGCGCGATTTTGATTAGCGAAGGAACGATCGGGATGGATTCGAGCACGGAAGATGTTCTCAACAGCTTGATTTTGGAAAAGGTTTATGGTGTTGAGTTTGAGCGTTTGCCGGGGGCTCGAACCAGGGTTTTTCCGAAATAGCTTGTGGATGCGACCTTCGGACCGCGCTCAGCCCGCGCAACAACTTGGAATTTGCGCCTTTTAATATTTTGCTGGTGCAAGACACCAAACCAATCGGCTCTACTGAAGCCGCAATTCCGAAATCTACTCACGCCGGCAGTTGGGCCGAAGGCGAAACTGCTGGAAGCATGTCCGAACTCCTAGCACGCCGGAGGTGGTGCTACAACTTTCGATGCTCTTTCGTGCTAAAATTAGCGTTCGCGCGCGGGTGGTGGAATTGGTAGACACGCTACCTTGAGGTGGTAGTGCTCACAAGGCGTGAAGGTTCGAGTCCTTTCCCGCGCACCAGATTTAGGTTTGACCTTTCGTTTATTTCAACCAAACTTGAGCCGTGAGAAACCTCTACCCCACGAGGTCCGGTGGAAGCACTCAATAAAAAACCAGGCGACATGAACAATAGTTCATGCCGCCCATCCTTTTGGATTTTTCCTGGCATTTGCCAGCTTGCATTTAGCCTTTGGAAGCTTTAAGACCCTCCAATCGATCTCGCATCTTCTTAACGTCGCCGGGGAGTATGGAGCCAGAATACTGCCCTGCTTTAATCGCTTTATCGCCAAGCTCGATTGCCTTTTCCTCGGAAGATACTGCGTTAGCAGCATCGCCAAGCTTAACGTAAAACTTGGCAAGCTTGTCGTAAGCGAATGGCAGGATTGCATCGGGGCTGCTGATCTCTTCCAGGGTATAAGTAACGCCTAGCCGATAGAAATCGGTCGGAAGCCCATCTTCATCGGCGCATTGGCCGATCGTATAAGCAGCCATTTCAGCCGAATCCTTATGCCAACCCTTCAGAAAATCAAGAGCCTTGTTTGGATCCATAGCGGTTAGGGCCTTAAACTTGTCCATATAAAGATTAGTCTTTAGCACCGGAACCGCCTTAACTCCTGCATCGACCAACGGGATCACGGCGGCATAGTCCTTTGCAGCCATTGCTTTCTTAATGGGATCCATAACTGCCTTCCACGAGGCCGCCCTTGCCGCATTAGCCTGCATTTTCTTGTCGTAGTCCTTTGCATAGGCCGCTTGGTCGTAAGTGCCTGCCAAAACCTGATCGATTGTTTTTTCGATGACGTAAGGATGGCCGATCCATATAACCTGGCCCTTCTTGATGAGGAATGCAGTAGGAATGCCATCCTGCCCGGCGGCCTTCATCCAGTTCTTGGCCATGTAGCCGTCGCTCGTATCGGCGGCGATGTTGTATGACATCTTGTCCCCCATGTCGGCGACGAACTGCTTCACCTTAGTTAAGACTTCGCTGGCGGCAAGCGGTGTCTCGCTTTCGGAATTTTCCCAGACGTCGAAGCTATCAAAGGTGACCTTGCCCGCGTACTTTTTCGCCATTTCGGAGAGGTGTGGCATCATTTGGCGGCACGGCCCACACCAGGTTGCCCAGAACTCGACCACGTAGATCTTATCGGTGTCGAAGTTCTCGGTGGGCGTTCCTTTGATCCAAGTAGAGACTTTGAGCTGGGGCGCTGGGTTCCCAACTGTGAGAGTAACACCCGATTGCCCGAAGGCGAGAGACATGGAGCACGCGGTAATGGCAGCAAGTGCCAATGTTCTTATTTTCATCTTCATCTTTCCTTAACTTCAAGCTATATTGTATAAATATTTGTGGCCTCACGGAAGAGTATCCACGGAAATTGGCGCCACAACTGCCCAATCCCTTTTGAGTCATTGGGCAGTATTTCTAAGAATATTCTCATAGAATCTGAAGCATCCAGGCGCGCCTTTTCGTTAACATCTACTTCGCAACCGTAGTCGAAACGGTTAGGTTTTTTGTCTCCGGCGTTAGGCAAGTGTTGTCGTTGCAACCCTGCCCAGTAACGGTGAGCATCATTGAAACCTTTCGTGGTTTGTGGTTCGGCGCGAATCTTATAGTCCACCTCTGTTACTTCAAGGTGTAACCTTCAGAGAAGTTGTGGTATGCGTTCTCAAAGTAGTCCGGCACGATCTCGGTCACTTTCTTAAAGGACGGCACCGATAGGAACCTTGTCCCCACGAGCGCCTTTTGCACGGCTGCTTTCCGTTCTTCCTCGCTGAGATTGGAGGTTTGCTCGAGGACGGCGTTCGCGAAGCCTCCAGCGATCGATTCGCGTGTGACAACCCCGGGCCGGAACGTAGTTAAACCGTCTCCATGACAGGATGTTTGATACCGATCCGGAAGCTCAAATTCAAAAATGCGGTGGAGGGCGTGGAATTGAGCGACTTTATCGGATTTGTCCGCTATCCCCAGTGCCACGCTCTTTTGAATCGTGTCCAATGCATCAGGGGTCATCGGAAGATAGCCGTGTTGGTCATATGGGCTGAGATGCCCTTCTTCTTCGACAACCTTACCGAAACACTCCAGAGCACTATAAGGATCCCTGTTTATGGAAGTTTCGATGACCGCTTTCATGATGAACGCCTGCTGAAGCATTTCACCTTGGAGGTGATACTTCGCGATGAGGTTATCCACATCTGCGGTGGTCATCTTCGTGTTAAGTTTGTAATCTTGGGCAAGATTGTTCTCCATTTCATCAACCCCTTCGCGTGCATCAAGATAAGCGAGGAATTTGCTTGAGTCAGAGGGGTCGAGCTTTCGTAATTCGGCGATCTTTGAAGCGTGAAACCTCCATAGGAGGTCAGCCCGGATCTCTTTCATACCGCTAACCATTGCCTCGGCTTTCGCTTGCCCGGTAAGGGTTGAAGCCTTAGCCAACGCATCGCGGAAGAGCTTTCCTCTTTCGATGAGTGGCTGAATGCCGGTCCAAAATGTCTCCGGAGTATTCGTGGAGTCTGAATAGGTCGCCCACCCATAGGCCTGACCTTCAGGCGTTGTAAGGATAACGGAGGGAAAGGAACCGACCTGAAACTGCTTCTGTAACGCCCGATACCGTGCTTTTCGTTCGGGTGACAGCCCCCTTCTGAGGTCGTCGATATCCACGCATATGAACTCCTTTTGGGCCAAAGCGTTAAAGGCCTTCTGAGTAAAAACTTTTTCCTTCAGCTGCCTGCACGGGGCGCACCAGTCGCTTCCACCAAAGTCGATGAGCATATCCTCGCCTGTAGCAAGAGCCTTCGCTTTGGCAGCGTTATATTCCGCGTACCAGCCGTCGTGCGACATATCGGTTTCGGGTTTTAGAGGCTTTACCGATTGTTGGGTTTGAGCGAACGAGACCGATGCGCAAGGTAGCACCGTTCCGAGCGCCGCCAATAAGATGTATTTATATTTCATGCTTTCTTTCTCAGTGGGAGATTCTTGAAACTAGGATTCTGGGTAGCTCTAGCTGCCTGCGGAGGCGTTCTTTGCAGCGTCAAAGCCTCTGCTGCTTGAGGTTTGCCTTGTACTCCTTCAGCTTTGTTTTGGCGTCGGTCTTCTGTTTCGGTTGAGCCTCTCGAATTGGATCATCCATGGACTTAATAACTTTTTGCTCGGTCTCAACAGCCTTGGCGTAGTTGCCGCTCTTGGCAAAAGCCTCGGCAAGCATGTCCCCTTCATAGCCTTCGTCAAAGTCCACGCATTTCATCCCTGCGCTGATCAACTCAACGGCCATTGCATAGTCCGGATTAGAAGACTTGTCCTCAAGGATGCGCCGGCCCATCATGTTGATAAGGAGCACGGGAGCATTCGGGTGGGAATGCATGATCTCGTGAGCATAGGCGCGTCCCTTTTCGCGATCCATTTTGTCCAAAGCTGCATATTTCAGCGGAATCATGTAGTCGTCAAAAATGGGCATGAGTTTAAGGCCGTGGTCGCTTGCCGCTAAAGCGCCAGCGTAGTCGCCGCTGTTTAGATCTGCCTCCGCTACCTTCTGATCTTGGTCCAATTCCTTAAGGTTTGCTCGGTAATCGGCTTTGATCTTAGCCGCCACTTCCGCTGTAAGCTGATGATTAACAACCAGAGGGACGACCTTGTCCAGGCCAGTAAAGGGAACTCCGATCCAAGCGATCTTTCCTTCTTGGTCGACCACAAACGCTGTTGGAATGCCATTCTGGCCGGCCGCCGTCATCCAGTCTTTGCCGGTTTCCCCCGCCTTTTGGTCCATACCGACCGTGTAGTTCATCATGTCGTGAGCGTTACTGACCAGGGATTTGACCTTGCGAGTGTAGTCCAGCGTTTTATCTCGCATTTCGAGTGTTTCCCAAATGCTGATCGAGGCGACCGACACATCTTTGTTGTCTTCCGCCAGCTGGCTTAGATGGGGCATGCTCATGCGGCAGGGACCGCACCAGGTGGCCCAAAACTCCACGACGTGAACCTTTCCGTCGCCGAACGCGCCAGGGGCTCGACCTTTAAGCCAATCCACTCCAGATAGGGATGGGGCAGGATCGCCAACTTTAAGGGTCACCGTTTTCTTTGCATCCTGCGAGGTTTGGGCAGCAGCGACAGTTATGCTAAAGCAGGCAAGCGCGAATGCGAGGGGACGAACACAAGGAAGTTTCATAGTTTTTACCTTGTTTACTTTATACAAAAAAATGGGAAGCCATGAGAGCTGCTCTTTAACAAAGCCTTTCTATCTGCCCAATTGACTCCGCACTATTGGGCAGTTTAGAATATAAACTGGGGCCTATGGAAATGAAATCTTGGCCCGCAATCGGCCAAAGAGTTAAGTCTGTTCGGGAAAGCGAGCGGTTAAGCCAAGCGGAGTTGGCGGACCGCTCCAAGGTGAATATATCAAGCGTATTCCGAGTGGAGAAAGGGAAGCCGGTGCGCATGGGTACTGTGGCCAAAATTGCTGCAGGACTCGACGTAACTCTCAATGACCTTCTGAGAAGGCCGGACTCCCAGCCGGAGGGCGTGAATATGGTTATTTACCGATCTGCGAGCGCGCCGTGGTTCGCACAAGAGGATCGAAGGTCAAAACTTCCAGCCGATCATTATGAACGTTACCAAGAACCTGCCGAACGTGGCCGGCTTGGACGTCTCGGCTTTGTTAGCTGGTTCATGTCCGGACCAACTAAGATCATGAAGAATGGGCCGGGCCTCGTGGCTTTGGAAATTCATGGGCACGGTTTCGGAGCGTACAACTCGCAGTTTTACGAAGACGCCGTTATTTACGCTGCGAGGGGATCCGTCATCGTTGAGGTGGGGGAGGAAAAAGTGACCTTAGAACAAGGTGACTGGGCCGGCTTCAAATCTGCTGAGCTTATGAGCATTGGGCCAGTCGATTCGCTTGCAAGAAACAACCTTCCGCCCCTGATCCTCTGGATCGGCGCCAATCGATTGAGGCGGAAAAAGAAGAGGGAAAGTTAGGGCCGATCCATAATCAGGCCTCGCGTGGCTTTTCCATCAACTCACGAAAGGCTCCTAACCAGGGCTCGTAACCGCGCCATCGCTCGACCGACGTCTTATAAACGGCCTGGCGGGCCTGCCACTTGCTTGGCGTGTTGACAACGCGTTTGTTTTCTTCGTGCCTTAAGCAAGAACCTTCCCATTCCAGTCCACAGAATGCGATCACCCTGCGCGTAACCTCTTCCCGATTGGCAACAACCTCCTCGTAATCCACCTCAAGGAGTCGTTCCGGAGGCAAGATTTTACGCCAATGTGCCATGAGCTTGGAGTGTTGATAGTAATAGTCTAGGATTCCTTCGCGGCTACGGAATAAGGGATTCTTCCTTTTAAAGGGAGTCATGTACAACGATACACAGTTGTCCAAGGGATTTCGCCTGCAATGAATCACCCGTGCATTGGGTAAGGCCAGATGAAGGAATCCGAGATTGAAAAAATTGTCGTTGTACTTATCGATTACAAAACGTGCGGCGGGATCGAGCGAAGAAATCCGACGTACGTAATCCTCCGCTGCTGACTTAGTGGCGGCGGGATCCGATGCCAGTCCAATAAGATGGTTCGGCGTTCTGGCGTTCATATCGTCCCAAAATCGCAGTTCTCCGCCAGCCGCCACTTGGGAATGGCACGAGAGGATTTGCTCGAGAAGTGTCGTTCCTGAACGAGGCAGACCAACAATGAAGATTGGCAATTCGGAATCGATGCCGAGGCCCGGGTGTTGTCGATAATAGTCGGGGGTAAAGGTAGCGATCGTCTTTTCCAAATAAGCTTTGGCCGCCTCGGCACTGCCGGGAGCCCTCGCTCCTCCTTCCAAGCCAAGCCCGATTCGATTCCCCTCGTCGGCATGGGTCATTGCTTTCTCATATTCTTTCAAGTCGTCGAAAGACTTTGCGAGCGCGCTGTGCAGTTGAGCTTGATCGGTCGGCGTCAAATGATGATCCCGCAATAACATTTCCATCTGGTTCACAAGCGGCAGGTCGTCGTTTGTGATCTTCTTGCTGGTGACTAAACCCAAATATGCATCGGCCTGGTCGGGCAGGAGAGCGATCGATCTCTCAAAAGAAGCCTTACCAGCTTCAAACTCCCCCAAATCCACTTTGACAAATCCCAACATGCAGTGTGCCTGCCCAGAATTAGGATTGATGGCAAGGGCCTTTTGAACAAAGGCATACGCTTTATCGCTGAATCCTTGTTGCTGAAGGGTATCCGCCACAAGCAAGTGGGCCTTCACCGAGCTTGGATTCATCTGAAGGACTTTTCTGAAGCAGTCCATAGCCTCTTGAGGGCGGTGTAGCTGAACCAATAAGAGGCCGAGCGCTTCTTGAGCTTCGGAAGAATTGGGAGCCAATTGGATAACTTTGCGATAGCATCGAATCGCGTCCCCGTTCCTTTCCAGTTTTTTTAGAGCTGCCCCAAGGTTTACGTAAGCGGCGACGAGGGTGGGTACGAGGCCGATTGCTCTTTCGAAGCACTGCGCCGCTTTCGATAGTGCACCTGTTTCGAAGTAGCAGAGCCCCAGGGTGTTATAGGCGTTTGCATAACTTGGCCGCAGTTCAAGTGCCCGAAGGCACGGTTCTATGCCCAGTGCGGGTTGCCCTTGCTTCCTTAAGGCGTCGCCGAGCCCGTTCAACGACTCGACGTGGTCCGGATTAGCGCTCAAAATGCGCTTTAGGAACTTAAGCTCTTGCTCAAGATCCCCCTTTCCGTTAGCAATCAAGCGAAGGAGGTGCAATGCGTCCAGGCGGCTTGCATCGAGCTCTAAGATCCTATTGCAGAAGCGCTCAACGGCAGCCATGTTTCCTTCTCTAAATGCGTCGGCGGCAGCGGAAATTAGAGAGTCAATGCTATTCGCTTCCATATTGCATGATCGTGGTTTGGTTCATTGTTGACAAGTTCACTATCTCTATTCGGGGAAGCCGATCTCTATAAAACTCAACGGCCCGAAAGAGCTCGGAACTCCGGTATCCAGGGTTCAAAATTCCGCCAACGTCCCACAGAAGTGTTGTACACGGGCTGGCGGACCTGCCAACTGCTGGGGGTGGTAGCGGCAGCCTCATTTCTTTCCGGAGTTAAGCAGAGATCATTCCATTCTAACCCACAGAATTGGACCACCTTACGGGTGACGTGCTCTTGGTCTCGCACCAAATCCTCATAAACAACGTCGATAAATCGATCGGGCGGCAAAGCTTCACGCCAATGCTCCATGAGTTTCAGATGTTGCTCAAACGCAAAGGCGATGTTTTCTTTGTTGTGGGCGTATCCGATTCGAGCGGCGTTTGGCGTTGCATAGATTGAAAAACAAGTGTCGGCGGGGTTTCTAACCATGTGGATAATTCTTGCATTGGGGAAAGCAAGATGGATCAGCCCTAAAACGTCCGAGTTTGCCGGCATTTTATCCGTGACATGAGCAACTCCGGGCGCAATATCTTGAAGGAGCGCCAGATATTCCCTTGCCAGTATGAGCAACCGTTCATCATTCAGCTCACGCGTTTCACGGTCAAATGCGTGCACTGCGTTGTCTATCCAAAAGCGCTGCTCTCCAGCCGCCCCAACGAGTGGGTGCCTTGAGAGAATCTGTTCCATCAGTGTAGTGCCAGACCTCATCATCCCGACGATAAATATGGGTAGCGCGGTATCCAATCCTATGCCCCAAGCTTTTCAAACAGCTCTTTCGTAAATGTTGTTCGCATCATTTCCGACTGCATGAGGTGTGCTTTTTTAAAAGAAAGCGGCGTCCTGGAACTTGACTGCGAGTAGGCGATGCGGTTAGCCTCATCGAAGTGATACATCGCTTTCTCGTACTCTCCTCCATTTTCAAAAACTCGCCCTAATCCGTAATGAAGCGCTTTAATTTCGTCCCGATGCAAGCCTTGATCTAGCGCAAGGCTTTCCATTTTTGCGATTATCTCGGAGTCATAAATGGAGATATGCCTTCCAAAGGCGAGGTGGTAATAAGCGCTTCCCTGGATCGGATTAACGTCTAATGCTTTATGATAATTCCTAGCCGCTTCGTCTTTTAACCCCTGACTTTCTTGGGCCGTGGCCAGCATCATATAGCCGTTTTCGTTTGTGGGCTCCAGTTCTATGGCCTTTAAGCAATGCTCCTGTGCGGCTTCACCATGCCCCATACCGATATGCACTATGGCCAAAAGCCTTCGTGCGCCAACCGAGTTCTCATCGCCACGAACTGCCTTCTCAGCACACTCCAAAGCTAAGTCAACTTGGCCTTCCATGAGCAGGGCCTGCCCAAGCGCCACATATGCTTCAGGTGAGTCCGCTACGAAAGCGACCGCTCTTCTGAAGGAATTCTTTGCTTCCGTGATGTATCCATATCGGTGAAGGGCTGTGCCAAGGTTAACCGCGACTTCGGTAGAGTTGGGCATCACTTCCGCCGCATGTTTGAACGCATCTATGGCGGCTGGCAGTCTGCCCAGAGCCAAACGGCATAGCCCCACATTGTTAAGTCCCAAACCATCCTCAGGGCGTAACTTTACGGCGACAATGGCGGACGCCAAGGCGTTGTCTTTCGCGCCAATCCTTGCGTAAGAAATTGAAAGCCATATCCAGGCTTCGTATAAATCTGGCGCCTCGCGAACGGCATTTTCCAGTTGCGGAATAGCTTCCACAAATCGTCCCGCTTGGGCGTTGACGATAGCGCGAAGGCCACTGGCGCGGATGTTGGAAGGGTCTTTCGATAACACCTTGTCGCTGAGGAAGGCCGCTTCGCTGAGCCTTCCTTGCAAACTGGCTTGGTATCCCTTCTCCAAGAGATCATCAAGTTTGAGCACTATTTATTCAGGATGTACGGACATATTGGGCCGCTATGCGGTTAGCTCCGCATAACTTTCCGTATTTTGGCCATCTCCACATCGTCTATTGCCTTTTTGGCCCCTGTCATCTTGGCCACGAAGTCTGTTTTGGCCTGTCCCTCAAGTGGCGCACTTTCCTGCGCGACTGCCTTTTGAAACTGCCAATTAAGGGCTCCTCTTACCGCAAAGAGGGGGCGGAAATCGGTGTCCACGGTGGCTTCGCAATCGATTTCATAGCGATCTGGCAACTGATTGTGAAAGATCTGTTGAAGGGCTAGATACATGGTGGGTTTATCCGGCTGTCCCTGGCAACTGGCTAGCGTGGCCTGGATCGCCTGTAACGAATCGGGATCCACTTGGAAATACTGGCCGTTATCAAAAGGGCTCAAATGCGAAGATTCAGCGACAACTTTCCTGAAACATTCGAGCGCTTTAGCAGGTTGATCGTTGTCGGTATAAATGACAGCTTTTACTACCTGGGCCTGTTGGAGGGTTTCGCCCTTAAGGTTGTACTTAGAGATGAGACGATCCACATCCGACGCCGTAATGTTTGGGTTGATGCTGTTGGGGTCATTGCGTTCGCCGCCTCCCTTCGCGAAAGCCTCGTCTCGCTCGCGGCCCTTTAAGCCCTTAAGCGAATCGAGAAAGGCTCTATAGTGTTTTAACGCTTCGGGATACTTAAGCCTAAGTATAAAGGCATCATAAGCTTTACGGCCATTAAGGTAGGCCAAAAAGCCGGTTCGGTCGGCAGGATCTAGCCTTTGAAGCTGAGCGATCATGTCTGCATGATACGTCCAGAGGAAGTCCGACCGGATTTGCGACAGCGCCCCGACCATCGCAGTTGCCTTTGCAAAACCTCTGAGCCCAGCCGCCTTTCGAAGGCCCCCACGGAAACGAACTCCTCTGTTGATGAACGGTTTTAAGTAATCCCAATAGGCATCAGGTTCCAAAATATTGGGCTGAAAGGTTGCCCACGCGTAGGCGTCTCCTTCGGGGGTGCAAAGGAAAACCGAAGGAAATGCACCGACCGCGTACTTCTTTTGGAGCGCGATGTAGCGCGCCATCTTGTCCTTTGGCATGGCATCCGGGGTCAACGTATCGATATCCACTAAAACGAAACTAGGGGATGCCTTGTCGAAAAACTCCGGTTTCGTGAAGATCCTCTTCTTAAGGAGGATGCAACCCTCGCACCAGTTGCTTCCTCCAAAGTCGATCAGAATGTCTTTGCCGCTCTTCTTGGCTTGGGCGAGGGCGGGGGGCAGTTCCTCATACCAACCTGGGGCAGTCGGAATGCCCGGCCGGGGTGGTGGGGTGGACTGCTTAAACCCGGATGCAAGAAGGGCCGGCGATATGGCGGCGAATGCGAAAGCTAACAGCGGTTTGTACATGTTGAATTTAATTCGAACCTAGATTGCCTTTCGGATCATTGGCCGGTTGGGTTCGACGCGCTGGCGGGGGCAGCACTGGGACCTCCCCCGTTCATCATTCCCTGTGTGTCGTGATGCGCCTTTAAGTAGGCTATGCGATCTGGCACGCTCATAGCATTCAGCTGTGATTTCAGTTGCGCCCCTGGGGTACGCGCAGGGGCTGCCCCGGCCGTTCCTTTGCCTGGAGCTGCGGCAGTTTGCGCCGTCGATGAATCCCCACAACCAATAGCGGCTGCTAGCAAGCAGACCGTGATGCCGGCCTGAACGACAAGCAAGCTTACTTTTCTATTATTTTGAAATTTCATAGTTATCCTTTTCTAAACTTTGAATCCCGCAGAGTTGACTGCTACCCTAAACGTTGCCAACGTGGACTTTACCTCGCAAATATTCCTTTTGCCGACGCGGCAAAAACGAACATTTTTCTAGCGGGCTTTATGGATTAGCCTGCTTCTCAGACGCCGAGGGCACGATCGGGGCTTGGGCTGCCGCTTTCTTACCCTTGCGAGGCTGAGACTCTGAATCTGGTGTTGGACTTGCGCCCGCCATCGTCGCCATCACTTCATGGTGCTTCTTTATATAGGCAATTCTGTCGGGAACGCTCATGGCGTTCAGCTTCTCTCGCATCTGCCCACCGGCAGTTACTGGGTGGGCGGGAAGAGTATAAGAAGGGCCTTGGCTACAACCAGACAAAACAGGAATCACGAATAACGCCAAACAAATATACCGAACCATTAGTATTTCACCTTTTTATTTAACTGCGAAGATTGCCTCCGCGAAACCACGATGTCAACACACAATTTAAAACCTGCTCCCAAAAACCCGAATCACTCGTCGTCCCTGTCAATCAATTTAGAAAATGCCCCCAGCCAAGGCTCATACCGCCTCCATCGCTCAACCGACGTTGAATAAATGGGCTGGCGCGCTTGCCACTTGCTGGCGGTGTGGACGACACGCCTATTTTCCTCGTGTTTTAGACAGGAATCTTCCCAGCCCAATCCACAGAAGGCGATCACCTTTCGTGTCGCTTCTTCGTGATTGGCAACGGTCTCCTCGTAGTTCATATCCAACATTCGCTCCGGTGGGAAGGCGCTGCGCCAATGGTCCATGAGCCTAACATATTGCTCGTAGTATTCCAAGATATCCTCGCGCCTGCGAAACAACTCGGTTTTATTCCTAAAAGGCGTCATGTACATGGAAATACAGTTATCAATCGGGTTGCGCCTGCAGTTTATGATCCGCGCATTAGGGAATGCCAAATGGAGGAATCCGAGGTGGAAGAAGTTATCGTTATACTTGTCGGTCACAAATCTGGCCCCTTTGCCGATGAGGGCCAAACGGCGAATATAATCCTCTGCGGCTGCTCTTGCCGCATTTCTATTAGAGGCCAATCCGATAAGCCTTCCTGGCACTCTCTCCGCCACATCGCCCCAATAGCGAAGCTCCCCTCCCGCCGCTACCTGCGAATGGCTGGAGAGGATTTGTTCCATAAGGGTTGTGCCAGATCTGGGCAGACCTACGATAAAAATGGGCGAATCCGATTCCAGTCCCACCCCGGCGTTTTGCCGGTAGTACTCAGGGGTGAAGGTCCTAATCGTCTTGTCGGTGTGCGCGAGAGCTGCCGCCTCGCTGCCCGGCAGCCGACCCGCGCCCTCAAGGCCTAAGGCGATCCGATTCCCTTCATCCACATGGCGCATCGCTAGTTCATACTGCCCCAAGTCGTCGTAGGCCTTTCCAAGGGCGGAATGCAATTGCGCTTGTTCAGGAATGGTTAGCTCTGGGTCAAGCAACACTTCGGCCATGCGCTGGACCAACGGTTGGTCTGATTCTTTGACTTTTTTGCCAAGTACCAATCCCAGATAAGCTTCGGCCTGTACGGGAACCAGCGAAATTGATTTCTCGAAGTCCGACATGGCCGATTCAAACTGCCCTCGGTCCAAGTTAGTGAAACCTAGCCTGCCGTATGCCACCGCCGAATCGGGATTGATGGCTAGCGCGCGATGGATCAATTGGGTAGCCTCATCGTTTTCGCCCTCCTGCCACAGGGCTTCGGCAAGGACAAGGTGGGCTCTTGCGGAGTTTGGATTAGCTCGGATCGTTCGTCTAAGAAACGGAATGGATTCTGCCGGCTTCTGCTGTTGCAGGAGCAATGTTCCCAATGCTTCTTGGGCTTCCGAAGAATGGGGCGCCAATCGAACGGCCTGATCATAAGCCTTCATCGCAAGCGCGTTCTTGTTCAGCTTCTTAAGAGCGGCCCCAAGATTGAGGTAGGCCGCCGCAAGTCCAGGCTGATACGAGATCGCACGTTCAAAGGAGCTGGCTGACTCCTCAAACTGACCGGTTTCAAAATAACATAACCCTAATGTGTTATGGGCGTTCGCGTAATTTGGCCGGATTTGGATCGCTCTCAGGCAAGGTTCTATCCCGGATTTCGGCTGCCCCTGCTTGCGAACCGCATCTGCGAAGGCATTGAGAGATTCCACATGATCCGGGGCCACATTTAAGATGCGCTTTAGGACATCTAACTCGTTGTCAACGTCGCCCTTTCCGTTGAGGATGATCCGGAGCAAATGCAGAGCCTGCACGTGGTATGGGTCGATAGCCAGAGCTCTATTGCACAGGCGTTCCACCTCGCCCATATGGCCGGCCCTAAAAGCATTCTCAGCCGCGCTCACGAGATACCCGGCGGAGTTCGCCGTCGCGCTGGAGATGTTGTCCATCATCAGTTGTCTACGGGGCTGCCAAACGCGTTGGCAGCGCTTCAAAGATACTTCGCCTCTTTCGTTTGCAGATAATTTCCCAGGCGTGATAATTGCAGCGCCCCCGGATGCTATTGACACTATTTCTTCTGTTAATACACAAAGAAGCCCCGGGAAATTCGCGAAAACTCCCGGGGCAGCAGGTCTATTGCGGGCAGTTAGCCGGCCGCGTCATGGCAATGCCGAAAGCAGTTAAAGCGTCCGGCACGTAGTAGCAGTTGAGCCTCTGATCGTAGACAGAACCGACTCCTGGCGGGAATACATATCCTGTGTTATGCACGACATCCTGCGCAAGATCAGAATAGCCCCACCAACCGGGATGGTTAGCAAGATCGCCGAGGCCGACTTTCGCTGATTTGGTATGTCCGTCGTACCACGCTGTATTCGCGGTACCGCCGCTATGACGTCCTTCGAGGAATGGCAACAACTCGCTTCCTACGGTGGGGTCGGCGTACACATAGAACGTAGGTCTGGCGTAGTCCGTTGTTCCGTAGACGATGCCTTGGTCTGCCAGCATAATCGTGCTCGCGGGCGAATCGAACGAGCTGGTGGGTCCAGCCTTCGCCGAGTAGCCGTTGTAGGCAATCCCGTTCGGCGGTGCACCAGGCCCTCCGTTCGGGACCTGACCCGTAGCCTCAGGGCAGCCATCGATCTGAGCGCTCTTTAGGTAAGGTTGGAGCAGGCCTCCAGAAGGCGTATAGGTGGCGGTAATCGGAGTGGTGGTGTAATCGTCCGCCACCTGATACCACCAGAAGGCGCAGGTGCCGACGGTGTAGCTTGAATTGTAAACACATGTATCCGTCTGCGGCAATCGATCGTCGTAGTCATTGGAATACATGATCGCACCGAGGGCGATCTGCTTTTCTCCAGATAGACAGACGGTCTTCTTCGCAGCTCTTTTTGCTTGAGCAAAAACTGGGAATAGGATCGCGGCAAGGATTGCGATGATAGCGATCACGACGAGAAGCTCGATTAACGTGAAAGCTTTGCGTGTAGGGGAATGTAACATAGTCTTATAATTTCTCCTAGGCGAAGATTGATGCAACCTACATGATATAAAACGATGTGTTTTCTTCCAAGAGATTTCAAGAAATTAACACACGAACTGCCCAACGAGACATTGTAAATTGGGCAGTTCGTGATCAATCCTTATCTGTGAGACGCGAAATAGGTGCAACCGCTGCGAACAGGTTGTAGTTCTTGCGCGTCTAAACAATTTCTTTGACTTCTCAAGCGAACCGGAGTAAGAAGCGAATCTGTCCAAACCCCATTCCAATTCAGCAAGGGGCGCAGTTGTAGTCATACACACAAGGCGTGAAGGTTCGAGTCCTTTCCCGCATTCCAAACTTCATGCGTGCGGAATCAAAGGTCGGCTAATATGCGAGCACGTTGATTCTGGTATTCGTCCTCCGAGATCAGTCCTCTCGTTCGAAGATCGTCGAGTTTTTCCAACCGGTCAGCAGGAGATACCGACGGGACCGCAGGGCTAGGCGCAGGAGTCTGGGGCACCTGATGCACGGCCCCCGCTGTTGCTGCGCCAATATCATTCTGAATGGCAACTTCATCGTAGAGCGCAACTCCCTTCTGGTTTCTTGAAAGGTTAGAGTAGATGCGGCCTCTACTAAGTGCCGCGATTCGTTTTGCGGGGTCGGTTGGATGTTGCCTCAACTGCGTAAGCGCATTATCGTATGCGATGCGCGCCTTTTCCTTTGCATTCGCCTGAGAGATCCCAAGAGCTATTGCAGCTGCAATTACAACTGCAGCGAAAAGAAGGCATTCCATCCTCTCTGAATATAGGTCATTCGTTACTATACTGTCAAGTGAAAAGGGAATCCGTTTACCCAACCCACCAAGCCCAGTAAATCAAAACCGCCTGGAATGGCAGCCTTCCGTATAGGATCCAAGGGGCGTAGTGGCCCGGATGCAATGCCATGTTTATGTTTGCTGGGAAGACGCAGATGTAAAGCGCGACGAGGCCCCAACTGGCAAACTTGCGCAAAGGCGGCCAGAGTAACCCCAATCCGCCAAGGATCTCGAACACGCCGCTGATTGCTACCAATGCAGATGGGTTTGGCAGGTAAGAAGGCACGATCGCCACAAAGAAACGCGCCGCCACAAAGTGCAAAACGCCCATCGAAACCATTAAAAGGCAAAGGAGGATTCGGAAAGCCGATTTCGTGTTCATGCGTTCGCACGTTAAGCTACGCATGATGGACTGCCGTAGCTTCAACGATCTTGGAATGGATAACGAGTGGCTAGGCTTCGTGGCGTCTCGGCGCCAAGCGGCCTGTGGAAAGCGCGGTCAAGCCCGACGCACTCTAAGGTTTGTTTTCTATGATTTCTTAGGCTTTTCAAGCGGCCCCGCATAGGAAGCGAAACGACCCAAGCCCCGCTCAAGTGCGGCAAGTGCGCTGTTGTAATCGTAAAGGGCGTTCACCTGGTTGCTTTCCGCCTGGGTTAGGGCAGCTTCAGCATCGCTGAGTTCGATCAATGCAGAAACGGCCGCTTTATACCTAAGCTGGGCGATGGCATAGGCTTGCTGGGCTTCGCCCAGGGTTTGGTTTGCAACCTGAACCCGGTCCCGTGCTTCTTGAACCGCTAAATAAGCCTGCTCGACCTCGAGCGTAATCGTATCTTCAGCGTTGCGTTCCTGGTTTTGGGCGAGCGCCTCATCTCCGCGGGCTTCCTTCACCCGGGCGGCAGTAACGCCGCCATCGAAGATCGGCACAGAAAGCTGAGCCTGTAAATCCCAAACGTGGGTGTAAGGGTGCAAACCCGGCGCGTTAGGGAGATAGTTGTAGCTAAACCCGATTCCTGCTGAAGGCAAGCCGGTTCGTTGGGCATATTTAATCGCCCATTGGGCGCTCTTGATGCCAGCGTTTGCTTCTTGGATTTCCGGGCGCTGGTTTAGGGCCTCTTTAAGGTCGCTTGCAAACTCAGGACCGAGATTGCTGGACGCCGACTGCATTACGGGAGTCGCTTGGGCTGCAGAAGAAGGCGCTGGAGCGGGAACCGTTGGAATCGGCTGGGTTGCGGTTGGAGTTTGAACGGCGCCCGTGTCCACCGCGTGAAGACGCGTGCTCACTTGAATGCCAATCGTGCTGTTTAAGGCCGCGTAAAGGCTCTCCACGTTATTTTTCGCCGTGATTAGCTGCTGCTGGGCGTTCGCGTAATCCACTTGCGCGCGGAGAACATCGAACTTGGTAACCACTTGCGCGGCAAGCTTGTTCTGGGCATCTTTCACGTTGACCTGCGAGTTCTTGAGATACTCTTCGGCCACCGTTCTCAAGGCGCGAGCACGCAGCACGTTAAAAAAGGCAGTTTTGACTTCGGTGACGATGTCATTCGTGGCACGGTTAATGTCCAGCCTTTCCTGCAGCTCCAAATACTTCTGCACGTTTCCGCCGGCATTTAGGGTGCCGCTAATATCGATGGGCAAGGTGGTGCCGAGCGACACGATCTGCTGCTGGATATTTTGGGTCGCTACCCTTTTTCCTATAGGTTCCGTTAGGGTTGTTGGGTCTGCGCCTAGCAATGAGGTTGTGGTTTGCTCTTGGTTCAGCCGGGTGCCGGTCAAAATTAGCCCAACGGTTGGGTTTAGGGCGGCATACGCTTCCTGGGCCCTTCCTTGACTCACATAATAGGTGGCCCGGGCCTCGGCTAGGTCGCGGTTGATTGAAAGCGCGATATGGATAGCCTGATCCAGTGTGATGTTGTTATCTTTTAGGATTTGGTTAAGTTGATCAATCCCGGGAGAATGCGGCAACGGATGGGCATCATCTTGCGGCTGCAGAGCTTGGATGCTTGCGGCATTCGGTGAGCCTCCGGTTTGGAGGTTTTGGGTTTGTGCGAGCGCGGAGGCTGAGAGCGCTATTAGCGCCGTCAGAAATAAAACATTAATCCGTGAAGCTGCCTTTACAGGTCTATTTCCACGGTAGAGGTTTGGGGGTTGGCCGTGAGGCGCGAAGCTGTGGAGTGCGGGAGCTTGCTCCTGCTCGAAATCAGCCAGTTGGCTGCCGCGGGTAAGACCAATTTGGTCCAAGGATTGGGAGCTTCGCCGAGGCGCGAAGCGCAACCCGAGTTTATAGCCGGCTGAAGGCTGAAAAGATTGCCGCGTCACTCCCCGAGCCTTCGCAAGCTCCGGCGCGGTCCGTTCCTCGCAATGACAAACCAGATAATTTGTTTTAGGCTTACTTTGCTCACGCTCGTGGGCCTCTATTAGAGCTGGACCTAAGCGCGGCAGCAAGCTGCCTGGGTTTGAGCGGGAGCAAGCTCCAGCACTCCAGAGCTTCGCGACGGAAGATTGAGTGAATCTCGCGACGGAACGCAATCCGAGGCTCACTGCTTCGCCACTTCCACCTTCTGGCCCTCTTGGAGGGAATCATCCGGATTGTTGATAAGAGTCTCGCCGCCTCGAATGCCTTGAAGAACCTCGATCTTATCGCCAAAGTCGCGGCCAAGGCTAACTGTAACGTAGTGCACCGAGTTGTTAAGTAGCTCTGCCACTCTCGTGCCACGAGCATCGAAAATCAAGGTGGTGGCGGGGATTTGAGGAGGGCCGTTCCGCCGCGCTCCCATAAAGCGCACCGTTGAATACATTCCGGGTTTTAGCGCACCGGTCGGATTAGGGAGTTCTATCTCCACAAGCAGGGTTCTCGATGCCGCATCCAAGGCTCCGGAGACATTTAATACCTTTCCAGAGAACGACTTTCCCGGATATTCGCTCACGGTTACATCGGCCGGATCGCCGACATGAACCGTTGAAGTGAAGTCCTCCGGAATGTTCGCCTGAACCCTTAAAACGTCCGTTCTCGCCAACCCGAACAAACCCGTTTTAGTTACTGTGTTCATCGGATCAGAAGCGCCGGTGCCTCCTGCGGAAGCTGATACGAGGTCGCCGACATCCACGTTCCGGGCGGTAATCACCCCCGAAAACGGAGCGACGATCCTTTCAAAGGATTGCTGAGCAGCGACCCGACCCAGATTGGAACGCTGTGAGTTTAGCGAAGCCTGCGAGGCCCCCACGTTGGAGATGCTGGCTTGGAAGCTTGCCCCAGCCGCCTGAACGTTTGCTTTACTCGCTTCAACGGCTGATTGAGCCGCCTTTACGCTTTCTTGTCCGGCCTGAACGTCGGCATCGGCCGCTTGGGCACTGGCCTTGGCAGAGCTTACGCTTCCGGCGGCCGTGGTTACATCGGATTGGGCCGAGCTAACAGCTGCCCTGGATGCATCCACTTGAGCTTCGCTCTCTTGGTAATCAGCCGTCTTTTCATCCACATCTTGGCCCGAAACGGCGTCTCCTTTTGCTAGCTGCTGCCAACGAGTGAGTGTTTTCTGGGCAATCGTCACCCGCGCTTGAGCGCGAACCAGATCGGCTTCCGCGCCCGCAAGTTTATGACTAGAGGCAGACTCCATCGACTGGGCAACGTTAACGGCGGAATGAGCCTCTATCGCCTTCGCCCTTAAATGGGCAAGGTTTGCCCTAGACTGAGCCAAGGCCGCTTCCTTACCTACTTGCTCGGATTTCGCGGCGCTTATTGCCGCTTTCAAGTTTGCCGAGTCCGCTTCCGCTTTTCCCACTCCCGATTGGGCTTGAGCGACCTGGGCAGTGGTTGCATTTAACTGTTGGTCGACCTCGGGCGAAGCAATAATAGCCAGCAGTTGGCCCTTTGTTACCTTTGAGCCAATATCCACAAAGCGCTCCTTCATGTAGCCGCTCGTTTGAGATTGGATATTGGTTGATTCAATTGCCTGAATATTGCTCGGCAAAGTTATGCTGGCTGCCGCGCTGGCGGGCTCTACGTTTACCACGCTCACCAAAGGAAGCTCCCTGGCCTTAACCTCGACTTCTTGGCCGAGCATTTTGCCTTGGCGCAGCCGGGGGGCGATGCCAAAATAGCCCAGAACGGCTATCGCGGCGATGGTGATATAAAGCCCTCTTCGGCTTTTTCTTACCTCCGGTTGCTCGGGTTGCGTTTCGGGAGTGTTGTTGCTGAGATCAGGTTCCATAGTTAGGATTGTTTTGGGCCGGCGGCTGTCTCTAGTTCGGCAGCGGGCGGTAGCGGGGGCAAGTTTTCCAGCTTAAGTTCAACGGATACAGGAGCCGCCTTTCTCAAGAGGCAGTAAACGATCGGGACAAAAACGAGGGTGGTAACGGTTGCCACGCAAAGGCCGCCGATGACGGCCCGGCCTAGAGGCGCGTTCTGTTCGCCGCCTTCGCCTAAAGCAAGCGCCATGGGAAGCATGCCAAGGATCATAGCGAGAGCCGTCATTAGGACGGGCCTAAGCCGGGTGCACCCGGCGGTCACGGCTGCCGTAATCGCATCATCCCCTTCGGCTCTCCTGTCATTAGCAAAGTTGATCACAAGGATGCTGTTGGCAGTAGCAACTCCCACGCACATGATCGCACCCATTAGGGCCGGCACACTAAAGGTTGTGTTGGTTACAAACAATATTATCAAGATGCCGCTGAGCGCTCCCGGCAATGCGCTGATGATAATGAAGGGATCCACCCAGGATTGATAGTTGACGACCAACAGAAAATAAACGAGGACAATGGCGAAGAGAAGGCCTAACCCCAACCCGGTAAAAGATGAGTTCATGCTCTCAACCTGGCCCCTCATTACGAGGTTGGTGCCATGCGGAAGCTTTGACTTGAAGGAATCCAAAACCTTTTGCACACCGGAAGCGACTCTGCCAAGATCCCGACCCTGAACGTTTGCATAGATATCGAAGGTGGGCTGGATGTTGTAGTGGTTGATCACTTGAGGCGAAACTCTTCGGGTTACGGTCCCGAGGTTCGAAAGCAACTGGGTCGAGTATTTGCCTGAAACCGGCAGCGGCATTTTTTCGAGCTGAGATAAATTGCTTTCATCGTACTGGGGCGTCTGAACGGCAACCAAGTAGCTGACTCCGTTGGCGGGATCAACCCAGAAATTGGGCATTACCTGGCCGCTTGAACTCAGGGAAATCAGCAGGTCGTTGGCGATGTCCTTTTCGGTAATACCTAACTGTTGAGCCTTATCGCGGTCAATAGCGATATGGAGCTCCGGATCGTTAACCACTTGGTGAACGTGAACATCTTCGGCACCAGGAACAAGGCGAATTTTATCTGCGATCTGGTTCGCCAACGCGTAGTTTTGCTTGCTCTTCCCTACCACCTGAACATCGATGGGGGCCGGCAAGCCGAAATTTAGAATCTGCGTTGTGATGTCCGCGGGCTGGAAGAAGAATGTGGTGTTCGGATAAGTTCTGGCCAGAGTTTGTCTTAGATTCGCAATGTAACCCGCGGTCGGGGAGTGGCCCTCCTTAAGTTGAACCATAATCTCGCCATCGGCGGGACCAATCGCTCCCGTTGTGTTATAGGCGACATTAACGCCTCCGTATACAAGCCCGATGTTGTCTATGTCAAGGTCGATTTGCTTAGCTGGAATAACCTGCGAAATCGTCTTTTCCACGTTCGCGAACAAGAGGTGGGTTTGTTCGAGACGAGTTCCGGCAGGCGCCCGCACATGGAGCCGGAAAGACCCCGAGTCAACGGATGGGAAGAAGTCCTCGCCCATAAAAGGCAGCAGCCCAAACGATAGAACGAAGAAGGCGCAAAACCCGATGACCACGGTGGAGCGATGGTGCACGCCCCACTGAATCGTGCGTCGATAAGCGTCAAGAAGCTTTTCGAACTGCCTGTTGAATATCTGGTGAACGCGCCAAACGATATCTCCCTTGGGGGCCGGCTGTGCGTGAGTTCCGTCGTGATGCCCATTTGAAACATGCTCGTGGTGGCGCATCTTGCCCGAGTCCACTTCTTCATGCCCGTGAGCATGAAGATGGGCTTCCTTTCCGATTAATTTTGCCGCCATCACGGGCACAAAGGTTCGCGAAAGCAAATAAGAAGCGACCATGGCAAAGACCACAGCCATGGCGAGGGGTTTGAAAAGAGAACCAGCCGCGCCGCTGAGAACCATGATAGGGAGGAACACGATACAGATCGCGAGGGTGGAAACAAGCTGGGGAGCAGCGATTTGTTCAGCGCCATCGATAATGGCGCGGTGCAAAGTTTTGCCCATGCCAAGGTTTCGATAGATGTTTTCGATCGACACAATCGCGTTATCGACGAGGATCCCGATGGCGAGGGCCAAGCCTCCGAGAGTCATGACGTTAATGGTTTGCCCCGCCGCGCTTAGGCACATCAACGAGAAAAGGATGGAAAGCGGAATCGACATCGCCACGATTAAGGTGCTGCGCCAGCTTCCTAAAAAGAGCAGGATCATGAGCGCGGTTAGAATCGCGGCAATCGCGCCTTCACGAATCACGCTGTTTACTGAGGCGCGCACAAAAACCGATTGGTCCGAGACGATTTTGATCTGGACATCCTTCGGCAAGGTCGCTTGAACCTTAGGCATTAGCGCTTTGATTTGGTCAACCACGTCCAATGTGGAGGCGTTCCCGCTTTTCAAAACGGTCAGCAAGACCGATGGCTTTCCGTCCTTATCAACAATGTTGGTTTGCACGGCTGAGCCATCGTGTACCTGAGCCACATCGCGCACATAAACCATTGCCCCGTTTACATTTTTGACCGGGATGTTGTTGAGGTCCGCGATCGCACTCGGACTGCTATTCAAGCTCACCGTGTACTCGCGGTCCGCCATTTTCGCCGTTCCCGAAGGCAAAATCAGGTTTTGCAGATTAATAGCGCTCGCCACATCCATGGGAGTCAGGTGATTCGCCTGAAGGGCTTGCTGATTAAGATCGATGACGATCTCACGAGAAACTCCTCCGTAAGGAGAAGGGATCGCTGAACCCCGGACCGAGGCCAACTGGATCCGGACAAAGTTTTGGGCGTAATCCCGGAGGTGCGCCTGATCCATATCCGGACTGGACACACCGATTTGGAGGATGGGAACGCTGGAGGCGTTGAACTGAATGATGAGCGGCGGGCTGAGGCCCGGCGGCATGCTTTTAAGAACCGACTGCGAGGTGGCCGTTATCTGCGCAACGGCGGCATCTACGCGGGAACCTGGCTGCAAGAAAATCTTGATGACGCTCATGCCTGGCATGGACTGGGATTCCATGTGCTCAATGTCGTTCACGGCAGAGCTGTAGGAGCGTTCAGCGTAGTAGTCGATGCGCTTCTCCATAATGTCCGGAGAAGCCCCCGAGTAAGACCAGATAACGCTCACTACGGGGATGTCGATATTGGGAAATACGTCAGTGGGAGTGCTAACCGCGGTCACGGTGCCAAGAAGCACGATTAGGAGGGCGAGAACGATATATGTATAAGGTTTTTGGAGAGCCTTAGTTACGTTGAGCATAACAAAGGGATGAAGCTCACCCCGAGTTCTTCAACGAGGCGACAGGGCGGAATGGTTCCAGTTTTGTTAGTAAATTAATGCAATACCGCCAAAGACTTAGTAGCTTACTTCTCAAGTCAACTATGTCCCATTTGAACCAAAAAAGCTGAATATGAGAAGAAGCAGCACTATGGATGTAAATACTACATAAAGCCTATCCCGCTCACGGGCAAAAGTAACTACGGAAAAAACCACCCTGGCGAACGGAGTCGCTATCAAAAGCAGTAATCCGAACTGGATCAGGGCTCGTGTGCTTCGCCCAGCTGCATCGGAAACGATGGGTCTCAGGCTCTTGAGCTGAGGCGGCTCACCGGCAAAATGTTTGTAATTAGGAAGTTCCGAACCATGCCGCATAAGGTAGGCAACGCCACCAACCAGCACAAAAATTGATGATAGGAACACGCCAATTTGAAGCATGCGGCCAATGATATTCTGGGTTTGTATTTTTTCTTCTTGGAACGTGCTCACTTGATGCCTCCTCTTAAACCTTGGATAAGCATTTCGACCGCTAAAGCGCTTATGACGATTGCAAAGATCGTGCGCAAAATGTTAACTTTGGCGGCCACCAGCAACCTGCTTCCCACTAGCGAACCTCCCAAAACTCCTAACATAACTGGCATTGCCAGGCCCGGATCTATATAGCCTCGGCTGAGATAAACGCCGGCGCTAGCGGCGGCGGTGACACCAATCATGAAGTTGCTCGTAGTGGTGCTCACCTTGAAGGGGAGCTTCATGATTCTGTCCATGGCGATCACCTTCACCGCTCCGGATCCAATGCCGAGAAGGCCGGATAGAACGCCGGCTATACCCATCACGGCAAAACCTGCGGGTGCGTTCACAACTCCGTATTTAACAAGCTGGCCGTCTTCGGGGTAATCGCTTCCCAGGTTTAGCCTTTTACATAGGCCATCGGATTCCGTAACCGTTGTGTGCTTGTGAGACTGAACCGTCTCGTATGCCGAATAAAGCAAGACCAGGCCAAAGATGACGGCGATGGCGGCGGTTGGCACAATGGCCACGAGGGTTGCTCCCACGATTGCACCTAGGGAGGTCGCGATCTCTAGAAACATCGCCACCCTTATGTTGGAAAACCCCTCTCGCACATAGGCGGCAGCCGAACCAGAGGATGTTGCGATGACGGAAACCAGGGAAGCGCCCATCGCGTAATGGACGTCTATTCCGAACGCGAGGGTTAGAACCGGAACGAGAACCACCCCACCACCGAGGCCGGTTAGAGAACCCACAAAGCCTGCCACCGCCGAAACGGCAAAAATGGCAAGGGTGAGGTCGAGGACGGTCATTGGCGTGGAAAGTTTATACGATCTTTTTTCTAACAATCTTGCCAAGCTAAAATGGCGCTAAATGAAAGGAAGTGCGAAATGGAGATGGACCCCCGCCTTTGTGTGGGCGTCGTTCATCTTCCTTACGTCTTGTTTTTTCGTTCCAAGCAAGCAATTTGTAAAGAGCGTAGCTGCGATTGGTGCAAAGCATATTTCGGAGCAAGGATTTAATGAGTTTTGGAAGAGTTGGTGGTGGTTGTTCGTAAAAGGCTATCACGTTCTTGAGTTTGCCGCCCTCACTCTTCTTGTGTTTCGCGCTCTACGGAATTCGTTTTCTCGGAACAAGTCAATTGTTTGGGCAGCCCTGTTCTCGTTGTTTTACGCGTGCAGCGACGAATGGCATCAAACATTTGTTAAGGATCGCGGCGGCAAATGGACAGACGTGGCCATCGATTCTATCGGCATCGCCATGGTGTCAATAACCTTAGCTTTGATGACAAATTGGACAACTAGAAACAGTCGATCAGAGGCCAGCATTTGATCATTTTTATTAACGGTCCGTTTGGCGTCGGCAAGTCTACCGTAGCCGAAAAACTGCACGAGGCGATTCCTAACTCGCTGATTTTCGACCCGGAAGAAGTTGGGTCCCTGCTTGGAAAGGTGTTGGCCAAGATCGATCCAAAGCCGGATTTTCAGGAATACGCGCTTTGGCCCAAGCTTTCTGTGGAAGTAGCGGGGCATCTAAAACGCGAGTATGGGCGCGACCTAATTATTCCCATGACCCTTTACGATGTTGGCCGCTTTAACCAAGTGGTTAAAGGCTTAAGGACGGTTGATTCGGACTTCCATCATTTCTGCTTGCTTGCCGCTCCCCAAACGATTTTGTATAGAATAAGCGATCGGACATCGCATGGTGCGAGAAGCACCTTTTACCCAGTCTTGTTGCGTTCGATTCAGACCTATTTGATTGCCGGATCCAGACCGATTCGATGACCATCATAGTTGTTTTCAAACTTATTAAGAACGCATTAACGGAGGGTTAACCGACCGTTATCCTCTCGTGATCTTTCTGTTAACTTAGGTTCAATTGCAACAAACGGCTGATACCCTTTAGGGGTCGGTGTGGACCAACACCGACGCCCTTATCAGAAGGAGAAATCATGTCACGCAAAGCATTTACTCTAATTGAACTTCTAGTGGTAATCGCCATTATCGCGATTCTCGCTGCCATCCTTTTCCCGGTTTTCGCACAAGCTAAGCTTGCTGCCAAGAAGACCTCCGACCTCAGCAATCTTCAGCAGATTGGAACGGCCACTTACATCTACCTAAACGACTACGACGACACGTTTTACGCCCACCGATACAACTGCGGTGGTACGGTAGCAAATAACTATACGGCCGTGAGCGTCTGTCCCGACTATCTAGGAAACCAGGCAAACGGCCTGAACTCAACTGCGCCCGACCAAGCCGGCGGTCTCACCTCGCCCGTTAACATGCGCGAGTATTACGTTTACCTGCTTGCTCCGTACATCAAGAGCTACCCAATGTGGAACGGCCCCGGCACGACCAATCCGTTTTATCCTGGCAGCACTGCTGCACTGCAGTATTATGCAAACGGCGGAGCCAAGACCGGAGACAACTACGGCGGACAGAACAGCTACGGCCACAACGATGGTTGGATGTCCCCTGCGGCAAACGTTAATGGAGGTTCTGCAAACCTTCCGGCTCCGCCCAACGCAACATCGATACCTCGCGTCAGCAGCACAATCCTCCTTATGGATTCTGGCTACTACGGCGTCGGCCCCGACGTTATGAACGCAACCGGACTCACGGACTGCTCCAAGTTCATCGCCGGCTGTGGCGATACCAGCGCTGAGTATCAGCAGTTAACGGCTCTTGGAACGAGCACGTTCTATGCTAACTACTGGGCCAACCAAGGCGGCGGCACCTATTCGCAGAATACTACGAACCAAGGCGCCGGCTATGCAACACCTTTCGTGCTCGACTCGGCCCAAGCAGGCGGAGTTAACAATGCGTACTTGACGCAAGACCTTACTCGCTATGATGGCCATTTCAACGTGGAGTTCGACGACACCCACGCCAAGAACCTGCCTTATCAGCAGACCCTCGGCAACATCTGCCTTTGGTCGACCGACGTTGAAGGCGCGCACCCCAACTGCAACTAATCCGTTAGGATCATTGCTATCGATCAGCCCTCAATCCCGCAAGGATTGGGGGCTTTTTTGTTCTTGCCAGAGCAGAAACCGGTATGGCTTCGCGCGATTGCTTCAACACTCGCAATATGTGGCTCCTTTTTCCGGGGGGTCTTTCGTTAACTTAATAAGGCAGGTCCAAAACATGAACTCCAACGCTTACAAGCCCCTCTATCTCGCTAAAGTTATTGAAGGCATCTGGACTGTATCCGCGGCGGCTCTCGGAGAAAACCACCTTCTCTCGCAAGCATTTGAAACGGCTCTGCGAAGTAATGACCCTGACCTAATGGAGCGAGCTCTCAAGCTCTTGGGCGGATCATCGGACGTCGTTAAGCAGAGGATCCTGACTGGCGCGACGAATCCGGTTTAGCTGTAAGTCGAAAGTCGGATGTCGAACGTCGCAAGCCGGAGCGGTTGTGATCTTCAGGCAATCGCGATAAATTTTATTCCGCATTAAATTTCGAAATCTTTTGCATTGCAGCAAAAAATCTTTCGACCTTCGCCTTTCGACCTTCGCCTTTCGCCTTTCGCCTTTCGCCTTTCGCCTTTCGCCTTTCGCCTTTCGCCTTTCGCCTTTCGACTTTCGACTTTCGACTTTCGACTAACCGACAGGTTTACTATCTTTTCTATAGCGCTTAGATTTCCTATTACGCCACAACTTTAAACCCACTACGGTAAGCGCTATACTTTTTAGTCCGTCAATCCGTATATTAGATAGGAAGAAATGAAGCCAACTGATCACGACGAGTTCTTTTGCCCGATGAACGCAACTCTGGACCTACTTAATCAGAGGTGGAATCTACGCATCGTAAGGAGTCTTCTCGGCGGGAAGCGCCGCTTTAATGAGATCAGCCGCGAGAATGGGATCAACCCGCGCACTCTACGCGATCGGTTAAAAGATTTAGAAGAAGAAGGAATCATCAGCCGAGTTGTGATTAGCACGATGCCTCCCAACGTGGAGTACTCGCTGACCGAGAAGGGATTGGAGCTGAACTGCATTTTCGAAGCGCTTTCAGAGTGGGGCCGCAAGTGGATGCATCCGGACCATAAAAAGGGTCGCCAGCTAGCTTCCTAACAATCCTCACTTTTCAACTGCACAAAACGCAGTTGCAACTCGTCAACTTTAAGAAGTGAGGGGTTCGAGCTTCCGAATGTTCTATCTCAGCATGCGCCCGGGTATCTTGAATCCGATGCGAATCTGGCCGGTAATTTTCTTGGGCCTCATAACCAGTTTAGCCAGGGCCGAGAAGATTGTCCTGGTTCCCCTCGATAGCCGTCCGGCATCTGGTCAATTCGCGCAGATGATAGGCAAGATCGCAAATTGCGACATCGTAATGCCCCCTTACGAAGACTTGGGGCGGTTTACAAATCCCGGCGTTCCCGAATACATCCTCGACTGGTTGGAGAAGCTGGATTTCACAGATGTCAAATCGGTGGTAGTCAGCACCGACATGATTGCCTACGGTGGGCTGATCGCCTCAAGGACGCCCGACACCTCGCTGGCGACTGCGATGCACCGGCTTCGGAGATTAGAAGAGATCCGTCAGGCACACCCAAGCGTGCGCTTTTATGGCTTCTCCTCAATAATGAGGCTCTACGCCACCGGAACCAAGTCTTCCGCCAGATGGGCGATGCCCCTTGGACGTTATGAGGAAGCAAAAGACCGGTACCGAGAAGAAGGCACTACTGCTTTGTTTCAGTCGGCTCAGGCTCTTGGAGCGAAGCTGCCGCCCGCGCTCATCTCTTGGTATGAAGCAGCCCGGCTGCGCGATTTTACGGTTCAACAAGAACTCCTTCGAATGACCAAGAAGGGCCTGTTCGATTACTGCATTCTTGGTCAGGACGATGCCAAGCAGTACGGCCCGTTCATCCCGGAAACAAGAAAGCTTCATTCCGAGGTTGACGATCTGGCAATCGGAGGAAGGATCTATTTCTGTGAAGGAATCGACCAACTTTCTAATGTGCTCGTGAGCCGCGCCCTGCTTAGACAAACAGATTGGATTCCCAGGATCCGCATCGTGTATTCCGATCCCGATGGGAAGATGAAAATCGCCAGCTACGAATCGAAAGATATCGAAGACAGTTTGGCCGACCAGATCTTTGCCAGCGGCGCTCGCCCGATCGATGAAAACGACCCCACCTGCGATTACACCCTGTACGTGAACACGCCGGGGCGCAATGAGGATAAGTTCCAGGCCTTTCTGATGGATCTCAACAATGATGCCGATCATGGTATTCCGGCTGCCGTTGCCGACATCGATCTTGCAAAAGATGGCACGGCCGACCCGGAGCTATTCAATTCGCTACTGCAGAACGGGCGCATGACCAAGCTGCTATCGTTCGCCGGTTGGAACACGGCCGGGAACACGATGGGAACCACGATTCCCGCCGCGAACGTGTACCTTTTCGCCAAGAAAACGGGCACCGATGCCCTTGAGCGCGAAACCGCTCAACGCGAGTTCTTGCTGCATCGTTTTGTGAACGACTACGACTATCACAAGTTCACCCGCCCGGTGGCTTACAAGCTTATCGATGCTACGCCCACCGCCAACCGCGAGGAAACCTACGGCAAAGACTTCGTGATGATTAACGACTTCGTGAAGCGCGACCTTAACAAGCACCTGATCGACACCTTTGACCAGGAGTTTTTGGGCCAGAAGTTCACGGCGGATAACAAGGAATATGAAGTTTCCGGGTTAGACGACGTGAAGATATTTCTACCTTGGCCCCGGGTTTACGAGGTCCGCATAGAGTTTAAATTTCAGACGAAGGAAGTCGCGCCCGTAAGCGATAAGTGATTTGATAGAAAGGTCCGAAAAGGCCCTTCCCCTTGCGCTCCGGCGGAGGGGGAAGGGTTGGGATGGGGGTTCCCGCAATCACTGCTTGGCTTTCACTCTTCACTTCTTCTCCAGCGCCGCTTCGGCCTGTTGCGCTTCAACGCGCAGCTGGTACATGCTGAAATCATCCAACTGATGCAAAGCAGGCACTGCTGCTGCATCGCCGTAATCCATCAGGGCTCGTACTCCCGATAATTTCTCGTGAAGGCTGGGATCCTTCAGGCGATCAATGAGCGCATTAAACGCCACTTTCTGGCCGGACTTATCTTTCACGCCGCCCAGTGTCCGAATCGCGGCAAGCCTCAGATTCTCGGTAGCCGCCCCAGCCAAAGCCGCTAGCGCCAATTGACGCGCCTTATCCGGATTTGTGGTGGTCCACCAATCCAGGGCTGTCGTTCTGAAACCGTCCCCAAACGAATCCATGGAATAGGCTTTTTCTGCCAAGGCTTCATCCTTCGTGACTCGAAGAAGGCCTCTGAGAGCGGGCGCTTTAATCAAATCGCCTGCCTCTGAACTAGCCCATATTTCGTTTAATCGGCCTTTAACGGAATCCCCCATTCCGCCTCCCGCCAACTTGTTGACTGCACCGAACTGGATCTGGCGATCTGGGTCTTTGCTGAGCGAGATCAGGGCCTCTGAGAAGGAGCTTGGCAGCATTTGCCCAATCAAGCGGCGAAGAGGGAGAGAAGTCTCCTGCGACAGTTCGCCAACTAGCCACTGACTGGCCTTCCCCGGCTCTTGGATGAGCCCGTTGTAGAGTTCTAAAACTCTCTGTTTCGCGGCTGCATTGGGAGCATTCTTATAGAGCGCAATCAACTGATCCTGCGAAAAGGTTTCGTCATAGGTGATCGTTGCCACCCAGTTCACTTCGGGATCCAAAACATACGCGTCTTTCGCGGCGGCAAGGCGGACGCTTGCATTGGTTCCGTGAAGCGCCACCACGTGCTTGACCCATTGGCCGTTATGCAGGTCCCAAAAATCCATATCCAGATGGAAGGGCACCGCAAATTGGGTGATTGTAACGAGATTCCCAACCCTCTTCACGGTAAGTTTTGGCAGGGCAGCCGTGTGGAAAAACTCCTTTTCGAAAACGCTTAGATCTTTGCCCGTAGTTTTGCTCATGGAAGCAAAAAACTGGTCGGTGGTCACCGCTTTGTAGCCGTAATCCACCAGGAACTGGTGAATGCCCTTCCAAAAAGTCTTTTCGCCAAGATATGCCTGAAGGGTAAAGAGCCTTGCCGATCCGCCCTCGTACGCGTGCCCGTCCATAAAGAGATCCATGGGAACGCTGTATTTGGTCTCAATCATTGGCCGGGCATGAAACTCCATGGCACCCATCGCTCCCTCAATGTCCCCGAGTTTCTCGATCTGATACTCGTCCTCGCCATCCTTGTATCGGAAGTAAAAATGAGGCAAAAAGGTTGCGAAGCCTTCGTTCAGCCAGATGTTTGGCCAGTTCGCGCAGGTCTCTAAATCGCCAAACCATTGGTGTGCTAGCTCGTGAAGGACGAGTCCCCGAATATCCTCGTAGCCGTGCTCCTTCGGTGGGTGAAGCGCGTCGATCATCTGGGTGACCGCGCTGATGTTCTCCATGCCGCCAAACGGAAAATCGGCCACTGCTGACTGGGCGAATTTAGCATAGGGGTATTTGATGCCGGTGAGTTCGCTGTAGAACCTCACCATATCCGCCGTCCCACCGAAGGTGGGCTCGCCCATGCTTTCGGTTCCGGCTGGCACGTACCAGTTCACGGGCAGATCGCCCCATTTTTCTTTGCCTTCGATGTATTTGCCCGCTACAAAACTATTGAGGTACGTCGCGTGAGGCTGCTCGCATTTCCAATGATAAGTCTTCATCGGGGCGCCGTTCTTCGTTGAATCAGAGGTGTCCAATAATGCGCCATTGCTTAGCGCGAAGTAATCGGCCGGAACTGTGATCTCGCATTCGCTCGTTGCTTTATCGTCCGGTTCATCGTAGGTGGGCATCCAATAACGAGTGTCTTCCGCTTCGCCTTGGGTGTAGATCATGTTCGTGGTCACGGGCCGTTCCGATCGATCCAGATAGACAAAATACACACCCGCTTGGGGAGTTCCGGTATACGTGACTTCAACCTTTAGTTGATCGCCCTTGTTGGCGGGTTTTGGCAGGGTGATCACCATTTGCTCGTGGGCGGCATCAACGGTGTAGGTTGTTTCCGCGCCGTTAACGGCCACTTTTGAGATCGTCAGTTTGCCCTCATTGAGGGCGATTTGAGTGATTCCATCAGCGAGGGGCGTGAGCGTGTTAGTGACATCACCATTAATGGTCCGGGCCTTTTCATCGAAGTAGATCGCCCAGTTGACGTCCTCAAGGTGATAGTTTCTGGCCATCTGGGCCGAAGCAGAGCAGGCGAAAACTAAACTGAGGGCCGCGAGGGGCAGAGAGCGAAGCATTCTAAAACATTACCAGTACGCGGGCTAGGTTATCGAGGCGCTGTAAAAAGCTTCGCCGAAGATGCCCCGATGGTGGTAGCTTGGATCGGATATCCAAAAAAGTCGGCATTACCGGGAGCAACTCCAAATGTTGACATCGCCACACCGCTTCCGATCAGAGCGGAGGTTTGGGTGAGATAGTAAGAAAGCAACCAACCCGGCTTGTACCCGCTATCCAAAGTCTGCCCGCCACCAAGCGCGACGTATCCAGGATTTGTCCACAGTCCGGCGAGGGCTGATCCGATCTTTTCTTGTCCTAAGGCCTGCCAAGCGGCCAGGCTTGAAATCTGCGAACTTTCGTTGCTGATAATGAAAGGCCCTCCGCCTGCCCAGTAATCGTTCGACTGGAAAAGAATCCCTGTAAGCCCGCCTTGGGCATTGACGAGAGGCGCCACGGTAGAAGCAATAACATTATCCCGAAGATAAACATTACTGACTGCGCTGAAGAAGTTCACAGCCGGCGATGAATCGCTCGAATAAAACGTGTTGTTATAGATTTCACAGTTCTGTACGCCCGACCCGCCGTTCCACAAGACCATGGACCCGTAGCCACCCTTCTGGCCATCGTTTTGGCTAATGTTGTACCGAAGAGTGAGATCGTTTAGAGTGCGCGCGCCGGAAAACTCGGCAACGAGAAAGCCTGCTCCATCGTTGTTGTGGGCGTAGCAGTATTGGATCGCACTATTGGTCACGCCTCCGTCAAGATCGAATCCATCTCCATCCGCAGTTTGCGAGTGATTGTCATGCGATTCGCACCATTCGATGGTTACTGAGTCTGAATCCCAAGCCCAGATCCCAACCGGCCCGCCGCCGGAAAAAACGTTTCGCTGGCCGTTGTTGTAGGCTACGCAATGCGCTATGGCGGCGTTCTGGACGTCGCCGAGTTCAATACCGTTGCCTGTGTTGTTGGTTGCATTAGCCAGACCCTCATTGTCGTAAACCGTGCATCCCGTAACCACAACTCCGGAGTGGGCATAGGTAGTGGCGTTTCGATTGAAGTAGCCGTAGCTCTCGATCCCCGCGTTTCCATTGGAGTAAGCCGTGCAACTTTGGATTAAAACTGTTGAAAATCCACTCTTGCTGCCATCGGTAGGATGGGCTCCAAGACAAATCCCCTCTTGTTGGAAGCCGTGAACTGTAAGATTGGTTAGGGTGAGTCCAATCAGCTTTTGCGCGTTTGGAAGGTCGCAGTAGGCGTTTACGCCAATGCCGCTATTGCCACTTTGTGTTTCCGCATTCCAGCCACCTTCGATGATTAAGCTATTAAGCTGCGCGCCACTTACGTCGAAAATATCCACTCCGTCTCCAGTGCCGGCGTTGATGGCGGCTGTTCCGGCTCCGTAGGAGGTAGCAGTCAAATTGTTTGTGGGCAGCTTTAGCGTGCCGGGGAATGTGTCGCCGCCCCTCAAGTAGATGATGTCACCTGAGTTTAGAGCGGCGCTATTGAGGCGGGCTAAGGTTTTCCACGCTGTGGTTGGCGCCGTGCCAGCAGCGGAGTCGTTGCCCGCCGCGGAAAGATAGTAGCTGGTTGCGAAGCAGCAGGGGGCAAGAAGCACCATTAACGCCACTGGCAACAACCTCCTCATGAGTTTAGGATACAGAGATTTGGTGTGTGGGGCAATGATTAATTGGGTTGAGTCCTAGGAACTTTGTGCAAACTTAGCCTTATGATTGCGCGATCGTTTTGTCTCTTGCCTTGCAACTGCCGGCGCGGAAATATGAAGTCGGGCAAAAGCTTGACTACGTGATGACGGCGACGAACAAGGACCGAAAGTCAACGGAGACTTACAGCGCAGAGGTGAAGGGGGTTGTTTCGCAGAATGCAGGTGGCCACTTCGTGGAGAACTTTGCTTGGTCGGCCCTCATTCAGGATGGCAAAAGTATGGCGCTTGATCCGGCGAAAGCCGATTTTAGGCAAAGCCTTTCATTGGTTCCCGGGTACTACCCGCCGTATCCAGATCTCAGCAAGGCCGATCCACACTTAATCGGGCCGATCACCGACCTGATGACCTTCTATGTGGACTTGAAGATAGCCACTAGCTGGGCTCACTTGAACAAGCCGGGAGACCACTTCTTGTTTAAATACGGCAAGCCCTCCTCGTGGGCTGATGGGAAAAGGGTGATACTCGGCGAAGACTCGATCGACTTTAATGTAACGTTGAAGTCGGTCGATAAGGCTAAAGGCGTCGCCGTGATTGAGGTTCTCCATATTCCTTCGGTTGAAGCGCAAATTAAATTTCCAGCGGATTGGATGGATCAACCCGTAGCCAAGGGGCCAAACAACTGGGTTCAAGTTACAAAGCGCGAAGATGGGCTTTACATTGCCGCGGTCGGGCACGAGACGTTCGATGTTCAGATAGAGACGAGCCTGGCAGATGGGCTCATTCTTTCTGCAAAGGAAGATAACCCGGTGGATGTTGTGGAACGGATTTGCAACGACTCATCTCTAACCGTGGGAAGTAATCCAGTGCGGTATCGAATCTTTCGGCACATCGAGATTCACTCAACCGATCTGTAGCGGATAAAAACGCGGCAACGTACAATTGTCAAATGTGCAACGAATGCATGGCAAGGGCAACGGTTGTTTAATTCCGGCCCAGGAAGGGACGAATATAAAGGATCTTGGCTTCAGAAGCCCATTAATCTGAATTTGAGTTTCAGCGAACAATCTATGTGGCTTATGTTCATAAGTTCACTGTTCCTTTCTGTTGGGCCAACGTCTCTTTTGGGAATGCTTGTCGCAGGGCCGTTGAATCAAGAGAAATCATACACGCAGTTATCCAGTCCGGAAATGAATCGATACATGACGCAATGGGGTATCGAAGAGAAAGCCTGGAATGAGCATTGGCTTTGGGGCGTATCGGTAGTCGGAGCCTTGTTGTATTTTGGCTCGGTTATTCTTGCCGTTGTGCTCTTAAGAAACCGTCGGTGGAATCCCAATTCCGTGCTTATATTGCTTTTCTCAGCCGCAGAACTGTATTTCGCTATCGCCCACCGGAATATTCCGGTCCGTTTCTATCAAAGTCAACGCTAAGGGGCTCAGCCAAGGTGCATTCAGGCGAATCTCTACGACTTCATCTGGAGTAGCACTTGCGTCTGTAATTTGGAAAGTGATCAGCACACTATTTTTCGGCAAAGGTAAACGCTAATGTACAAATCCAACCTCGTTCTAATTTCGGTTGCACTTGCCATCTCGGGTTGTCATCCCATCCATACCTCCGATCCTAGGACGGCGAAATTTCCAACCACGGACAAAGCCTGGGATTACAGCGATGATGCCAAAGCTGAAGCCCGAAACGGGGATATGGAAGCCGCTAAAAAAGACATTGAAGAAGCGATTAAACTTGATCCTAGCGAGCCCGACTTTCACAACACGCTGGCGGCAATCCTCATCGACACAAATCCCCAAGGCGCCAGAAATGAACTCCAACTCACCATCCGACTGAGCGGCAAATCCGCTTTGAACAATTCGGACCGGCAACAGGCCGGCGCTTATGTGAACCTCTCTATGCTTGAGATTAAGCTAAAAGACCTTAAAGCTGCGGAAAAGGATGCAGTGTCAGCCACAAAGTTGGCACCAGAAGACGCCCATGCTTGGAATAATCTCGGGGTCGCACTGCTAAAGGAAAAGAAATTTGATGCGGCCGTTGCCGCCCTCAAAAAGGCGCTGGATCTCGCCCCGGATAACGAACACGCTCAGAGAAACTATCAAGACGCGCTTCATCACGACGTCGGCACTTAGGCTGGTGGCCAAAGGACTTTTGCACTACAATGTAGAAGAGGCAGCAAATTGAATAAAGGCAGCTATCGTTTCAGCAGAAGCCCGGCCTTCATCACGGAATCGTGCATCTGGAGCCTAGCGACGCAACACCGATAATTGCGCCGATGATTGCGACCTGCTTGTGGTTTGGCATTGCCTTTTCCGTGGTCGCCCGCCTACGATGGCACACTTTTGAGCCTCGCAAGAAGTATCTGTTTTTGATCGGGCCGGCTGGTTATCTGCTGATGGCTTTGTCGTTGGTCATCATTTTCGAGAGCGAGCCTCTTTTTCTGATCAACTGGTATGTAATCTTACTTATTACCGGCATCGGAGCGCCGATTGCAGTTGCGGGCGGCTTTCAGCTTTCCAAGGCCTCCGCGTGGCTCGAGCGAAAACTTAAGGCGAAGAAAAATAAAGTCGCCAATGGCGGTAGTCCAGCTTAGGGCTTCTCCCGAAATACTCGGAACTGGGTTGGCGGTCCCTCCTCTAAACCCAACAGAAGGTCTTTTAAAACGCCGCTCGCACCACTTGGCCCTTGCTGGGCCGGGGCTATCACAAAAACTGCAAGCTTCCTGCCGACCATGTTTTGCTGGTAGTAGATGTTTCGATCTAAAGTGACCAGAATCTCAAACCCTTCGGCCTCCGCCTTTGCGAGTAGTTGCCCATTTTTGATCCCGGCCCAGCCTAAATCCAAAACGTGTTCGCACTCATGCTGCGAAAATTCCGCCATCAGAACCTTAGGAAAGTTTTCGTCGAGCAGAATCTTCATCTAACCGGCAAGCCTAAATCCGACGGCTTCCCTTAATTTCTCTCGTTCCCAAAGCAAAACTTGCTTGGCGTGATCTCGACTAACGGAAGGATAACTTTCCAGAAACTCCTCGAGGCCGATTCCTTCCGCCTGCCAATCCAACAGAATTGAAAGAGGCACGCGGGTGCCAACAAAGCACACATCGCCATGCATGATCTCGGCATCCATGGATAGCACGCCTTCTAAACCTGTTGGAATATTCATCTGCTCTTATATTATTGTTCATCACTCTAGACCTGCGCGATCAGTCCACCAAAAAAATCGTAGAACGATAAAAGACCACGTTTAAAACGCGTGGTCTTTCGTCTACCTTTTCGTAGGTAAAATCAACATTCCATGCCTCAGGATAAGATTGTCGTCGTCGGTGCCCGGGAGAACAACCTCAAGAACATCACGGTGGAAATTCCACGTGACAAGCTTGTCGTCATAACCGGTTTATCAGGCAGTGGAAAGTCTTCACTCGCCTTTGACACCATTTATGCAGAGGGCCAAAGACGATATGTTGAATCCCTTAGCGCCTATGCCCGCCAGTTCTTGGGGCAGATGGACAAGCCGGACGTGGACCACATTGAGGGCCTTTCCCCCGCCGTTTCCATCGACCAAAAATCAGCCAGCCGAAACCCCCGCTCCACCGTTGGCACCGTAACTGAGATTTACGACTATCTGAGAATCCTCTTCGCCAGGGTTGGCGTGCCGTTCTGCCCGAACGGGCACGGGCCCATTGAAAGACAATCGACCGACCAGATTGTGGACAGCGCCCGAGAGTTTCCGGAAGGCACGAAGATTCAGATCCTCGCCCCGGTTGTTCGTGCAAGAAAGGGCGAATACAAGAGCGTTTTGCAGGAGATTAACCGGGCCGGTTATGTGCGTGTTCGAGTCGACGGTGAGCTTTACGAAGTCACCGACGACATCCCCATGGACCGCTACAAGCAGCACACCATCGAAGTGATTGTCGACCGGCTGGTGATGAAAGAGGGTATAGATCGCCGACTCGCCGATTCAATCGAAGCAGCGCTGAAGATGGGCAAAGGCATGGTCACCCTCAGTTCCCAAAAATCGAGTTCGGAAGAGTGGGAAGACAAACTTTTTAGCGAAAGCTACTCGTGCAACGAGTGCGGATTCAGCATGCCTGAACTGGAGCCTCGCATGTTCTCGTTCAATTCGCCGTTTGGCGCATGCCCGGACTGCACCGGACTTGGCACCAAGACTGAGTTCGATCCTGATCTTATCGTTCCCGATCCAAGCAAGCCTTTGCGCGATGGCGCTATCGCGCCTTTCGTGTACAAATCTGGCGAAACCAAAGAGTGGTGGCCGGACATGCTGGATGCGGTCGGCAACGCAGTTGGTTTCGATGCCAACAAACCGGTCAAGGACCTAAGCGAAAACGATATGCATGCCGTTTGGTATGGCGTAAAAGAGCCGGTGAGCGTAAAGGTTCGTTATGGCCGCAGCGAGCGGAAATTTACAACTAAGTGGGACGGTGTGCTCGCCAGCCTGCGAAAGAAATACGACCAAACGGAAAGCGATTACGTGAAGCGGGACCTTGAGCAGTACATGGCGACCAAGCCTTGTCCGGTCTGCCAAGGCAAGAGGCTAAAGCCGGAAACTTTGAGCGTTAAAATCGATAAGCTCAGCATTTCCGATGTGGCTGCCATGCCTGTTGAGTATTCGCTGAAGTTCTTCCAAGAGCTGCCAAGGAAGCTAAGCAAGCGACAAACGACCATCGCCGAGCGGGCCGTGAAAGAGATCATGGAGCGGCTGCGGTTCTTGTTCGACGTCGGGCTTTCTTATTTAACTCTCGACCGAAACGCGCGAACCTTAGCCGGTGGCGAGGCGCAAAGGATTAGGCTCGCAACCCAGATTGGCAGCGGCCTTATGGGCTGCCTTTATATCTTGGATGAACCCAGCATCGGTCTCCATCAGCGCGATAACCGAAAGCTGATTGAGACGTTGCGGCGTCTAAGGGATCTTGGCAATACGGTGCTAGTTGTCGAGCACGACGAGGAAACAATGATGGCCGCCGACTGGCTGATCGACCTCGGCCCCGGCGCAGGCGAGCATGGCGGCAGAATCGTCGCTCAAGGCACTCCGGAAGACTTCCTTAAGACCGATTGCGTAACAGCGCAATACCTAAAGGGCACCAAGTCCATCCCTATTCCGGCTTCGCGAAGAGAGCCTATCAATGGTTGGATCGAGCTAAAGAACGCGCGTGGGCATAATCTAAAGAATGTTGACCTGAAGGTGCCCCACCGGCTGTTCACCTGCGTAACCGGCGTTTCCGGTTCAGGAAAGAGCACCCTCATTCAGGACACCCTGTTCCCGCGGCTGATGTACGACGTGTACGGCACAAGGGGCGTTTGGGAGCCGCACGATTCAGTTACGGGCTTAGAGGATTTCGACAAAGTCATCGATATCGACCAGTCTCCGATTGGCCGAACTCCCCGCAGCAACCCAGCCACCTACACGGGCACTTTCGATATGATCCGCGAGCTGTTTTCCATGACGCAGGATTCGCGCATGCGGGGCTACAAGAACGGCCGATTTAGCTTTAATGTGAAGGGCGGCCGATGCGAAGCCTGCAAAGGCGACGGCATCATCAAAATCGAGATGCACTTCCTGCCCGACGTGTATGTTCCGTGCGAAGTCTGTAAGGGGAAACGCTACAACCGCGAGACTTTGGAGGTTCGATACAAAGGCAAGAACATCGCTGAAGTTTTGGAGATGACCATCGAAGAGGCTTGTGAGTTCTTCAAGCCGATCCCCAAGATCTTTAGGAAGCTGGAGACCTTGCTCGACGTTGGCCTCGGCTACATTCGCATGGGCCAGCCGGCAACCACCCTATCCGGCGGCGAAGCGCAGCGAATCAAGCTGGCGGCCGAGCTTAGTAAACGCGCAACCGGCTCTACGATTTACATTCTTGATGAGCCAACTACTGGCCTGCACTTTGAGGATGTCGCCAAGCTGTTGGTGGTTCTGCATCGGCTTGTGGAGCAAGGCAACACAGTGCTTGTGATCGAGCACAACCTAGATGTGATCAAGACGGCCGACTGGCTTGTCGATATGGGACCAGAGGGTGGCGACAAAGGCGGGCGCCTGGTTGCTGAAGGCACGCCGGAATACGTGGCGGGGGTTAAGGAATCGCACACGGGCAAATACCTGCAAGAGATCTTTGCCCGGTTCGGGCATAAGCCCGTCAAGACTTATGCCGAGGTTATCCAGCTTCCGCGTCAGGCGGTGGCTCGAGTTGCCGAGCCCAAGAAGAAGCCCAAGAAAGTAAAGGCTACAGCCGGTAAGTCTAAGTAGAAATCGGCCGTCTGCGCATGGCCCGTCGAAACCATATCGGAATGCTTACGCATAGGTAGTTGAGCACGACCATGAGAAGGATGTAAACCGCTAGCGCCTGCCAACTTTGATAGTCGCTTAGAAATACTCGATACTCCGAGAGAATGGGTTTTTGGAGTTCGTCTTCAATCGTCGAAGCGTCTCCCGCACGATCGTCGACTGTCGAAAATGCCCCCCACCGGGCAGACTCCTCCCAAAAAATCTTTGCGTCGTCGAAGGTAGCAAGTGTGCGCGTTTCCACCGAATAATTAGCACCATAGCCGCGTAAATACGTCGTAATCAGGCGTACCGGCACGACATAGCCAGTGGCCGTCTGCACTTTGGAGCGAAACACTTTTGAATCGGCTCCGTAGGCTTGTCGAGCATTAGAGACGAGCTTTTTGATTGACGCCAACTGTGCCGATTCCTTGTTGAAGGCGGCAATATAACTTTTCGCCTCAAACCTAGGAACGAGTCCATGGCCGACCTCAGGCATGGTAGTCACGAACATGAAGCATTCCAGCATGGGAAATAGAAAACCCACCGCTAGCCCGGCCACCGCAATCTGTTTGGAAAGAGGGCTTCCATTTCTTACGGAGAAGCAAACAAAGAGAACTGTTAGAATGATGAAGCTTGCAGAAACGGTCCACATGCCGTAGGACTTCTGAAACAGAAAAGCAACCAACAGCAGCGAGAGCGGTACGCCAACTAGACAAGCTATTGCCCCTGCCGCTGACCACGGCCGCCTTGGTGAGTGGGCATCGATGATTTGAGTAGATAGCTTTTGCGGGTCTCCAAAGGCCTGCGTCGCCTTTTTCTCTCCCTCCGGACCTTCGCCATTTTCGGCGGATGCGCATTCAAGGTGTTGGCGCGTTTCAGCCAGGTGATCTTCTACCTCGCTTTGGCTTAACCGCTTGCTTAGACGTTTGCGCAATTCTGCCAAATATTCTTCAATCGAATTAGACATGTCCGCCCTCCAGGTTTAGGATTGCGCCAACCCCGGCAACGAAGCTATCCCATTCCTTTTTCTGCTTAGCTAGCTTCTTCGCGCCCGCTTCTGTAATGGAATAGATTTTCTTCGCGGGCTTGCCAAGTTGCTGCTCCCACTCGGCCTTTACTAAGCCGTCCCTTTCCAAAATGTGAAGTGCGGGGTAAAGCTGGCCCTCGCCGACTTTCAGAACCTCCGCGCTTCGCTGCTTAATCGCCTTGGCTATTTCGTAGCCGTGCATCGATTCGGTGCGAAGCACCGCTAATATCATTGTATCGAGATCGCTTTTGAATGCCATAGGAAGCCTCTGATTTCATTATACATCTATTTTAGATGTACATAGATAAATGTGTTATGTTTTGTGTCTTGTGTCTTAAAACCGGTCAAGCGACTAGGGATAAAAGGGGCCTAACACAAAAGAGCCAATCGCAAAACCTAAAAATGGTTTTTACAATAACGGCCGGTCCTCCGTCTGCATCTGAAAGGCCCAAGCGAATGATGGATTCGCTTCAAGATAAAGCCAAGAATCAAGACTGTTTTTTAATTTCTAATTGTTTTTGAACCTATTTTGCGCCGCAAAATACCGCACAATTCCGCACAATCCACAAGTAAATTGAGCTCCCTAGTTTTGCGATTGTCTCATAACACAAGGCACGCGACACCACACATTCTTACTTGGGCCAGACCCTCTTCCCACCCACGCTAATCTCAACCGCAACTTCGTAAGCCTTGAACCGTGACGGATCGATATCGATTCCGAGCCCAGCGCCAGTTGGGGCGTAGACGAAGCCGTTCGAATCCGGTTGCCAAGGCTCGCCGCCGATAGCAATAGCCAAAGAAGAAATCGTGGTCGGAACTTCGGAGTAGCATGCAGCAAAATCGGCATAGGGCTGCTGCGAAGCGCTGAGCGCTAAGTTGGAAGTAAACGTGTGGTTCACGTATGCCACTTTCTTCTCTCGCACATAGCCGGCAACTTGCCGCGCGGAAGTAATCCCGCCGATGCGGCCGCAGTCGACTTGGATAAAGCCAACTCCTGCGTAATCCACAAAATGCCGCGCTTGGTCCGCCGTGTGGCAGCTTTCGCCAGCGGCAAGCGGAATCGAAGTCAACTTAGCGAGCGACGAGTACTCAGCCAACGCGCCGGTAAGAAACGGCTCCTCCCACCACTTGACTTTAAACTCTTCCAAAACCGGAATCAGCGCGGAGGCACGGGCCACATCGTGGCCGAAGGCGCAGCCCGTATCCACCAGCAAATCGCGGTCCCAGCCGAGCCCCTCTCGGGCGGCGGCTACCTGGTCGCGGTCTTCCTCTAACGACCCTTTTCCGATCGGACCCCAGCCAAACTTGGCGGCGCGAAAATCACTCTCGGCAACCCGCTTGGCGGCCTCATAGGTGGCAGAAGGAGTGTCTCCAAACAGTTGGCTGGCATAGGCAATCTTAGGTTCGCTAGACGAACCGAAAAGCTGCCAAACCGGCAAGTCCAAGCGCTTGCCCAAGTTGTCCCAAAGAGCCATGTCAATTCCGCTTAGGGCGTGATCCGTCTGCAGCAAATCTTGCGAACGCTCTTTAACCTTTTGGTGAATCCGCCCAATATCCTCCAAAGAATCAAGCGGCATGCCTAAAACCGAATCTAAAACCGGATGGCATGCACTGTGCGAAAGAGGCGCAATAAGAGCCGCAATTGTCGGCAGGGGCGATGCCTCGCATTCCCCCCAACCAGTTACTCCGCCACAATCTACCGAAATAAGGAGCGCATCCTGGCTACCGTCGCCAATATCCAAGACCTCCGGCATGCGCAGGTAGTAGGCCTCAACATGCTCGATTTTCATGCCTAACTCGCGACGTATCGATAGGTTGTTTCTAGGGAATCGTTCGGCCCCAATGCGCTGCATTGGTGCATCTTGGCCGCTTCCACCACAGATTTTGGCATGGTTGTGCAAGGCTCCAGAATCGCCACGTGGTGGTCGAAGAAGCCGCCGTAGGAAGCGAAATACCAGGCGTAAGGAAACACTTCTGTATCAAACTGGATCTCGAACTTGCGTTCGCGATTGCTCCACGACATCGTCCCAGAGCGCAGGCCCTGTAAGTATAAAAACTCGGTCGTGCCATCAAAGGCGGGAATCTCTTCCCCTTCCCAGTGGCCAAACCCTTTTCGGCGGCTCCATTCAGGATCGACGGCCGTATAGCGCGCTGCCTCGCAATCAATCCTATCTCCCGGTTCAATCTTTAACGCGGCATGGAGCTTCCAAAGAAAATGCCTTTTCTCATTTGACATATTGGTAATCCGCGAGTAGACAACGCATGCGTTATGCTCCAGAGTGATCGATTTTTCAACGCGCAAACGAAAAAGCGGAAGTTCGCCCTCTAATTTAACCAAACGGTCAGTGGCTTCCAGAGTCTCTAACTCGAGCGTCCACAGCTCTCCGTGGTCGGGACAGTCGACGCCATCGATGTTCTCTTCTAGGTCATTTGGAAGGAGCTCCTCCAGGCCGCCAAAGAAATTTGGGTCGTATTCCGTGCCCGGCTCTTCGCGCCGATTTGGGATGCCCGTGTTGCACCACACATAGTCGTAGCCGCTCCGAAGGTGAACAAAACTTGAGATACGGCCGCCCACTTCGGGATGGATATCGACCGAGACCTGCTTGTTCTGCAAGCGATGGGTAATCATTAAAGCCTCTCGTCGATGACCGGATTGCGCAGGCATCCAATCCCTTCGATTTCAATCTCACAAACGTCGCCGCTGTGCAAGAAGCGCGGAGGATTTCTTGCCATACCCACGCCCTGCGGGGTTCCCGTCAAGACCAAGGTGCCCGGCAACAAAGTGGTGCTGCCGCTTAAAAACTCAACCAAGGTTGGAATATCAAAAATCAGGTCGTCCGTAAACCAATCCTGCATGACTTCGCCGCTAACTGTTGTTTTCAGCCTCAATCGACGCCAATCTTCAAACTCATCGAGAGTGACGAGATCTGGCCCTACCGGGCAGAAATTGTCAAACGATTTCCCTTTGATCCACTGCGAACCGCCCCAATCCTTTTGCCAATCGCGTGCGCTGATATCGTTAGCGATGGTAAAGCCGAGAACGTAATCCATGGCCTTCTCCTTGGGCACGTTCTTCGCTTTTTTGGAGATTACAAAAGCGAGTTCGCCTTCAAAGTCGACCTTCGAGCTCACCAGTTTCTTGGGAAGGATAATCGGCTCTTCGGGCCCAATCAGGGTATTCGGCGTCTTTACAAAAAGCACCGGAAACTTTGGGATCTCGGCCCCGGATTCTTCGGCGTGATGCCTGTAGTTGAGACCAATCGCGAGGATAACGGGAGGGTCTACAGGAGCAAGCAATCGGTCGCCGGTAACCGTCTCATCGGTCGCCATGGGCTGGCCATCGATCCACTTTACGGCGCAGAACTCGGTGCCCTGCCTGGCGGCCCAAATCGGGCCGGACTCAGTTTCTAATCGAACAAGAATCATCGGTTGACTATAACTCCTTTTACGTCCCCTGGGCCGGGCCTAACCATCGTTTCAAACCCTTCCTTGGCCTGATCCAACGGAATCACCGACGTCCAGCTCTTCGCGTCAATCTTCCCTTCCGCAATCCAGTTGAGTGCCAGGCCAAGTTCCTGCTGCGTACATGCATAGCTGCCCAACAGCTTCTTCTCCGGCAAGATGATATCGTATGCGTTGAAATCCGAAGTGTTCTCATGGAGGCCGATCCACACGGCCGTTCCACCTGGTCTAAGCCAAGTGATAGATGCCGTCTTGGTCTCTTCAGCACCGACCGCGTCGATGGTCACCTCAATTCCCGTTTCTCCTACCCACTCCTGAATATTTGAATCCGGGCCACCTACAAAATCGGCGCCCAACTTGGTGGCCAACTCCAGGCGAGACTCCGAAAGATCGACAACGGCAACCCTTCCTCCAAAAACATGCTTTATAGCCTGGAGGGTGAATAACCCAATCGGCCCCGCTCCAAAAACGACCGAGGTTTGCGGTTTGACATCCTTCAGCAACCCCGTAATATGAACCGCGTTGCCAAGCGGCTCCGCCATAGCCGCTTCTGCTGGGCTGACTCCGGCGGGCCGCGGAATAAGCGTTGAAACTGGCACAGTTAGGTACTCAGCAAACGCGCCTGGCCGATGCATTCCAAAAAGCTGGCGGTTTACGCAAAGGTGGGCCATGCCGCGCTTGCATGCTGGGCATGTTCCGCAGGAGATGATTGCGTTGCTTACAATGGCTTCACCAACTGTCCGGTTGGCATCCGGTCCTACCGCATCGATGATGCCAGTAAACTCATGGCCGAGAATAAGCGGAGGCTTCCGACGGGGGCTATGCTTTCGAAACGCCTCTAGTTCGGAGCCGCAGATCCCAGCCGCCTCAACTTTAACGCGAACCTCGCCTGAGCCCGGTTCCGGCATCGCAATCTCTCGCATTTCAAGCGTTTCCCAGTCGGAATAAACCAGCGCTTTCATGGATTGAGATTTACCCTATTGGGGGACCAGTAAACAGTGAACGGTAAACCGTAAACGGCCGGATTGGCATGGACCAGGTCCGAACTGCTTACTGGTTACCGCTCCCCGTTTACCGCTTACATCCCTAAAATGCAAACTGCGCGATCAGGCCGCCATCGATCACCACATTGGCGCCATTGATAAATTCGGCATGGCTGCTGGCAAGAAACGCCACCAATCCGGCAACCTCATCCGGCCTGCCAATCCTTCCCATGGGGTGCAGGCTGGCCGCGTGGGCGCGGGTCGCGGCCGGGTCGGGAGTGGAATCCACCCACGCCGCGATAAGCGGGGTATCGATATAACCTGGCGCAATGGAAACCGCGCGAATCTTATCCTCGCCCATATCCAGACAAAGAGCGCGGACCATGGCGATTTGGGCTCCCTTTGCCGAGGCATAGGCACTCATGTGCCTTTCCGTGCACAGCCCATGCACGCTCGCCATAAAAACAACGCAAGCGCCATTGGCTTTTTGCAAGCAGGGCAGCAGCATCTGGGTCATCTCGTAGGGACCGGAGACCATAACTTGGTGCAGTCGCGTAAACTCGGCCATGTCGGTCGAACCCATGGGAGTTAAGAGATCATATCCCGCGTTGTGAACGACCATGTGCAAAACGCCCACATCTAAAACAGGCTTTAGCCAATCGCCCGGGTTGGCCACGTCGCCAGGAAGCGCTGTGCCATCAACTTCGCCGGCAACTTCTTTAGCCTTAACGGCATTAACATCGTTTACAAAAACGTGTGCTCCGCACTCCGCAAATTTAAGAGCACAAGCACGGCCGATTCCCGAGCCCGCCCCGGTGACAAGAACGTGCTTGTTGCGGTGATCTATCAGCATCGTCGTCCCATTAGTGATTTCTCGGATTGTTTCACGCGAAGGCGCGAAGGCGCAAAGAACGCTATTGAAACTTGGCCGTTCATATCAAAACCCTTTATAAAGGCGCTTGAAAAGCGGAAGATTGCGCACTGCCATTTCGACCTTCGTATTCTTTATCCGTTCTTTGCGGGCTTAGCGTCTTTGCGTGATCAAATTTGAAAGTTAACCGATCCGTCAGGCCCCAAGCTTGTCCGGATTTAAACCTGCCAACTCGGGCAGCACAAACAAGCCATCTTTCCGAATCAGCACATCATCAAAATAGATCTCGCCGCCGCCATATTCCGGCCGCTGGATGCACACAATATCCCAATGGATAGCCGACTTATTTCCATTGCCACCAGGCGGGTCATAAGCATTCCCTGGCGTCAGGTGGAACGATCCCGCGATCTTCTCATCAAACAGCGTGTCTTTCATTGGGTGAAGAACGTTTGGATTAAAACCAAGTGACCACTCACCAAAGTAGCGCGCGCCCTCATCGGTATTCAAAATCTCGTTGATTTTGGCTGTGTTTGCACCTGCCGAAGCCTCCACGATTTTGCCGTTCTTGCACGCGATTGAGATGTTGTTGAACTCAACTCCTTGATAGAGGGAAACCGTGTTGTATTGAACGGTGCCGTTAGCCGATTCCCGAACCGGCGCGCTAAAGCATTCGCCATCAGGGATATTCCGCTGGCCAAAGCAAGATACCGCTCCAATATCCTTGATGGAAAAAGAAAAATCCGTGCCCGGTCCAACGATTTTGACTTTATCGGTCTTGCACATCAAATCCCTCAGAGGTTCGGCTGCGGCGCGCATTCGCGGATAATCCACCGTACAGACACTGAAATAAAAATCTTCAAAGCGGGGAGTTGATTGGTTGGCCTGCTGGGCCATGCTCGGGGTCGGCCACCGGAGGGCCACCCACTTGGTCTTCGGAACTCGGGTCTCAAAAATTACCGGCGTGGCATAAACCCGTTGCCACATTTTCTGGATGTCCGGCGATACGTCCGACTGCTCCGCGTAGTTATGGCTTCCGCGAATCGAAATGTAAGCCGTCATGTGCTCCATCTCACTTTTCTCGATTGCGGCAATGGTGGCCGCGTTGGCTTCCGTCATTCCGCGCAAAAGTTGGGCTTTAACGAGTGTGCTCTCGGAGCGAACAACCACTTCGGCTCCTTTCGATTGAGCGACCCTCACCACTTCCGCCACAACCTCTTCCGGCGTATCGAAGGCGTGAACAAGAACCCGGTCTTTTGAAGAGAGGGCGGTGGAGTGGGTGCAAAGGAGGTCTGCGAGCTTCGTTACGCGCGGATCGATCATAGGCGAGAGGTTACCGCCAAGGTAATGTTTTGAATGTGGCTACGAACGAAAAAATAAGCTCTTACCTTCAAACCTACGTCGGGACAGCAATCGCCAACACGCCTCCGCTCATGCAACATTTTCTTGGCGGATACCCAACTTCCGATCCATTTTGGGATTTCAGACCGGACGCAGATCGATTTACCTTGCGGGAAATGATCGCCCATCTTGCCGATTGGAATGATGTTTTTCTAGGCCGGTTCCAACGGACGTTAAAGGAGCACGAGCCGCTGCTTCCCAACTGCGACGAGAGCCAATTCGCCATCGATCACGACTATGCTCATTCGGATCCGCAGAAAAACCTCGCAAGGTTTGCCCAAAGTCGAGAGGGATTAAACCAATTTATAAAGGACCTTAAACCAGAAGATTGGGACCGTGTGGCAGAGCGCGAAGGAGTTGGCAAGATAACCCTTTCGCAGCATATCGCGCTCATGGTTGGCCACGATGGCTACCATCTTTGCCAGGCGATGGACTACAATAAAAGCCTATAAAAGCGCGCATGCATAAAAAACAGACTCCATTTTCACCAAATGGTGATTAAATGGGGAAAAGTTTTTGCCGCTTTTTGCGCCAGGGTCGCGTCCTTAAGAACGGCCAACGGATTGGCGGGCGCATCGGCCAGGACGGCACTTTCTCTCAATGTGCTCGTGACGAGGAGGTCCAAGGGTTGCTGTTCAAGCAACTATTCACACAAAGTCATGCCGCGTTTCGGCAGATACAATTCTGTGCCTAATGCGGCATGACTGAGAGAAACGTGCGAACCCTTTCCCCCTGATTTGCGTTGTAGCAGGTAGAGTTTTTCTAAACGGAGAGATTAAAGAAGCATGAAAAAGAGTTCTATAGCAAAAATGGCTGTCGCAGTGTGCGCGGTTGCCGCCCTCGCAGTTAGCAGCCTTGCCGCAGATAGCACTGCAACCTACAAGTTAAAAGATTCCAAGACGAAGCAGACGGTGACGCTGCAGAGCATGAGAGGCAAGTATAAAGCGATTTACATCGATATGTTTGCCAAGTGGTGCGGCCCTTGCCAGTTGGAGATTCCCGAAGTTATCAAGCTGCACAACAAGTTTGCCGGCAAAGGCTTGGCCGTGGTCGGTTTTGACGTTTGGGACAAGTGGGACGCTATGCAAGAGGACATCAAGGCCCGTGGCATAAACTACCAAGTTCTTTTTGATCCCGCGCCCATGGGCGAAGGCATCGCCAAAATGTATAAGGAGACCGGCATCCCCGTCATTCTTATCCTTGATGGCAAAACGCTTCAAATAAAGGGCAAGTGGGAAGGCTACGATGCAAGCGGCGGTTACGGCCAGCAGCAGCTCAAAGTTCTCAAGTCTCTTGGCGTAAAGGCTTAGATTTATCTTCTAAGTTTCGATTTTCGGGCTCTACTTGGGGCCCGAAACTGTTTTTGGGGTGCGATCTTGGACGCCAAGGCTTCATAATCTCCTGCGGAGAGGTCGCATAGTGGTCTAGTGCGCCGCACTCGAAATGCGGTGTGGGGCAACTCACCGTGGGTTCGAATCCCACCCTCTCCGCCATTCCGACTTCTCATCCGTCGACGAGAAACTTGCCACTCTCTTCGCAGACATGTATCTTTAGTTCGATTGGCGAAGCGGCCCCGCCAGGTGTAACCTTCTGACTGAACCAGCCGATCTGGTTTTCGCCCTTATCGATGTATAAAACAGAATCGTATTTGGGATCGCCTAGGAACTTGGTTTCTCCCAAAGTGGGCACTCCCTTGCCATGAAGGCCGTCCATATCAAACATTGCGGCAAGTTCTTCTTTGTCCACCCTCGCACGAAAATCGGCCGTACACATTTGATACGCTGCGGAGAGATCGCCCTTGGAAAGCGCCTGGGCAAACGAATGCACGAACTCGGTCGCTTTCGGATCCGCATGGGGAGAACAGCCGGTAGAAGCTAAACCGATACAGGCGCAAATAAAAAGGGGCCGGCCCAAGCTCTGAAACGTCTTAACAATAACCACACGGTTATGACGGACTCTGAGGTCAGGGCAACTCCGGTTGTGGCAAAAGTGTTAACCTAACCCAATGAGAGCATTTAATCTAACTCCAACCCTATTGTTAGCCCTCACAGTAATAGCAGTCCCTTCCTTAGCTCAAAGAGGCAAGAACCCTGCGCCGCAAAGACCGGCTCCAGTAGCCCACGCTCAACGCGAGGCCGTACGGACGCACAATTACGTTTCGCAGCAACGGGGCACACCTTCGCCTTCCTTGCCGCATAACAATCCCACTCCACAGCCCGCGCCCTACCACACAACTCCAAGGCTTCCGGTTGTTCGCATTACAAATAACAACACAGGTGACCATAACAGATGGCCGACCAAACTGAGTCCGACCCAATCCGTACAAAACGGGAGACAGTTTACAAAAACCACAGCCGGCCGCGTTTACGATAACGGTCTAAGGCTTCGAAAAGGGCAAGTGACGGCCGCCTGGGAGAAGCCTTATTTCCACAACCACCACGCTCACTATGCGCACTACCGGGACAACTTCTACAGAGGTGGCACCTATATTTCGCCGTTCGGGTTCTATTACGGCGTCTGTGTGCCGTGGCTCGACCCATCCGCCTGCAACGTGTTTCCGCCTGCCGTTGCCTTCATCGATGCGCCTATCTACGATGGGACCATTTATTCAGGCTGGTCTCCTGGGGCAGGCGACAACTGGTTCGAGCACTCCGATCTGGAGCAAGCCTTTCCCGGCTTATCGAATGCGATCGACGAGTTGAACGAAACCTACTCCTCAGGCAATATTGATGCGTTCGTCACCATTATTGATCCGAATGTGAGCATAGCGATCTATGAGCATGGCCAATATCAGTACTCCATGGCTTCGAACGACTACGTGGACCTGACCCGCGATGCGATCCGCAACATTAGCACGATCAACTTCACGCTTGATCAGCTTCATCAGAAGGCTCCAACCGTGTTCTGTGTTTCGGGACAGCACCAATATCGGGACGCCAATGGCAATACGCAAACAAACTTTGTGAGCTTCGTGCTGGAGGATATCGGAGGAGAATGGACGCTGACGCAGGTTGATACCAGCCCTTCAGTCATTCAGAGTTTCGGCTAGTAGAGACCGCCCATCTGCATTCCTGTTAGGTCCTCCATCGGAACATTCAGGACAGCTCCCAACTCTTTGGCCTTCACAAAAGCTTGATCTGCGCTGCTGTATTCGTTAAGGAGTTGGTCGTTCCCCTGCATTAGTAGTTCCAATCGGTAGTGATAGTAAACGTTGCTGTAGCGTCCGTAAGAAGTTCTTATGGAAACCTGGACCCCGCGCACCTCCGAAATGGCATGCCTTGCAACGTGAACCATGGGCCACATGCCGGCCACCACTCTGACTTCCTTCTTGTCAAGATCAATGAGGACTCGGCTCTGAATCAACAAACCGACGACAACGGCAATCACGGCAAAGCCCACCCCAATAGAAATGTTGTAAAACTGAGGGATACGGTAGCCGGGAATTCCGAACAGAAACACCAAGTGCGCCACAGTGCAAGCAGCGCCCAGAGCACTAAAATTACGGAAGACATATCCGTGCAAGGGTGGCTTTTTCCCTTCCGAGTCATAGCTTTCACCGCACTTCGTGCAGAAACTCCCCAGCGAAAAATCGTGCAAATGAGGAGTGATAGGCGGCCGCTTTTCTGGCGCCCGGTTATCCGCGCCGCAATTGGGGCAGAAAGCAAGGTCCTCCCGAATCGGCTTGCGGCAACTTACGCAAACAACATCTGCCATTTAGATTCCTGACGACGGGCCCCTATTGAAACGCCCTCGCAAATGGTAACTTACAGGAATGCTACTGCACCTCATAGCCTCTGCGTGTTTAGCTCTCCAGTCCGGCGATTCCACGGAAGCGGCCATCAACCGGTTCGGCAATGAGTTGTTACGCAACCGGCACACGGTCGGTTTCGCAGTTGGAGTGATTGAGAATGGCCGGGAATATCGGAACTACTTTGGGACGGTTCGAAAGGGGACCGAACAGACGCCGGATGGCAAAACGATGTTTCAACTCGCGTCTGTTACCAAATGCTTCACGGCGGGCCTCCTTGCCCATGCCGTCCATGAAGGTGTTGTGAATCTTGGTGATCCAGTTTCAAAATACCTGCCAAATGTGCAGATGCCTCAATCTGGTAGTCCTATTACGCTTTTGGATTTGGCGGACCAATCTTCGGGATTGCCGCGCGTTTTAAATACACAGGGCCGGCGATCTACGAGCTATGAAGAAATGAACGCCCAGTTAGGCACCATGAGGCTCTCATTTGAACCTGGAACCGGTTATCTGTATTCCAATCTCGCTTATGGCGTTCTTTCAGAAGCTCTTTTCAAGGCCAGCAAGGCTAAAACGTGGATGGAGATGGTCGAGAAAGAAGTAACAAGACCCATTGGAATGGAGGACACCACCATTTTTCTAACACCCGAACAGAAAGCGCGGGTCGCCCAGGGCTACACCAAATTGGGGGAAGAGACAAACTTGGCGAATCCGGCCTTCCCGGCCATAAACGGAGCGGGAGCGCTTTATTCAGACCTGGACGACATGTTGAAATATTTGAACTACATGATAAAAGGCGCGAAGAATGGCGACCCTATCGTAGCTCTCATGCTTCAAGCTCATAACTCGATGAAAAGTCCCGGGCATGGCGTGGGTCTTGCTTGGCAGATCGTTCCCCTTCCCGATGGGAAAGCTATCGTGGATAAAGATGGCGCGCACGTGGGTTTTGTTTCCTACATTTGCTTTGTAAAAGGCGGAAATGTCGGGCTGGTGTTTCTCGCTAATTCTAGATTTTCGTGTCTTGCGCCATGTAAACAACTGTTCTCAACCCTTGAGAAGCTGCCCGATTTTAGCGGAGGCGAGGACGAGGGCGGGAACTGAGAATAAAATCGTATTTGGCGCGTTGAATAACGGATGCCCAGAACTTACCGCTTTGAATGTGAAACGCTCGTTGCCGCGCCGCTAGAAGATGTCTTTGAATTCTTTAGCAAAGCGGAAAACCTGGAAAAACTGACCCCGCCCTCGCTTCGCTTTCATGTGGTTAGTGCCCTTCCGATAGAAATGCGCCCTGGAGCGCGGATTCAATACCGACTGCGGTTGTTCGGCATTCCCTTTAAATGGGAAAGCGAGATTACGGTTTGGGAGCCATTGGTTCGCTTTTGCGATGTGCAGATAAAGGGCCCCTACAAGAAATGGGAACATGAGCATTCATTCCAACGCGATGGGGAGCGGACGCTGATGAAGGACGTAGTGGATTACGCCGTGCCAGGCTGGTCTATTGCTCCACTCGTTCACGCGCTTTTTGTTCGATGGCAGGTTAAGCACATATTCGCTTATCGGGGGAAGGTGATCGGGGAGATGTTTGGGGGGACTTAGATCTTAGAAGGGAGAACGTAGAAATTAGGACGGAGAACATAGATCCGAACACACCAAGGCTGAGATTAAGCAGGCGATAAAACTCCCCTCCGGCTATTACATATCGGGTCTACCTAAAATGGTTACTGTTTGCCGATTGGTACTTTTCTAAGTTCTACTTCCTAAGTTCTGCGTTCTCCGTTCTAACTTCTACCTTCTAGGTTCTAACTTAATACTCAACCTTCTTATCGCTTGCGCTCCAGATATTGAAGCTCTCGCCCGCTCCTGGAACTTCAAGCCGAGCCATCTTCAGCTTACGTTCTACCAAGGGTTTCGCAAGTTCTTCATAAATGAACTCATCATCAAATCCTGTCGCAGCTGCTTCTTGCCGTGTGCACGCGTAATAAACCGCGCGCGGGCGGGCCCAGTAAATGGCGCCAAGACACATGGGGCAGGGTTCGCAACTGGTATAGATATCGCAGCCCTCTAATTGGAAAGAGCCCAAGACTTCACAAGCTAAACGTATCGCGATGACCTCGGCGTGAGCAGTGGGGTCGTTGCAGGCCGTTACTCTGTTCACGCCCTGAGCGATCACCAATCCTTCTTTCACAACAACCGCTCCGAAAGGGCCTCCGCCAACTTTGGCGTTGTGGATCGCGAGTTCTATCGCTTGCTGCATAAACGCGAGATGTTGGGACATGGTGAAATCACGTAATCGGCTAAAGTAGCCGCAACCGTGGGGCAAATATCATTCTATCACCCTCGGCATTTGAGAGCAATTGGCCTATGTACCGATACTCAACCAATAGGCGTGCGAATGATTAGAAAATCCGAAATCGCCAGGTCTTTGCCTTCGTATACTTTTGGTGGTGGCGAATCGCTCGCGACGTCGTCCACAATAACTAACTTAAATGGCCATCGCGCCTAACTCCCTGGAGCTTCCCAGTAATGAGAAGCCGCTATTTACCGTCCAAGCTGACTTAACCAGCGTTGGATCGCTTGGTGCTGCCTCGCTTGTCATCACACAGGCTATGGCCTACAGGATCGAAAAGACTCCTTTAGGCGAAGAGGTGGTCGCCAGTTACGAGATTTCCAAGCTAGCTGATCCGCGAGTAGAAGACCTCGTCGACGCAACGGCATTAATCGCGCGCTACGAAGACCGCGATGTAGAGCTCGTCCGATCAACCACCGCCAAAGCTTTACTGATTTCTACAGCGCAAAAGAAGCTGGCCGCCTTGGTAAAGGGCGAGGAAGTTCCGGAGATCGCGGATGACTTGCGGCTTTGCCCCAAGTGCAGCCGGCCGCTTCCCGAAGACAGCAACATCTGTTTGGCTTGCCTTAACCGAGGCAAAACCTTGCTGCGGCTCTTCGATTACGCGAAACCTTACAAGGGCCGAATGATTTGGGGCGTGATCCTCATTCTTAGTGGCACCCTTTTTGACGTGCTCGCGCCTAAGCTCACACAACTGTTGGTCGATAACGTCCTGATTCAGCACCATACCGAGTGGTTTGGCTGGCTTATCGGGGCAATCGTTTTGTCGAGAGCGATGATCTCGCTTATTCAAATGGCTCGCGGGCGGAACGTAGCTTTTATGAGCGCCGGTGTCGCCGTCAGCATTCGAAACTCTCTCTTTCACAAGTATCAGCAGCTTTCGATGGGCTTCTACGACAAGCGAAACGTCGGCTCACTCATGTCCCGTATGACCAACGACTGCGGTGCGCTTTACGACGTTTTAGTTGACGGAATCCCTGTCACTCTCAACCAGCTAACTTTGCTTCTCGCCATCCCCATTGCCATGCTCATCATGAATTGGCATATTGCGATTTGGGCCATCGTCCCGATTCCTTTCGTACTGTATGCGGTGCGGAGATTCCGTCACAGCATGATGAGGGTTTGGGGTCGCTTTTGGCACAGCTCCTCGCGGCTGAGCAGCACCCTCAACGGCGTTTTACAAGGCACCCGCGTTGTTAAGGCGTTCCACGGGGAGGACAAGGAAGAGAAGCGATTTGGACGCCGTGTGCAGGAGCTCGCCGATGCCGGCTATACGGCCGAGCGCAACTGGGCCACTTTCTTCCCACTCGTGACCTTCACGATGAGCATCAGCATTTTCATCGTGTGGTTTGTGGGCGGGCGGGCCGTGCTAGACGGCAAGATGACGATCGGCGAACTCACCGCCTTCATGGGCTACATCGCCATGATGCAGAACCCGATCATGATGCTCCAGCGCGTTATCGACTGGACAAGCCGTTCTCTTACGGCCGCCGAGCGCGTATTTGAGATCATCGATACCCCGGTAGATATTGAGGATACGCCCCACTCGGTTCGGCTGGAAAACATGGCGGGCAAGGTGCAGTTTAAAGATGCCCATTTCGGCTATGAAAAGGGGCGAGAGATCCTGCACGGCATCGATTTGGAAGTCAAACCAGGCGAGGTTATCGGCTTAGTCGGCCCTAGCGGTGCAGGTAAATCGACTTTGATCAACTTGTTGCTGCGTTTTTACGATCCAACCCGCGGCCACATTTTGGTGGACGGCCTGGATTTGAAGCATATCAACCTGGAAGACTTCCGCCGGCAGGTTGGTGTTGTTCTTCAGGAGTCGTATCTTTTCCCTGGTTCGATCCGGGAGAACATCGCTTATGGCCGTCCAAACGCGAGTCTGGAAGAGGTTATGGAGGCGGCCCAAGCGGCCAACGCCCACCACTTCATCGTTAACTTCCACGACGGCTATGACACCTATGTGGGCGAACGCGGCCATAGGCTCAGCGGCGGCGAAAGACAGCGAATAGCCATCGCTCGCGCGATCTTGCACAACCCGAAAATTTTGATTCTGGACGAGGCTACCGCCAGCGTAGACACCGAAACCGAGCGCCTAATTCAAGAGGGCTTGGAGAGACTGGTTCAGAACCGAACCGTGTTCGCCATCGCCCACCGGTTAAGCACCTTGCGCAACGCAAGCCGGCTGGTGGTTATGGAAGAGGGACGGATTGTGGAAGTCGGTACCCATGACGAGCTCATGGATAGGGAAAACGGGCTCTACGCGAAGCTTGTGAAGCTTCAGTTGGAAATGAACTCGTCAAGCGAGTTTCTCTTCTCCGAAAGCGAAGCCGAGCCAGAAGGAGCTAGCGCATAAGCCTTTGCAGGGCGGTCTGGGCACCAACATCCGGGCTGTTACTGATTCCCATTTACTTTCTCTTGCCTCAAGGATGACACCAGGATTTGTAGCACCACCTCCGGGGTGCGATGGAATGCCTTCCTTACCGGTGGTGGCGCTTCGCTTACCGACCGGCTACCGGGGCTACATGCCTCCGGCATGGGGAACGCGACCACAAATTGAGTTCCTATCTGCTCGAAAAGGGACTGGTCGATCGGACGGAGACCCATCAAAACCGCGCTACAGTAAATGACCTAATTTCCGTTTCCGTTCTTCTGGCACAACTCCAATCCAACGTATGACTTCTGATCTCCGCTCTCCCCATGCCGGAGGCATGTAACCTGGGTAGCCGGTGGTTGAGCCCAGCAAGTGACGAAGTCGCGAATCGGGCGACACCACCGGTAAGATCCCGCCATTTTCATCCGGCACCCCGAAGCGGGTGCTACAAAATATGTTCGGACTGTCAACAGGAATGGGCCAAGAAATCTTAACCTAGAACGTATCAAAAACCAACCTGCGATTTACGTAACCGTTATTGTCGCGCTCTTGCTCGTCGTTCCTGTCGTTGCGGTTATGGTGACGGGCGTGGAAACCGTTGGCGTCAAAGCCGTGAATGTAAAGACCTTCGAAACTGCACCGGCTGGGATCGTTACCGACGCCGGAACCACAACCAGCTTGGAGTTGGAACCTAACGAAACCAAGTTCCCCGAGGGGCCGGCTGCTCCCGCCAAGGTAATCGTCAGCGTAAAGGTTTTCCCACCTGCCACACTAGCCGGCATAGCAACCGCGCTTACGCAAGCGCTTTGAACAGTCAAAGTCGCCGTATTTGAAATTGAGCCGGTGGAAGCAGTGATCGTTACCGCCGTGTCAACTGAGACCGGCACCGTTGTTACAGTCAGGTATTGGCCAAGTTCGCCAGTGGTAGCCGTAACGCTCGCGGGCACTGTGGCAACTGCCGAATTGCTCGATTTCAGGGCAATGACGACGGGAATTGTGCCGACGTGCCCCGTCAGATAAGCCGCGCCGCCCACCTTCGTGCCACCTGTAACAGTAGGCACATTTAGATGAAGTGATGAAAGGGAAGGCGTGATAGTAAGAGTTGCGCTTTTAGAAGCGGCGCCCGTTGTGGCCGTAATCGTCACCGAGCTTTGCACGGTAACGGCCGCTGTGGTAACGGTCAGATATTGACCTGGCGCGTTCGCGGCGACCACAATGCTTGCAGGCACTGTTGCCAAAGCAGTATTGCTCGACTTGAGCGAGATCGTTATTGGGCTAGTTCCCGCTTTGCCACTGAGGTAAGCGGCGCCGCCGACCTTTGTTCCTCCCGTAATGGAGGTCACATTTAACTTGATGGAATCGACCGTTGCCGGAGTGACAGTTAGAACCGCTGTTTTGGAAACGGCGCCTGCTGTAGCTGTGATGGTAACTGCCGTGTTCACCGCAACCGGAAGCGTGTTCACATAAAAACCAATGCTCGTCGTATTGGCGGCTACCGTTACCGTCGAAGCCACGGTCGCCACAGCCGTATTGCTAGATTTCAAGCTCACAACGGTTCCACCGGCCGGAGCGCCACTGGTAAGGTAAACGCTTGCGATGACGCTGTAGCCCGCCGCAGCCGTACTTGGAGAGAGCTGAATGGAGGATAGTGCGGAAGCACCGGCTAAAACCGTTAACGAAGCGGTCTTAGAAACGCCGCCAAAGCTGGCAGTAATGGTCACCGCCGTGTTGGTGGCAACCGCTTTGGGAGTAACTGTAAACGTGGCCGTTTTTGCTCCAGAAGCAATCGGAACCGAAGCCCCCACGGTGGCAGCTGCCGTATTTGAGCTGCTCAGAGAAATGGAAACTCCACTCGGCCGGGCTCCGCCGCTTAGAGTGACGGTCCCTGTAACAGGCGTGCCGGCCGTCGCCGTGGTTGCCCCCAAAGTAAGAGTGGTTAGAGCAGGCGCAAGAACGGTGAGGTTCTGGGTCTGGGACCCGCCGTTGAAACTCACCGTGATTGGGAAAACAACGGTCGCATCCACAGGCACCGTGGTAAGGCTAAATGTGCCCTGGGTGGTGCCCGCCGTCATTGGCAAGGTGCCGAGGGTCGAAGCTCCGCTCGTAATGGACACCGTCGCCCCTCCCGTTGGAGCAGCCGGCGAAAGAGTGACAGTTCCGTAGGACGTAACCCCACCCGTTACGGTGCTTGGGCTAAGGGCAAGAGTGACCGACTGAGTAGTCCCGGAGCTGCCCATCGAGATATTAGATACAAAGGAAGTGGCGGACAAAAGGTTGGCAACGTCCGCATAATTTATCGTTTGGAATGCGTTTGCGGACAATGGAAAATCCGTTGATTGCGTGTAGCCGGTAATCATTGCGTTCCCGGAAGGGTCGAGAGCAAGGCTCGAAATGGCATTGAAAGCGCTGCCTCCGAAGTAGGTGGAGTAGAGAAGATTCTTGCAGTCGGGCGTAAGCTTTGCCACAAAGCCCTCGGAATTGCCTCCGCTAATCGATTGAAAAGCGTTGGCAGTTACGGGCATGTCGGTCGAAATACCTGCCCCGGCAAAAACGATATTCCCGCTTTTGTCCACCTTTACTGAAGTGACTGACTCTGAGACGGATCCCGAAAAAATCGTGCTTGCAAGAAGAGTTGACCCATCGGCAGAAAAAACCGAGACGAAAGAGGAGCCGTCGCCTCCAAACGTCGTTTGGAATGCGCCTGCGGTGACAGGAAACGTGCTGCGTGTTGTTGTTCCCACGATGACGGGATCACCTGTAGCGGTGAGTCCAACAGCAGCACCGAATGCACCGGTGTCTCCCCCTAGAAACGTGCCAAAAATCTCCTTAGAGCCATCGGCGCTCATTTTTACAACGTAGGCGTCCGCTAGACCACCATTGCTTGTTTGATATGCCCCGGCCGTCACGGGAAAATCCGGGGACCAAGCAGTGCCTCCGATAACCAGATTATTCGCCGAGTCGAGGATAACGTCCAGTGCTTGATCACCGGCGGAATATGCCACGCCACCCAAATAGCTGGCCCACAATACCGTTTTGCCGTCGGCCGACAGCTTTGCGATAAGGCCGTCGTATTGGTCATCGTTAACGGCGGTCTGAAATGCTCCTTTCGTGACCGGCCAACCGTTATCCTCGCCGTACCCTACAATCACCACATTCCCGGAAGAATCGAGCGCTAGTTTGGAGGGTGTGTCCGAACCTCCGCCTCCAAAATACGTACTGAAAATAAGGGCTGTCCCGGTTGAATTTAGCTTCGTCACCACCATGTTTGGCAACCCTTGCTTAGTGGACTGATAAGCCCCTGCCGTCACCGGATACCCCGAGTAATATGTGGAGCCCAAAATGACCGGATCACCTTGAGAATCCAATGTGACCGCCGCGACGGTCGGTCCGCTATCTGCCCCAAGGTAGGTGCTGTAAATCAAATGGGTGCCGTCCGCGGAAAGCTTTGTTACATAAATGACGCCGCCACCGCCAAACACGGTCTGATAGGCCCCAACCGTGGTCGGGAAGGTCGGGCAGTTGGTGTTTCCAACCGATATGGCGTTACCCGCTGAATCTGAAACGACGCCAACACCAGTGTTAGCGGTGAGAGCATCTGTATTTGCTTCTCCCAAATATGTCGAAAAAATAAGAGGATCGATGACGAGGGTCTTAGACTTATCGTAGGTGCCGAGCGAGAACCGCACTGTATCTCCGCTCGCGACCATTCGGCATTCCACCTGCTTGTTTCCGGTCGAACTCGCTTGGTAGGCAAGTAGCCCGCGCTGCTCGACGGTGCCTAGAGATGTTTTAATCTGCAGATTGCCGTTTGTCAGCACCTGCACTCCATCTGCGCCCTCGTATTGCATTGCGATCTTGCTAGGGTCTGCCCCGGGCTGAACGATAAGATCGTATCGTGGAGTTCCTTCGCTGAAATAGTAGCGGGCGGAAATGCCTTTGTATAAGCCCTCGCTTCTCGTTTCCGAAAATGCTCGCACGTTGGAAACCCAGCTAGACAAATCGGCCCCTTGGAAATAGTTGTATGTTCCCGGTAGCGCCGTGAAGCCTGCCGTTGCGGCAGGAGCAGAATCGACGAACCCCACGCGAATAACGTGCCCCGCGATGTGCCTTTTGGCTTTCGATGAATCAGGCACTACTTTTTGGAAATCCATAACAGCGCCGTTGCCGGTCACCCATAGGTTCAGGCCGCCGGATTGGGCCAAGAATTGAGCTTCTGCATCCCACTGGCCCTTATTCTCTATAAAAGCTTGTGAATTGCTTTGTAAGGGCGCAGCCGAAGCGGTTGCAGCCAGAATGCTTAGGCCCACCAAAAGGGTTAAGCGGCGAAGAGCGCCAGTGTACGATGGAGTTAACACCGCTTACTGTACGTGAGAATATTAGTTTATGCAAAGCGTGACCGTCAGCAGAGCGTCAGCAAGGGACTTTTTGGTGACTTTTCACTGGCGATTAGGCGCGACCTACCCTTTTTTGCGCAGACGAATGAGAATGAAGGCTCGCGAACGTGGAAGGCATTTCGTAATTTTGAACAACTTGTTGCGCCCACTCCGGGTGCAAAAATTGTTCGAACTACTGGCCACCCAAAATCGCTGTTACAATGATCCTAGGGGTAAATCCTTCGATGGTCCAACGAACAAAGAAAAAACCCAAACTCAACTGGCGTCAAGTGGTGGGACTGATCGGCTTGTGCGCCATATTCGCCGCCATTCTTTGGCCGGTTACGACCGGGCAGAGAATTGCTTCTCCAAAATCCGCTCGGCTTTCAAACGCAAAGCAGGTTGCCCTCGGAGTTATCATGTACGCCAATGACTACGATGGCTTTTTGCCTGACATGCAGAAAGTAGTTGCCTTCCAATCTGAACTGGTGCCTTACATGAAAAATGAGACCCTTTTCCAAGATCCTATTTCTAAGCGGTCATTCGTTCCGAACGCGGTTCTATCCGGCATAAATGAATCTAACGTTGTGAAGCCAGACGCAGCCGTGCTGCTTTATTCGCCGCTAAATGGGGTGGACGGAACACGGGCAGTGGCCTTCGCAGATGGCCACGCGAAGACTATGGAAGAAAATGAGTTCGTGCGGTTAATGGCCTTGAGTGGAACTGAGCTAAATCCCGCCCGAAAAGCGTCATCGAATTGAAGGCGACTAATGGCTAACCAAATGCAACGCAATGGTTTGAAACGAAAGAAAAGATGGCCGCAAATTGTGTTGGGCCCCGAGAAAGAATTTGTTCAGGATTTGCCTTACCTTGCAAGGACACCTGGTGCAATATGATCGAAGAAGGGCAGGCACTTGCGCCAAGACGCAAACAGTCTTGGGTCTCGTATGCACTCGTAGTCCTCGCCTTAGGCGTTAGTGCAGCCGCTCTTTGGCCACCTTACGAGATCAAAGCAGCGCCAAGGTCGGTGCGGCTTTCCAACGCGAAGCAGTTGGCAATGGCAATCTTTTCGTTCGAAAACGACCACAACGACACCCTCCCTGACATGACAAACACCAATGTGCTTCGATCTAAGCTCATGCCGTACATCCAACATTCAGCGGTCTTCAAAGATCCAGATTCAAAACGGCCGTTTATCCCCAACTTTGTGCTCTCCAAAGTAAAAGCCTCAGATATAAGGAAACCAGAGGAAGTGATCCTAATCTATTCCCCGATCATCGAAAAAAACGGTACCAGGGGAGTTGCTTTTGCCGATGGGCATGCGAGGGACATCTCAGAAGACGACTTCGTAAAGGACGTAGCGCTAACCGGCGCGCATCTCGCTACTTCCGGCCCAAGATCTCAATGAAGCAGCCGAACTTGGCTTTGCCATCGAAGTAAACATACTCGCCTGAGTGATCGCCGAAATCACCCCTCATTACGAGCGGCGCGCCTTGCCCCTCAACAAAAGAAGAAGCTGCATTCATATCCTCGGTCCAAAACGCGATATGGTGAACATGCTCACCCTTAGTCGCCAAATCTTCCGCCCATGCGCTTTCCGTCCCAATCGGCTCGATCAGTTCTAACTGAATATTAGGCAACTCGAAAAAAACCAAGTTGGCTTGGTCCGTCGTTGGTCTTCCACGGTATACGGCCCCGACTTCGTCTCCTGGAGGGGTTGTAATGATAGGGGGCGCCTCAACACCAAGAAGCGCGGCAAATCGCTGCCGCGCTTCCTCGATATCCTTCACCACAAACGCGATTTGGGATAGCTTGCGATCGAAGGGTATGGCCATAAAGAACCTTACTGCCCCGGATCAACCGAGGCCGGATCTGCAACAGGCGCAGCCGTCTTGGGCTTGTAATCCTTCTCTACTTCCTCAACCGCTTCACGAATCGTCTCGTTTGGCGTCCAACATCCGTAGGGATCAGCGGCGCCAATCGGAGCCAAGTTCCTAAAGCCAAACATGAACGAGAGATCAGGCGCACCGCCTCCCAAAGGCGAACTGTACCTATCCAGCAGAATCCGCTCGATGTCCGTGCGGCAATCCGTCAGGTGAAGGTAAGTCAGCTTGTCGGTCGTTCTCGGCAACGCCTTATCGATCTTCTTAGCGAGGTGCTTAAGGTTGTCCTTCTCCAACTCGCGAAGGTCGCTGTCGGTTGCCGTGTCACCGTTGATCTTGGTGTCCATCGTCTTCAGATAGTCGCGCTGTAGCGACCGCCGGTAGACGTCGATGCGGGGCATCGGGGATTCGACCTCAGTCCACATGGCGTTGGAAAGGTCGGTCACCAATTGGCTAAGAGTGTAGGCACCCGCACCATTTTGCGCTTCGTTATCTTCAATCCGACCGATTCGGCCAGAAGAAAGAAGCAAGGTAATCAGCAGATTTTGCTGTCGCTCCGATGTCGCCAAGACGCCGGTTGGCTGAAGCCGGTTCAAGACCTCCGGACGAAGCAGAATGGCCGGGGTTTGGAGCCCCTCAGTGACCAAGAAATGAACAGCAGCAGCCTGCCTCGCTTCCGGTACCGGCTTGAAGACTTCGCCGCCACGGCCCGCGTGGTAGTCGGTCTGGACCACGCCGCCAACCATCGGCACCACGTGCAATATCTCCGTAAGGCGCTGGTTGAGCAAGTTCGTTTCCATCTCGCCGAGCCGATCATAGTTCTCGCCGAACTTGGAGGTAAATGGAAGCAGATAGGATTCAGAGATCTTGTCGATGTTTCGAAGGCCGAGGCGTCCCGCTTCAATCGAATCGTCGCCGATGTTCTCGTTCTGCATCCCAGGATCTATTCCCGGATACAGATAGTTTCCAAAAAGAAGCGTGTGGTCGGTGACCTGCTTTGCAAGCAGGGCGTCCAGCGTGGCCTTTTCGTCTTCTGGGTTCAGCGAGCCGGGAATCGGCTTGTAGCCGTACTCGATCGCGAAATAATCGTATGGTCCGATCATGTTGGCGAACTGGGTAACGCCGTCTTCCGGCTGAGCCACATAGTCAAATCGCGAGTAACTCATGATCGAAGCGGCGGTGCCGTGAGTCTTCATAAACTCTGGATCGCGAAGGTCCTTGATGGAGTAAGCGACGCTCGCCTTGAAGTTGTGCTCCAGACCGAGCGTGTGACCAACTTCGTGGCCGACCACGTACCGCAGCATAGAACCGATCTTCTCATCGGAGAATGGCAAATAGCGTGATGTTGGATCGGAAGCGGCCGTCTGGGCAAAGTCCCAATCTTCCAAAAGTTTTACGATATCGTTCCAAACGATGACCTTGGCGACGATTGTCTCGCCGCTTCTCGGGTCCTGAAGGGAACCGCCTTGTGCGTTCTCCGTCTCGGATGGCGCCCAGCGGATCACGTTGTAACGCAGATCTTCCGGATCCCAATCTGGATCATTGGGCGCGTCTTGGCAAGTAATGGCGTTTTTGAAGCCGGCCTTCTCAAACACCGGCTGCCAATCTTCGATGCCGGCCTTGATGTAGGGCCGCCACTTGTTAGGAATCTCCTTGGGAAGATAAAATGCGATTGGCTTGATCGGCTCGCTCACTTCGGCCTTGGGATCCTTCTTTTCCAGCCGGAAGCGGTTGATATACAGCACTTCCTTCGCTCGGTTCTCAGCTTCGCCGTATTCCGTAAAACCGGTTGTGAAGTATCCAATGCGGCTGTCTTTCAAGCGGCCGCGCATCGGTGTTTCCGGAAGCAGATCGAGTCCGTAATGGACCAAAATCGTCGAAGCGGTACCGCCGCCGCCGCCAAACCTTCGCCCCGTGGCCTGGCCGCCTCCGGCAAAAGTGAGCCAAGAACGAGTCTCGATATTCTGCGGAAAGGCCTTAACCTTATCGATGTATGAACGAGAAGCATCCACTCCCGCCATGCCTACCTGAGCCCCAATCGGAAAGAGTTGGTCGCTCGTAAAGAGGCCGGTGGCATCGATTACGGGTGCCTTATCGGGGCCCTCCGTTTGGATGTCAAACGACATGATGATCGGGTTGACGGTGCTTGCCTCCACACCGGACCTCGTTCCTGCGTCGCCCATCCCCCTTTCGTCAAAGTTGCGTTCGCGCATAAACAACTTATTGTTGCGGCGAGTGAAAGAGATTACGTGGAGCCCAAGAACGGCACCGGGGTAAGCAACACCCTTGGGAATTTCGGCAAGTTCCGCTTGCCACACAAAATCTCGATGCAAGAGGTTCGCCGGGATCTCCCAATAGACTTTGTCATCGATCCGGTGGACTTTAAATAAACCGGTTTGGGTCTTAGCTTCTTTGGTGATAACATCATCGTATTTCTTGAGTTCAACCGGCTTGTTATTCTGAGCTGCGGCTGGGCCGCCGGGTCTTTGTGCACCGGAAGCGGGAGGCATTTGTCTTTGACGCGGCCTGGTTTGGGCGAAAGCGCCGGTGGAAAGGCTACTAACAACAACGAGAGCGAGGAATTGAGTGCGATTAATCATTAGGGTGAGGAGAGAATATTAAGGCTTTAGAATAGCGAACCTGTATAGGCGCTCTAACATCATAATACGGTGGAGTCCAATTTGGCAAATTTTTGAGGAATTATCCTTAGGTAAAGAAGGATTCTGTCAGCCTTTTCTTTCAACAGCTTTTCATCCCCGTGGGTTTCCACGTTTAGCCAATTTATGGGGTCGCAGGGCATCCGCGAAAATTAAATCTCCATGTAGGATACTCCACGCTAATCCCATCAAGTTTGCCAAGCTCAGGCTTTACCGAAAGGCCCCAGGTCAAACTAGATCTATAGGGGTTTGGATCATTTAGTTTTAGTCGGAGCGCTTTCGGCTAATTTTTTCGCCAAATAAGCGTAAGGGTCGTCCGTGCGAACGAGGACCCCGTTCGGATCGATAAGCATCACGTTTGGGATTGCCCCGATTCCCCATTCTTTGGCCGTCTTATCACTGTCATCAAGTAACACGGGCACGGGGATGGCGCGGCCGCCCCAGTATTTGGCCTTACTTCTTTCGGTTAGACGGTCGACGTCAGCCATGCTCGTCACGTGCCCTCCTTCCGTACCGTTGTAAGTGTGGAGGGCGACCATGGCGAATCTGGATTGCTGATTCTTATGCTCGTCCCAAAAACGCATCAATTGCGGAATGCCCTCCTGACAGCACGGCACACACCAATAGGCCCAGGACTCTACCAGAAGATACTTACCGCGAAAATCTTTTAGCTTTACGCTATCCGGCAAACCACGGGCGGCGGCGAGGTGCCATTCGGGAAGCTCGTGCCCAAATATGAGGCCCTCTTCGGAAGCGTCGGCCTCCAAATGGCCAAGGTCGACGGAACTTGCCTGTGGCACTTCGAATCTGTGGTCAAAATAGCTAATAGTTCGAGTGCGGACAAGAAGGCGAAAGTGGCCGGGCGGGAGTCTCAGGGGCGCCTTCGCGTTGCCAAAAGTCAACAGGAAGCACATTGGCAGCTTTCTTAAGTCGGTCGATGGTGCGCTGGCGTCAGTCAGGAAGATCTCCATCCCTACTGTTTCCTCGAATCCGGGCAACTGCTTCACCCCAACATTCATGGATACGTTTGCGAGGGGTTCTAACTTCAAGCTCAAGTGTTGCTCTTCGTCGGGATTCGAGCCAAGCAAAATGGCATCTCCCATTTCGCCTGAGATGTCTACCGCCATGAGGGCAACAGGAAATCGAACGCTAGATACCGACCCTGAAAACCGCCCGTTTGCATCGGTTGTAAAGGCCTTGGAATCGGGGGAAAGGTGGCCGTTTTCACACTCCCAGCGCTCGGAAACAGTGGCGTTCGATACCGGCTGGCCGCCAGGTCCGGTGACGTTACCCGCGATCGAATAGCTTTTCACTTGCGCGTTGGCGATACCAACGATCGCCAGCGACGCTACGAGGACCTCGATGCCGTGCTTCATTAAGCTTAGCTCCCTACCTTGTGATCAAGAAGCGATTGAATCATCAACTGCAATGATCGCTCACTTTTTGGGTCGGAGGCGCGAAAATCCGTGTAGACGATGCGTCCGTTCTGATCGATGAGAAAGTTGGTGGGTTCGCCGCGAACTTTATAATCTGTCTCTGTATTCTTGGATCGCAGGGGCGTGAAGGTGTAGCGCGTGCCCTTGATGAACGATTTCACATAGTCGTCTTGGGTTAGAACAACGTTGACTCCCACATAATCGACAGGCTGCCCATTGAACTTTTTGAGCACATTCTCGAAGTGAGGGAATTCTCCACGGCAGGGGCCGCAGCCGGGGAACCAGAACGTAAGGAGAACCACCTTTCCGTGATAATCCCGCAAAGAGCGCTTGCCTGGTTTAAGGTACATATCAAGGTCAAAAGCCGGCGCAGGCTTGGCCGCCTGATCGCGAAGCGCCCATACATCGGAATCGACTTGTGATTCCGTTTTGCCCATGTTAGCCCCGTAACCAACCAGCGCAGTGTGCACGGCGTCTTCCGGCGCTTTCGCGAAACGAGTAAGAAGGAGATCATATCCGGTCTTGGTGTCCCCCGATGCCGAATCCGCCTTCGCCTTGAGCAAAGCAAAATCCTCGGCATCGCTGGAATATCTTGAAATCTTTGTCGAGTCGAGCAATTGCTTGGCCTGCGCATACTCTTTCTGATCTAAAAGTTGGTTCACTTGCACAAGGTTCTGCGCGAACGTGAGATTATTAGCCCAGGTTTTTGACTCATCGTCTTTGGCATTCGCCTTCATCTCGGTGGCCAAGGCAACTGCCTTGTCGGGACTGGTTCGAGCGTAAACATCGAATAGCCCATCCATAGCACCGGCGGACCAATTGAACTTAGTGGGTGGAAAGTCGTGTCGATCTTGCTCCCAATATTTGATCTTGTCACTGTCCGAAGTCGAATCTTCGCCCAGCCAGTAAAGCGCTTGGGCTCCGCGTTCGCTGGTCGGAAATCGCTTCGCGACGTCGAGTGCTAGCTGCATGAACCTCTCATTATCGACTTGCTGTAAGGAGAAAGCATAGTAAAAAGAGTAGCTGGGGTCATCTGGAGCGGCCTCCGATGCTTTCTTCATATATTCCCGCGACGCAGGCAAATTGCCCGCCCGCTCAGCATCCAAAGAAAGATCCTCATAGGCGGGGGCAAGTTTCGGGTTCAGCTCAACTGCCTTCAGCAAATAAGGCTTTGCGCCAGGATCCTCACCGAAGGTCTCCGCCATGCCGTATTCGACACAAGCGGACTGAGGAAACTCCTTTAGCCATACGGAGTACTGCGCCAGTAAAATCTTCTTGTCCTCGTCGTATGCTTTCTGCCAATCCTTGCCGGTTTCATTCTTAGAAACAAGCTTCCGGTATTCCTCGTGAGCGGGGAGATAATCAGGCGAGGCCTCAATTGACTTCTTTATGGCCTCGATGGCGGCCACCGTATCACCCTTCTTTTCAAGGGCAAGGGCTTGCTCGTAATTCTCATTCGCAGAAGGCGTAGCGGCGGCTCCAACCGATTGGGCGAAGGACACGGAACCAACGGCTAAGATAGCAAGCGAAATGGACAGCTTCATAATCCTTTAATGTAGCAGAGCACCGTGAATTTACGCGTGAATTTTATTAATCTTAAAACCTGCATTCATCAGCAGGTTTGTTTGGGTGGAGAGATCGGCCTCTGTGTGCCACAAAACACGGGACCATACCAGCAACTACATTCCCGAATTCACGCACGATTTCACGCATATCTGCTACGATAAAGTAGGCCAACACACGATGAAGTGAGCTGATTGGACGATGAACTAAATGCCCTGGCGTATTCAACTATTTGGTCAAATTTCGGCGCGGCGCGGAGACCGTACCGAAGATAGATTTGCCACAAAAAAGAACGCCGAACTCCTTGGCTACTTGGCGATGAGCCCAGGATGTGCGTTTAACCGCAAACACTTATGCAACATCTTATGGCCCGACGCTGAGGATGTGGACGCGGCCCGCGTGCGGTTGCGGCAAGCAATAACCTCCATCCGGCGGCAATTGGAACCGCCCGGAGTCGAGGCTGGCAGCGTGGTCGTTACGGAGCGGGATACAGTTTGGCTGAACCAAGAGCAGGTCGAATCAGACGTCTCCGAGTTTGAGGCCACCCTGACTCTGTTAAGAGGGTGTCCGCCGGAAAAACTCAAGCGACATCTAAATCGGATCGTGGAGCTTCACGGCGGCGAGTTCATGTCCGGAATCACGGCCGAGTGGGTCACGACCGAGCAAGAACGATTTCACGAAAAGTTTATTCAGGCGGCCGACCAACTGGTCGACCTCAGTTTTGAAGAGGGTGATTGGCAATCGGCGGTCCTGGCGCTAAAGCAAACTTTGGCTATCGACCTATACGACGAGGCTAGGTACTGCAAATTGATGGCCGCTTACCGCTATCTAGGCAGGCTTAGCGAAGCCATTTCTTTGTACAATGAACTTGCAACCCGATTGCGCCGCGATCTAAATGTCGAGCCCTCACCGGAAACTTCCCGACTGGTGGCCTCCCTGCGAGCGGAAATGGATTCTGGCGCGCGCCGACCGACAAAAAGGCAAGCCGGTTCTGTATCTGTACAGAGGCATGCTAAAGCTAGGCGCTTTCCAGTCCCTTCCACCCGTTTTTACGGGCGTGAAAAGGAGCTTCCTGACGTCATCCGGATGATCAATGATCCCGGCACCCGGCTGATCACACTCGAAGGCCCGGGTGGGGTCGGCAAGACTCGATTGGCGTTGGAGGTGGCAGAAAAGCTGTTCAAGGCCCGGTCCGGATCGGTCTGGTTCGTGACCCTCGCCGATCTAACAAATGCGAACGAAATTTCAGCGGCTGTGCTCAGTTCGATAGGCGTGGAACCCGTTCGCGGTGCGGCGGCCGCCGATTTGGCAGTCAGCCGTTTGGCCGAATTTGATGACGCGGTGCTTATCTTCGACAATTTCGAGCACCTGATCGATGAAGGGGCGTCCTTCGTCCGTGAACTGCTAGACCGGCTGCCCAATCTTTGCTGTCTGATCACGAGCAGGCAGCCACTGGAACTTGCGGGAGAGCAGGAATATAGGATCGGGCTCTTGGAAGTTCCCCCAAAGGGGGCGACGAGCACGGAGGATATATCCGTCTACTCCAGCGTACAACTGTTCGTTGATCGGGCGAAACTTGCGAAGGCCGACTTCCAGCTAACATCCGGAAACTCGGAAGCGATCTCCGATTTATGCAGAAAGCTGGAAGGCATTCCGTTAGCGATCGAGATTTGCGCCGCTCTCATTCAGACTACGACACCCAGCCACATGCTCGCCGAGGTAAGCAAGCGCTTTGAACTGCTCGTCAGCAGACGTCGCGATATTCCGGCGCGGCACCGGAGCATGCGTGCAGCGGTTGAGTACAGCTACCGTATGCTTCCACCCGACCTTGCATACATCTTCCGGCAGCTCGCAATATTCAAAGGGGGTTGGTCCCTTGAGGCTGCACAAGAAATTCTGCAGACGCCAAACATAAGCGACGCTCTTTTCGAACTGCAGAACAGATCGTTCGTGACTTGCGATGAGATCCTGGTTAGCGGCCAGGCGACGATGCGGTTTAGAATGCTGGAGACTTTCCGAGACTTTGCCTGGGAAATGCTCTCTTCGCTGGAACAGGAAAGTATCTCAAACGTCCATGAAGCCTATTTCAGCGAATTCGCTAAAAGGCAGCGCGCTATGTATTTTAACAATGAAGCAAACGCGGACGAAGTTGAAGTTGAACAAGGGAACCTTTATGGTGCAGCAAGATGGTGTCTCGCTGATAACCGACTTACCGACGCAATGCAACTTTGCTTTAACCTTTATCAACTGTGGGCAGTGAAGAGCCACTACGAGGAAGGAATCGAATGGCTTGAGAGTTTGCTGGAACGCGACGAAGTAGGCACGGTGTCCTTAGACCTTCAATGCGCATGTGCCCGAGCCCTGGCTCACCTCACCGCCAATCGAAAGCGGCCCAAGGACGCTGCTCAATCCTTGGACCTTTACGCTTCTCTGGCGCAGAAAACGGGGAGCGCCTCGGACGTTGCTCATGCCCTCTCGCTCCGTGGCGGCTATTTCAGTGATCTTGGAGAAACTGAAAAGGCGATTTCGTTATGCGAAGAAGCGGTAGCGCAAACCCGATCTATTGGGGAATCTTCCCAGACGGGATCGGCCCTGACGTCCCTTGTTCAAGTCCTAATCGATGGGGGCCGATATTCGGAAGCGATCGACCTCACACCCGAAGCTTATTCGATGGCGGTTCATACCGGATTCCAAATGAACGCAGGCGAGCTACTCTGGGGGTGGGCAGAATCTTTAGCCGGCCTTGGCCGTTATGAAGAGTCGATCATAAAGCTTCGCGAAGCCACCATGGCAGCAGAAGACGTTGGATCTCCGCAAAGGATTTTCCTTACTCAGTTGGGAATGGTAGCTTCCTTGTGTTTATTGGATCGCATTGAGGATGCCAAACGATCCCTAGTAACTGCCTTGAAGTCCTGGGAAATAAACATGTCTCCTGAGTCTTCTCGCATTAGCCTACAACTTGCAGCCTACCTAGCTTCAAAAATCGGGAGAAGGAAAGAAGCGATCGAACTCCAGTCGGCAGCGGAAACGATTGTTTCATTGCCAAGACCATCGTCTCGCAGCCCCTTGTTCAACGCCCTAAAGTGCGATATGGAGAAATGCCGGTCTACGGTCGGGTCAGAGTTCGAGGAACACGTTCGCAGGGGCCAAAACCTTAATCAACGCCAAGCCCTTGATCTAGCAAAGGCCACACTAGCGTTGGAGCTCGATCACGCTGAAGTGGTTACCCATATTGCCTAAGTTCAAGGTTCGGTGATAGGCTGGAACTGGGCTGGGAGCCAGTCAAGAGCCATCGAGATCATCCTCCAAAAGTTCCGCAAAATCTCCCAGCCACGGTCCAAAGTTCCGCCATTTTTCCATTGAGCTTTTGTAAATAGGTTGACGAACCTGCCGCCGGCTCGGGGTCGTCACAAGGCGCTCGTTCGCGTAAAACTCCAGGCACTTTGGATCCCAATTCAAATTGCAGAACTCTAAGAGCTTGCGCGTCCAGAATTCCTGATCCGCGATCAGGCACTCGTATTGTAAGGTCATCAGGTTTTGTTCGGGTATCACGCTTGAAAAATGCGCCATGAGCTTTTCATAGTCCCGATATGCGGCCACAATGTTCTTCTTGATATGGGCGTACTCCGGCGGCTTGGCAAGATCCGTCATATAAATGGAAAGAGCGGTGTCCACCGGGTTTCGCTTAACGTGGATGATCTTGGCGTTCGGGTACGCCAAATGAATGAGCCATATCACAAAGAAATTCATAGGCATCTTGTCGGTAACATGCCGCTTCTCAGGCTCGATGCCGCGCAACAAGGCGAGGTAGCGGTCGCGAGCGTCAATGAATTTCGCGGGATTTATCGTTTGCTTTTCAAGGTTGACAAGACCGGGCCATTCGGAGAGCCAGTAGCGTTGCTCGCCGGCGCCACCAACCTCCGGATGGCTTGCGATAATTTGTTCTGTTAGCGAAGTCCCAGACCGGATCATCCCAATGATGAAGATAGGCAAATCGCTTTTGCAGCCTAAATTCCGATATTTCCGGAATAGTTCTGGCGTCGCCATCTCAATGGTCTGATTAACCCACTTTCGGTGACGCTCGGCGTCGAACGGGTGTCCCGATAAATGAATGCGATGGCTTAGGGCATTTGCTTCGTCAAAATGGTTCATCGACTTTTCATACTCGCCCAAGTCGTCGGCTGCTTTGCCAAGAGCATAGTAAACGGTCGCACGTTCTTGAAGCGAAAGGGGCGTATCTAAAAGGTTTTCGAGTTCTTGAAGAAGCGGGCGGTCGCTTTTGCTCATTTTTCGGCCTTTGATGATCCCGTAATAGACTGATCCTTGACTAAGCTTGAGGTCTTTCGCCTTTTCTAGCAAGGCGGCCGCTTCGGCAAAGCGGCCGTCTTCCTCAAGCCACTTTGCCGCCGCCAGAGTGATTTTGGGATCCAATGAGATTGCTTTCTGAAGGTGTTCTTCAGAAAGATCCGGTTCTTGAGCTTTTCGGAGCGCCTGGGCGTAAAGCAGGTGGAGATGGGCGGGCCTAGCAAGAATGCTAAGTCCGCTCTTGCAGAGTTCGACTGCCTCGGTATAGCTTCCCTGAGCTAGAAGAAGATGCCCGAGACGGAAGTAAGCTTCTTCCATTCGCGGCTGTGCGGCAATGGCTTTTTTATACTGGATAGCCGCTTCACCATCGCGGGCCAAAAGCTCGTAGGCCCCCCCAAGCTTGCAGCGAAGCATCGGATTGGCAGGTTGAAGCCTGACAACCGATTCCAAACAACTCTTCGCCGCCTCGACTTCGTTGGCCATCATGTAGGTCTGACTCAGGCTCAGCAGCACATCTACGTCTTGTGGCCACAGCTTTCCCGCGTGAATTCCAAGTTCGATCGCTTCCCCGTAGCGAGAACTTTCGTAAAGAGCGCCAAGCAACCAAGTGGTGCCCAGGTAGTCGTTCGGGCTCAGGTGCAGGGCGGCCTTTAACAGATCGACTGCCTCGTTCAATCGCCGCTTTTTCAACGCAGCCATTCCCAGAAGCAGCGTGGCAGGAGCGCTTTGAGAGGTTTTCTTTAAAATCTCTCTACAAATTCGTTCCGTCTCATCGTAGTCGCCCCGACTAAACGCCTGTTCAGCCAAGAGGGAACTGTCTTCACTCATGCGAAAAATGCATCAGATCCATTCTTACTTAGCGGTGGCAGCCCCCGCCATATCCGCCTTAAGCCGGTCTCCAAAAGTCTTGTTTGCACGAGCGAACCCTGAGATCGTTTTTCCGTTTTCTCGGAAAAAGGCCCTTCTCCGGCTAAGAGGGAGCTGCTCCAACGACTTTAGCATGCCTTCCGCCGGTTTACTCAAAGGTCCTGCGGGGGGAGTTGCCATGACCGGCCCTCCCGTTGGGGCGGCTTGGCCGCAGCCAGTAACAATGAGCGAGACGATGAAGAGAGCGAGAGCTGCTTTGAATTTTAAATTTTTGTTCAACATACTATTTTTTAAGCGGGCAAAGTTAAGGACCACCAAGCAAAACTCTCCGCCACCAGGGCGTGCGGAGAGTTTTTGAAAGTATGGATTTTGGGGACAATCCCTAACCGCTCGTTGTCTTTACCATCTGGTAGTAGTACCCTGCAGCAGCAGCAGCCGGTGTCCTGCTCCAGCCGCCGGACGAGGGATCCCATGCGGCCTCGTTCGGGGTTGGTGGCAACGGATGCTTCAGGATGTCGCCCGCATGCCAAGCAGACACGATCCCGGTAGGCAGGCTCCAATGCTGTTCTAGGGCCGCATCGTAGTTCAGATCTTGGCTTACCTGCATCGACTTCGAATGCCCATCGAGCCAACCGATATTCGCTTGATTGCTGTGCAATCCGTGTGCACCGCCCTGAGTCGCGAAGCCGAACTCCAGATCGCCGCCCACTGCCATTGCCGTAAAGTCATCTTTTACCGACTCGGAGTCGCCGATCAAAATAGTTTCGGCGGTAGTTGTAATCATGGAGTAATTTGGTGACGACGTATTGGGGCCGGGATAAGCCGCGCCAGTGTAATAGTCGTAGCCGCTAAGAATATTCGCGTTAAAGCCATAGTCAATCGGAAGGCCGTTGTTTTCTAACCCGGCGGCAGATGGGCACGAGCCAATTTGAATGTTCTTGGTGTAAGGATAGAGTTGAGATCCTTTGGTGCTTGTGAAGTAGTTGTAACTGGCATCAAACCAATACTCATAAAGCGGGGTTGTGCCGCCAAATGGAGATCCCGCCGGCGCATCCGCATCGCTATAGACGCCGGTGGCCATGGTGTCATCGTAGTCGTTCGCGTACATGATGTAGGCGAGACCAATTTGCTTCGTATTGGACAAACAAGATGTTTTCTTTGCGGCTTCCTTGGCTTGCGCAAAAACTGGAAAGAGGATCGCAGCGAGAATGGCGATAATGGCGATTACGACCAGCAGTTCTATAAGGGTAAATGCTGACCGCGATGTATTTCTATGAATCATATGTTTCACCTGAGATAATGGAGTTCGGGCTACTTGAACTTGAGCTTAGCCAATGCGCTCCCTTTGTTATCTTAACAACGGTGCGTGAATTGTGGCGTGAAATATTTTACGTAGTCACACTTTATCGAAGACAGCAGTTCATACCGGTTTTTGCCCAGAGAATTTTCGCAATCGGCTTCGAAAGCCAAGTCGTATTCCTCACCAAACATTTCTCAAAACCTGCGCCTTTGAGACTAAGGCTTTATCCTTGCGTTACAAGGGACTCGACCTCATCGGTTTTTTCTTTCAGGAGTTTTTCATCCCCGTGGGTTTCAACGTTTAGCCGGATCACCGGCTCTGTATTTGAACCCCGAAGATTGAATCGCCATTTAGGGTACTCGACACTAAGGCCATCGAGCTTATCGATCTTTGCGTCTTTGTAGTGCGTTTCGACTTGGGCCAAGGTCTGCTTCACGTCCTTTACTTTGGCGTTGATCTCGCCGCTGCATGGATAGTTCTTGATCATTTCCCCGACTAAGTCGCCAAGGGTGCGGCCGGTTTGCGAGACCAGTCTGGCAACAAGCAAGAACGGGATCATTCCGCTATCGCAATACCAGTTGTCTTTAAAGTAATGATGGGCGCTCATTTCGCCGCCATACACGGCGTCTTCCGCGCGCATCTTTTCCTTTATGAAGGCGTGCCCGCTTTTGCAAACCACTGCCCGCCCGCCCATTTTGGCCACAATGTCGAGCGTATTCCAAGTCAGCCGAGGATCGTAGATGATCGTCTGATGCGGATTCACGCTAAGCAAGGCGTGGGCGATAAGCCCGACCAAATAGTAGGCCTCGATAAAGTTGCCATCGCCATCGAAGAAGAAGCAGCGGTCGTAGTCGCCATCCCAGGCAACTCCAAAATCGAACTTCACCTCTTTCATGCGGGCCATTTGGCACGCTCGGGAGGCTTCCAAAATTGGGTTAGGAACGCCGTTAGGAAACTGGCCATCCGGCTCCCATCTCATTTTTTCTACTTGCAACGGCAATAGCGGCAGAAGCTTATCAAGCGCGACCGATGCAGCGCCGTTACCCGAGTTGGCGAGGATTTTAAGCGGCTTAAGGTCCTTCGGATCGACCAACTTGAGCAGGTGGTTTATGAAATCCTTGTAAGGGTCTCGCTGGCTGATGCTGCCGCGTCCGGAGCGCTCCCACTTTTTCTCGAAAGCTCTCTTCTCGATTTGAAGCAGGCCGGTATCGCCGCTAATGGGACGCGATTCCTGACGCACCATTTTCATGCCGTTGTATTCGGGCGGGTTATGACTCGCGGTGATCATGACGCCGCCATCGTAGCCATAAAAAGCGGTGGCGAAGTAAACCATCTCGGTGCCGACCATACGGAGGTGGATCACATCCACACCGGCATCGGTTAGGCCGCGGCTCAAAGAGTCGCAAAGCTCGGGTCCGGAAAGACGGATATCGTAGCCAATGCACACCGAGTGGGCGTTGGTTTCATCGGCATAGGCGCGCCCTATGTCATAGGCGATTTCATCATTAAGTTCGGTCGGCACAATGCCGCGAACGTCGTAGGCCTTGAAGCAGGGGAGATAGTCGCCCATTAGCTATCCTTTCTACCCTAGTTTTGCCAGTCCTTTAGAATCTCTTCACGAAGGAGGGTTAATGCGAACTGAGCGGCCCGGTTTCTTATGTCTTCCCTTATGCCCCTAAATCGATACTCTTCAACGCGCGTTCCGTTTGGACCGGCTACTGCAAGGTAGGTCAATCCGACCGGCTTATCGCCTTTATCGCTAGTTGGGCCGGCGTTGCCGGTGAGGCTAACGCCGTAGGTGCTTTCGAACTTGCGCTTTATGCCTTCCGACATTTGCTGGGCTACTTCTGCGCTAACGGGGCCGATTGTGGGGTCATTTAGAAGCTTGGGTTCCACACCCAACTCGTTTTCCTTGGCTTTGGTTGTATAGGTGATGAGCCCGCCCTTAAAGGTCTTGCTTGCGCCTTCGACGCTTGTCATTCTCGCGCCTAGGCCACCGCCAGTAATGCTCTCGGCCACGGCAACGGTTTGGTCCTTTTCCTCAAGGAGTTTTAGCGTTGCTTCCTCCAGGGTGGTCTTGTCTTCGCCGAAAATTGCATCGCCCAGCAATTCTTTTATTTTCGCCAGGGTGGGTGCCATCAGTTTTTCCGCTTCTTCAACCGTGCCCGCGCTTGCCGTAACTCGCAAATGGACCTCGCCGGGCTTGGCGTAGGGGGCAATGGAAGGGTTTTCGTAGGCGAGTAGTTCTTTAACTCGGTCTTCCACCGTGCTCTCCCCCAATCCGCAAATTCTAAGCAAATGCGAATGGATGATTTGGCCGCTGGAGTAGCGCATGAGAAAATCCCTCACGGGACCATCGACCATGGGTTTGAATTCGTTCTTAGGGCCGGGGAGGGCGATCACAACTTTGTCGTCCTTCTGGCAAATGAGCCCGGGCGCCGTCCCGTTGGGGTTTTCTATTGCCACGCTATGTTTCGGCCGCATGCATTGGCGCACCTGCGAATCGGTCCAGTTCAGCTTTCTTAAAGCGAACAGCTTGCGTAGCTTTTCCTCGATCTCGGGATCTCGTTCCATCGAATCATCCATAGCCGCCGAGATACCATCTCGGGTGAGATCGTCTTGGGTCGGCCCAAGACCACCGATGGTGATCACAATATCCGCCCTTTTGAGAGCCAGTTGGAGGGCCTCTTTAAGCCGCTGAAGGTTATCCCCCACCGTTTGCCGGTGCACATGCCGAATCCCTAGCTCAGGAAAAAGTTGACCCAAATGCTGGGCGTTTGTATCCACGATTTGGCCCATAAGGATCTCGGTGCCAACGGATACGATTTCAGCGGTTTTCATTGATCGATGAGGTCCTTAAGATGCTGCAGGTTTTCTACGTGCTTCTCGGCCTCCGTCTCTAACAAAATCGGGATATTCTCAAACCGTGGATCGTTGACCAGACATTTGAAGGCTTCATCTCCGATGAACCCTTTGCCGATATCCTCGTGCCGATCGATGTGGGAACCCAGTTCGCGCTTGCTGTCGTTGCAGTGGATCACTTTCAGCCGATCCAATCCGATGATCTTATCGAATTGTTCAAAGGCTTCGTTAAAGGTTTCTTCCGTGCGGATATCGTAACCGGCAACAAAAATGTGGCATGTGTCTAAGCAAACTCGCAGCCGTGGGTGGCCTTTGCACTCTTCCAAAATAACGGCAATCTGCTCAAACTTGAAGTTGAGGTCGCTTCCTTGGCCGGCCGTTGTTTCCATGCAGAGAGTGACCGTTTCGGGCGTATCGTCGAGGATTTGAGTGGTTGCTTCCGCAATTCGCATGAGGGCTTCGCCCTCCGTTTGGTTCTTATGCGAACCCATGTGAGAGACGAGGAATTCGATGCCGTACATGGCACAACGAAACATCTCTTCTTGAAGCGCCTTGTGGCTCTTCACCGCCAAAGCCGGATCGAACGCGCTTAAGTTGACCAGGTAGCTGTCGTGGCTAACGACCGAGGTGAGGCCAGTTTCCTTTTGGGCTTCTTTGAAGTCGAAGACCATCTCATTCGAGATGGGCTTGGCGTACCATTGCTGAGGGCTGGAAGTGAAAACTTGCACGGCTGTGCAGCCGATTTCTTTGCCTTGGCGGAGGGCGTTTCCTAGCCCTCCTTTGATCGGTATGTGCGCCCCTAACAGCTTCGCGGCCATGTATCGGAGCGTACCTCCTGTACAATAGAAGCATGCTCACGCAGATACCTTCTGGCTTAGAACACGTGATGAATATCGACCCCAATATTTTGGGCGGCGAGCCGTGTTTTAACGGAACGCGCGTGCCCCTTGAAACCATTGTCGACAACCTTGCTGCTGGAATTAGCCGAACGAATTTTGAGGAATTACCCTTCGCTCACGCAGGAATACATTGATGCAGTTCTTCAGTGGGAGCAGGCGCTCGCTTATAAGGCCACTGGACTTGAGTTGCGCGCTTCGTGAAGCTTCTATTGGATGAGATGATGCCCGAGGAACTCGCCAATCACTTGGTTGGACACGAGGTCGGCCATGTTATCTCCCTAGGTTAGAGGCATATTTCAAACGGAAAGCTACTCACTCTTGCGCAGTCCACTGGATTTGAGGTTTTCATAACCAAGGATGGGAACTTACACCACCAACAAAACTTGCTGAATCGGCCAATTGCTATCATGGTAGTGCGCGCCAGAACTCAAAGTCTCCCTTCCTTGCTAGCACTTGCGCCGGAGATACTTTCAACTCTAGCTGGCATAAAGCCTGGCACGGTCACGATTGTTGGACAATATCCTTAACTGATACTTCCTGGATTCGGAGCAGGCGGCGCTTTCGCCTTCTTCATCGTGTCGCCCATCCAGTGGATCGCCTTCTCCCAATCGAGCGGAATAAACAACTCGAACACGCCCGTTTTGTTATCGTAGTGAGAAGAGCCAACCACGCCGGCGTGTCCGCCGCCGAACACTTCGGTATAGACCGAGTCTTGGCCGCTCATGGCTGACTTGAAGATTCTATGCAAGCTCACCATGAGCGCGGATTGGGCGCTCGGAACAATAGATTTTTCCATGGCCACAAACGGCGCATCCTGAGCTAAAGTCGGCCCGCTCGTTCCCATCGCCAGCACTTGAGCCTGCATAGCGGGTGAGCTCGTGATATATATCGTCCCGCGCGTGGCGATAACGGACCAAGGATCCTGAGGCGCTGGCTGAGGCTGACCCTGCATGGTGGGCTGTGCAGTCGCGCCCTGCTTTACGGTCCAAACTGTAGCTTCGCCGACTTGCGACTTTGTCACGGTTGCATTGCCCCACGCGCTTGAATGTGCTTGCATCGCATCGAAAACCTTGTTGGCAACAACGATCGGATCCTCGCCATTTGCCGAGTCCGCGTAGAGCAAAATGCCAGGCTGCATCGAGTTTGTACTACTAAAACCGCTTGCAGTAGGCGAACTTGTAGTAGAGGTCTTACCGGGGTAGACGGCAAGCTCCACATCTCCCGATAGCTTTGCAAGCACATCGCTAATAGGATCGATCCCGTTCTTTTGCCGAACGTCTGCCAAAGCACTTTCGACCGTCGCTTCGCTACCGGTCGATTTCGCGTAAGCCGTGTACCAAGCGCTGGGATCAGAAATGGCCAAAACGCCGTAAGCTCCGGACGGAAGCTTGTTCAGAATCGACAAGTCGAGTTTGGGTGCCGTGCCGAGTCCCTCATCATTGATCGGCGTGCGGCAAACCATTGCCAACCCTTTTTCACGAACCGCAATCCCTAAAGAGAACCAGCCGCTGGATTTCATCACTGGCCGCTTGTTAACTGCCTGCGACTGCCGATACACTTCCGGACTTACAAAGCACATGAGGTTCGAGTCGGAGGGCAGTGCCGCCCTTGCCGCCGTGTAAGCGTTGAGCGTGGCTACTGAAGGCAACTTGCCTTTAGAGACTTGAACGATCTGGTCGAAACGTGCCGCGCTATTTGTAAAGATCAGATAGTTGCCAACCACCCCAAGAAGCCCGTTTGGCATCGCTGGCATCGCGTACAGTCCTCCTCCCGGCCCTTCTTTGCAATCTTTGGCAAGCGCCCTTTCAACTGCTGAAGAGTCGGTTATAGACATAAATAGCGCGGTTTCAGTTTTTTCGAATTTAGCGTCCGTCCAGGCTGCGAACGCGAGGTTGTTGGTGACGTACGGTTGGACATCTTTGACGACTGGATTGTTATTGAAAGCGTTGCCGAGGAGAGTCGCACTCAAATCACCTATCTGCTCACTTCCCAAGGCCTGCTTGATTCGGGCAAATGAGGCTAGTTGGCTGGTTGAGGGGTTGCCATCAAAGGTTGCCACAAGCGACGCATCAGCCGGAATATATTTAATGGCCGCTTCGCCGGGTCGGTTGGTTAGATATTTGTAGGCTGCAAACGCAAGGACGGCAACTGCGGCGAGGCCCAACATGGCAACCGCTCTTCCAATCCCTTTGCCCTTCTTTTTGTTCACTTCGGCGATACGGCTGTTTTCCATTTGTTCGGCTCCTACAATAGTATTCAACATATCGGGTGGAACCCGGAGTTAAACAGTAAGTTGCAGCTTAAAAGGGGGCTTAGGACTCACGTATCGGGAGGGGAAAGGTTGATAAGTGATAGGTGATAGGTGATAGGTGACAGGTGAAACGGGAAGAGGAGCAGTGACGTGAGCCAACTTCAGCCGAAGCCGCGAACTTGGCCTACTATGGGACTGTGGTGGCCCGACACCGCTTTAAAACGGGCGGCCCGTCGTCGGCAAAGGCGTTAAAGAAGATTGGGAGGACCGGTTTCAAAGGTTTGTTGCTCGCGCCTCTCCCGGTTCGCGGACTCACCGACCTCTCCATCCGGGAGAGATTTGTAGCTGAGGGAAGGCCCAGGATTGTTTATTTTGACGCCTATGGTCGTCGCCGATGTCTGTCGCCTGACTTCTAAACCCGCGTTCTTGTTTTCTCCAGCCAATCCTTGGCCGCTGAGATCTCTTCAGAGGAGATCTCGTGTCCTCCTTTGACCCAGTTCAGGGTCACATCCGCGCCGTAACTTTGCATCTGGGCTACCAGGCGCTCCGCGTTTTCAACCGGAACGATGGAATCCCATTTCCCTGCTGAAACAAAGAGTCTTTTGCCCCCCAGGTCTGGCGCTGCCACATCGGTTAGGGTAACCATGGGCCGGAACAGAATAGCCTGTGCGATGCTCCCCGGATGAAGCAGCATGGTACTCCAACCTATATTTGCCCCGTTCGAATAGCCGATGGCCACAACCTGGTCAGCATCAAAAGAATAGGCCTCCGCTGCAGCCTTGATGAAGGCGGCCAAGTCGTGGGAGCGCCCTTTAATATCGTCAAAATCAAAAACTCCCTCCGCGAAGCGCCGAAAAAAACGCGGCATGCCATTCTCGACCACCGTTCCGCGAGGACTTAGAAGCCCAGCCGTTGGCGCAATGCTGGCCCCGAACCGGAGGAGGCTGTTTTCGTCCCCTCCGGTTCCGTGCAGCAAAAGCAGAGTGCGTTTGTCGCCTTCCGTGGCCGGTTTGTAGCGGTGAATGAACTCCATAGCCATTACGCTACCGTCTCCAGCGGCGGCGGATGGGCAAAAGGGCCTTTTCGATCTGGCTACGATACGGCTCGTATCGCTGCGGTAGTTTTAGTCCGCTGCCCAAGGCTTCCACCGGCTCATCGATGGCCATGCCTGGTCCGTCGGTTGCGATCTCGAAGAGCACGCCGCCGCGCTCCCGATAGTAAATGGACCGGAAGTAGTCCCGCTCCGTGATCGGACTGACACCATATTTGTCGCCGGAAAGCTTTTGGAACCACTTTTGCTGACTGGCGTCATTCTCGGTCCGAAAAGCCACGTGATGCACGCTGCCGACAGCGACTCGTCCGTGGCCCGCTTCGGGGTCTTCTATAAGATCGATGTATCGCCCAATCTCTGTTCCTGAACCCGCGAAACGGGTTCGGTTTCCATCCCGACTCACTTCCTCGCAGCCCATTTCACCGACCAAGGTTTCCAGTGTGGCTTCGTTGTTTTCGTGGAGGAGGGACACACCGTGAATCCCTATGATCGCGTTTTCTTTGCCTATTTCCTGGCTCGACCAGCCGGTTGGGGCGTACTCGGATTCGATCAGTTCTAAGTTGATGCGATCTGGGTCTTCGAAAGACAATAAACTCTCGCCGAACCGGTTCTCCTCTGTAAATTCGATTTCGTGCTCGGTTAATCGCTCACGCCAGAACTCCAACGAACCATTCGGGATCGCCAACGCGATCGCAGAAGTTTGCCCCGAGCCCATCCGCCCCTCGTATCCGCCAGGAGACGGGAAGAAGGTGAGAAGCGTTCCCGGCTTGCCGCTTTCATCGCCGTAATAGAAGTGGTAACTGCCGGGGTCATCGAAGTTGACGGTGACCTTAACGAGGCGCAACCCCAACACGCCCGAGTAGAAATCGATGTTCTGCTGCGGGAAACCGCATATAGCCGTAACATGATGAATGCCTGAAATTCTATCTGCCATACTTTTTATAACACTAGATTATATATAGTAGTTCCTTGGCGAAGCGTAATAAGTGAAAAGTGATATGTGATAGGAGAAAGGCGAATGGTCGCGGTGACGAAAAACCCCCATCCCAACCCTTCCCCCTCCGCCGGAGCGCAAGGGGAAGGGCTCTTCGGGGCGTATCACCTTTCACTTATTACATCCGCCCATAATATGCACCCTAGCACTATGAAACTCCTCCTCACATCCTCTGGCATATCCAACCCAAGCATCAACAACGCCTTGGTAGAGCTCCTCGGCAAGCCGATTTCCGAGTGCAATGCGCTCTGCATTCCAACCGCGATTTATCCCTTTTCCGTTGGCCCATCCATGGCCTATAAGTTCATCACAGGAACGGCGTCCAGCCCAATGTGCGGGCTGGGTTGGAAGTCGCTGGGGGTGTTAGAACTCACTGCGCTACCTAGCGTGAAGAGAGAAAACTGGGCCAGTGTCGTACAGGAAGCAGATGCTCTGTTAGTTTTTGGTGGCGACGTTTTGTACCTGCGCTACTGGATGCGGGAGTCCGGACTGGCAGACCTATTCGCATCTCTACCCAATATGGTTTATGTCGGCGTTAGCGCGGGAAGCATGGTGATTGCGTCCGAGATCGCCGAAACCTACACTCACAGCAAGCCGCCTGACGACGAAGATATCAAGTCGGAAGAAATCTCGCTAGCCACGCCCGAGGGCGAAGCCTTCAACATAACCCTTGCCGTGGCGCCGGGTTTAGGGCAGACTGACTTCGCATTGATTCCTCACGTGGAGAACGAGAGATTCCCGGAGAACTCGCTTGCCAGCATCGAAAAGTGGGTATCAAAGGTGTCCGTGCCGTTGTACGCGATCGACGATCAGACCGCGATCAAGGTGGCCGGCGGTAACGTTGAGGTTATTTCTGAGGGGGAATGGAAGCTTTTCCCATAAGTGAAAAGTGAAAAGTGAAAAGTGATAGGTGATAGGTGATAGGTGATAGGTGATAGGTGATAGGAGATAGGAAAACCCCCATCCCAACCCTGATAGCCATCAAGATAAGCTCGACTCCCGTTTGCCAAGGCTGTTGTCCATGACCTCCCCGGTTCGCGGACTCACTCGCTTAAGGGGCGCTCCAGTCCGCACGAACCTTCGGACGGGTTTCCCCCTTGAACCCCCACCGCAATGGATTGGACACCGCCCCTCCACTTGAGCGAGGAGTTTTTTGGCGCTCAGGTTTGTTGACTAAATAAACCGCAGCCTTTGGCGGTGTTCCCTATCCAAGTTCTACTTCCTACGTTCTAATTTCTTCCCCATATCACCTTTCACTTATCACTTATCACCTTCTCCATATCACCTCCCCGCCACCCATATGGGTTAGAATCTACATTAGCAACAAAATGCTCCGGCACGTTGCTAGGGGAAGCTGAATGGGACGACTGCTGTTAAGATGGATCCTTCTGGCTCTCTCGGTAGTGGTGGCTTCGTTCGTCACCAAAGCCCTTGGACTCGAGTTCATAGTGAAGCTGGCCACCGCCGGCGATTTTCTTCGCCTCTTGATCGGCGTCGCCATCCTTTCTTTGGTCAACGCCACTCTAGGCAGACTTCTCAAGCTTCTCACTTTGCCGCTAAACTGCCTAACGCTCGGCCTTTTTTCTCTCGTTGTGAATGCCGTAATACTGATGCTCGTGGCTTCACTCGAAATCGGGTTTACGATTCAAGGTTCCGCCACAGGAAAATTCCTTACTGGCTTTGTGGGCAGTTTGCTCATCTCGGTTGTGAACGGAGTTCTTGGAACCTTCGTGCCCGATAAGGACGAGGATGAGTAAGAAATATAGGATCCGAAAGCTCCTAGCCCCAACTGCCGGATTTAGAAAAGCGGTGGCGATGGTGGTGCTTGGCATCCTCATTTTCGTGGTTGGCTGCGGCCTCAGCTTTACTCGTCTTATCCAGCCTTGGGTTGGGCATTTGGAGGGTTTTGCGCGCCATGTTCTGAGCATGCTAGGCGTGCCGAAAGACCAGCTCGAAACGGCCACCTGGCTCCTCGGCGGATTTCTTCTTTTTATCGGCTTTTATCTGGTTTTCCAGGGCCTGAGAGCCGCCATCAGGCACATTTGGGAAACGATTAACCCTGAATTTAAGGGTGGAATGGTAGATGTTTACGTTAGGCGTCAGCAACTTGCTCAGGGACCTCGCATCGTCGCTCTCGGCGGCGGGACTGGTTTAAGCACTCTTCTTAGAGGTCTGAAGCAGTATTCCAGCAATATCACGGCGGTGGTGACGGTCACCGACGACGGCGGTAGCAGCGGCCGTTTGGTTCAGGATAAGTCGATCATCCCTCCCGGCGATATGCGCAACTGCTTAGTCGCGCTGGCCGACGCGGAAAAAACCATGACCGATCTTTTCCAGCACCGATTTACGAAGGAAAGCGGCACCCTGAGCGGCCACTCGGTTGGAAATCTGCTCATCGCCGCTTTGATCGACCAGGCTCATGGAGACTTCGAAAAGGCGATTGAGATCGCCTCCGATGTTCTCGCCATTCGTGGCCGGGTGGTGCCGTCCACCATGGATCACGTCCGGCTGCGGGCAATTATGGAAGGCGGCTTGGAGATCTGTGGCGAAACCAAGATCGTGCAATCCAGCCAGCGCATAAGAAGGATTTTCTTGGACCCCGAAAACCCCAATGCGTACCCTGGCGCTATCGAGGCCATCGCCGATGCCGACCTCATTTGCATTGGCCCCGGAAGCGTGTACACCAGCGTTATCCCCAACCTCTTGGTGCAAGGAATCGCCGAGGCGATTCGCGACTCCCATGGCCGGAAGGTTTATATCTGCAACGTGATGACCCAGCGCGGAGAGAGCGATGCCTTTACGGCGAGCGAACACATCACGGCCCTTCAGGCCAACCTAGATATGAAGCTTTTCGATTCGGTGGTCATCAACACCGGCATCCCCAGTGAGCAGGCGTTGGGCAAATATCGGGAAGCCAAGCAATATTTGGTGGAAGCCGATATCGATCGAATTCGGGCCATGGGCTATAAGGTTTTGGCGGGCGACTACATGAATGAAAGCGACCTCGTCCGGCATGATCCGATGCGCCTGGCAGCCAGGCTGATAGGGCTTGTGAGCCGATGAACATCGTGCTCGGAGTTTGCGGCAGCATCGCGTCTTACCGCGCGGCGGATTTGGCGCGAGATTTAATGCGGGCGGGGCACACCGTTCGCGTTTGCCTTACCGATGCCGCCCAGCAGTTTGTTACTCCCATCCTTTTTGAAACCCTCACCGGGCAGCCGTGTCTGATCGACGTTTTTGAGGAGCCAGTTCAGGGTCGCATGGCCCACATCGATTGGGCTCGCGCGGCCGATTTGCTCTTGATTGCCCCGGCAACCGCCAACACCATTTCTCGAATTGCTAGCGGAATCGGCGAGGACATGCTCACCACTATCGCCCTTGCCTACACCGGCCCCATGGTCTTCGCCCCCGCTATGAACCCGGCCATGTACCAAAACGAGGCGGTAATGGCTTCTGTCAGGGTGTTGACTGAACGGGGAGCGATTTTTATCGAACCGACGGAGGGAGATGTCGCTTGCGGGGAACACGGCCAAGGAAAGCTGGCCTCGAACGCCGACATCTTGGCGGAAGTGCTCGCTCTTGTTTCTCGCTCACGCCTGCTGGAAGGAAAGCACGTTCTGATCACGAGCGGCCCGACCCAAGAACCCATTGACGATGTTCGTTACCTAACCAACCGATCCAGCGGCCGCATGGGCGCTGCCCTCGCCCGAGCGGCTTTGTTGATGGGCGCGCGCGTCACGGTAGTCTCCGGCCCGGTTCACATTCCATTACCCCTCGAGGCAACCGTTGTTAAGGTGCATACCGCCCTTGAAATGCTGGCGGCATGCCGCTCAGTTGTGGCGTCTGCGGATATTGTTATTGGGGCGGCGGCAGTGGCCGATTTCAGGCCCACCTCCAAGTTTGATGGCAAGATCCGGCGGCAGGATTCGGCAACTCATATCGATCTGATTGAGAATCCGGACGTTTTGGGAACCCTTGCGGCTGAGGCGACATCGGACACCATGGTTGTCGGCTTCGCTGCCGAGCCAACGATGGAGACCGAACCGGCTAGGGAAAAGATCAAACGAAAGGGTCTTTACGCCATCGCCATGAACGATATCTCGCGCCAAGATATCGGCTTTGAATCCAGCGAAAATGAACTCACACTCATCACCGCCGATGGCGCCGAACAGCAGAGCGGGAAGAAGACCAAGCTGGCCTGCGCGATATGGCTATTAGAATCGATCCTTAAGAAATGAACACACGAGAAGAAGCCTTGGCCCTCCTTCAGCAAGAAGTGGAAAGCGAATCGTTGCGGCGTCACTGTTACGGAGTCGAAGCCTGCATGAAGTGGTATGCCAAGCAGCTTGGCGAGGACGAGCAAAAGTGGGCGATAACTGGTTTGCTCCACGATTTCGATTACGAGAAGCACCCGGATGGGCATCCCCGCTGGGGCATGGATTATCTGGAGGCTAACGGCTGGGATCCTGAGATCATCAAGGCCATTGGCTCGCACAATCCTGCCCTTGGCATCCCGCGGGAAACGAAGATGGAGAAATACCTCTTCGCCTGCGACGAGCTCAGCGGTTTCATCACAGCTTGCGTTTACGTGCGGCCAAGCCGGAGCGTGAATGACCTAGGGCCGAAGAGCGTGCTGAAGAAGCTTAAGGACAAGTCCTTCGCGGCCGGAGTCAACCGGGACGATGTAACAGAAGGCGCGGCCGAAATAGGGCTGCCATTGGAAGAGCACACCATGAACCTTATCAGTGCGATGCGCGAAGAAGCGGAGTGGCTGGGATTACAGGGGACCGTTTAACGCTAAACCGCAAACAGTCGTTGCGCGTATCGGAAGGCTTCGGTGCGCGGAGCCTCCTGATGACCCAAGGGGTCTAAATATTAAAGCGAAGGGTTTTAACCCTGGAAACCGGTCGAATAAGTTAGTCTCCGGTCCTCATAGTCCGCCCCGAGGAGGGGCAAGTTGAAAGCAGGCTTTCAGGGTTTTGGTTCCTTTATTTCCCTGTTGTTTACCTATCAGAACTTCCTCTTCATTTTTTTGTCTCCGGCCGCCACCGCTGGCGTGCCGGTCCATCGGAATGGACTTCCCTCGCTCACTTCGCGCTCCCTCCCGGGATCGGGGGACTAGCATGTCTCCGGCTTTATGGCTGGACGGCTACCGCATTGTTGCACACTCGGCGGGGCTCACCGGAGACGGTTTAGTTCTAGCAGACTATGGATGGGCCAGTGGACTACCGAACTGGTCCCCGAGCCACTTAGTGACGAGAGATTGAAAGTTGTTATTTCAGCCCTTCACCGAGCCAACCGGGCGCGGCCGCTCCTCGCAATGGCACAAGTCCCCTGCTTTAGCCTAAAAAGGCTGACAAATCTTTCTTCGCGTCCAACATATTGGCCCAGATGTCGTGTCGCTGGGCTAAGATGTCCGGCACGCTCCGCATCGTGAACTGATCCGGATAGACGTTGGGCAGTTCCTCCCAGGTAACCGGCATGCCAACCCCCTGATTAGGCAGCGCGCGTGGGCAATAGGCAGAGCCAAGGGTCTTGCTTCGGACGTTCATGTTGTAATCCATAAAGATCTTGCCCGTGCGCTTTTTGGTGCTCCACTCGGTGGTGATGTCTTTCGGATGCGCGAGTTCCAGGTTCCGGCTAAAGGTTTCGGCGATGGCCTTCACTGCGTCGTAATCCAGGTTCCGAACGATGGGCACGAAGATGTGCAGGCCCGTTTTGCCCGTCGTTTTTACAAAGGAGTTCAACCCCATGGAGTCGAGCAGTTCTTTCAGCCAAAAGGCGACCGTTACTCCTTTATCAAAGCCTTCCTTATTAAGCTCCGGCTCCGCGCCGGCGGCCTCTTTGCCGGAATAAACGTAAGGGTCCAGATCGAATTTGATGAAGTCGGGATAGTTCAAAACCGAGCTCTCAATGTTCTCCTCGGAATCTGTGAAGTTAAACCCTAAACCCGCCGCGTCGTCCCCGCCGACGCTACGGGAGCCCCAGACGTGGAACTCTAAAGTTCCAAGCTGGCCCAGCCAAAGCAGGGTTGGAAGGTTATTAACCAAAAGGTAAGTTTGGTTTTCATCCTTGCTGCCGGAATACAGCGAAACCGATTCCACATAGTCCGGCTTCTTCTGCTCCCAATGCTTTTGGAAGAACTTCTCTCCGTGGATCCCTTCTGGAAAGCGGATCATGGTGAGTGGCCGATCTTGGAGATGCGGGATCATTGACTCCGACACTTTGGCCAGATAGATCAGCAGATCTCGCTTGGTAAAGGGTTCAAAACCGAGTTCCGGGTTTGCCGGCCAAAGGGGTTTATTCAGGCTGGTGACGCTTACGATATCGCCGCCAAGTTCCAGCTTGAGGTCCGCCGTTTTGTTATCCAATTGGTCAATAACTGATTCGATCATGGATTCGTTTTTCGTTTTGGTCCCTCCCTTGGGCTTCTCTTCTGCCTGAGCCGCGATGTGCACCGCGGGCTTATCTAACCCTACATCCTTCGGATCGATGTCATCGCGGAGGCGCAGAAACACAGGCGCGCGCATAATCCCGGCTGGAGTCATTTCGTGAAATTTTACTTCCGCTACTAACTTCGGCTCGATCCAGGTCACAGGCGATGTTAAAGGCAGCTTCGCCGAAAATGGATTTTCTTTAACTTTCAGCGCGTCCATCACATCCTTAATGAGGGGCAGATTAGTCTCGTTGAAGCCTGTTCCCACGTTGCCCTTGTAAACCAGCTTGCCGTCTTCGTATTTGCCAACCAGAAGCGCCCCAAAGCTATCGTTTCGATTCCCTTCGCCCTTGCTGTAACCGCCAACGACAAACTCCGAGCTCAGGGTGTGCTTCAGTTTTAGCCACGCGTTGGACCGTTTCCCTTGCTCGTAAACGCTGTTTGCCCTTTTGGCGACCACACCTTCCAGGCCGTTCTTAATTACGGCCGTGTACAGCATAATCCCCTCTTCGGGGACCTGCGAGATAAGCTGAATCAAGTCGGTTGGCAGCAGTTGCTGCTCTAAGTAGCGACGACGATCGTTTAGCTGCCGACCGCGCAAATCCACTCCCTCGAAATGCAACAAATCGAAAACGTACAGGATGCATGGAATGGAACTATCCATTTGGTTAAGCATGGCCGCATCCTTCAGATGGAGCCGCTTTAGCATGGAGTTAAAGGAAGGGCGGCCGTTCTCGAAGGCCACGATTTCGCCATCCAGCACCATGCCCCGGGTGAACTGTTCCTTCAAATTTTCCCTTATAGCTGGAAACTGGGAGCTCAGATCAAGGTTGTTGCGCGACATGAGTTTTACTTCGTCGCCCTCGATAAATATGAGAACCCGAATGCCATCGAGCTTGGGCTCGAACACCCAATCGGGGTCGTCGAAAGGGTGGTCGGCTAAGCTCGCCTTCATGGGAAAAAGCTTTTTGGGGAAGGCTTCAAACTTACGATAGGGCACCAAGTCCTCGGCCTTCAGCCGAGGGGGAAGCTTTTCGCCCCGCTTAAGATCCTCAATGCTGAAACCGGAGATAGCGGAATCGCCTTCTTCCAGCACGTTATCTTTCCAGTTCGCATAGCGGTCTTTATGCTTCAGCAAGAGCCAGTCGTTCTCCTGCTTCATCTTCACCAGCGCCCAAGATCCCTTTAGCTTGGATCCACGCAGGAAGAATGAGAGCTTGCCGTCTTTCAGACCCTTGCGAACGGCTTCCTCATTTTCCTCCCTTGTTCGGCAAGGAATATCGTCGTCCTCATCGCACCAGTAAGCCCCGGTATCCCACACGATGACTTCGCCGCCGCCGTATTGGCCCTTCGGAATAATGCCCTCGAAGGAGCCGTAGTCGAAAGGGTGGTCTTCCACGGCCACCGCCATGTGCTTTTCTTCGGGGTTGTAGGAGAACCCTTTTGGCACCGCCCAGCTCTTCAAAACCCCATCAAGTTCCAGTCGTAAATCGTAATGAAGGCGGGTTGCATTGTGCTTTTGGATAACAAACAAGAGCGGGCCCTTGCGCCCGGTTTCTAGCTCTGGGCCGGGTTCCGGGGTGACACTAAACTCGCGTTTCGCCTCGTATTCGGATAATTTCTTCATGGCGTTGCGTTTGTCTTCCTGATTATTGCGAAGCCACTTGAAGCATCGCCAAAACTCGATCCTTTGTCATTAAGAGGAGCGGTGTGGCCCCCGAACTTCGATCGAGCAACCTGAGCGACGCGGCAATCTACCGGGCATGACACCGGCTGGCAAAACCGTAGACTAGCCGAATAGATCGCCACGTCGGCCCACGGAGAGCCTCCTCGCGATGACAAAGTAGTTGACATATAGTTTGAAGATTAGCTGGTAGGCAACCCAAGCAAAAACTCGTCCAGGGCTCTTACTACGCCGACGTCGTTGTAGATAGGAGCCGCATCGAAATCCTTAAACGCCGCTTTCTGCCGGTCGAAATCGCAGACTAGGTCCACATAATCCTTTTCATCCCCTGCGATTAGCCCGGGGGCACCAGACATTTTTAGGAACGCATAACTGTGCCGACTACGCATGAAGGGCCCTGGCAAGGTCACCACCGGCGTTCCCACTCCCAATGTTTGCGTAGTGCTGTTGCCGCCACTCCACATTGGGGGATCAATCGAAACATCGGCCAGTTGTAGCAAAGCTAAAAACTCCGTATGTGGCATATGAGGCAGCCAGTGCGTGCGAACGCCGGCCAAATCCAGCCTTTTGCGAAGCAGCTTCGCATCGCCAGGGGGGCTGCTTTCCAAGAAGACAATGGGGACGCCAGCGCGCTCCGCGATTTCGGCGTAAAGGTGGTCAAACCGGGGCACCACTTTCATGCTCGTTTGAACCATCACGATAATCGGCCCTTTTTCGGGAAGGCCGAAATGGGTTCTATCAGCGGGCGGAAATGAATTGTTTTCGTGCTCGAACACTAGACCGGCACGCGGCAAGCGCACGAGCTTCTCAGTATAAAATCGGTCTCCGTCTTCGGGTTCCATCAACTCGGAAGAGAGGTAATAATCGATGGTGGAAAGGCCGGTCGTATCCGGATGGCCCCAGGCCGTGCATTGAACTCGGGCCAAACGCATGGCCGAATATTGGGTGTTGCGCGGATGCAAGCCGATGTCGGGGTAGATCAGCACATCAAGATCTTGCTCGCGAATAAAGCGCACATTCTCTAAAACCGATCTGTTCAACCAGTAAAAATGATCTGCGTTGGCTCTAAATCGGTCGGTAACGGCATCAGTTCGGACGCCCAAATGGAAGGCGTAGCGCTCAATATCGGGACCGTGGTTTTTTAGCCAAGCATCAGCCCAGCGGCCGCCGTTGGAGGTCGTAAGGTTTGCGCTGATGTAGCCAACACGCAGTTTGCCGGGCTTGCGTTTGCTTTCGATAGGCGCCGTATAGTCCTGCAGTGCCTTCGAAACGATATCGTTTACGAATTTCCCCTGCCGCACCATGATCTCCCGATCGTCGCGCCCTTGATAGGTTAAGGGCATCGTAAAGTATCCGGAGAGGGCGTTAAAGGCATCTTTGGCGTGAAATTCCGCCGCTTCAAAATCATCGATTGCTTGCAAGAACTGCTCGCGGGATTCATCGATTTCTGATTCCGTCATCGCCATTCGAGGAACCTTGATCCGCTGCATCATCTGGCCTGCGGTGCGGTCTTTAAAGAGGGCCATCGCTTCTGTAAATTTGCGCTCTTGGTTGACCAACTCCATCCCCTGGAAATAGAGTTGAAAATCCTTGGGAGGGAGTTTCCCGTAGGGTCCAGCAGCCTCCAATTCGCTCAGAAAAGCCGGTCCGTGATCGAGGGCTAGCCTTGAAGCATCGATATTCTCCGAGTCAAAGGCCGAGCGGGAAGCTACAAAACGGTCTTTCCCATCTAGATAATCTTGCTCATACTCAGGATGGGCGAACAGAATCGAGAGGGCATGCCCGAGATCCACCATGCTCATTTCGGCATTCGAATAAAAGAACCCGAGCCGGATTCCCAGTCGAACTACACTCGCTAGTTGACTCCTGGCCTGCCAAATCGGGCGCTGGCTTGCCGCACGCTTGAACATTTTTATTTCGCGGCAAATGTTGGCGTCGGTGGAGTTCAGCCCAAGGCATGAAAAGGGGCGGCTTTCGTAAATGCTGCAGGCATCATCCACAAGAAAAGGGCAGGCCGCCCTTACTTGGTCGAGTCTGTCTGGTCGAAAACTGGCGGTGCGCTCTACATAGCTATCGACCCGCGCTCTTAAGGAAGACTTTTGCTCATCCGAGAAGCTTTCCTGAACCACGCGCCAGATATGGAGCACTTCCGAGATCGCTGCCTCGGCAACGCGGTAGCAGCAGTGGCTACACCCTTTTCGGCAAGCAATCGGCTTTCCACCGCCCTGTTGTATTGCTTTCGCAATACCGACATCGATTTTGGCTTCCTCTTGGTCGGCAAGCGTGTCGGCACTTTGAATAATGTAGTTGAGTTTGGCCAGAGAGCGCTCTTCCAGCAGCAAACGTTCCGTTTGCGTTTCGACAAAACGCATGAGCCCGTCGAAGTGGCGAGTTGTATCGTCGCTTACATTCAGCCGAAAAGGAGACGGCCTCGATATGGCCTCGCCATCAGCTTGCACGGCGTTTCTTGGCGGCTTCTACACTGGCCCGGAGCGCTTCCATAAGGTCGGTCACCTTGGTCGCTTCTGGGGTTGGAGCAGTTACAATCTGCTTTCCTTCCAGCTTGCCTTCAATGACCTGCATAAGCGCTTCGCGGTAGGTGTCTTTATATTCTTTGGCATCGAATGTGCCCGCCAGCAAGTCCACCAATGCTTCGGCCATTTTTTCTTCCTGCTCCGTGATTTTCACTTCGGGAAGCTCTTTGCCGAGTTCGACTCTAAGTTCGTCGGCGAAATATAGGGTTTCCAGCATGAGATTTCCGCCCTCGGGCCGAAGCGAGCAAAGCTGCTCTTTTTTGCGAATGGTGATCCTGGCCACGGCCACCATTTCTTTCGATTTCAGCGCATGCATGAATAAGGCGTAAGGCTTCTTGGCCGCTTCTTCGGGCTCCAACACATAGGAAGAATCGTAATAAACGGGGTCGATTTCCTTGGATTTTACGAAGCTGGTGACTTCAACGGTGTGTTTGCTCGGAATGGGAAGGCTCTCAAAATCCTCATCGGTCAGTTCCACATATTGGCCCTTCGTGTACTCGTAGCCTTTGATCACCTCGTCGGCGGGGACTTCGTATTTATCGACCGGGCACCAGCGGATCCTCTTTAAGCGGCCGTGACATTTCGTGTGAAGCTCGTTAAAGGCAATATCCTTTGAGCTTGTGGCCGGATAAAGCCGCACCGGGATGCTTACCAAGCCAAAACTAACTACGCCGTTCCAAATCGATCTTGCCATGGGGTGTCCTACGCTTGAGCCAAGCTCGCACGCTTATTCAATATTATCATGTTGGTTCATCCGAACCGTGTCGTGGCCAATGTGACGTCTCGACAAGTGAAGCAGTTGTGTCAGGTTTTGGTGGACAAAACTGGTTCAAACCACGTTTCTTTGCAAAAAATATCAAGGGGGCCTTTTAGTTCTGCTGTTTAGGTGGCCTTTCTGATTTTCATTGGCTAGAGTAAGACGGACACCTGGGCGTTCATGTAAAAAGAAAATGGAAATTCTTGGTCAGGAGCTCTGCCGATTCAGAAAAAGAACGAACGCGAGAATGGCGAGAATGACCCAAGCGGCCATAAAAATGTAGGCCGCCGCTTGGGCGAACCATAGATCGCGACGCCGTACACCCTTCATTTCTTCGCGGCTAAAGGTCTGATATATCTCAAGCTCCGGATGATCGATGAGGAGTTGGTCCTGGCGATCATGCCATCGCGCGATGATATTGCTGGCGTCTATGATGCCAGGCGTTGCGCGGGCGGAGAGCAAGAAACCGACCAGGCTGAGAGTCATCGAAACGTAGAACCGGAAACCGAATCCCCACCGGTCGGCTTGGTGATTATTGGCTACTGCGTAGGCGGAAATGAGGAACGACTGGGAGGTGATGTAGGAGCTGATGCGACTCCCCAATACGCTTTGCTCGTGCTTGACTTCGTCGCGCATGAGTCGAAACGCCTGAACCCAAGGGGAGCTTGTATCGGGAGGAGCGGGTGAGTCTGGCATCGGTGGATCACTAAGATACTAATCTGCGGCATTTTGCGCGCAGATTAGGTTCAAAATAATTTGAAAATTTCTAAACGAAACAGGAATTGAGTTTTTGGAAACCGTTCCGTTGTTTCGTCCAATGAGTCAGACGAAGAAGTCGATTTTAAAGGTTTTTTAAAGGGTGTGGGACTTCACGAAGAGCGCGATTTTAAGTGGCCGCCTGCGGGCTGAGAGGGGATTCGATTCGGCAGAACGCAGCTGTGCCAAAGCGAGAACAGGCAGGGTGGTGCCATGAAGGGCCAAAATGTCGAAGGAGGCCGCCTTTGTCAGATAGAATCGTGAGGTTATTGATGGGTCTGGTGATCATTGGGGCGGCTTCAGGTGCTTTGTGGATCGGAATAAACACTGTTATTACGCACCACTTTCAGAGGGTATATGGCGATATCAATGGAAGTAGAGCCCTGATATATGCCTTGCCACCTCTTGTACTTGGCACTGGGGGCTTGGTCGTCGGTATTGCGGCTGCTTTCTTCAACAATAAAGCCTTCAACAGATTCTTCGACTTTCTGATCAAGATCATGGGTGGCTCTCGAAAATAAGACGATCACCAGGCCTGTACCACCTAGTTCCATAGGGGTAGTGTCTCACTAAATAGTCTTACGCCTTCGAAATCTCGCTCACGACCGCCGCCATCTCGATCGCGGCCGAGGCCGCTTCGCGGCCCTTGTTCCCGTGCTTTAGCCCTGCCCGGTCCAGTGCCTGTTCCTGGTTATCCGGAGTCAAAACACCCCATGCAATAGGCACGCCGGTTTCAACCTGTAAACCCATAAGCGCACCGCCAACATCGGAGCCTAAAAGCTTCGCGTGAGGGGTTTGTCCTTGCAAAATGCAGCCTAAAGCCACAATCGCATCCGGCCGTTTCTTATCTCGCGACAATAACGCTCGGGCGGCAACGGGAATTTCCCAGGTGCCTGGGACATGGATGACTTCCACGTCCGGATCGCCATGTCGCTTGAATAGCTCCAAAGCGCCTTCCAAAAGCTCCTTTGTTACAAGCTCATTCCAACGGCTAACAATAACGGCAAAACGCTTGCCTTTGCCATCCATTTGCCCTTCTAAGGATTTCACCACTAAAAACTATTATTGCCGCTTTTAGGAAGAAGCACCTGGTTTAAGCGAATCCAGCACATCTTTTTCAAAGGCGGTAGCCCCGTCAGGATCAAATCCGGACCAGATCTTCATTATTTTGCCGTCTTTGCCTACGAGGAAGAACATGGGTGTGCCAAAAAGATTCATGGCTCTGGGCATCTTTCCGGAGGCATCGTAAAAAATGGGATAGCTGCCCAAACCGGAAGGAACCGATTTCGATTTAGAAATACTGGCCACGGCAACGTTTACCGAACCTGTTTTGCTAATGCTCGCCACGGTGGGAGCGCTTTTAGAGCTGGGGACGCAGCCCTCTTCAGTAATCACAACGAGGGTGGGTTTTGCGCTGAAAAGTCCTTCAAGGGAGGAGGAGCCAGCGGCCGTCCAGCCTTTGGTCGGAAAGGGCTGTCCGATACGCGTTGGATATTCTGCGACAGGCACTGAATATTCAACATAGCCTAGCGGAGGGTTGTTCGCAAAGAGCGCATCAGGCACGGCATCGTTGATCTTGAGGTTCTTTATATCTGCTTGGACTTTCGCGCCTTTGCCGTGGGTCACAACATATCGAATCGGCCTGCCATCAGCCGCGATGTAAAGGTCGGCGAGCGCCTTTCTAGACTGACCCTCTATTTCGTCTGTTTCCACTCCATCGATCGTTGATTTCCCAACATATCGAACCCGAACGACCCCATCGGAACCTAAAGTGCCATCCATCAAAAAGCCCGGAGTAAATAGGTTTGGCGCTCCGGAGACCATTGAAAAAGGATATGAGAAGTGCCATTGGTCGTCATCGTCGTAAATCTTGGTCAGGTTATTCGCATCCCAAGATCCGTGGGGCGTTCCTACAAACTTGTAATCGATACCGTCCCACACAAAAGAAAAATAGAGCTTATCGGAACGGACGAGTACAAACTTTGCTTCGCCAGGCTTGGCTTCGACTGAAGATGTCAACACAAAATCTGCTGAAAGAGTGTGAGCGGCGCCCACATACTTCGTGAGCCGTCCCAAGACCGCATTCGGATCGGGGTTCTGTGTTGCAACGAGAAGTGAGATTACGAGTGGGATCATATTTTTGCCTGCATTTCTCCTACGGCCTTTTGAGCGAGAAGTGTTACGTTATCTAAATCGAGCGAACCATCGATTATCGCCCATCTTTCGGGGTCGAGCTTGGATTCGGCTAAAAACCCTTCCCGCACTTTTTTGTGAAAGTCAAGAGGTTCAGCATCAAGACGGTCCTTATGCTTGATTCGTGCTAAGCCTAAGCTTGGTTCTATGTCTACAAGCAAGGTTAGGTCTGGCTTTAAGTTGCCGGTCGCAAAGTTGTTCCAGTTTCTTAAAGTCTCCAGGTCTAGCCCGCGGCCGTAGCCCTGATACGCCATTGTGGAGTCTACGTAGCGGTCGCAAATCACTATGTGACCGCTTGCCAACGCGGGCCGGATCACTTCGGAGACGTGCTGCGCCCGGTCCGCGAGGAAAAGAAAAAGCTCTGCTTTAGGATCAAGCGCGCCCCCCTCTAATAGGATGTTTCGTATTTTCGGGCCGAGCGAGCCATCGCCAGGCTCCCTGGTTGTGACCACCAGATGGCCCGCGTCGATTAAGCTTTGCGCGAGTCGATGCATGACAGTCGACTTCCCCGCGCCCTCTGGCCCCTCCAGCGTAACGAACATTATTCACATCGTACCGGGTTGTCTCGCGTAAACTTGCGCAAATGAGCAGCGCCGTTCAAATCCCTCCCCCAACCGTTCGTTGGGATCTTTCCACCCTTTTTTCCTCACCCGAGGACCCGAAAATCGAAGAGACTTGGAAAAGATCCAAGCAAAGGGCGGAAGCATTTGCGGAGAAGTATCGCGGCAAAATCAACACTGACGTCGATGCCGTAACCCTGAACACGGCCATCACCGAACTCGAAGACCTGGTGATGGACTGCACCAAGCCGGCCAACTACGCACAACTCGCCTTTGTAACGGACACCAACAACCCCTCAATGGGCGCGTTCCTTCAGAAACAGCTTGAGAAGAGCACAGAACTTAGCGTTCTCCTCATGTTTTTCGAACTGGAGATCCAGGAGCTAAGCGCAGAAAAAGTTGACCAGCTCTTAGCCGATCCCAAGCTCAGCAACTATCGCCACTACATTGAGGTTACGAGGAGTTTTAGCCCGTACCGGCTATCTGAAGCCGAAGAAATCATCCTCGAAGAAACCGCCAACACCGGCTCTCGTGCCTGGGTCCGCCTGTTTGAAGAGATCACTGCAAACCAGGTTTACAAGTTCAAAGTGCCCGGCACTGACGAAGTGGAAGATTTGAACCAAGAGCAAGTTCTATCCAAGCTCCGTTCCCCGGACCGTGCGGAAAGGTTAGCAGGAGCGGATGCCTTTAGCGCCGGTATTCAGGAATCTAAAAAGGTGGTTATCTTCATTTATAACACCATGCTCCAGGACAAGAGCGTGGAGGATCGCCTGCGAAAGATGCGCTACGCGGAGCACTCGCGCCACCTATCCAACGAGCTTAAACGTGAAACCGTCGATCTCGTGACCGGCATGTGCCAGGACAACTACAGCCTGGTCGAACGTTTTTACAACGTAAAACGCGAGATCCTGGGGCTTGATGAACTCACCCACGTGGACCGCTACGCTCCCCTTTTCCCGGCCGAAGAGCCGGTGGACTATGATCGAGGCCGAAACATTGTTTTGGAAGCCTTCGGTGGATTCAATCCAACCATGCGGGACCGCGCAGACGAGTTCTTCCAAAAAAGCTGGATCGACGCCGAGCCGAGGCCCGGCAAGCAGGGAGGCGCTTTCTGTTCCTATGTCACGCCGGACACCCACCCCTTTGTGCTCGTTAACTATCTGAACAAAATCGACGACGTGATGACCCTCGCCCACGAGCTTGGCCACGGAGTTCACGCCTCGTTAAGCCGCGAACAGAGCTATTTCAACTTCCATGGCACTCTGCCGTTGGCTGAGTTAGCAAGCACTTTCGGCGAAATGTTGGTGTTTGAAAGCGTAGTTGCGGATGCAAATTTAAAAGACAAGCTGGCCCTTTACGCCGGAAAGATCGAAGGCGTGTTTGCCACAATCTTCCGCCAGGCTGCCCTCTACCAATTCGAAAAACGCGCCCACGAGGCGCGCCGTACACATGGCGAACTCGACGCCGGGGATTTCGGCGACATTTGGCAGGAAGAGATCCAGCGCATGTTCGGCTCATCAGTAAAACTGGGCGAGCAGCACCGAGACTGGTGGAGCTACATCAGCCACTTCTTCCACACGCCGTTCTATGTTTATGCCTACTCGTTTGGAGAGTTATTGGTGCTTTCCCTTTATGAGAAAGCTAAGCACGAGGGGCCAAGCTTTGGCGACAAATACGTGACCCTGCTTAGGAAAGGCGGCTCCGAATCACCGGAGGAACTGATGGGCTCGGTCGGCATCGATCTCAACTCTCAGGAGTTTTGGCAGGGCGGCTTTGACGCCATGGAGAAGCTGGTCTCGCAGTTCGAGGGTCTTTGGGCTAAATATTCGGAGAAGGGATAAGAAGTCGAAAGTCGAAAGTCGAATGTCGAAGGAGTTGACCTCAGACTCCCCCTCCCCTGCTCCCTGGGAGGGGAGGGGGTCGGGACATAGCGATCAACTTAAGGATTTCTCGGCACGCCCAAACCACAAACCTCTCCCGGAAGGAGAGGTCGGTGAGTCCGCGAACCGGGAGAGGCGCGAGCCTACCACGCGGAAATAGACCTTAAATTGATGGCTATGGGGGTTCGGGAGGAGCGGTTCCGAAACGATTCCCCATCCTCCCCGTTTACCGCTTACTGCTTTCTAACTTCCCCGCCCGTCCTCTCATTATCACCTATCACCTTTCACTTATCACATCGCGCCAGCGATCATCACTTATCACGTCGCTCCGGCGACGTTCGCTGAGGTCACATGCAGCGTAGAACCAAGATCGTCTGCACGCTTGGCCCCGCCGTCAACTCCGAAGAGAAGATCAAGGAGCTGATCGAAGCCGGCATGAATGTCGCCCGCATCAACTGCAGCCACGGAGACTGGAAAGACAAAAACCAGTGGGTGGAATGGGTGCGAAAGCACAGCCCCAAGATTGGTCCCGTTGCCATCCTGGCCGACCTTCAGGGCCCCAAATTCCGCATCGGGGACGTACAAGGCGGCGAAATAGAAGCCCACCCAGGCCAGCAACTAACGCTTGGCCCCCAAGGCGAGTGCAACGTCATCGTCAAGCAAAAAGAGATCCTAAAAACCCTTAAAAAGAACGCCAAAATCCTTCTCGGCGATGGCGATGTTGAACTCAAAGTCCTCCACGAAGACGAGCAGGGCAGGTTCGTATGCTCCGCCATTTCAGGCGGCGCGATTAAGAGCAGGCAAGGCGTAACCGTCGTTGGCGAAAGCTTCGATTGCGAAGTGATCACCGAAAAAGACCTCGAAGACATAAAAGAAGCGGGCAAAGCGAGTGTCGATTTCATCGCCCTCAGCTATGTGCACTCCGGCGAAGACATGGACAAGCTTCGCAAGCACGTAAGCTCCCACAACGCCTACATCAAGCTCTGCGCCAAGATCGAAACCCGGGCCGCCCTCAAAAATATAGAGGAAATCGTCGAGAAATCGGACTGCATCATGGTCGCCCGAGGCGACCTCGGCCTTCAGATGGATATCGAGGAAGTCCCCCTCGCCCAAAAGTTGATCATTCGCAAATGCCGCGAACGCGGCAAACCGGTCATCACGGCCACCCAGATGCTGGAAAGCATGATGCACTCCCCTCGCCCCACAAGAGCCGAAGCGACAGACGTCGCCAACGCTATCCTCGATGGCACCGACGCCGTCATGCTCAGCGGCGAAACCGCCGCCGGCCAGTTCCCGCTGGAAGCGGTGCACTACATGTCTCGCATCGCCGTTAAGGCGGAAACCCTGCTCCACAGCGAACATTCCCTCACCGAGTTTCATCCCCAAAGGCACGGCAAGGTGGACCACACTGAAGCCGTCGCTCACAGCGTCGCCCAACTCGCCGGATTCTTGAAGCCAAAAGCGATTGTAACGAGCACCACCAGCGGCAGAACCGCTGTATTGGTGAGCAAATTCCGGCCGCCCATCCCCATCTACTGCGCTGCGTGGAATAAGAAGGTCCAAACTCAAATGGCGATGGTTTGGGGCGTTGAAGCGGTCCAGATCGACCTTCCGCGCACAACTGACGAACAAATCGCAAATGCGATCAGCGCATTTGTGAAACAAAAACGTCTTAAAGCTAACGATAGCGTTATTGTGTCGGCCGGCGTGCCCCCTGGCATCGCAGGCAACACAAACATGATCCTCGTTGAAACAGTGAAGTAATGAACCGAAAACTGCTGCTAAATTCCTTATTTGTCCTATCTGCGGTAGGTTTGGGCGTCGGCTTGAGCATCAAGCCTTGGAAGGTTTACCGACTGCAGCGCCAAGCTGCCGATACGGCCGTCGCCGATATGCGGACGGCCGAAAAAGACCGAGCTGAGTTAACGCGCAAAAAGGCGCAATACGATAGCGAACTGGGCAAAGAAGATCTTGCCCGCGATGAAGGCTACCGTCAGGCGAACGAAGTCCCGGTTGAGGACAAGATCGACGCAAACGACTAATTTCTCCCCCTCCCCTGCGGGAAGTGTCGGAGGAGAGGGGGCGGGGGCATAGACATCAATTTAAGGTTTATTTCCGATCAAGTAGGCTCGCGCCTCACCCGGTTCGCGGACTCACCGACCTCTCCTTCCGGGAGAGGTTTGGGAACGCCGAAAAATCCTTAAGTTGATCGCTATGGGGGGCGGGGGGAGAGGTTCCGGAAGACCTTCTATAGCTGCTCATCTGGGTAGCGACCCTTGCTCGAATTACCTCTCCCCTTTATCCCCCTCACCTCCGACACTTCCCGCAGGGGAGGGGGAACTAACCCAGATATGAACCTGGTACAGTCTGAACATGCTGCAAGACCCGCTGACGTATCAGGCGGCAGGCGTCAATATTGACGAAGCGCAACGCGCCCTGCGCTCCGTTTCCGCAGAAATCCAATCGACTTATACCGAAGGAGTCGTGTCCGGCGTCGGAGGTTTTGGCGGAGTTTTTAAGGGCACTTTCGAAGGCTATGAGCGGCCGCTGCTAGTAAGCAGCATCGATGGCGTGGGCACCAAAACCAAGGTTGCCGCCATGGTTGGCAGTTTTAAGGGCCTCGGCGAAGACATCGTCAACCACTGCGTGAACGACGTCCTATGCCAGGGTGCGAAGCCCCTGTTCTTCATGGACTATTTTGGGACATCCAACCTCTCGGCCACTGTCTTTGAAGAGGTTTTGCAGGGAGTTGCCGAAGCCTGCCGTTTGGCCGGATGCGCGCTCCTTGGCGGCGAAACGGCCGAAATGCCGGACGTCTACCACGATGAAGAAGTCGACATCGTAGGTTCAATCGTGGGCGTGGTGGATGCTGACCGCAAACTCCCCCGCGGCAAAATGCAGCCGAACGATCTCATCATCGGCCTCGCCAGTAACGGTTTGCACACCAACGGCTATTCGCTTGCCCGCAAGGCCCTTTTTGAGATGGGCGGACTCAGCGTCCGCGATGAAATGCCCGGCTTGGGTACCACAATCGGCGAGGAGCTTCTGCGGCCTCATAAGTCTTATCTGCCTTTTGTGTATCCCCTGATTCAGGAGACCGACGCCATCCACGCCGTCGCCCACGTTACGGGCGGAGGGTTCTTTGACAACCTGCCCCGCGTAATGCCATCGGACGTTCAGGCGGTTATCGAGCGCCGAGCCTGGACTCCGCTTCCCATTTTTCAGCTTATTCAGCAGACGGGAAATATTCCTGACAGCGAGATGTTTCGGGCCTTCAACATGGGGATTGGTATGGTACTTTTTGTGCAGCGCGAAGCGGCTGCCGCCATCGTTCAACGCCTGCAGCAGTACGGCGAAGCCGCCGCGGTTATTGGCACCGTCGTTCCGGGCCCGCACGATGTGCAGCTTATATAGGCGCTTCGCGCATGTCTTGTGTTTTGTGTCTTAGCGTGCACCAGGCCCGAACTTCACGCCGGGGCTGGTTCAAGACACAAGACATAACACACAAGACATTGTTGCGGACTTATCAACTAGTGGTAAACTTTTTGCCGCGCATCAGCCGCGACCATTTTTTTAGGAGGCAAATGAATATGACAAGAACTGTAACCCAATCCCCTGCATTTGTCTCCGGTCTCGTTCGCTAAAGCCTCGGGTCCCGAGGTATCTGCACTCACCAAACCGGCGCATTCTCGCGCCCTCCAGCCATCTCGAATTGGACCCACCAATTCCCCTGGATCAAAAGGCAGATTTTAAGAAGTTGAACGAACAGAAAAAGAAGGAATTGCAAGAAAGGCTTGCCTCCCTGGATAAGCGGGAGCAGCACAAGATTTACAAGCGGGCGGCAATGCTGAGAAAGGCGACTTCGCACGCAAAGACAAGGACTCGGGCCGTGCCCGAGGACGACGACGAATCCCCGGTTTACTTGAAGAAGAGGGAGACTTTGGACGATTGGGTCTTAAAGATCCTTCAGCAAGATGAACCCGCAACCGGCTGCGCCGATGGCGAGAAAGTCACCGGAGTGTGCGTCTGGATCGGCAAGAAGGCTTGCAGGGTTCGCATCCCCGGTGCGGAAATCGACTGCCAAATGGCAGGCGAGATCGAACGCGCCCAGCAGACGCTCATCGCCGTGGGCGACGACGTAGTGGTGGCAAGAACCGAGCAAAGCGATGTGGTGCGCCAGGTTCTTCCGCGCAAGACGAGCCTGAGTAGACCCGATCCGGATAACCCCAACTTGGAAAGGCTGGTCGTTGCCAATGTCGATGTGGTCGTTATCACGGTTTCAGTGAAAACTCCGCCCCTGCACCCGCGGCTAATCGATCGCTATCTGGTTGCCATCCAACGCGGCAACGCCACGCCTGTCATCTGTGTGAACAAGCTGGACTTGTTGGAAGACCCAGCGGAAAGGGCGTTAGAACTCAACAAGCTGGCCCCTTATGAAGGCCTCGGCGCGGAGATCACAACCTGCTCGACCACCACCTTCGAGGGTATGGCAAAGCTGCGCCAAGTGGTGGAAGGCAAAACCTGCGCATTCGTCGGCCATAGCGGCGTTGGCAAGTCCTCAATCATCAATGCGATCACGGATTTAAAGCTGGATACAGGTGGGGTTTCGGAAGGTTATGGCCGGGGTCGGCATACGACCACTGCCTCTAGTCTTTACTACCTGCCCGGCGGCACGCGGCTAATCGATACCCCAGGGATCCGCAGCTTCGGACTGTGGGATATGGGTCCGGCGCAACTGTGTTGGTATTTCCCGGAGTTCGTCGCCCATGTTGGAGGGTGCAAGTTTAGTGATTGCACCCACCGGCACGAACCCGAGTGTGGGGTGAAGGCGGCTGTCGCAAACGGGCTGGTTTCGGCGCTCAGATACGAAACGTATCTCAGGTTGCTAAAGGAATGAGTTGATTGGCGAGCAAAATAACGAAGTCTTCACCACAGAAACTTTTGTCATTGCGAGGAGCGGAAGTGCGCCGAAGGCGCGCTGGAGCGACGCGGCAACCTAACAGGACGCTCCACCGGCTCACAACAGGGTAAGGGTCTGACTATGCATTTGGGGGGCGGAATTTATTCCGCCTTTGACTCTGGCGATTCATCGCCTCACATCCCCCAACTTCCTTTAGGGGCCCGATAAATCGGGCGCGGAGGGCAGAATCTAAAGCGGCGATAAATCGCGCGCACTCCAAACCGGACCCCAATCCCTTTGCGTGCTTTGCGTCTTTGCGTGACCAAAAAACTCACGCGCTTCTCAATGCCGTCAAGATCGCCCCCCTAGAACTTCTATGATCTCTGCGCCTCCGCGCGCACTTCAAAAACGGCAGACTCAACTTATAGCAAATCCTCCAACGTCTTATACTAAAACATGCCTAAGCTCGCAATCACACTACTTATCGCGGCAACAGCAGGATTACTAAATGCTGCGGCAGCAGCCCAAGATAAATCCGTTAACCCCGCAGAGCGCGATGCCCTATACGCCTGGTTTGATTCCCTCGGAATGAATGAGGTCACGAAAGGTCAGTTTATTAGACTGGAAACCTGGAACGTCGACCAAGGCAAGAAGCAAAATGTAAGGGACGAAAACGGTTTCACCTTGACCCCTACAGCCAAGCAGTTTAACCTCCGAGATGTTTCTTTAAGAACTGAGGTTGTCGGATACGAGGGGCAGGAACAAGAGCATCACCCGGTTGACCTGGAAACCTTTGCAAAAACGATCCTCGATACCTACATCCCCCAGTTCTTGGGGCAAGACGCGACTCCCGACCAAATTATTGCTTCAGATTCCTACGAGCTATTTGTGCTTTCGCTTGCTCTGGAAGCAAGAGGCGATAAAAACCTGGCCGACAAGCTTTACGCACGCTCCCACACACTTAAGCCCAAATATGGCGATGGTTATGGGATGTCGTATTCGGAATACATTAAGGGACAGATAGCGGAAATCGTCCAGCCAGATCTTGAGGAGGAAGTTGGCGACCCAAAGGTGACATGGATTCAAGCTCTGGCCGACATCGATGCTTTTGACACGCATTTCCCTAAAACCGATTCCGCCGATGCGCTGGCTAAACTCCGAAAGTCGGTAGCAGTCGTCGTTGAGGAGCGCAAAACTCACCCGATTCTAACCCCGGAAGAGATCAAAAAGCTGCCAGTGGAGAATCAGGTTAGGGAGCTCATATTTCAACTGCCCGATCAAAGCGACTATTACTACATTTCCGCGCCTTATATGGGGCTGCCAAACCAACAAAAGGAAGACAAGACCCCGGCTGGTCTCTTGCTAAAAATCGGATACCCCGCTGTTCCCCAACTGATCGATGCCCTGACCGATACTAGGCCAACCAAATCGCAGTATGGGGAGAACTCTGGCGGGTTGTCCGGCTGGAATATGGCAAGGGGCAGCCCTCCGCAGCAGGTAAATGGAGTGGTCCAAAGGATTCTTGAGAGGCTGTCCGGACGCACATTTCAATCGCAGTATTCCGGAATGGAGTTGACTCCTGCCCAGGTTGCGGCTATCCAAAATAACGCAAGGACTTGGTGGGCCGAGGTTAAGGGCAAAAGCGAGAAAGATGCGCTCATAGAGCAGATCCAAACCGACACGCCCCAAAACGTTAACTCGGAATGCCAAAGGTTGGCCGAGATCTATCCCCAGGATGCGGCCGGGCCCATCGAGGCGGCGATCAAGAACCCGAAGAATGCGCAATACAGAACCGGCCTGCTCTCGATCATTTCTTACGACAAGATTCCAGTTTCAAAGGAATTCAGGTGGGATCAGATGTTGCATGGAGACACCTTGTACGTCCGTCTCGCTGCACTGAGTCTGAATCTCAATTCAGAGAAAACCGAAACGCTTGATTGGCTGGTTAGTGAGTGCAAGCGAACAGCCGCCCCAGGTGGCGAGGGTATTCACACTCTTGATGTGATCGACGTCCTCTCTGCCTCGAACAGAACGGATGCGATCGAGTTATTTCAAGCTGCATCGGAGAAGATGAATCCGGACCAACTTTTCAGTGCTATGACCGGCGCAGCAGACATACAGGAATCCGCCAAGGCTCCGCCCGGATACAACTCGTCGCTCGAAAAGTTCATAGTTCCCCAACTTCTGAATACGAAGCGGACCAATTCTTATGGCGGCCGGTGGGAGGATCTGGACCTCGATAACGTCAGGATTTGCGATGCAGCTTTGTACTGCCTTTCCAAGCGTTTCCCAAAGAAATACAAGTATGCAAAAGCCGATTCCCTGCAGAAAAAAGATCTCTTATGCTACGCGGCCGCAAATGTTTACAGAAAGGAAAATGGGTTGCAACCGGTGACTCAGCCCGTCATTCGCAAGGTGACAAGGGCGGAGTCCTGCGTCGTTAGCGAAGTAAAACTATCGGGCTCATATAAGTTGGTGCCCTTGGCTACCCAGGCGGCGCTTTCGTTGAAAGGCCACGCCCTGACCGCCGACGGACTTGATTCTGTTATTCGTGCCACCGAAAACCACTGGCCTAAGGAGTTGCACCAACTCGTGATAAGCGCGAGCCGGGGTGCCTATGGCGAGGGCGTGGTGCTGTCTATCCGTTTTTCAACCAGCGCACCCGTTCAGAACGATTGGGACTTTGAAGAAAAGGACTTACTCGGCGGCGATTCTGTCCAGAACTCGATGGGGGGTGGGAGCCAACCGCCGGGGCCAGATAAAGCGAAGCTGGCAAGCCTGTTGGGCTCGAATCCATATCAAACCTTTGAGATTTTGTATTCGGTCTCTCATAAGGGGTAATGGCGACTTGGTTGCTATTGCGGCGAGCGAATCGCGCCGTCGGCGAGGGAATCGGCCTTCGTGATCGGCCCGAAACGATAGGAACACTAAGAATCCAATCTGTAATTTGTCATTGCGAGGAGCGGGGCGCGCTGGCGCGACGCGGCAATCTAACAGGACGCTCCACCTTATCTCGAATAGCAGGTTTGACGATATGTTTGGAGTACGGGAATTTATTCGCTTTTCCCTGGCGATTCATCGCCTCATGCACGCGGCTTCCTCTAGGAGCCCGATAAATCGGGCGAGGAAGACTAGGCCATTTCGGCGGCACTGTGACTTTTTTTACCTTGCCCACCATTCATTCTCATTTCCGTTAGAAGGCTGTTCAGGGACATGACCTCTGTTTTTTCATCAAGCTTAAAGATTTCAGGGCCAGGATAGAGGACGATACGCCTGGTGGCCCGGATATCTTCGCAGCCCAAATAGAACCCTTTACTTGGCGAAGGGTTGCTTACCGATCGCTTTATCTCGATAGCCCAGATTTCCTGGGTGCCGAATTCAATCACCAGATCGATTTCTGCCCCCGCCGAAGTGCGATAGAAGGTTGGGCGGGCCGTTGGCGGCAATATGTTCAAGATATTCTCCACGAGCAGGCCCTCCCAACTGGAACCCACAACCGGGTGGCCAAGTAACCCTTCCAAATCGCGGATTCCCAATAACGCATGCACTAAACCGCTATCGCGAACATAAACTTTTGGAGAGCGGACCAATCGTTTTTTCGCGTTAGCAGCCCATGGCTGGAGCCGACGGACCAGAAGCAAATCAACCACGATGTCCAAGTATCGTGCGACCGTGTGCCCGCTAACACCCAAGCCGTTTGCGATCTGCGCCGCATTAAGCATCTGCCCCTGGTTATGCGCCAGCATTTGCCAGTAGCGTCTCAGTGTTTCCGCAGGGATACGGGGACCTAGCGAGGGCACGTCGCGTTCTAAGTAGGTCTGGATAAAAGCTGTACGCCAGAGAAAGCTGGCGTCGTCGTTTGAGGAAAGGAAACTGTCTGGGAATCCGCCGCGACTCCAAAGGATGCTCATATCTGCGGCAGCTTTCGGAGCCACCTCCGTCGCCGAGAAGGGAGCAAGCTCCTGATACGCGATTCGCCCCGCAAGACTTTCAGCCGATTGCTGCAACAAATCCATTGAGGCCGAACCAAGCAACAAAAAATGGCGACTTCGGTTGCCTTTGCGTCTTCGCTGGTCGATAACGCCTCGAAGCGTATTGAAGATGCCGGGAAGCCGGTGGATCTCATCAAGGATAATAAGCCGATTTTCGTGCTGCGAAAAATAGAGTTCGGGCTCAGCGAGCTTGGCACGGTCCGAAGGCAGATCTAGGTCTAGATAGAGAGCCCCAACCCCCAGCTTCTCCGACAGGGCGATGGCCAGGGTCGTTTTGCCTACCTGACGGGGACCAAGGAGTGCGACGGCAGGAAACTGCTCAAGAAGAACAGATACAGTGTTTTCAATCTGTCGAGCAATCATTACCTTGTAATTATGCCACGAGACTTCATAATTACAAGGATAAATGTAGCCATTCTGCACAGGAGTAGATTTTCTAAGGGGCGAAATGCCGTTCTGCAAAAGACTGCCCCCCCTTGAGACAATCTCCCCTCCTCTAAAACCGCCTCAAACAATAAAATCACAAAATTCAAGTTGCCGAAACACCCCGCAATAATGCAGACTGTAAGGACCCCCGGAGGATTCGTGTATGCCCGGTCCTACAGTTCTTAACGTAGGCTTTTACAACTATGTGATGACCGACAAGATAGTCGCGCTCGTGAGCAGCGAGTCCGCGCCAATGCGTCGTCTTGTCCAAAATCTTCGCAAGTCGGGCAACCTCATCGATGCCACCCAGGGCCGGAGAACGAAGTCAATCATCTTCACCGCCGGAGACTCGGTCATTCTAAGCGCGATTTCACAGGAAACTCTCGCCAAGCGCCTGAACACAGGCGAAATAGTGATCGATGAAGAATAACGGCGATGCAGGGTTCTGGTCGACCATGTCCAAGAACTTCACAAGGGACATCGGCATCGACCTTGGCACAGCCAACACCCTTGTGCATGTAGCCGGAAAGGGCGTGATGCTGCGCGAGCCCAGCGTAGTTTGCGTGAGCAAAGAGAACGGCGAAATCCTAGCAGTCGGCAATGAAGCCAAGCAGATGCTGGGCCGAACGCCGGGCGATGTCAGCGCGATCAGACCCCTGCGCCACGGCGTGATCGCTGATTACGACCAAACCCGAGCCATGCTTCACCGCTTTATTGGCAAGGTTAGCCGTAGGCCAGTTTTTAGACAGACCGTCGTTGTTGGAATCCCCAGCGGCGTCACCGAGGTTGAAAAACGCGCCGTTCTAGAAGCCACCAAACAAGCGGGCGCCACCAAGGCTTATGTAATCGAAGAAGCGATGGCCGCCGCCATTGGAGCCGGCTTGCCCATTCACGATGCGATGGGAACCATCATCGTGGACATCGGCGGAGGCACAACGGAGATCGCCGTGATCTCGATGTCTCGCATTGTTCATTCCAACACCCTGCGCATTGCCGGAGATGAACTCGATGAGGCCATCGTTGGGTTCATTCGCCGCGTTTACAACCTGGCCATTGGTGACCGAACGGCCGAGATCGTAAAACTAACAATCGGCAGCGCCTATCCGCTCGACCAAGAAGTGAGCATGGAAGTAAAGGGTCGAGACCTGCTTACCGGCCTTCCCAAAATGGTCGTGATCACCAGCGACGATATTCGCGTCGCCATTTCCGAGCCCGTAAGCCAGATAGTGGAAGCGATCAAACTCACGTTAGAAGCCACCCCGCCTGAGCTTGCCTCCGACTGCATGAGCAACGGAATCGTCCTTGCCGGCGGCGGCGCTTTGATCCCCGGTTTGGACCGAGTTATCGCCAATGAGACCGAAATTCCGGTATATGTTGCGAGGGACCCGCTCACCTGCGTCGTTGTTGGCACAGGGAAAGTAGTGGAGGCGATTCACCGCAGTCGCCGCGTTCGCAAAATGCTGGAGAGATCATCAAGGACCTGAACGAGAAAGGCAAAAAAGACTGGCTGGTTCTCTTCGCCTTTGTTGTTGCCGCCGCTCTGCTCGGCCAGTGGCAAACCAATTCTCGGCTATCTGGCAAGAGCTTTCCCGTGACCATCGTCGCCCACTGGATCGTGAACGCCCCCGCCGATGGAATAAGCAGCTTCATCGCTGGCAGCGGTGACTTCTTTAACGGTGTTTTTCATTCGGGACAGCTATCTGCCGAGAACCGCCGGCTAAGATCCATTGCAAACGCAGAAGCCCTCTACAACACGCGCCTAACCGAGTTGCAGGAGCAAATCGACAGTCTTGAGAAGCTCGAAAAGATCCCTCCCGTCGCTGGTAAGAAGAAAATTGCCGCCCGAGTCATCGGCATCTTCCCGGATGAGTATCGGGTGAGCCTAAGCGTAGGAGCAGATGAAGGGGTGATGGCAGGCGTTCCCGTAATCGCCCCTGACGGCTTGCTGGGCGTGATTTCCACGGTAGAGAAACATTCCAGCCAGGCAACCCTAATTTGGGCGCCCCTGCCTTTTAAAATCGGGGCCATAGTGGCCGATAAGCCGCAATCGGCGGGGTTGATCCATGGCGATTCATGGGAGCATCTAACCCTCGATCTCAGCATCAATGCCCCGATTAAAGCGGGCGATTTAGTGACCACCTCAGGCTTTTCGGAAAAAATCCCCCGTGGTATCCCAATCGGGATAGTAAGCGCCGTCGTGCAGGACCAGGATTTCGGCACCGAAAGAGCCCAGATCCTGCCAAAAGTCGACCTCGGGAACGTTCAAGAGGTTTTCGTCCTGCGATGAACCAAGGCAGACTCTGGATGGTTTCGGTTTTTGGCCTCTGGATCGCGGCCATTTTGCAGCAGGCCGTTTCCCCTCACCTAAGCCTTTGGGGCGCCAAGCCGGACTTCATTCTGATCTTGGTTGCGCCCTTTTCTTTATTCGTGCCTCGCAAGGGCGGATCGGCTCTAGGCTTTGCCGGCGGGGTGTTGCAGGGGGCTATTGCCGGGGCCAACTTGGCGCCGATCGCGATTAGCAGAGCGGTAGCCGGATTCGTCGGCTCTTGGTCGAGAAAGATCGAATTGGAGCGGAATTTCATCGTCGTTTCGGCCACCACCTTTGTCGTTTCGTTAATTGCCGGGCTTGTTTGGATGTTTATCGCCGCGCCACCGGGAGTCGCGGTCTATTTGGGGGATACAATAGGGTCTGCAATGTACAACGGAGTCCTTGCGATCCCTGTTTACATGCTCCTGGAACGGGTGCTTAACACGCGGTCGCGTTCCGGGCTATAGGCATTGTAAAAAGCATGAGTCAACACATAAACACCCTGGACATGGCGAGAGAGCAACTTGCCGTAGCCGCAAATTATCTTAATCTCGACGAAGGCCTTCACGCCGTTCTCGCTCAACCCAAAAGACAGCTTATAGTTCACTTCCCCGTTGTTTTTGATAACGGCGAAGTCGCTGTTTTCCAGGGGTATCGCGTGCAGCACAACTCCAGCCGCGGTCCCACCAAGGGCGGAATTCGTTACCATCCGGACGTCGATCTGGATGAAACGACGGCCCTCGCCATGTGGATGACCTGGAAATGCGCGGTGGCCAACATCCCTTATGGCGGCGCAAAAGGCTCCGTAAAGGTTGATACCAAGATGCTTTCCAAGCGCGAACTGGAAAAGCTCACCCGCCGGTTTGTAACCGAGATTAACATCATTTTAGGAGAAAGGAGCGACGTTCCGGCTCCCGATATCGGAACCAATGCGCAGGTAATGGCCTGGATCATGGACACGCTCTCCATGCAAGCGGGTTACACCGTGCCTGGCGTCGTTACCGGAAAGCCGGTTGAACTTGGCGGATCGGAGGGCCGAACGGAGGCCACCGGCCGCGGCGTCATCGTAAGCGCTGAAGAAGCGGCCAAGGTGATCAACATGAACCTGGGCGGGGCCAAGGTTGTCGTTCAAGGCTTCGGAAACGTCGGCGCCATAGCCGCCCGGATCGCGGAAGAGAATGGCGCGGTAGTGGTCGGCATCAGCGATGCCCGCGGCGGAATTTATAACCCCAAAGGCTTGCCCATTAAGGAGCTAGAGCGGCGTTACGCGGGCCGAGAAGGCGGCATTCGGGAGTATAAGGATGCGGAGCCGGTCAGCAACTCGGAACTCCTAGAACTCGATTGCGATGTCTTGATCCCAGCTGCTATCGCAGCCCAAATCACTGAGGAAAACGCGGGCCGCATTAAGGCGAAGCTGATTGTGGAAGGCGCAAACGGGCCAACCACTCCTGGTGCGGATCACATCTTTTCGGATAAAGGCGTCATGGTCGTCCCCGACATTTTGGCGAACGCCGGTGGTGTGATTGTGAGTTACTTCGAATGGGTGCAAGACCTGCAGAACTTCTTCTGGGAAGAGCTGGAAGTTAACGCAAAGCTAACCAAAATCATGCGGAACTCGTTTGCCCACGTGGAAAACACCATGCGACAACACAAAACCGACATGCGAACGGCGGCTTACATCATCGGCGTTAAGCGAGTCGCGGAAGCGACGATCACACGCGGAATCTATCCGTAAACAGCGCAGTTAGGAAGGCGAAATCGGGAACTACACCAGAGGTGTAACCTCTTCTCGCTTTCCGGCATATAATGTTTAACACATGGCCGCCGGTCTCGCCCCACGCCCCTACCTAATTGAGGAATACACGCGAACGGTGTGCCCCCACTGCTTCGCCACCGCGCCAAAGCCCTCTTCCGATCCGCGCACTTTTGTGGACGGCATGCTCGTCAGCCACGATAATTCGGTTTGGATGCGGCGGTTTTGCCCGGTCCACGGCGAAACGGAAAGCCTTTACGAGGAAGACCTTGCCCTGTGGAAAGCCAGGTCCGGTTGGGTAACGCCAACCTTAAAGATCACGCCGGATAGAGCGGGCAACTTCGCCGGATTCCCAGAGGGCTACCGCGAAGGGCTTCCCGCATCCCACGGCCAGCACACCTGCATTCTGCTCTTGAATGTAACCGAGCATTGCAACTACAAGTGCTCGACTTGTTACGCGAGTGCCTTAGCGCCGGGAACGGCGCTTCACAGCGACTCTTTGCCGAGTTTGGACGATATAGAAAACACCGTAACCACTGTGATCGCACGGGAGAATGGCAAGCTTGGAGTGCTTATGATTTCCGGCGGCGAACCGACGGTTCGCGCGGATTTTGAAGAGCTTCTGTGCCGGGTGATGGACCTGAACATCACTCGGGTGATGATCAACACCAACGGCCGCCGAATCGCCAAAGACGATTCGCTTCTCGCTTTTATGCAGAAGCACCGCGACCGGATCGAGGTGTATCTGCAGTTTGATGGCTTCCGTCCCTCCACATACGAGGCTCTGCGCAGCGAGGATGTGGCCAACGAGAAGCTAACCGCCTTGAACCGACTAAACCAAGCCGGGATCTACACCACCCTCGTTATGACCGTGAACCGGGGCATCAACGAGGATGAAGTCGGCCAAGTGATAACCCATGGCTTAGGCATTCCAAAATGTGCGGGGGTGGCCATTCAACCAATGTTCGGCTCTGGCCGAGTAATGCCCTTCAATCCCATGAACCGCGTCACCCCAACCGGGATTTTGTCCAAATTGGCTGAGCAAACAAACGGCTTGGTAACTGCGGAAGACTTTATTCCGTTGCCGTGCTCTCACCGCGATTGCTGCGACATCACCTATTTTTTGAGGAGCAGCAAAGGTGAATGGCGGTCGCTGCCCAAACTCATCGGCCGCGAGGAGCTTAAGAATTGGATCCACCTGGTTAGCAACACGATCAGCTTCGAAAACGCCTCCGATGCCGTAAAGCAGATGCTGAAATCTGGCGTTTTGCAGCGCGTTTTCTCCGAGCAGCAGAAAACAAGCGCCTTGGCCCTCGCCAGCGACATGCTTCGCATGTGCGACTGTGCCCCAGGAGTCATGGATCTGCTCGGTGGCATGTGGGCAAAAGTTCGCGGCGACAAGAGTGGAATTGACAAGGTTGCCGAGAGCACCTTCCGCATCACCGCCAAGATGTTTATGGATGCCCACACCTTTCACGAGGCTCGCGTTCGTCAATGCTGTGTGCACACCGGTACGTTCGAAGAAGATCCGCGCAGGCATTCGTTTTGCTGGCGTTGGATGTTTCCTGATGCCAGCGATTTTCCCACTAGGAATCTAACCCAATTGGAGCAGAAGGCATGACTCTCGGCGAGGTCATCACCGGCCTCGGCTATCTAACTGGGATCCTAGTGTTCCTCTGGGCTGCCCGAGAACGTAAACTGCTGACCCAGGGCATGCTGCGAGTGAGCGGGATCGCGCTATTTGCCGGCGTTCTGGGGGCAAAGCTTTGTGAATACGTTTTTGAAGGCTGGCCCTTCAGACTGGCTCCCATTTCAATTCTAGACCCCGAAAATGGCGGCAAGGCGCTTGTTGGCGGGGTGCTGATCGGCTGGTTGGCAGCCGTTATCGCCAAAAAGCGGATGGGGATCAGGCGGTCTACGGGCGATCTTTTTGCTTTGGCATTGCCGGCAGGCGAGGCAGTAGGGCGAATTGGCTGCTTTTACAACGGCTGCTGTTACGGGACGGTTACCACTTCTTCGATTGCCGTGTATCAGCACGGCGCCTGGCGGCACCCTTCTCAGCTCTATTCTTCATTTGTGGCCCTGCTTGTTTTTTTGGTTTTGCTCTTCTTACGCAACCGCATGCCTAAGGAAGGCGACCTGTTTAAGTTGTACCTCTTGCTCTTTGGGTTGACCCGATTTGGGCTCGAGTTTGTCCGCGAGCGGCCACTTATGCTGGGCTCACTTTCGGCCATGCAGATTGTTTGTATTGATCTATTTTTCGCCGGTTTGGTCGCTCTTCTTTATCCCCGGTTCAAGCGGAAACAGGTAAATGCGAGGGCAGCATAGAAATCCCTCCTCAAGGGCCTCCCGCGCCTTATTACCGCGATAAGCAGTGCCCAAACTGTCGCTCGCTGGTGAACTCGGCAACCCAAGTGTGCCCAAACTGCGGCTTCGTATTTAGGCAGCAGATGACCGGTTGGGATGTGCTCGCGATCGTCCTCTTTGTCATCATCGGCCTGCCAGCCGCCCTGCTCGCCGCTTGCGCGGTTCTTATGGCTGGTACAAGTCCGAGCTTCTTGATTCTGGCCTTCGTAGCCGGAGCAGTTTTCTTCGCACTCCTTTGGGCCGCTTTTCTTAGGAAGAAGTAACAGATTAGACCTTTTTCTTCGTCGGCGAGAAACATGGTGGCCGAGGCTATCGCAATAAAACGAAAGTGTTCTTCATGTTCGGATTGTAACATGCTGCGAAAAAAAGAACAGAATGAGCTATGAACTCTGGCTTTACCGGACTCGAAGCTTCTAAAGTCCCCTTGAAAACTCCCGCCCAGAAACTGGAATCGACGGCCTTTACTTTCTGTAAAGTGGCTACAGTGGCTTTGTTTGCCGGACGCTACACATTGCCGGTTGCCGGACTGCTCTCGGCTGGTTTGTATGTTGCTGCTTATATTAAGGGTCAGCGGGAAAGCCGCTGCATTTTGAAATGGCCGCTTCTGATCGCTTCGTTTTGGATATTGGTGAGTGCGGTCTGGCTGTTCTGCTATTTGGAGCCGCAGGTGTTGGCAAGGGCCTTTCCATTCTTGCATTTTGCGGGCGGCTAATTGGGCGAACAAACACTCGGATCCCCATAGTCCAACTAGGAGATCGGGGAGTCCTTCGTGGAAACCTTCGACTACCTGGCGGTAACAACCGATGTTTCACAGTACACTATCTAGATTTGGCCATGACCAGCCACTATTTGTTATGGTGAAGTTCCTGAAGGCGACTCTACTGGCCAGCGTTAGTCTCTTTGTTCTCTCTGGATGCGCGGGCCTAGTCGCGCCGTTTATCAACAATCCCTATGCTGGAACTTACGATGGAACGTTTCTCACAAGCACAGGCTTAACTGGACCTGCATCGGTTTCCCTAACTAACATTGGGCATGTGTTCGGTACATTAACGAACACGGCGACGAATACTACGGGGCAACTGACCGGAACGGTGGATACACACTTGGTATTTAACGGAACGGTGGCGTTCGGGACGACTTCGGAAAACGTGAGCGGCACCTTCACATCCAACGCGGGCCAGATCACGGGAACGCTCAATGGCCCGAACGGTTATACGTTCGCATTGGACGTGAACCAACAGAAGGTTTCTGGCAGTTCGCGAAAACAATGATCGGCATCGAATAAACTCCCTGTATCGTCGACACTAACCCAATCGCCGCTCAACTGGCTGAAATCCTTTCCCCAAACCAGGTCATTTCCGACCGTGCCGCCCTGCGCGCCTACGACTGCGATGCCTACACGGTCGATAAATCGGCTCCAACTGTCATCGTTCTCCCGGAATCAACTGAGGAAGTGCAAAAGGTGGTGCGCTTTTGCATAGCCAACAACCTGCCTTACACGCCCCGCGGGGCAGGAACCGGCCTTAGCGGAGGTGCGCTGGCTGCGCTTGGTGGCGTTATTATTTCTACCAAACGGTTAAATAAGATCCTTGAGATCGATATCGAGAATCGGTGCCTAAGAGCCCAGGCAGGTATCGCCAACAAGCGAATTTCCGATGCAGTTGCGGGGCAACGGTTGCATTTTGCACCTGATCCTAGTAGTCAGAGCGTTTCCACTCTCGGCGGAAACATCGCGGAGAATTCTGGTGGTCCGCACACTCTTAAATATGGAGTGACCGTTCAGCATGTTCTAGGAATCACGTTGGTGGATACCGAGGGCGAGGTTGCTGAACTTGGCGGCCCGGTTGCAGGATATCCAGGGTATGACCTACTTGGTCTGATTGTTGGCGGTGAAGGAACCCTTGGAATCGTAACAGAAGCCTGGGTGAAGCTGACTCCGTTGCCCGAAGCGGTCAAAACCGCCCTCGTTTCGTTCCGGTATGTAAGAGACGCCACCGAAACTGTTGCCGCGATTATTTCTTCGGGAACGATACCCGCCGCCTTGGAGATTATGGACCGCGGAATTCTGGCCGCTCTAAAGGCGGCGTTCAATTTACAGTTTCATCCGGAGGCAGAAGCGCTCCTTTTGATCGAAGTCGATGGCGGAACTAACCAAGTGGTGAATGACCTAGAAGCCGTTGAGCGGATTTGCGCCGAGAACAAAGCTTTAGAAGTCCGAGTTGCAAAAGATGAGTCCGAACGCCAAGAGCTTTGGAAAGCCCGCAAAAAAGGAATCGGGGCAATGGGGCGCCTCGCGCCAACCATCGTGACCCACGATGGCGTTATCCCTCGCTCGAAACTTCCTGAGATGCTGGATACCGTTTATGAAGTGGCCGCTAAGTACAACCTGGGAGTCGCTAACATCTTTCATGCAGGCGACGGCAACCTGCACCCTTGTTTTTACTTCGATGACCGTGAAGAAGGCATTGTCGATCGAGTAATCGCCGCCGGCGAAGAGGTGATCAAGTATTGCTTGGAACTCGGAGGAAGCATTACTGGCGAGCACGGGGTTGGCACGGAAAAGTTGGACCTTATGCCCCTCATGTTCAGCCCTGAGAATTTAGCCCTGCAGGCTGCCGTTAAGAGCGTTTTCAACGACGGCAGCTTGTGCAATCCGTGCAAGGTCCTTCCAAATCAGAAGAGTTGTGTGGAGCACCAAAAGCGCTGGCGGGGGGTCGCTTGGTAGGCGCGAAGATTTTCGAAAGTGAGCAAGAGCTTTCTGCCTTTTTGAGGGAGAGCGAGGGGCCGTTCCAGATTCAAGTGGGACTGCATCCAAGCATTTGCTCTGACCGCACAGGCAAGGCCAACCTAGTCTATAACGGAACCGGAATAGTTGAGTACGAACCCCAAGATCAGGTCGCAACAATAAAGGCTGGAACGACATTTTCCGATATCCAGCGCGTGTTGGGGCAGAATAAGCAGTGTATTCCTTATGTTGTTTTCGGGCCGTGGAAGCAAACTAAAATCAAAGCTACAAGCCCCGAGGACCTAACTTTTTATGGGGTGGAGGAAAGCTTTCCTTTGAGCCTGGATCTTCCTTTTGGGGAAGCAGTGGCGCGTAACACTCCCGTTGCCGGGGAGGCTATCTTTGGAAATTTTCGAGACTGGGTGTTGGGCCTTACCGTAGTGTTGGCGAACGGCGAAGTTGTAAAAACTGGCAGCAAAGTAGTTAAGAACGTGGCAGGCTACGACCTTCACAAGTTGTTTATAGGGTCTAGGCACACGCTAGGAATTATCACAGAGGTCACCTTCAGGACCACTCCTAACGAGTTGTTAAACACTCCTCTAAACATCGACCGGCGAACGGGCAAGAGTTCGCCTTTGCGCCTCAACAAAGAAACGGCTGCTGACTACAGTCACCATCGACACTGCGTTCAACGAACCAGAAGGTCGGATTTTGCAGATGCCGTCAAGGCTGCAGGAGAATGGGTGATAGCGGCCGATTACGACTCTTGCACTCTTTATGCTCACGTGCCGGAAGAACTTTCACGCTTTCCCCATGACTGGGTGCAATACGGCGATACGCCAGACGTTGAGAATCCCTATCAGCGCAAGATGATGCTGAAAATGAAGCAGAAGCTGGACCCCACAAACAAGCTCAACCCGGGAGTTTTTGGGTTCCTATGAACTCCATATCGGATCTGGCCGCCCACTGTATTCGCTGCGGTTTCTGTTTGGAGAGCTGCCCCACCTTTGTCGTGACTGGAAAAGAAACAGAGTCCCCTCGCGGGCGGATTTATCTCATCCGCTCTGCCGATGCCGGTGTGATGGATTGGAATGATGAGAGCCTGAAAGAGCATATCGATACCTGCGTCGGCTGTCGCGCTTGCGAGACTGCCTGCCCAAGCGGGGTGGAATATGGGGCGTTGCTGGAGCTGGCAAGGGACCGATTGGAGAAGGAGCATCCTTCCTTCGGCAAGTCTGCCTTGCTTTCGGGGATTACAAATCCAACCGCCTTGCGGCTGCAGCTTTCGCTTGGCAAGCTGATACCGGGCAGAAAGATGCCCGGATTTGTGAGTCGATTGATCACAAAGGAACCCGCGCAGGCGGATAAGCCAGTGGCGCAGGATGCGGCGCATTGGCCGCCTTTAGATGAAAGCAAACTGCTTGCCTTGCGCGGCGAAGTGAGAATGTTAGACGGCTGCGCGATGTCTGTTTTGTATGGTCGAGTCAACGAGGCTACGCGTCGTTTGATTCGCCGGGTTGGGTTCAAGGTGGTCGATGTTAAGGGTTGTTGCGGGGCACTCCACGCCCACAACGGGCATCTGGATCAGGCTCATAAAATGGCTTCGGAAATCCTTAATAGCCCAGATCTATCGATCAGAAGCGATATCGGCGACGGCGGCTCAATCGAAGATCCGTCCAGACCAAACCTCTCTCCTCCGCGAGGGAGGTCGGTGAGCTTGCGAACCGGGAGGGAAGGGGAAACCGCGCTCGAAACTCTGGTCGTCAACTCCGCCGGCTGCGGAAGCTTTCTAAAGGAGCAGAAATCGGGCAATGTGCAAGATATCTCCGAGTTCTTGCTCGCCAATGGCCTTGCCGATCAGCTTGCAAAAGTTAGCTTTAACCAAAAGGTGACTTATCACGATGCTTGCCACCTGGCACATGGCCAAAAGATCACTTCTCAGCCCAGAGATTTAATAAGAGCCATTTCTGGCTTGAACTACACGGAGTTAAAGGATTCCGATATGTGCTGCGGAAGCGGGGGGATTTATAATGTCACCCAGCCAACTCTGGCCAGGCAACTGCTTGAACGCAAATGGGCAAATGTAATTGCCACCGGAGCTGAGGTGGTTGTGACAGGCAACCCCGGCTGCCACGCCTGGATCGAGCAGCGCTCTCGCGAAGCGGGATCCCCGGTGCGGGTGATTCATACGGCGGAGTTTTTGGAAATAGCGCTTCAGTCGGCCGAAAGTTTGTCGTAATCCGCTTGGGTATCGATATCGAGATTTCCCTCCTCGAAGGGGACCGTTACTACGGGTGTTTCTGCATTTCTGATCAGTTCGCGTGCGCCTGAATCGCCCGTCAGGGCGAGCAGTTTTGGGAACATCGAGCGATGAAACGCGCACGGCGCGCCCAGTATTCCATCGTAAGATGAGGCGGCAATTGGGTTTTCTTCGTTGACGGAGCTTATAAGCTTTTGAAGGTGAGCGGCTGTGATTTTGGGCTGATCACAAAGAGCGATGACTGCCTTTTCGGCGTCGCCGATGGAAGAGATTCCGGCTCTAATCGAACTCGACATGCCTTCCTTCCAATCGAGGTTTAGGGCGATGGTGATTGGGAGGTCCTTTAGGCATTCTCGGACTTTGTCTGATTCTGAACCGACCACGACTATCACGTTTTCAAAAGTTTGTAGCGCCATTTCAGCCGCATGGTGAACGAGGCTGCTGCCTTCGTAGGGGAGTAACTGCTTTGGCGAGCCAAGGCGGGAGGAGCCGCCAGCGGCGAGAATTATTATCGCCACGATCCCTCACCTGGGCCGATAAAGGATGACAAACGTTGCAACAAGGGTGGGTGTCCTACGATCGCGGCAAAGACCTGACTTCTCTCTTCTAGTGTTCGTTGGACGGTGAAGAGTAGCGACGGAAAGAAACCTAGAAAGCCGTCCAGACCAAACCTCTCTCCTCCGCGAGGGAGGTCGGTGAGTGGAGTGAGCCCTTTTTTGTAAACACCTATTGATAAGTTGTTAAGAGACATTTAGAGCCTCTCGGTAGAACTGGTCAGGGGATTTGTATCCTAATGAAGAGTGAAGTCTTTCCTGATTGTATATGTGGAGGTAGATATCA
>DASXZH010000003.1:0-68807 GCA_036502005.1 Fimbriimonadaceae bacterium
CAAATGACGCCATCGGCGCTCCACCCGGGTGTCATAGCCAGGCGAGCGTTTCATGCAGACAGGGCAAGTTAAAGCGGCCTCCGCATTCAACTCAACCCTAACCAAGACTGACTGGCTGCTCTCGTCAAACTCTACAGAAGAAACAAACCAAGGAGCGCTGACACCCAGCAAACGTGTGTAAAGATCTGAACCGTCCATCGGTTAAGATTAGACCTAACCCACAGAAAATCTCGTAGACCCAAAATCAAAAATCCAAAATCAAAAATTCCGAACTAGTCTTCTTTCTCTAACTTCAGATCCGGCTGGGTGAAGGTCTCATCCGTTTCTCCGCCGTCGTCCCTAAAGTCTTCGCCCACGCTGTAAACGTGGTAATCCGCCCCATCGGAGCCATAAATAAACGGTTTCCCGGTATAGGGGTCGGTCTTCAAAGATTCGGCAAACTGAGAAAGGTCTTTCGGAGCTGAACCGCTCGTTTTGACCTGCTGCAGAATAAGCGATTCCAGAATCAAAAGCCTCGTCCGGGCCAAGGTCGCGTCGTTCATCGTAAGAAGCGGCTTCAAAGAAGAAAACAGCTCTTTCGAGAACTTCTTCCAAGGACGCTCGCTGGAGAATTTGGGCTCCGGCGTTGAAACCCTGTCGATAGCCGGCTTATCGGATACCGATTTCATCCAGTTCGCCTCAGAATCTGCTTCCGCCGCGAAATCGGCAAAGTATTGAGGGCGTTTGGAGTAATCCTTGCGGTGAAGCTCATCAAGGAACTCAACCGAGCTGCGCGCGTCCGGGCCAAGGTTTTGCCTCAGAACATCCAGCGATTCATTTCGATAGGCGTCCTGAATCACCTGCACGCTTTCCAGCATGTTCTCGTGCTCGTGCTCAATGGTCTCGGAAAGATCGGGCTTGGAATCCAAAGCTCGCGTAGTGCCCTCCGCTAATGAACCGAGTTGGGCCGCGTCCATGCGGTCCATAGCCGGTGCAATAGCTTGACGGGCTTCGTTAGCGATGGCGAGACCGAGCGAAGCGTCGGTCGCGCCGCCTCCGCTGATATCAAAACCGAATTTGGTGGCCAGGTTGGCATTTTCTACCGCCGTCCCAAAATCGTTGACTTGGATCGCTTCCTGGATCTTCCAGACGAGATCGCGGCCAAGCAAACGCCAGCCGCGCTGATGAGAGGGGGCTTTAAAAGGATTGCCGGGCTGAAAATCGAAAGAACATTTTTCGCTTGCGGCAGCCTTAAGGGTTGCCAGAGCACCTTCCGTAAGCTTCATCGCGGAAGCGCGCTGGGCAGGATAGAACGAAACCATATCCAGATATTTTCTGCCGTTTGCTTCCGCCTCTTCGGCCGCATGCGCGTATCCCGTGTAGGCGTTGGTTCCATCTCTGGCAGGCTCCTGCTGCATGTAGCGCCCGACCCAATCGGGAAACTCAGGAGTGGGGCCGTGGTGGCAGCCCGAAAGGCACAAAACTACGGCGAAAGCAGCCCCCATCCTAGGTGCTGAAAGCCCGTTTTTTGGCGTTAAAAATTGTTTGAGATGTCGCCTATCCATGGCTATATCCTCCGCTCGTTCACGATGGTACCGCAACCGAGTAGAAATGCTATGATTCTTCAACGTATTTGAACCTCGAAAAGGAGACGTTTTTTTTGAAAGGAGTCATTCTTGCGGCAGGAAAGGGGACAAGGCTATACCCGGTCACCCATCACATCCCAAAACCCATTCTTCCATTGGCCAATAAGCCAACCATTTACTACGCTTTCGACCGCCTTAAAGAAATGGGCGTGGAAGAAATTTGCGTGGTCGTTGGAGAGATGGAATTGGCCATGCGCGCGGCCCTTGGAGACGGCTCGGAGTTCGATGTCCGCCTGCATTACGTGCGCCAAGAAGACCCGAAGGGCCTCGCCCACGCGGTTGGCTTTGCCCAAGATTTTGTAGGGAAAGACGATTTTGTTCTGTACCTGGGTGATGCCATGTACGGCCAAGGCTTTGCCTCTTATGCGAAACGCTTTAAGGAGTCCGGTTGCGCGAATCTAAATATCGTGAAAGCGGTGGAAGATCCCAGCCGCTTTGGAGTAGCCGTTATGGAAGGTGAGAAAATCGTTCGCCTTGTGGAGAAGCCAAAGAATCCCGAATCCAACCTGGCTATGGCCGGCATGTACTTCTTTAGCCCTGCCATTTGGAAAGTTTTGCCCGATTTGAAGCCAAGCGCCCGCGGAGAGTATGAGATAACCGATGCGATTCAAATGCTGATCGACCGCGGCGAAACGGTGCTTGGCGGCGTTTACGATGGAGCTTGGTTCGATACTGGGACGCTAGATTCGTTCTTAGAAACGAGTTCGTTTTTGACCGGTGGAAAATCTTTGGTGGGGAAGGCTTTGGTTTCTGGTTCGGTCGAGGCATCGACCGTGATTGGCGACAACGCAGAAGTGAGCTGCACCTCGATCACAGATTCGGTGATTCTGCCCGCGGCTCGGGTTACGGTTAAGGGCGCTATTCGGCACGCCGTCATCGGAGGGACGATTTCGAGTGACACCGATGTAGAGAACCAGATTCTGTTCGGAGATGAAGGGTAGGAAGAGTCTTGTGTGTTGTGTCTTTTGAAGCAATCGCAAACCTACAAAAGTCGGGGCAATGCATTCAGTTTCACCTGGCGATCTTTGTAAATTCCGAACTCCGTGCGGAGCCCCGGCCGCAGTGATCCCTGCCACTGGGTTCGATGTCAAAGGGTAGGTCCTGGAAGCCGGGCCGGAAAAATCCGGCCCGTTTGTATCTGACTTGCTCACTTATTCGAGGAAGCATTTTGAACCGCTTCTTCGATTTTCTGATTCAGCACCTTTGGGTCTACGCCAATCGATTTATAGATAATCACACCCTTCGGGTCGATCAAGTACACGGTCGGCCAGCCTTCCACGTTCCAGGCTTTCGGAATGACGCCCCCCGTGTTGCCTGCAACTGCGCTGCGAAAGTTAAGTTTTTGTTCTGTGATGATCTTTTTGAGAACCGACCGGTCCCCGTCGCTGTTTACTCCCACTAAGGCGAACGGTTTATCTTTGTATTGTTCAACCAACTCCTTGTCATGTGGAAGTAATTCGCGGCAGGGACCTCACCAGAACCCCCAAAAGTCCAGAAGCACGACTTTGCCTCGGTAATCCGAGAGCTTAAAGGTCACGCCATCCTGATCGGATGCTGTAAAGTCCGGTGCCGGCATGCCGATCGACAGATGTTCGAACTCATATACTTGGCTCTTAGCCTGTGTCGCATAGATTGTATTCGGATAGTCGGAAACTACCTTTTGGTAAAGCGTCTTCGCCTTTATTGTGTCGCCTTGGCCGTCCGCATAGGTTGTTTCGGCGGCATGGAAAGCAATGGCCGCGAGAACTTCGGGGCTCTTGCTTTTTGCTAGCATGGCCCTCCAACCGGCAAGATGCCGCAGGCCCGCTTCATTATCCGGCCACTGGTCGGGATCGAGATAATACACGAAGTCCGCAAACATGGGAGAATCCTTGAATTTCTTTATCCACGCATCCATAGCGGCAGTTTGACCCTTTCCGTCATGAAGTTGACGCGCGCACTGGAACATCATGTTGTAAGCGTTGCAGGCAGAAGGGCGGTCGCCTGCTTTATGGGCGAGCTCTTCAAACTGCGGCAGATACACTTTGAACGGGGCATTTTTAAAATCAAGGCCCTTTTCAGCTTTCGCCCGTTCCTCGTCTGTCTTCGCGTCATTTACGGGTTTGTAAAACCGCCTTAGATCTTGAGAATATGCGTGCTCCAGCTTTTTCAACTGCGCGGCATATGGGTCCGTCTTAGCTTGTCGGGCAAAACCAAGAGTTCCGCCTGCCAATATCAGAAAGGCCGCTATCACACGAGAGCAAGTCTTCATGGTTACCTCTTGTCGCTGCCGAATGGTTTGAGGACCAAACGCACGGTTATATTTGTTATACACCGAACCTGGTTCCAAGATATGATTTCTAATTCTCTAACGGAGGATCTGTAAGTTTCCGTGTTCCGCCAACTGTCTTGTCAAGATAGTTAGGCGCCGTGCCAGGGTGCAGCACGTTGTAGTAAAAATCGCGCAGTTCGAAAACCGCCTTTATTCTTTCTTCAGGCGTTACAGCGGCCCAACATTTCCGAGCATACGATCTGTCGTTTATGGATATTAATCCTTTAGTGCTTATCATCCTTCTCCGTGCATCCTGTTCTGAGCATTCTCAAATCAAAAATCAAAAATCAAAAATTCTGAGCAAATTATCCACTATTCCGGTACCGATAAATCCAAATGCTCCCGCAATTTTTCATACGGCAAACCCTGAGCCGTAAAACCCTCCCGCGAGCAAATGGCCGCCGCGATGCCGGCTGCCTCGCCCATACTCCGGCAAACCGATTGGATTCGAACCGCGCTTTGCGCCACGAACGTGGCGCTGAGGCAGCGGCCCGCAACCCAAAAGTTATCAAACCCCTTCACGACTAGGCTGCGATAGGGCACATCGTGATACTCGCCCGGTGGAAACTTGCGGTAGTCGATACCGCCCTTTAGATGGATATCAATGGGATATCGATTGTGTGCGATAGCATCTTCAAACTTGCGGCAGGAAAGGTGGTCTTCCTCGGTCAGGATATATTCGCCAACCACCCTTCGCGATTCACGAATTCCCATCAGCGGTGCAATCACGGAAACAAAGGCGTTCTCAAATCCGGCAAAGGTTTGCCTCATAAACTCCGCGATTCGGTAAATCTTGGCGCGACCGATTTGGTAAGCACGGCTGATTTCAAAAGGATCCAAGGGATCAAGATTCGCAACACGCGGCGTGTTAAAGGCAAACTCGCCGGGCCTGCCGTTCACGCTGAAAAGCTGAAAATAACCAAGGTCGTCTTCCGCCAAAATCCCCTTACTCACGGCATCCCAAACAAGATCCTTCATGGGGCTGTTCATGGCCTCGCCATAGCCCATCTCAATGTAATCCTTCGTGTTAGTTCTTAAAAAGGGAAGAAGCGAAGCACGCGCTTTTTCGATATCGATATTCCCCATCGTGAACCGGAGGGTCATGGGCTGGTGGGTTCCGCTGTCGTCACCGCCCATAAGTTCGGCCCCCGCGTACATGGCCAAATCGGCATCGCCGGTGCTATCGATAAAGGTTTTGCCCTCGATCCACTGACGGCCGGCTCTTGTCGCCACTTCCACCGCTTGCAGTTTCCCATTGGCCACACGCGCGCCGATTATGGTGGCGTTAAACAGACAGGTTACACCTGCCTCAATCGCAAGTTGGTCAAGGATCAAAGCCAACGCGGCGGGATCGTACCAGTCGTCGCCGTGGTCCAGATCGCCTTGCGGTTGCATTTCGGTCTGGGCTTCGGTGATGTCCATACTGAGCCCACGCGAGAGCTTAAACGGCCCAACATAGTTGGGCATCATCGGAGTTACCCAGGCATTGGTTTGCGTTCCGCCGAGCGAGCCGAACTGCTCGATGACGAGCGTCTTCGCGCCCTGCCTGCCCGCGGCGATAGCTGCGGCCGCCCCCGCCGTCCCGCCTCCGCAAACGACGACATCCCAGACTTCGGGCGAGATTGACATATGTTCGCAGTTTACTTTTCGCAGGGATCGAGCGTGGCATTTGTCAACCCAAACATCGGGCGAGTTGTTATCCCGAACTATGGACCGGATTGTTTCACGCAAAGTTCGGAAAGGGGATGACTGCACAACGAGTTCGCGATGACACCCATTGAATCCTTTTCCGCAGTTTGCCGTACACTGGTAGTAATGATCCTCAGCCACATAGTCTTCGCGCTGCTGGCTTGCACGCAAACCCAGTCGCTGGCCAAAACAATCACCTTCGATGAACAGGCGGGGACGGCAGACCATGTCCTCCAGGATCTCAGCAAGCCATCCGGAATCCAGCTCAAAACTTCGCGCGAAATGGCCAAGGAAGTGCTGCTCATAAGCGTTAAAGATGCCCCCTCCGCCGAGCTTCTCAAGCGCATTGCCACCGTCACCAGCGGGCAATGGGTAGAGCAAGACGGCGAGTTAAGGCTGGTCGCCGATCAAGGGGCAAGGGAAAAAGAAAGGCAAGCCGAGATCAAAGAAAAAGCTGCAGCGATTCGCAATGGCCTTACTGAAATGAAAGCGAAGCTGGACCCACCAGTCCCAAAACCGGGCGATAAGCTGGCATCCGGAGACGACGAAGTCGCCATTTTAGCCCTCGAAGGCAAAGGGCAATCGCTCGCTGAATACTTTGTTTCGCAGCTGGACCCCGATGCATTGGCAGCAATGGGAAAAGACGATCGCATGGTCTTCTCCGATAGCCCAAACAGCTTGCAACTAAGGTTGCCCGAGCTTGCGGCCGGCAGAATGGATGACTTCATCAAGGAGCATAACCAAATGGCCCAGGAGATGCATAAACAAATGGAGCAACAATCTCAGCAGTTGCCTCCCGGCACGCAGGAGATCATGGACATGATGGGGACCGACTCCATGTTTTCCAGCATCTCGGGTCCTCCGGCAAAGATGATCCTTTCCATTGAGTCTCCAGGATCAGGAATGGCCATGTTTGGCGGGAATATGGAGAGCGCCACGCTGCGGTTTTATGATTCAAACGGCAAGGTGATATTTACGGACCAGGGAGAAATTCCCAACGCTGGCGAGTCCCCGACGACGATGATGCAGGAAGCCGGGATTATTCCGAAGGAGGGGGCCAAGATCCCGCCCAAAGCTAGCAAAAAGCTGGAGCTCAGCCCTCTAAGTAAAGAATTCCAAAAGTTGTCTATTGCGGGTGAGATGCGCTCAGGAGGGAAGGCGCCGATAATGACTCCCGAGCTTAAGGGCCATATGCTGCACCCAGAAACCTACGACCCGCTTTCGTATGCGCCTACCGACGCCTTTAAGGAAATCGCTGCCGACAAGCAGGAGCAGCTTGTTGCCGATCTACCCGATTCGGTTTCGGACGGGTTCGCGGCAGATGATCTAACAATCGAAGATTGCTTAACAAACATGCAGAACGACGTTTCTATCGCGCATAAGGACGGATGGATGCAGGTGACGCCAAAACAGCATACATCGGCACGATTTGAGCGCCTAGATCGCAGGGCCCTAGCTATCCTTATTGCAGCCGCTCAGGCTAAAGGTTTGGCATCGCTCGACGATCTTTCGGCCTACGCGGTCTCCAACGAAGCGCCCAACCTTTTGAGGGGAGTGGCCACTACCTATATGATGCTCTTTGTTCCCGGCTCAATAGAAATGTCGATGATGGGCGGCAACAACGATTGGAAGACCCTCAGGCTGTACGGCCTAATGAGCCCCGATCAGCGCGAGGCCCTAAAGAATGGCACTCCAATGCCTTACGGCAGTTTCTCCCTCGATCAGAAGCAAATCATCCAGTCAATGGTCTATGGAAGCGGTTGCTCGCTGCAGGAAACACGGCCGGACGCGCAAAAGAAAAAGTCTCCTTTCGGAATCGAAATGTTTGACCAAATGCTTCCGTTTAACTTCAGCCAGATCGCGGATTACCTGCAGGAGCCAACGGAGTGCCTGCCCCAGGGATTGACCGCTGGGGTTGCCCTTCAGTGCGCTTATTCCCAGACGACGGCTATAAAGTCTGCCGACGATGGCGGGATCAATTCGATGATAGGCTCGATGGGAGCTGACGAATATAGCCTAATCAGCTATCTTGAAACCCAGCCGGCCTTGCAGCAATCGGGCGCCATGCCGAAGTTCGACAAGCTTAAAGTTGGCACGCGGTCGATTTACGATATCCGCATTCAACTTGGGCCGAACGTCTATGTAAAGAAGAAGCTGATTGATGACAACTTCCCGCTGGATGCGCCGGTGGTAACGGCCGACAGTCTGCCCGCCGACTTTAAAAGCAAAGTCGCCGACAACATCGAGAAGATAAAGAAGAGCCCGATGGCGGGCATGATGAAAATGCCCAACATGCCGGTTTCGCCGCCTTAGGTTTTTTTCAAGTTCACGATAAGGCGATGTCCTTCGCTAAGCTTTGACTTCCCGATCCTTATTTCGACCACATCGCCCGCCGATAAGCCCGGCTTTGAGCCCGCACCCTCAAACGGCATATCCACGTGGCTTTTTGCCGGGTGGAAAATGGCGTAGGTTTTAGTTTCCCGCCCATCCAAAACCACGCTTGTAACCTTTTGAACGGTTGCCAGGTGGATTCTTAAAATCCAGCCCCGTTCGGTTGGGCCGCCATTGTAGTCCCCCGTTGTGGGAGAGATCTTGACCTGAACCGATTTCCCGTTGCCGGCGGTGGAGACCGCCGTCGTCCGGAACTGGCCCGTTAAATAGGCGTTGCTCGCTCCGTCGTCTTCGTAAAGTCTGCGTGTAACGGTCTTCGCAAAGTCAATGGGATACACCTCGGCCGTGACTTGATCCCAAGGCTTTTCGCCCGTGTAGGTTTCGTTCGGACCGGTGAGGACGATGCCGCCGTGGCGAACAAACATCGGCGTGTAAGAAAGGGGACATTTTGTGGTCAGCATCTGGGGACCCACGAAAAGCTTGCCAGTCCACGCGCTCTCCCAGATTCCAGGCGGGATCCAGAGGGTGCGGCTGATCACCGTCTTCACTTCCGAAGGCAGGGTCCATTCCAGATGGCAGGAATCATCGCTGCTTAGCTGCAGATACTCCAGGCGGAGATCATAGCTTTGGCCTTTGTCCAGGTGGACGGTGGCGCTATCGGTCGTCTCGGAGTGCCCGTTCCAATCATCGATCAGTTCCTTGCCATCCACAAACAGCCGGCAGCCATCATCGACGCGGACGGCGACATGGTAGTCGCCCGTCTCCGGAACGGGCCCAAGTGTGCCGCTCCAGCGTATGGAGAAATTCTCTTTTGGAATCCGATCCGCCGGCGAGCCCGCGTTCCAGTTGAAGTCGATAGTCTTATCGACCCTCGTAATCACGGGCGCGCCGCTTAAGGAGGTGTTCGGGAAATATTCGCCGGTAAGGCCCGGCTGGCCATCGTTCGTTTTCAGCAAGTCGCCGCTGACAATCTTCGGGTCTGGCGTCACGCTTTCGTTGGTAGGCGCGACGAGGATGTCATCGCCGAGCATAAATTGCTGATCGTCCGAAGCCTCCTTATATTGCGGCCATTCCAAATCACACCGCCGCATCAGCGGCGTCCCGTCGGTATAAGCTCGATGGGCTGCCGCGTAAATCGTGGGCAGAAGCCGGTAGCGCATCTTGATGTACTTGCGCACGATGTTCTCCGCTTCGTCGCCGAACGTCCAAGGATGCCGGTCTTCACCTTTCGTGCAGTGAATTCGCGTAATCGGAGCAAGGCAGCCGTATTCCAAATACCTAACATACAGTTCGGGCGTGGGGTGAGCCCAGTGTCCGCCGAGGTCTTCGTTTACATAAGGGAGCAGGCTCATCACGCCGCTATCGACGCCATTTGCAATGCCCCATTTTAGATATTTGAAATAGGCGCCCGTGTCGCCGGTCCACCAAATCGGATACCTGTGGAATGCCGGTGCGGGGGCGTAATGCCGCTCACCGTTATCGATGCCCTGCACGTTGGACATGATCATCGGCCGCTGGTTCGGGTGGGCGCGGAGGGTCATATCGTGATAGAGCACGTCCCCCCACATTTCGGGGGCGATTCCAGGCATCGGCTGGTGAAGGTGGGTAGACCAGTTTCGGTCGTACCACCACACATCTGCGCCCCAATCCAAAAGCTCCGAAAGCCCCTTCCATCGGTAGGCCATTTCTTCGGGGGCGAGCGCATTCTCTGTTATTGGCTCGGGGTGGTCGTTGTACATCAGGTGCACATGCTTGGCATGCGCATCTTGGATGAACTGCTCCATGTTCGGGAAATCGGCCGTGTTCACGGCGTAGCCGTGGGAGCCGTTTACTCGCCAATCGGTGTCGACGACAAAGAAATCGAGGGGGAAATCTTTCGCGCGGTATTCATCGATGAGGTCCAGTGCCTCTTGCTGTTTGTATTCGTAGTAGCGGCTGTCCCAAAAGCCGAATGCGGCCAATGGCGGCATGGGTGTGTGGCCGGTCAGGTCGAGGAACTGCTTTCGGAGATCTTTGTATCCACCGGGGCCTTTTAGGAAAACATAGATATCGGGCGCATCATTGGTCGTATCCCATCCGGAGGTTTGGGGAAACATAGTGTTGCCCTCGGGGGCCGGCGTGGCACCCCAAGCGGGTGGAACCAAACGGGGATTGTCCTCGATCACGTAGTCTTTGAAGTCAGCGCTGGGACCTGGGAGAAAACTGTGGGTTACCGGCTTCCCGTCCCAACGGTAGACCTCGTTTCCGGTTTTATCGGTGATCGAAACATCCTCGGCTTTCCCCGAATCCGGGATGGTGAGTTTGTAGTCGCCCAGGTCGACGGAGTCCGCCTCTAGCTCGGGGATGTTTTGAGGTCGGTTTACAACAGTGAGCGTGCTCCGGTCTTCGAATCCATTCGGCCCTTTTTCTTCAATCCGAATGAGGATTGGAGAATAGATTTGAATGCGAAGGTTGCCGTGCGTCACCTGCATAGGCAGGGTCGTAGCTTGGGCGTGGGCGTGGAACAAGGTTGCAAAGAGCAGGGGTGCAACGAACATAGTTGTTATGCTACCAAATAGCCGCGCGTGGCGATGTCTTGCGTTCGAGTCGCGAGCGGTAAGCGCTGCGGCCCCGACCACGAAGTGATCACATACGTTAGCCCGGCTGGTCGAAGACCCCGGGTTAGAACGACCATAAAGTTTCCGGTCCGCATGATCCGGCCCCGAGGAGGGGACAAAAAAATCAGTGATTAACGCAACGCAAAACTACCGAACCGCTTGTTCAGATTCCGCATCGAAGATATGAAGCTCGTCCAGCTTCACCAAGAATTCCGTCGTCTGGCCTTCCTTGATCTTCGTCGAAGTATCGATCGTCGCCGTAAGGTTGTGGCCACCCGCGTTTAGGTAGGCAACATATTCCGGACCCAGAGGTTCTAAAACATCAACCTTCGCCTGAAACACGTTGTCCTCGGTCTTCTTAACGGTGCCGCCCTCGCTATCGCAGATAGCCTCCGGCCTAATGCCCAAAGTTACTCTCTTGCCAGCCAAAGCGGCAGCCGGGTGCGAATCGGGCAAAGGGAACTTAATGTCGCCCGCGTCCACCATTAGCTTTCCGTTCTTCACGATCTGGGCATCAAGAAAGTTCATGGGAGGGGAGCCGATAAAGCCGGCCACGAACTTGTTCGCTGGCTTCTTATAAACGTTCTCAGGGATATCGCATTGCTGCAGTAATCCGTCCTTCATAACGGCAATGCGCTGGCCCATGGTCATCGCTTCAACTTGGTCGTGGGTCACGTAAATCGTGGTGATGGAAAGCTGGCGGTGAAGGCGGATTAGCTCGGCTCGAGTTTGAATTCTAAGCTTGGCGTCTAGGTTGGAAAGCGGCTCGTCCATCAAGAAGACTTTTGGCTTCCGAACAATAGCTCGGCCTAAAGCTACTCGCTGTCTCTGGCCTCCGGAAAGCTCCTTCGGACGGCGAGCGAGAAGGTGCTCGATGTCGAGCATCTTGGCCGCTTCGTGAACTCGCGCATCAATGTCGGCTTTAATGCTTTTGGCTTCCGACATGTGCGATACCTGCCACAAGAACCCTTTCAACTCGCGCAGACGAAGGCCGAACGCGATGTTGTCGTACACGTTCATGTGCGGATAGAGAGCGTAGTTTTGGAAAACCATCGCGATGTCGCGATCTTTCGGCGGCACATCGTTGACGACCTTTTCGCCAATTAAAATCTCGCCATCGGTGGCTTCTTCAAGCCCGGCGACCATACGCAACGCGGTGGTTTTGCCGCATCCAGACGGCCCGACGAGAACCATGAACTCTTTATCCTTGATATCGAGGTTCAGGTTGTTAACGGCCTTGACATCTTTGCCGAAGACCTTATTGACTTTGTTAAAGCTGACGCCTGACAAGCACACCTCTCACGCCATTGGCGAGTTCATGCATTATAGCCTAGAATGAGGTTAGGTGAAAGTGATAAGTGAAAGGTGATAGGTGAAAGATCCGAATAGCCCTTCCCCTTGCGCTCCGGCGGAGGGGGAAGGGTTGGGATTAGGGTTGGGATGGGGGTCTTTGCCGTTTTCCTGTCACCTTTCACTTTTCACCTATCACGTGCGCTGCGCGCAGCGCAAAGCGCCATAATATTTTGATGCCAGAAGACATCCGGCGCATTGTCGCCACAGACTGCGGGTCGACGACGACCAAAGCCATTCTCATTGAACTCAACGAACAAGGCAATTACCGGCTTGTGGCGCGTGGCGAAGCGCCAACCACGGTGGAGCGCCCGTTTGAGGATGTCACCATCGGCGTGCTCAACTCCATCACCGAGCTTGAGGAAATCACGGAAACCACCGTTCCCGAGCACTTTAAGCCAGGTCGCCGCAAGCTCATTAAAGATGGCGTCGTCTGGAAGCTATTTAAGAGGGGTAAAAAGGTTGATGAGCGCAAAGACGATTTAGAGGCCTCCGATCTTTACGTCTCCACCAGCTCCGCTGGTGGCGGACTTCAGATGATGGTGGCCGGAGTTGTGAAGTCGATGTCAGCCGAATCGGCTGAACGCGCGGCGCTGGGCGCAGGCGCTATTCTGATGGACACGCTGGCCGTTGATGATGGCCGCAAGGAATACCAAAAGGTAGAGCGTTTGCGCCAACTGAGGCCGGACATTATTCTTATGTCGGGCGGAACAGACGGCGGCACAAAATCCCACCTTATAGAAATGGCGGAAGTGGTGAGGCGCGCCGATCCGAAGCCCCGCTTCGGGGATATGAAACTGCCCATCATCTATGCCGGAAATAAAGACGCATCCGCCGATGTTTCAACCGTTCTCGGCGATGGAATCGCCACCAAGGTTGTTCCTAACCTTAGGCCAACCCTGGACCGAGAAAACCTCGACCCCGCCCGCGACGAGATCCATGAAATGTTTTTGGAGCACGTAATGCAGCAGGCGCCGGGCTACAACAAGCTTCTCGATTGGACGAGCGAAGAGGTCATGGCTACCCCTAACGCGGTTGGCAAGCTCATGAAGACCTACGCCGACCAAGAGAAGATCAATATTCTCGGAGTCGATATCGGCGGGGCCACTACCGACGTATTCAGCGTGTTCGGCGGTATCTACAACCGAACCGTTTCCGCCAACCTGGGCATGAGCTACTCGATTTGTAATGTGCTCAAGGAGACGGGCATTGACAATATCGCACGTTGGCTGCCTTTCGAAGCCGACACTGCGGATATTCGCAACCGGCTTCGAAACAAGATGATCCGCCCGACGACGATCCCCCATACCTATGAGGATCTGCTCATCGAGCACGCCGTCTCCCGCGAGGCCCTGCGCCTTGCCTTTTTGCACCACAAAACCCTTGCCCGCGGCTTAACCGGAAGCCAGCAGCAGCGCGATGTAGGCCAGATATTCGATCAGAAATCAGCCGGTGCAACCTTGGTTCGCATGATGGACTTGGCTATGATTATCGGTTCTGGAGGCGTGCTTAGCCATGCGCCAAACCGCGCCCAAAGTGCACTGATGATGATGGATGCCTACGAGCCTGAGGGCATAACCATGCTCACCGTCGACTCGATCTTTATGATGCCGCACCTTGGCGTTTTGAGCGAACACCACTACGAAGCGGCCAAGCAGGTTTTTGAGAACGACTGTATCGTTAAATGCGGGCACTGTATTTCCCCGGTTGGGACCGCTAAAGAAGGCGAGCCATGTGTAACCGTAAAAGGGGCGAAGATCAGTGTGGACGTGCCCTATGGAGCGATCAAAGTTATCCCTCTCGGCCGCGACGAGTTTATGGACTTGACCATCGAGCCCGCGAAAACATTTGACGTTGGCGCGGGGAAGGGCAAGCCGGTAACCCAGAAGCTTGAGGGTGGCACTGTTGGCATTATTATCGACGCCCGTGGCCGGCCGTTCAATATCGAGCTGAGCAGCGCGAACAGGGTTTCGAAATTGCGAGAGTGGCTACAGGCGATGGGTTTAAGAGCGCCGTAGCCAATCAATAAATTTCGAGGCAAGCGGATTCGTCTGTTTCGAAGCAGCAGATCGGTAAACAATCGAAGTTTGATCACGACGGATACGGTGGGCTGATTTCCGCATCTAAGCCAAACGACTTTTGGCGGCGGTCCCTTTAACGCTGCCATCTCGGCGAAATCTGAATCTTTTGTAACCAGGGCAAAACCGCTAGCGATAGCGTAATCCCAAATCGTTTGGTCTGATGAAGTTTGTAGCCCTAACAGCTTTGTTTGGCTTGAACCAGGAAACAAATCAGAAAGCGCCTCACACAAGTGAAAGCTGAGATTTTGGTCGAAGAGCAGTTTCATCCTTGGGCTGTGCGAAGCCTGCGCTCTCGGTCCGCTGCATAGGCCAAGCTAGCCAAGATATCATCTTCAGTGATCTCAGGAAAGTCGGCGCGAATTTGTTCGTGAGACATGCCGCTCGCAAGCCAATCTAGTACGTCGGATACTGCAATCCGCATGCCCCTAATGCAAGGACGGCCCCCCCTTTTTCCCGGCTCCATGCTGATGATTTCGTGATAATCCATCGACATTTCTATTGTGGCTCAAAACCGAGCCATGTTCCGGACGACCTCCGCCTCGCGGCTCGCTTTCGTCGTCGGAAGGTGGATTTGCGCGTCCGCGCGGAGTTCTCCTCCGACGGCAAATAAATAAGCCAAGCTAAACACAACAAGGGATGTACAGCACGCCCATTTCAAAAACACAAGACTTCTACCCGTGAACACCATAGCCCCTAAAATGGCTATAAGCAATATGGCGACTAATCCGGCACCAGGAGCGCCATGGAAAAAAAGCGCCTCACCAAAAAAAGCTCCCGCGAAGCCGCAAGCTAAAAGGAAGCCAATGATGCCCAGAACCAGCGCGACGTTATTAGCGACCTTCACTCGAAGCTTTATCCTCGTAGCGAGCGCAATGAGAAAGGCGACGCCAGGGAAACTAATCGAAGCGTAATAGGGGTCCTGAGCCTCGAAGGCGTACACCAGTGCTGCGAGCGAAATCGCGCTAAGCGCCAACCCGGCAATCAAAGCCCATCTGGACCGCAGCTCCCTATTTAGGAACCACGTTAAAATGGCAACCGCGATGCAAATACAGTAGGCAAAAATGAAAAGGCTATCCAAAACCAACGGACTGGCTAAGAGGAAAGAAAAAACCACAACAGTGGTTGCGGTTAGAAGGCGGGCGGGAAAGTCAGGCAAGTAAGTGAGAGCGAGCACAAATTGAACGATGCCGAAGAAGAGCCCTGCAACAAAGATGCCTTCTGACGTCTGCGTCACTATGGCAAAGGCAATCCATGCCGGAATGCAAACCAAATGCGGGACCGTTTTTATAAACGTAGCCGAATGGATGCGGGTGAAAAACCAAGCACCGAGGCCGAAAAGAATAATACAGACCAAGGCCGCCAGGGCCATGATAGGGCGGCCGTACGCCTGAACGTTTATCCTTGCCATGCCTGAATCGACTGTGTTTACATAATCTTTCCCTCTCTCCGTGAGATCAGAAATCTTCTTTTGAATGCGCGCAGTGCCATCAGTCGGAGGGGAGATGTGCGCGGAAGCCAAATGCGAATCAAACTTGGTTGAAAGGGCACTCCAATCGCCTGGGCCATGCTCACTTCGGAGATAATCTTTTTGAATCGGCGGCCCAATAGCGCTGTGGATCCAAGCCAACGCGATATAGATCTCGATCAGCGTGTCCGATTTACGGCTAATTAAATCGGCCACCTGAATCATATCTCGCTTCTCTTTTAAAGACCCTGTACGGTTCAGATACTTGCCAAAACTTCTGATGTGGCTGAATTCCGGTAGGTCAACTCCCGCCCATAAAGATGCTTTGACAAGTTGCCCACGGTAGCCTTTCTCCAAATCAAGTGCCCTATCCATTTGTTGCGCTTGGTCAAAAATGTGACTATCGTAGGATGTTTTTGCCGCCGCCCTTGTTAAGGCATCAGGAACCTTCGAAAGTAACCCAAGTTGGCAATCAAAAGTGGCTTCCATTAGCGTAAAGAATGCGTTGTTAGGCTCAAGAGACGCGCCTTTAATTGCTGCTTCTCGTCCTGTTTTAAAGGCTTCGTCGGCTCCCTCAGTTAGGGGGTCGGACTCCACTGGCTCATCGGGCATCCGACCCCCTTGGCGGCAGACACATCGAATAAGAGCAGCCCAACCGACCGGGTCGTCGGGAAAAGAACTCGTATAACGCGCCATTGCATCAACCTTATTCTGGCCACCTTGCTGCAAAAGTGCCCGAGTGAACTGCTCTGAGGCAGCGCTGCCGGAGTAGGTCTGCGGCTCATAAGCCCACTGGGGAACTACGAGTTCAAACTCATTGTCGGGTACATAGCCATTCCCTAGTTGGCGGTGCTCAAGCAGGATGTCGGCATCGTTCTTAAAAACCCAACTGGATGAGGGAACGATAGCGACCGTTGCGATGATGGCGAGCGCTATGGCCGCACAAATCGCGAGGGGCTTCATCCCACCCATGTTTGAATCCTTTCTCTGCTTGCATGGCCGGCGGGGTGTTGAGGCAGATTTGGATCTTGCAGTTGCCGCAGGGCAAATCCATCCATCGGAAACGATATCCGAATCGCGGGTTCAGTCGAGCTCGCCCCTGCGCTCCACACGATGACTCCATAGGCTAGAAATGCCGCCGTCAATGGGGCAAGTATCAGTGCCCAATAGCCTTTGCGCTTTGGAACAAATAGCGGAGGGGTTGGAATGCTGTCCAGGCTTTTGTAAAAACTGCCAAGGCTTTCTAGGGGATCGTTCATTGCTCCCACCTCTTTTGAAATTCTTTCTTTGCTGCGTTTAGCCGCGAGCCGACAGTGCCTTCTGGGATGCTTAACGCTTCAGCGATTTCCGAATAGGAGAGCCCTTGGCCGATGGCCATGCCGAGAATCGCCCGCTGTTCTGGGTCGAGGCTTCTTAAAACCGACTGAACCAAAACTGCCTCCTGTGTGTTTTCTTGGACCGGAAGGGTTTCGGGGATTTCGCTTATTGGGCGCTTGCGTTTTAAATGGTGTAAGGCATGCCGCACGGTTACACGCCGGGCCCAAGCTATCGGGTTTTCGATTTTGCCGACTTTGGAATTGTGAAGTTTGATGAGAACTTCTTGAGTGATATCCTCTGCGCTTTCGCGCTCGCCCGTAATGGCGAGAGCGAGGCGGAAAACAAGCTCGCGGTAGTCGGCGGCCTCGGCTTGGTGGGCCCAAGCTTTAGCCGCCGGTTTGTTTTCTTGATTTATCCCTATTCGGAGGACAATTGCCATTCTTGTTCTCAATAGATAAGAGTGCATGACGAGGCGTTTCCTTCAAGACATTTAGGATATGGGGAAAACAATCTCCCGATTTAGCAAAATGGAGCGGTCGGAGGCGCCAAGTACACCGCATCGAGCGTTACCGGTATCGAGCGCTAGCGTCGCGCATGAATTTCCACCACGCACATTTTTCGACGGGCGGGCACCCGCTCCCGACCACGGAGTGGTCACATATATTAGCCCGGTTGGTCGAAGACCCCGGGTGCGCACGCCAACCCATTCCGGCATCCCGGAGGGATGCTACTTCATCACAAATGGTAGCAGCCCGCACCCTACCTTGCAATCCTCCAATCGGGCCTGTCGTCTTTTCTGCAGAGCATTCCAATGGTATGCAGAATTCTGGCATCCCTCCGGGATGCTGGGAAACTTGGTGGCTCTCCCGGGGTCTATGACCGCCGGGCTAATATATGAGACCACTCCGTGGTCGGGATAAGTCTGTAACCAACGTGATTGTTAGGACCTCGTACAATGCCGCGTCTCGGCTTTTCGCTTGAAGCTTGCGGATCGGCCGCATTATGTAGTCGTTAACTCACTTAGGCGTATTCAACAGCTTCAACAACCGATCCAGATTTGAAATATCCGCCGAGAAAAAGAAGCTCTGCTTCTCAGCCTGAAAGACATACCGCTTCACCTTGCCGGTGATCGGCATGCCCGCTCGCAATAGCTTTACTTCGCTCAACCTAGCATCGAATTTCTTGCGGCCAAACGAATTGATGAACCAAAGCCGGTCCGCATGGATCTCAATTCTCTCATTGCGTGACACCAACAAATCTCGCAAAGGCGCATAACACGCAACCAACATAAAAATCGCCACAAACCCAAAAACGGGCACGTAGGCCGAGGAATGCGTGATAAATCCGCCCCTCCACTTGCTGAAGTATTGAAAATAGACGACCACGCCCCCCGAAATCAGCGCAAACATCATTATCTGGGCGATCGCGTAGTTGCCATAAGGCAAGTGCCGATAGCTGAAAACCAGCGGTTCCGGTGCATGCTTTTGCGGTCTTTTCTTCGCGGCCTTTGCGGTCGAGGAGGGCATTAACTAATATACGCAGATCGGTGGTGCTTTTCGCGCAGCGCAATCGTGTAAACGCCGCTCCAGACCATGCGCTGGAAGTCTTCCATGGTGCTCACGCCCCGCACCCTAACTCTCGGCAGCAGCAAGGGATCGTTTCCGGGTTCCACCGGACCGCCCCCTTTCTTCCAGCCGGAAAGGTAGCCGGCTGATCTTGTTCTTTCCACCACTAGGTCGTTCCATTCCCCGGAAGGGTAGGCGATGGAGCCGATCTGCTGATTGAAATGGCTCTCCACTATTCGCTTCGATTCGCACAACTCGTAGTCGAGCCGCGGCCGGGGCAAGGTCGTAAGATCGAGGTGGCTAACCGTATGGGAGCCGTAACCCACGCTCTGCGTGTGCATGGTGTCGATATCGGGCCAGGTTAAATGTTTGGGAGTTCCGATCGTGCTTGTGACCAGGAAAATAGTTGCACACGCGTTATATTTCTTAAGGATAGGGAAGGCCTTTTCGAAGTTGTCCTTGTATCCATCATCCATTGATATCGCCACCGCTTTCTCGGGCAAAGGAGATCCGCTAAGGAGCGCATTTTGAACTTGGTCCACAGTCAAAAACGTAAACCCATTCGCCGCCAAATAACTCACTTGCTGCTCAAAATCTTGCGGCGAAACGGTTAAGTCTCGCAAAAGTTCATTACGTGATTCCTGGGGCGTTAGGTTATCGATTCGGTGATACATGAGCACCGGCACTGCATAGTGCTGCGTTAACACGGGAGCGCGTTTCACAACTTTGGGCGCTGGCGCCGGTCGGCTTCCAACAACCGTGACGTTGCTGCAGGAGACTACGGCGGGCAGAAACAGGGCCGTTAAGAGTAACCGTTTCATGTTTTCAGTGATTTTGACGTCCGGGCAACGGAGTTGTGCACAAACATATATAACTCCCGGCTCGAATCCAAAGGGATAGGTAAACTGGACTCATCCATGCGTCTTGCCGAATGGGCGCGCCGCCTCGCTGATTTCCAGCCCGCGCACACAATTTTAGAGTCTCTCGAAACCTCTTCGGAATGGCAATCAATTTGCTCCGAGGCTCGCCCAGTCCTGCTCGCAGCAGCCTTCAAAAAGAAGCCCCGCAAGATCATGGTGCTTACCAGCAGTTATGATCGCTGCCTAGCTTGGCAGGCCAAACTGGTCCTCTGCGGCGTGCCCGAATATGCCATCAAGCAGCTTTCCAGCGGCACATCGGCCCTTTTTGAAGACGCCGCGCCGGAGCACATCGCCCTTTCCGAAAGAATAGGCGCTCTCAAAGCGTTGGTTAAAGAGCGAAGCGGCATCATTATCGCCACCGCCGGCGCAGCTCTTGAGCGCACCCTCCCTCGAGATATTTTAGAAGACGCCTTTATCGACCTCAAGCCAGGCGAAGAATCCGACCCGGAAAAGCTGATCCAGCAGTTGGTGAATCTCGGCTACGAACCGCAAGAACCGGTTCGCATTCCAGGCCAGTTCAGCCGCCGAGGCGGCATCATTGATATCTTCGCCAGCGGCCGTGATCTGCCGGTCCGAATCGAGCTCTTCGGCGATGAGATCGAGAGCATTCGCGAGTTCGATCCGAACACGCAACGTTCCGTTGGGAACGTGGAGGGACTCAGCCTCGCCCCATCTCGCGAGACCCTTTACACGCTTGGTGGCTCGGATTATAAAGAATTTATTCTTGACTCCATGGAGCGTGAAGCGGCCGCCTTAGGCACCGAAGAATCGGAAAGGCTGGAAGAGTTGGTCGTTGCGGACGCTGAAGCGCTAGAGCAGAAAATCTATTTCGACCGGCTGGACCTTTACCGCCCCATTCTCCATCCCGATTCCGGCTGCGCCATCGACTTGCTTGAAGAAAACGCGCTTCTCATTCTAGATGAGCCGCTTGAGTTGGAAGGCATCGTCGCCCGCCACGAGGAAGAACTTTCTCAGTCGTTAAAAGCCCGCGCGGAGCGTGGCGAGATCCTCCACAGCACGGCAAATGATTTCATGCTCCCTCCCGAGCATTTGGCCAACCACCCCATCACCGTTACCATGAGCGCGATGAACGCGCTTCCGGATTGGATAAACCCAGGAAACCAAGTCGAAATTGGCGCCTCATCCCTTGATCCATACCGTGGCAGAAGCGACGCGTTTACCCACACCCTCAAGAATTGGGAGAAAGCCGGCTTCGCCGTAACGTTCGCAACCGACCAGCCGACCCGGGCAAAATCTGTCCTCTCCCAAGCCGAGATTTTCGCTTCCGATGAATCGCCGTTCATCGGCGAAGACCCCAAAAAGCCTAAGGATGCCAAATCCGGCACCTACATGGTTACGGGCAACTTAGCGGGCGGCTTTGTCATGCCGGATATGAAGTTGGCTCTGGTAACGGACGCCGAGCTTTTCGGAGTTGGCAGGCTTCGCATGCCGCAAAAGCGCTTCATGGAAGGCGCACCAATCGCAACCGTTTTGGACCTAAAGCCGGGCGATTTCGTGGTGCACATCCACTTCGGAATCGGTATCTTCCGCGGCCTGGCAACGCGCGAAATCGAAGGCGTCAAGAAAGAGTTCTTATTCATCGAGTACGCGGCGCCAGACAAGCTTTTTGTCCCCACCGACCAACTCGACCGCATCCAGAAATATCTGAACCCCGGCGATACTCAGCCAAAGCTAAACCGACTTACGGGTGGCGAGTGGCAGCGAACCATCAGCAAGGCAAGGGAAGATGCCCGCGCTTTCGCAGCCGACTTGGTAAAGCTTTACGCCGAACGCAAAACCGTTCATCGGCGGCCGTTCGGTCCCGATAGCCCGTGGCAGGCGGAAATGGAAGCCACTTTCCCGTGGGTGGAAACCCCAAGCCAGATGATGGCGATCAAAGACGCCAAGCGCGACCTCTTGCAGGATTTCCCGATGGACCGCCTGGTCTGCGGAGACGTAGGCTTCGGTAAAACCGAAGTGGCGATCCGAGCTGCATTTAAGGTGGCCCAAGCAGAGCGCCAAGTGGCTGTTCTCTGCCCAACTACCATTCTTTCAGAACAGCATTTCCGCAACTTTGAAGAGCGTTTAGGTTCCTTTCCGATTCGTTTGGCCCTGCTCAATCGATTCAAAACTCCCCAAGAAAAGCGCGATACGTTGAAGGCGGTTAAGGATGGAAAGGTCGACATCATCCTCGGCACTCACGCGCTGTTGAGCAATGAAGTCGAGTTTAAAGATCTCGGTCTTGTTGTAGTCGACGAAGAGCAAAAGTTTGGCGTCAAGCAGAAAGAGCAGCTTAAGAAACTGAGAACGGCGGTGGATGTTTTAACCCTATCCGCTACGCCCATTCCACGAACGCTCAGCATGGCGCTTATGGACATTCGCCAGATGTCGCTGATTAACGACCCTCCTCCTGGCCGATTGCCCATCCGCACGTTTTTGAGGCCCTACAGCCAAGAAGTCGCCAGGGAAGCGATCTTACGGGAGCTAGCCCGGGGTGGGCAGATCTTCTATGTTTACAACCGCGTGGAAGGGATTATGCACATCGCCGAAAAGCTTCGGCGCTTGGTTCCCACCGCGCGAATCGGCGTCGGCCACGGCCAGATGACGGAGAAAGAACTAGAGCCCGTCATGATCGGCTTCATCAAAGGGGAAATCGATATTCTGCTTTCGACAACTATTATTGAAAACGGCATCGACATCCCCAACGCCAACACCCTCATCGTCGAAAACGCCGACCGTTTGGGTCTCGCTCAGCTTTACCAGCTAAGGGGCCGTGTTGGGCGATCGGACCGCCAGGCTTATGCCTATTTGCTTTATCAAAGCGGCAAAGAGCTCACCCAAAACGCTTTAGCGCGCCTGCAGGCTTTGCAGGAGTTCAGCTCGCTCGGTTCCGGTTACAGCTTGGCCTTTAGAGACCTTCAGATCAGAGGTGCAGGCGAGCTGCTCGGCGCCAAACAGCATGGAGCCATGGCTGCAGTAGGTTATGAGCTGTTTACTCAGCTTATCAATGAGCAGGTTCAGTTGCTCAAGAATTCGGTAGACGGCAAGCTGCCCGCCGATGCCGGCGATTTGAAAGACCCGTTGGCTGCTCTCGCACCCTTGCCGACTTTGGAGTTGCCGGTGGTTGCACTAATTCCGGAAGCCTATATTCGAGATCAGGCCCAGCGGCTGTTCTTCTACCAACGCATGATGTCGGCTAGGAATCAGGAGATCCTGCGCGAAGTAGCCACGGAAGTTGAAGATAGGTACGGCCACCCGCCTGTGCCTGTTAAGGCGGCGTTTGCGATTATGGATGCGCGTATGCGCATGCGCGAAATCGGCATCGATAAGATCGATGGCAAGGGCGGCCGACTTTTAGTTTCGTTTGTGGATCGTATGTCCATCCCGCCGCGAGTGTTTAGTTTGCTTAGCCACCGAAATCGCGAGTGTTATCTCACGAAAGAAGCCTTCGTTTGGCCTTTCTCCGCCGATGCCTTGAAGGCTACGGAGAGGATGCTGGACAGCTTCGAGAAGGCTATCAAAGAAGTTGAGGCGGATCGAGCAGCGCTAGCTTAATCTGTCATGCCCACCTACAATTCGCCCGCCATCAACCTCTATTCCCGTGATTTGGTACGGGCGTTGGCCCTCTATAAAGACCTCGGCTTTGTAGAAACCTTCCGCACGCCAAAAACCGGCGATCCCATCCACGTCGAACTCAAGCTAGATGGCTTCACCCTCGGAATCGCCACTATAGAGGCGGCCCAGGAGATGCACGGCCTAAAGCCCGAACTTGGCGGCCGTGGAATCGAGATCGTTCTCTGGACTACGGACACCGATGCTGCGGTCAGCGAACTCGAAGGTAAGGGCGTTACTGTCCTTTCTGCCCCGCATGACTTCCTCGATGGCAAACTCCGCTCGGCATGGATTCAAGATCCCGATGGCAACCCAATCCAAATCGTGCAGAAACGCACTCCATAGCTTCTCGAACGAACCCCGCGCTCTCCGCTTCTTCGCGTCCCCCGCGAGAAACTCCCCCTGTGCGCAACCTCGACCAAGCTTCCGAATCCATAGCGTCGCTAACAGAGCAGTTGTGCCAAAGTAAAACTTGATGAGTAAAGGAGAGCCCACCTTCGATCTGCCCGCAGTCAAGAAACGACTCGAAATAAAAGACACAAAACCCGACCTAGAAGGCCTCCAATCCGTTTACAAGGCTTGGTGCCTCAACGTCCCTTTCGACAATCTGTTCAAAACCAACGCTCTGTTCAGAAACCCTAACCAGATCACGCCATACGTGGAGGAAATGCAGTTCTTCGAGAACTACCTCACTCATGGTATTACTGGCACCTGCTGGCCCCACGGGAACGCCATTTTCTCTCTTCTAGAAGCTCTCGACTTCAACGTAACGCGGGGGACCGCCTCCATGTTTGAATTGGGTCCGGCCAACCACGCCACCACTCTCGCCCATTTCGAGGACGGCTCAACTTGGATCGTGGACAACGCTTTTCTTACGATGGCGCCGGTAAGAATCGACCCCCAGGCCCTTTCCCTGAATCAAGTAGGACTGCATTACTCCGAAGCCGAGCTTGATGGCGAAACCATTTATATTCACGGCACAAACCCTCCCATGTCGCACATCTTTTTTCGCCTTCTAGATCGCGATGTATCCGCCGAAACCTACGCCGAAAGATGGCAAACCATGAGCGGGGAAGGGCCGTTTAATAGCGGCCTCAGCGTTCGCCGTAACTTTGAAGATTCGATCATCACCATGCGTGGTTGCAGTCTCTTTAAGTTCGATGAGAAAGGGTTGACTCACGAAACTCTAGATGCGGATAGCATCAAGCATCATCTTCAGAATACGATGGGCATTAGCCGCCAATTTGTAGATATTTGGTGCGCCTCCGGCGCTTTGGAAGCAAGCCTCAAACCCTCCGGCCCACCTCCTGAACTCCCTGTGCGAATCCCGCCAAGCAAACGGACCAAATCTTAGCGTTTCTTAGGCTATTCTCTAGGATAGGAATTGGCGGCCGCCATAGGCCGCACGGGGAGAACACTTAACCTTGATTTATGCCTACGCACTTGCCATAGCCCTCAGCGGATCACCTAAAGTCCAAGATTCCGCTCCCTTTTTAAGCCCCATGTTTGGCAGCCACATGGTGCTCCAAAGAGACAGAGCCAACAATTTTTGGGGATGGGCGCCCACAGACCAAAAAATAACCGTCAAAATAGCCAACCACACCTGGAGCACCACCGCGAAAGATGGCCGCTGGGACGTAAAATTTAACCCCCCTCCCGTGGGTGGCCCCTATACGGTTGAAATCGATGGCCCCAGCCATGTAGAACTTGACGATGTTCTTGTTGGCGATGTTTGGATCTGCTCCGGGCAATCGAACATGGAATTCGGGGTGGGAAATCTTGCCAACCCAAAAGAGGAAATCAGCGCCGCTGATCACCCAACCATGCGTCTCTTCGTGGTGAAAGACACCGCTTCCGTGGCTCCGCTCACAACGGTTACAGGCACTTGGAACGTCTGCAGCCCAGACACGATTACGCAGGGCATGTGGAATGGCTTCTCCGCAGTCGGCTACTTCTTTGGCCGCGAATTGAATGAGAAGCTGAAAATTCCTATCGGCCTGATTCAGACGAGTTGGGGCGGAACGCCTGCTGAAGCTTGGACAAGCGAGCAGAGCCTCCGGCCTCTCAACGATTTCGATAAGACCTTAGATCTCATCGACGCTCAGGCGACGGCAAAAGCCCCCGTAGACGACAAGTTGATTCACAATCAGAACGCGCCAAGCGAGCTCTACAATGGGATGATTGCCCCTGTCGCTCCGATCGCAATTAAAGGCGCGATTTGGTATCAAGGAGAATCCAATGTCGGTCGGGCCGCCCAATACCAACGACTCCTACCAACGATGATCGACGACTGGCGGAAAACTTGGCGTGAAGGCAACTTTCCGTTTATGATTGTGCAGATTGCCAATTTCTCCACCCGCCATCCGGATCCGGTCGATGATCCTTGGGCCGATCTGCGTGAGTCGCAAGCCCTAACTGTTCAGCGGGAGAAAAACACGGGACTCGCCGTCACCATCGATATCGGTGAAGAGAAAGATATTCATCCCAAAAACAAAGTTGATGTTGGCCGACGCCTCGCTTTAGCGGCACTTCACGTTGCGTATAAAGAAAATGTCGTTTATTCCGGACCGGTTTACCGCTCTGAAAAGCAGGATAACGGCCAACTTGTTATCTCCTTTAACCACACGGAGGGCGGCTTAAAAGCTACCGATCTGACAGATAACTTCCAAATCGCAGGAGACGACCACAAGTATTACTGGGCGGATGCGAAGATAGTGGGCAATACCGTTGTTCTTTCCTCGCCGAGCGTGCCCCATCCCACAGATGCGCGTTACGCTTGGGATGCAAACCCTTTAGCGGGGCTCTATAACGGTGCAAACTTGCCGGCTGTCCCATTTAGAACGGAGCCGCCTCCTCACTAATCTATCGCCGCCGCCTTAAGGAACTAATTGCCATGAAGATACCAAGCCCAATCCTTGTCGCCGTTCTAGCTGCAAGTCTGGGGAGTGCTTTGTTCCCGACGATGAGTCGCGCAGCAGAACGTGCCCCGGCAACGAAGCTCGAATGGGCGCTACCAATCGGCTGGAAGCATAGCTATCACGTACATGCCGCCTGGACCTCCTCTCCCAATGGCGGAGGAGAGGATGGCATGTCTTGTGACTTGGTCGCGAAAATCAGTCTGGAACCGGCGGGCTATGCCTTCGCCAAAAATCTGGTTGTCTGGGTAACTCAGTTCAAGGGCAGGGATCTGACTACTCACGAAAGCAAGCACCTGAAGGAAATTGCTTCATCGGTAGATACGCTTAAAATGAGACGCGGCTTACCCTCTCTTGGCGGTTGGACGCTAATGACCCCCAATAGCGGCGGCTGGGCAGGCATGCTGGCCCTAGAAAGCCTTGGTTTGACCGGAATCGGGTTTCTTGATTTGAACTATGCAGGATCGCAATTAAAGGTAGGCGCAGGTTGGACTCAGATATTTGATAAGGGCGAATCGGATATGCAGTCGGGCAACGGTGGTAGTCGCAACACGAGATGCATTTACACAATTAAGAGAATTGACCGCGCTCATGGCATCGCTGAACTGGCCTTCCAGTCATACTGGCGCGTCCCCACCTCGATACCGAATCTCAAAACTCTAAAAATCACTGAGGGATCGGCATTCACCAAGGAGAGCGGTAGCTGGATAATAAGACTGCAAGATGGCTCACCGGTCAGCTACAACTCGGTGGCCATTACCGAGACGCGCTCAGCCGACAACAAGCTCCTGGAAAGAGACAAGATGACGGCAGAGGCGAACGTCTTCGAACGCTAAGTTAACGGGTTGATCCTGATTGTTAACCCTTTTTGGACATGGATTCGAGCAGGAAGTTTTTTTATCTCTTTGCGATGACCGTCAGCAGTTATCTCGAAAAGTATTCCATTTGATGCGATGAGCACTGACAGCCCTGAGTTTATTGCTTCATTGTAAGCCAACCCTACAGCCTCAGCCGCCCGGTCTGGTATCGCTGCCTCCATTTTTTCAATTTCTTTACTGGAATAGGCCATACGTCTATCGAACATCAATGTCTTCTCTCGGAATACTGCCTCCGAACCGCTGGCGACAAACTAAGGTCAGTCTCAGCTTCTAACTGCACAATATTTATTATGCGACCCATTCGCAGCTTTGTTTTGGTTCTCGCACTGTGCTTTGCAAGCGGTTTGGGCGTAATCAGCCAGGGGGCTTCATACCAAGATCAAGACGCTCTTGAGAAGGGGAAGGTTGTGTCCCTACCCGGTAAGAAAGTGTATGTAGGGCCAGAGTTCTCGATTAACGTGCCGCCTGGCTGGCACGTTCAGGACTATTTTTTTTCAGGTAGAGCCTGGGGGCTTCCCCTACTTTACTTGGGGTCTGCTAACAGCTACATGTTTATCGCGCGAATTAACCTCGGCCACCAGGTCACAACACAGGAGCGGTCAAAGTGGGAATTCAGGATGATGAGGAGTCACTACAAGCACTACCCACGAAAGAACGTCCAATACGGACATCTGTTTTCAGCGAGCGGCCTTATTGGGTTTGTGAGTACGCGTGTCGGTAAAAGCGGTTGGAGCCTTACAGAGGGCATGTTCATCGACGGTAAGAGGATGTACGACTTCAGTTTCGGTCTAAACGAGAGCTCGAAGACTTTCTTGGATATCCTAGCCACATTCCAAGTTGGAAATTATTATCGGCTGTGAAAGTGCTAAGCAATGACGATTCCTGCGAAGCCTGAAATTCGATAATCAGCAGTAGTGTTTTCCGAAAGTCTACAAGGACGAGATTAAAATAAGGCAGCAACTAACTTGCATCAATGAATGAGGCCGCCTTTGCTTCTCAATCTTCGGTCGCAGCCCGTTCTAAGCGCAGGGACATATTCTCGATGCGTTCCGTCATCGTTTCCGACGTGACCGTATTCCGCAATCGGTCCACCAGAATTGGAAACGCCAACGGAGTTGGTTTTGGCGGCTCTCTAAAAATCAAGCGGGCCCGAGATAGGCGTTCCAAGGTTAAAGCAAGCCGCGTTTGCTCAAGCTGCTTTTCCAAAACCTCACGGTTCGCCTGGTGCAACAGCATATTGCCCGGGTCGTACTGTGCGAAAACATCGTAAAACAAGCCGCTGCTCGCTTGGATCTGCCGCATGGATTTCTGGCTTCCGGGAAACCCCTGAAACGTAAGACCAGCAACCCGTGCGATCTCGCGGAACTGGCGTTTCGCCATTTCGGCCGCGTTCAGGCTGGCCGGGATGTCGTCGTACAGAGTCGAAACCCCATGCTCAACAGGCAAGAAAGACAGAGTAAACAAGCCTTTCTCAATGGCGTCGTCAAGCGCTGCCCGTTCCGGCGAGAGCAACTCGATTCCGTAATCGTTGCAAGCCACCGTAAACGTGATCTTCTGAATCCGGGAAATGCGGTAGGCGAAGAGTGCAGCAAGGCCCTCGTGAACCAGACGGCCCTCCACCGGATATAGAAAGATATGGTGCCCCTCCCGCGTTTTAACCCGCTCGATAAGCAGTTCGTCGGCGGCTGGAACGTGAGACCACTTAGCTTGAAGCTGCAGAATTGGTGAAACTGTTTCCATTTCCGCGCTATCCAAAACCCCGAAAGACGCCTCTTCCAATTCCTCCCGTACCGCGCTGGCGAGCTCCGTGGAAAGCGGAATGCGCCCACCCATCCAACGCGGGATAGACCCCTTAATGCTCTTAGCCGGCTTCACGTAGGCGGTCATATCTTTAACACGAACAAAAGTTAAAGGTTTGCCCGAAAAGATGAACTTATCGCCCGGCGAAAGCCTGGCGATGAAAGATTCTTCAACCGTGCCCAGACGGTGGCCGCTCATGTACTGAACGTTCATGGCACCATCGCTGGTGATAGTGCCGATCGACATCCGGTGGCGTCTTGCAATCTTGGAATCCTCAACCCGGAAAACCCCATCCACCAAAACCACCCGACGGTATTCCGGATAAGCGCGAAGCGCTTCGCCGCCGCGGGTTATAAAGTCGAGAACCCAAACCCACTCAAGATCGGTAAGACCTTGATAGGAGCGTGTTGTCCGCACTTCGTGCAGCATTTCCTCGTTCGTAAACCCACCCCCAAGGGCAATGGTTACTAGGTGCTGGGCAAGGACATCCAACGGCCTTGCTACGGGCGATCGCTGCTCAATCTTGCCCGCTTTCGCGGCCTTTCTAATAGCAGCCACATCGATCAACTCCATTGCAAAAGTGGGCACGCAAGTGATCCGGCTGGGAACGCCGGGCTGGTGCCCCGACCGTCCCGCGCGTTGAAGCAACCGCGCAACACCCTTAGGAGATCCAACCTGAAGCACACGGTCCACAGGCGTAAAGTCCACGCCTAAATCCAAGCTCGACGTACAAACCACCGCTCGCAGCTTGCCCATCTTGATCCCTTGCTCAACAGCGTCCCGCACCTCGCGGTCAAGGGATCCGTGGTGGATCTCGATAAAGCCTTTCCATTCCGGCTTGGCATCCAAAATTGCTTGAAACCAGATCTCCGTTTGCGATCTGGTGTTGGTAAAAAGCAGCGCCGACCGCGATTCCTCTAAGGCTTGGATTACTTGCGGCAGCATCCGGGTGCCTAAATGGCCCGCCCAAGGGAAGCGCTCAATCGTTTTCGGCAGAAGGGAATCGATGATCACTTCTTTGGGAATATTGCCTTGCACCAAGGCCCCATTAACGGCCGCGACTCCCGCGCCGAGTAGGGTTTCCATGGCCTCGTGCAGGTTGCCAAGGGTGGCCGAGATCCCCCACGTTCGCAACTCCGGATTCCAATGCCGTAAACGCGCCAACGCCAGTTCTGCCTGGACGCCACGCTTGGTGGCCATCAGTTCGTGCCACTCATCCACGATCACGCACTTCAAACCAGCGAACAATAAGTGCGCATCCTCGCGGCTTAGCAGTAGGGAAAGGCTTTCAGGGGTGGTGACCAACGCGGCCGGCAGGCGCTCTTTTTGTTTCGCCTTTACGGCGCCGCTTGTGTCACCGGTGCGGGTTTGCACGTCCCATTTCAAACCTAGTTCTTCCAAGGGAGCGTGGAGCGCCGCCATAGTGTCGGCAGCCAAGGCACGCAAGGGCGTTAGCCACAAGACCCTAATTCCCTTTGGGTTGAGATCGCCTCGCTCCATGGCGACGATTAACGGCGCCATCCAGGCCGCGTAGGTTTTTCCGGTGCCCGTCGCACTATGGATGAGCCCGCTTTGGCCCTCCTCGTATCGCTCCCACACCTGTTCCTGAAAGGGAAACGCCTCCCAGCCACGCGAAGCAAACCATTGTAGGACCCGGGCGCGGGATTCGGCCGGAGGGACCATTTCCAAATTGTATCTTTTCGGCAGATTCGCGGGTGTGATGAAGTTACTTACGATAATATAAAGGTATCGGGCTTAACTTATGAGCGATGAAAATGGTTTGAATAGTTGCGAAGGGGCAGTTCTTCGCGGGAAGCTTACACAGAACGCTAAAACCCGACTCTATGCGAGCGCCGTGGGCAGCGGGCTCGTTACTAGCTTTGTGTCCGGCCTAACGCATTCCCCGTCCTGGTCATTTTTCGCTTGCATAGTTTCCAGTGTGGTCATAACGCTTCTCATCGGTGGCGAGACCGTGAATGGGGACCTTAAAACAGCGTATCAATATCTTCGAACGCGAGGAAGCGTCTTTAAACTCTTATCGGCCGTGATATTGCTGGGCGTGCTTGGCCTTATTTGGTGTGTGTTTTTGTACCCCCGCACATGGGGTGTCGGTTTCTTCATAGGCCTATTGGTTCTCCTAGTCGCGCTTCGCATATTCCGTAAGCCCCGTCGTTATCCGAGTTCCGAAAAAGGCATGAAGCTTTATTAGGTGTTGCGACCTTCAAGTGGCGCCAGCGCATTAAGGTGCATAATCCTTACCATGCTCGGCCAAAGAATGGAAGAAGAGTTGCGCGAGCAGCCCACCCTGCTTCAGCAAAATTGGGCTTTTTACGATGATTTCGCCGCCCAAAGCTTGCGCGGAAAAGAGTTTCAACTCGTACTGCTCGTGGCTAGGGGTTCTTCGGACAATGCCGCGCTTTATGCCCGTTACTTGATAGAGATTTATCTGGGAATTCCCGTGGTGCTTGCCGCGCCGTCGGTTTTAACCCGGTACGACAAGAAAATCCGTTATCCCAAAAACACGCTGGCTATCGGGATCTCCCAAAGCGGGGCCGCGCCGGATGTTTCCGAAGTGATGGGCTACATTCGCGAATCCGGCCACACCACTTTTGCCATTACCAACACTCCTAAATCCACGATCACGGATTTGGCCGAGTTTTCCCTTCTGCTGAACCTTAAAAAAGAGGTGGCCGTTGCCGCAACTAAGACCTATTCCGCATCGCTGCTAGCTCTTTATGCAGTCTGTCGGGGGCTAAAAGCTGACTTGGAGTGTCCGCACCTGCCCGACGATCTATGGGTCCAACAATGTGGAACCAGGGCCCGCGTGGATTCAACTCGCCTGCCCGACTGCGAAAACCTTTTCACCCTCGCAAGGGGCATCAGGTTTTGCAGCGCGGAAGAATCCGCCCTGAAGCTAATGGAATGCGCGTTGTTGCCTTGCTTGTCTTATTCCCAGGCGGATTTTGAACACGGCCCAAAGGCCCTAGCCTCTGATAAAAGCGCTGCCATTGTTTATGGCCAGCCGCCCGCGCATTGGAAAAACGAAGGTTTTCATTATTCTCAAGCGCCCGAACGGGCAGGCGTTGCAGAGGCGATTCAGCCCATTTGGGACGCGATCTACGCGCAGTGGCTGGCCCTCGTCGTCGCGCGTCAGCGCGGGCTTGATCCGGATAAGCCGGAAGGGTTGTTGAAGGTTACGAAGACCTTGTAAGAGTAGCGGATGGGGGATAGTCGATAGGGGATAGAACTCGGAGTACACAGTAAACAGTAAACAGTAAACAGTAAACAGTAAACGGTAAACGGGTCGGAGTCAGCCTCGAACCATCCGGCAAAAAGTGGGTCCCCTCAGCCCTCCCCCGCTTCGTTCCTCAGCGACCCCTCCTCGATGAGGGGTGATTTAACCTCCGGCAAGCGAGGCTGTGGCCCAGAAGCGAAATTGAGCCTACGACGCTGCCCAGATTTGGTTTCTGGATCTCACGTGGGTAGCCGCACGACAATCATTTCTCCTCGAGGAGAAGTCGGTGAGGAACGAACCGGAAGAGGGCAAATAGGACCAGCTGTTTCGTGACAACGTCCAAAGTCCCGAATTCCGAACCGTTTACTGCTTACCGTTTACTGCTTCCCGGTTACTCTTGGGCGGCTTCGCCCGCCCAAGAGTAAACTCTCATATGTGCAAGCCGGACAGACCCAATTCGAAGCCCCTCGCGGCGTAAGCGAGATCGAGGTGCGCCACGGCTTTGCCCAAGTCCACTTCGTCCTCGGTTCGCGAGAGCTCACAATTAAGCGCCTGGAAGTCCTAAAAGTTATCGCCGAGGCCGGCGTCAGCCACAAATATCTGCAACTCACCCAGAACGGGTTGGCCCTCATAATAGCCGAAGCTCAAGTCGCTGAAATGGAGGAACTCCTAAACAAGGCGGGCATCACTTTCGAGCTCAACAAGGGCCGGAGCATGATCCTCGTGAAGTCAATCGGGCTTTGGGAAGAGCCGGGGACCATTGCATCGATAGTCGAAGCCGCGATCGCATCTGGCGTCCAAGTCGACCACGTGGGCGATATGCACGACCGAATGTATATGGTGGTGAAGGGTGAGGTCGCTGAAGACACCGCCGCGAAGTTTAGAGAGCACCTTACGGGGCGAAAGAATTGAAGATAAAGGTTCTCAAGTTTGGTGGCACCAGCGTGGCCACCAAAGAAGCCAGAGCCGCTGCCGCCCAGCGCGTTTTTGATGCCCGCGAGCAGGGTTTCAGTCCCATCGCGGTGGTAAGCGCAATTGGCAGAAAAGGGGCGCCATACGCCACCGATACCTTGATAAACGAGTTCAAAGAGGTCAATCCCCAGCTACCTGCCATTGCTAGAGAGTTGGATTTAATCATGGCTTGCGGCGAAATCATCTCCGCCGCCATCTTCTCCCAGTCTTGCCGTTCACTCGGGTTTAAAGCGGCCGCCGTGACCGGCATGCAGGCCGGGATTAGCACCGATGGCAAATTTGGCAACGCTCGCATTGTAAGCGTCGATCCCAAGAAGATCTTGGCCCTTTTGGAAAGGGACGTAACGCCCGTGATCTGCGGTTTTCAAGGCTCGCCAGTGGACGAGCCGGATGAGATCACCACCCTCGGCCGGGGCGGCACAGACACCACCGCAGCCGCCATCGGGGCCGCCGTAAAAGCCTGCGCAGTAGAAATTTATACGGATGTGGACGGCATCAAAACCGCCGACCCGGACTCCGTCCCCAATGCCCCAACGCTAAGACGCATGAGCTACGACGAAGTGGCGGAACTCGCACACCTCGGCGCAAAGGTGCTTCACCCCCGCGCGGCCGAGATTGCCATGCGTTACTCAATCCCCCTTTGGGTGAAGAACTCGTTCAGCGGTGACGAGGGCACTGAGATCGTGAGCGAAGATGTTTCTTACTCACGCAACGTCACTGGCATCACCCACTCCGGAAAGCTGGTTTACCTCCAGTTCGATTTGGCGAAGCTGTCGCAAATGGATCGAGCTAAGTTAGAGCGACAACTCTTTGCCATGTGCGCGCGGTTTGGTATCGCCCTCCACATGCTAAATCTGAGTCCTGAAGGCGTGGGATTTGCCATCAATCGCGAGCAGTATGCCAACGCGGAGCGCTTGCTGGATGGGCTCGTTATTCCCATCGCGTCTGGCAAGGATTTCATTCTGCAGTTGGGTACGGCTTCACAAAAGGTGCAAGCTCAGCAGGAGATGTTGCGCCACGTGCAGCCGGTTGTAGCCGAAAAAACCGAAGGTTGCACCATGATATCCGTTATAGGGCGGACGTATTTCGGCAAACCGGGCGTGTTTTATCGGATCCTCCGTATCCTTCACGAGGCAAAAGTGCAGGTTTTCCAAACGGCAGACAGTGACTTTTCGGTGAGCTTCCTGATTCCCGAGACCGAAACCTACCGCGCGGTTAGAGTGGTTCATGACAACTTGGTACCTGAAAGTGTCTCGTAGTTCTGAGCCCTTCCCCTTGCGCTCCGGGGAGTCGAATCCACTCGGAGGGGGTTCAAGGGGGAAACCAGACCGATGGCTTGTGCGGTCAGGTGCCCCTTTTAGTGGAGGGGGAAGGGTTGGGATGGGGGTCTTATGGGAGCAGAGCTTCGCGAGGAGCAATTAGTTGACCTTTAGCCTCCCTCCAAACCGCCCCGCGCTTATGGGCATCCTCAACGTGACCCCCGATAGCTTCAGCGACGGCGGCCTCTACGCAACCACCGAATCCGCCGTAGCCAGAGCCCTCCAAATGACAGAAGAAGGCGCAGACATCATCGATGTCGGCGCCGAATCGACAAGGCCCGGTTCTCAACCGATCACAGAACAAGAAGAGTTAAACCGCGCACTCCCAGTAATAGAAAAACTCGCAAATCAAAACATAACCCTATCAATCGACACGCAAAAGCCGGAAGTCGCCAGGCAAGCATTAAGAGCGGGCGCCAAAATCATAAATGATATCGGCGGTTTGCGAGACCCCCAAATGTTCGCACTCTGCGCGCAAGAAAAGCCCTACATCTGCATCATGCACATGCAGGGCACGCCAGAGACCATGCAGCAAAGCCCAAAATACGAGAACGTCACAGCAGAAGTAAAAACCTACCTCCTCGAAAAAGCCCAACAGGCCATAAAAGAAGGAGTTCCAAAGGAGAAAATCTGGATCGACCCCGGCTTCGGTTTCGGCAAAACCCTAGAGCAAAACCTCATCCTGCTCAACCATCTAGAAGCCTTCACCGAAACGGAATTCCCTGTCCTCATCGGCGCTAGCCGTAAAGGGTTCCTAAGCAAAATCGCAGGCACGGAAGGTTCAGATCAGAGGCTCGAAGCAACCCTCGCCTTCCAAACCATCGCACAAGTAAAAGGGGCACGGATAATCCGTGCCCACGATATAATAGCGGCAAAAAGAACGATGAATGCCGTCGCCGCTATAACGGCAGCTAACCTACGACCCCAGTAGACTGGAGCGCTTTAGAGCCTGACGGTGGAACAAAGGTAAAAGTGGTATTGGTTGGAGCGGTCACCTGCGGAGTGATGGAGAGGATCACTTGCAGGTTCTTGGGGTTGGAAGTATCCGTATTGTCTGCCTCGGCCACATAGATCGCGGTGATAACATAGCCCTCGGTGCCATCGGGGAGAGCCGTGCTGGTTCGCTGCAGAACAATGGACCGGTTTACCGTGCCCGTGACTTCGTACGTCACGTAATCCATAACCGCGCTTGGTGTGTAAGACGTGCCCGTGATTGGGTCAATCGCCGGGCCGGTAGTGGTGTTGATTTCGGTCATCTCGCCGCTGCTCCAAGGGCTGTAGATAGAAGCATCCGCGCCATAAGCTTCCTGAAGGAACCTGGCCGCGTAGTTTCCGCGAAGGCCGGAGAACGAATCAAAATGCTGGAGCAAGTTCATGCGGTAATCCGATTGGGCGGTGTTGGTGGTCGCTGCGTAATAGTGAGCGAGGTAAGAACGCTGGGTGGGATAATAGTTGAACAGAGTCTCGCCGTCGGCCACCAACTGGGCGACTTGTACACCATTAACATAGTCCGCTGCCGCCATCTTTGCCGAATTGGCCGTCTGCTCGGTCGGGTCCCACACCCAGTCGATGATTTCGGAAGAGTTGGTTTGCTTTTGGTTGTTCTGGCGAATCGAATCGACTTGAATTTGAACCGCAGGGAACTCCCGCATGTTTTGATAAGCCGCCTGAATCTTAACCACGTCATCGGTCTGCGCAAAAGCCGCCGCCGATAAACCAAACACCACACCTAGGAAAATCTTTCTCACAACAGTATCTTGTGACGAGTCTAATTTCCATGAAGTTCGAAAAAAACAATAGTTGCGCAAAGGGCGCTAAATAGGGAACTTTTCCCTCAAACCGTTCTTCAAAGTCAGTTTTTGCCGCCGGATATAATAGGTGTTACAACTCGTTCCCATTGTATGGGAGGGCCCCAAAATTATGCAAGAACGCTACGAAGACTCATACCTCTATCGCCTCAGGCACTCCGCCGCTCATCTGATGGCTCAGGCCATCACCGAACTCTATCCAGGCGTAAAGCTTTCCATCGGACCTCCGATCGAAAACGGCTTCTACTACGACATCGAATTCCCCGAACCTCTGCGCGAGGAAGATCTGGAAAAGATCGAGAAGCGCATGAAGGAGCTTTCCAGCCTCGATCAGAAGATCGTGCGCAAGGTCGCCAAGGACCGCGCTGACGCCCGAAACACGATCCTAACAGAGGAGATGCCGGGCCAGGGCCCGGAAACGGCCGAGTACAAGTTGCAATTGTTAGACGCTGTACCTGATGGCCAAGATATCTCCTTCTATGATCAGCAGCGAACAGACCGGGAAGGGAAATTTCACCGCTTTATCGATCTTTGCCGTGGCCCGCACGTGGAGAGCACGAAGGAGATCAAGAACTACAAGCTGATGAGCATTGCCGGCGCCTACTGGCGAGGTGATGTGAAGAACAAGCAGCTTACGCGCATTTACGGAACTGCCTTCGAAACGAAGGAAGAACTGGAACTGCATCTTCACAACCTCGAAGAAGCTCGAAAAAGGGACCACCGAGTGCTCGGCAAAGAGCTTGGCCTCTTTATGTTCTCGCCCAGGGTTGGCCCCGGATTACCCCTGTGGCTCCCAAAGGGAACAGCGCTTCGCGAAGCGATGGTCGAATTCCTCCGTTTTGAACAACTCAAGAGAGGCTACGACCCCGTTATCACGCCTCAAATAGCTTCAATCAAGCTGTATGAGAAGTCGGGGCACATCATCACGTTCAAAGACAAGCTGTTCCCGTTCATGGAAGACGAAGAGAAGGAAACCTACATCCTCAAGCCGATGAACTGCCCCTTTCATATCGAGATTTATGCCTCCCAAATTCGCAGCTACCGCGATCTCCCGATCCGCTACGCGGAGTTCGGAACGGTCCACCGATACGAACAGAGCGGCGAAGTTACGGGCATCCTAAGGGCGCGAGGCTTTACGCAAGACGATGCCCACCTCTTCGTGCGCCCGGATCAATTGTTGGATGAATTTATCGGCGTGGTTCAACTCATGCAGGTGGTGCTAAAGAAACTGGGCCTTACAAATTACAAGGCAAGACTTGGCACAAAGGATCCAAAGAGCGATAAATACATTGGGCACGACTCTAACTGGGAGCTCGCCACAAACGCGATCAAAGATGCGTGCCACAAAGAAGGAGTGGAGTATTTCGTCTCCGAAGGTGACGCCGCGTTTTACGGTCCCAAACTCGACCTGATCATCAAGGATGCCCTCGGCCGAGATTGGCAGATGGGCACGGTTCAAGTGGATTACAACCTGCCGGAGCGGTTCGAGTTGGAATACATCGGCGAGGATAGCAAGCCGCACAGGCCAATCATGATTCACCGAGCGCCATTTGGCTCGTTGGAGCGCATGATCGGCCTTCTTACAGAGGAATACGCGGGAGCATTTCCACTCTGGCTTGCGCCGGTCCAAATCGCCGTTCTGCCCATCGCAGACCGTCATGTGGATTTCGCTAATGAACTGGCCGATAAACTTCGCGACCAAAGGTTCCGAATCCACGTTGACGATCGCCGCGAGACCCTAGGAAAGAAGATCCGCGAGAACCAACTGCAAAAGGTGCCGTACATGCTCATCCTCGGAGACCGGGATATCGAGAACAACACGGTCGGCGTTCGCAGTCGGGAAGATGGCGATCTCGGGGCGCTCAGCTTAGAAGCATTCCTAGCAAAGGTAAGGGAAGAACTGTAATACAGGCAAAAATCCAATACCGAAACTAGCGAAAATGGCGAATATCCAATATAGGAGAAATGCCACATGAGACGCCGAGCCTTTACATTGGTCGAGATTATGATCGTGGTTTTGATCATAGGAATCCTGCTCATGATAGCTGTACCGCAGTTCATGATGGCGCGCGAGAACTCGCGCCAAAAGAGCTGCTTGTCCAACCTATCTGAGATCAATGACGCCAAAGCACAGTGGGCGACCGCAACCGGGCAATCCGATACGGCCACGCCAACCACAAGCCAGCTTGCGCCAGCCTATATAAAAGTGTTTCCAACGTGCCCGACAACAGGGGTTTACGAAATAAATCCTGTTGACGAGAATGCAAGCTGCTCTTACCAGAGCGGCGATTGGCCCCACATACTCACTTCGGTTGGCGGCTAAGCTATTCGCTTCGAAGCGAAGCGACAGGATCTTTGCGGGCTGCTTTCATCGCAGGAAGTAGCCCGAAGATCGTTCCCGTTACTAGGCTCACGATAAGGCCGAGGGCGACCACCCCGACACTGAACTCCGGCCGAATCTTGGTAAGCGAGGCAAGCAAGACCCCGCCCGCATAGCTGATCCCAAGCCCGGCAATGCCGCCAAGGCACGTCAGAATGACTGCCTCAGCTAAGAACTGAATAAAAATATCGCTCTGTTTCGCCCCTACCGTTTTGCGGATGCCGATCTCTTTGGATCGCTCGCCGACCGACATGAGCATGACCGTCATTATGCCAAGTCCGCCGACAACAAGTGCAATAGAAGTTAAACCGGCCAAAAGCGAAGTCAACAAACTCATGATGCGAAAAACCACATCCAGCAGGTCCTTCTGGGTCAAAACCGAAAACTGCTGACGCGAAAGCCTTTGCGCCAGCGCCGCTTGCACTGCGGGAACTAGCAATTTGGGATCGAAATCCGGCTTGGATTCGATCATGATCCGGTTGAGTTGGGGATTCGGCACCGAATCTCGCACCTGCTCATAGGGTAGATAGGCCATATTCTCAAAGCCGCCCATCGAGAACAGGCTGTCCTCCGCCTTCGGGTCTATGGTGACGCCGATCGCCTTGTAATCGCCGCCGTTGATTTTGACGGTCTTGCCCAGTGCATCCGAACTTCCGAAGAGGCTTTCCTTGGCGATAGATCCGATCACGCAAACCCGGCTGTGGTTGTCCGCTTCCGTGTAAAAGCGCCCTTCGCTAAGTTTGCTCGGATGAATATAAAACCAGTCTGGGCCGGCTCCTATGATAAACGTACTTTGGCTTTCATGCTTGCCATTCCGGATCCCGCCGCCGACAAACATGAGAGGGGCTGCCCGCTCAACGCCGGGCACTTTGCGGACCCGCGTCACATCCTCGTCCCGCAGGTAGCTGATGCCGGCCAAATTGGGTGAGAAAAGGGAGCTGTCGCTGATTTGCCCCGGAACTACTACAAGTAGGTTTACACCCAGGCCCGTAACCTGCTTGCTTACATCGGCTTCGACGCCCCTGGCCACACTTACAAGGAGGATAATGGCCGCTGCACCGACGGTGATGCCGGTCGCGCTTAAAACCGCCCTTTGGAGGTTCTCACGTAGGCTGTGCCATGCTGCGGAGATGTTGTTGCAGAGAGAAGCCACCTGTTGGTTCAACGTTGGAGCTTTGCGGAATGTCTCATGAGTTGGATTTAAGAGTTGGTCGGTTTTTGAATTTCACGCGTCGACTCAGGGAAGAATACGGCGGAAGAATTATCACGCAAAGACGCAAAGCTCGCAAGATTCGGAATGACACACAATGTAAATTTGCCATTGCAAGGAAGTAAAGGTGTGCCGTAGGCGCGCTGGAGCGACGCGGCAGTATTTTATCGAAGTCTCTAGCGGCGTTCCCGGTGTCGCCCCTACGGGGCTTTCGGAAAAAAACGCTTAACTATTACTAGGCCCTTCAGCCTTCGCTAAGTCTTCTCGGCCCTTTGGACCTGGACTAATCGACTTCTGGAAAAGCGATTAAAATAAAACATGTCGCTAAACGGCTGGGCGCGCGCAACTGCACTTCCATTACTCGGACTTTGCTTATCCTGCCAATCCGAACCAGCTTCCGACGTTGTCCCCGCCATCTCATCTAAGCACGTCGCGGCTCTAAAGGCGCAATCCTTGCATACTCACAAATATTCCTATCTCGCCCTTGGCGATTCGTACACGATCGGCGAGAAGGTCGATCGAGCCCAGAACTATCCCAGCCAGCTCACGAAAGCGCTGCGGAATAAGCAGATCGATATCGATGATCCGGAGACCGTCGCCGTTACCGGCTGGACGACAGGCGATCTGCTTCACGCTATTTCTGCCACTCCGCCAGTTCTAAGTAAATATGACTTGGTGACCCTTCTTATCGGGGTTAACAATCAATACCGGGGTCAGCAAATGCCGCTTTTCATTAAAGAGTTTGGGACTTTGCTGAAGGAGGCGGTTGGCTTTGCAGGCGGCAAGGAATCCAAAGTGGTGGTCATTTCGATCCCCGATTGGGGGGTGACGCCCTACGCTGCAGGGCGGGACCGGGAGAAGATCGGTAAGGAAATCGACGAGTATAACCGGCAATCCAAAGCCATGTGCGCAGCGGAAGGGATTGCTTACGTGGATATTACGCCGACTTCTAAAAAGGCGGCAAGCGATGCCGCATTAGTTGCGGGTGACGGGCTTCATCCCAGCGCGGCCATGTATTCGCTTTGGATTCCTTCGATTCTGCCAGCGGCGGAAAAAGCGGCCAAGTCTTGATCGGCGTGAATATCGGAGAATGCGAAATAGTCGTTGTTCGCGGAAGCGTACTCAACCAGGACGTGGACATGATCGTGAACGCCGCCAATACGCTCATGCGCGGAGGCGGGGGCGTTGATGGCGCGATCCACATGGCGGCCGGGCGCGGGCTTTTGTTGGAACTTCAAAGAGTCGCTCCTCGCAGCTGTACTACGGGCGATGTAGTGGTAACAGGAGGGCACGCCACCGGCCACAGGCACATAGCTCACACGCCGGGGCCAATATGGCGCGGCGGAAACTGCGGGGAAGAGGAACTTCTGAATGCCTGCTACTGGAACTGTTTGGAAGCCGCACAGAACGTTAGAGCCGAAAGCATCGCGTTCTGCTCGATCTCTACTGGCGCCTATGGTTACCCACTTGAGAAAGGGGCGCGGCAAGCGATGGAAGTTGTCGCGGACTGGCTCGTCCGGCATCAGGAGACCGCGCTGCAAAAGGTGGTGTTCGCCATGTTCCTGGCAGAAGAACACAGGGTCTATTCCGAGGCTTTAGATCGGCTGAAAATGGCGCGGACGAAGGGATTCGAACCCCCAACCCTCAGTTCCGAAGACTGATGCTCTATCCGTTGAGCTACGTCCGCTTGAATGAAGGGAGTTTACCCGGGACGGCCTTGGCCTCCGACATTCGGCTTTGGGCCTTCGGTATTCGGCTTTCGCCTTTCCGCATCGTTAGTGTAACTCTGGCTTCGCAGAATTGACCAGGGGAGTAGGCATAATTTGCTCTTCACCTAGGGCCGAATACCGTATACCGAATACCGGATCAGCTTGCTCCAACGAAAACCTTATCCGTCGCAGGTTGAGCCTGTCCCTGGAAGTGCGCTTCAACCAAAACAGACCTAGAAGCCAGTTCGCCAACCATATAAGGCGATGGGGTGGTTACCGACACCTGAAGGGAGCCGTGAGGAGGAATGCTCATGCTAGATAACGCCATAGGATAGGCTGCGTTGCCCGCAAAGGGCGTAAGGATCACGTTGCTTCCGTTCACCACCATAGATAGCCTAAAGTCCACAATTGGGTAGCTGCTGGTGTTCACCATTGTAACTGTGCCAACCGCCGTTTCTTCGCCGTTGCCATTGTTGTTGGTGGAGATGTGGACTGAGGAAATTCTAACAGTCGGTGTCTCGACCGATTGCGGCTGAGTTTGGCTCGTTCCCGTTGTACTGGTCGATCCCGCAGTTTGGCCAACGGCCTGGGTCATTCCCATGCCGCTTGTGGCGGACATTGATTGAGGCCCCCGAGCAGTCCCATTGGGGATGTTGCTCGGCGGAACTGTCCCCAAGATATGCATAGCAGTTGCCGCTTTTGGTGCGGGCGGCACCACGAGGCTGGTGGCATCGGGCGAGGTCTTGATGTGGGCCAAACAAAAAACGGCAACTACTATCGCAATTGTAGCGACACTACCCTTTACAAAGTTGTGTTGCTTTTTAACTGGAGTAGCCGCAGCAATGGCAGTAAGGACATCGAAGTGAGAGCTATAACGCCGTTTGCACCACTCGCAAACATCTGCGGAATCGCTTACCATCTGACAGAATGGACACTTTCTCATCGACCGATAACCCCTCTCTGCTCGCAGAAATAATAGTATAAGCGCGTTAGCTACTGCTTGAGCTACTGATTTTGAAAAATACAGCAATTCTTTACAAAGTAGTGCCCTTGGAAGAATTTTGTTGACGGTTTCATAATTACGGGATGTTCGCGCGAGCCCGAAGAATCGGAAAATGAGAGGCTTTTTCTTAATGCCGGGCAAAACCCTTGCGCTAAGGTTCGCAATTTTCTCTGCTTCGTCTTGTTGAGCATGCGCGTCCCTTTGCTATTAACGCGAGAAGGGGCGGTTGCGCTACTTCTCGCAATATCAAAAAAACACTTATTAAATAAGAATTTAGCCCGATAAGATTACTAAGAGCAATGAACCAGACACTCGATCTACCAATCTGCGGTTTAGACGATTCTCTCCCGGATCAGCTATTCCTCTTGCACCATCCATCAAGCGCGAAGTATGGTTGCTATTGCCACGACGGGATCCACGGCCTTGCTGCATTCAGCACCGAAGTGGGAGCTTTTCGTTTTGCCGAGTATATCGATCTCAGCGGCATGTCCATTGAGGAGATGAGCTTTGATGAGGCTCGCGAAGTTGCAAAACAGCGTCCGTTGCCGGTTGTATCTTTGATGCTTCTGGACCGCATGGACGACCCCAAGATCCATTTCGTGCGATAAGTTTTATTTCTGCACTTCTCTCTTCAAAGGCCGAGGATTCTCCCCCTCGGCCATTTTAATTTGGGCCCTTGGTTTTCGGCCTTGGGCCTTCGGTGAAATCGGAATACGGATGCTTGTTACCGGAGGCCGGACGGCTAGCGCCCCTAGGGCCTAATACCGAATACCCAAGGCCGCCCCCGGGTACTCTGGAAGACAACTTTATGAAAATCCGCTTAGGGCACAGCCCTGATTCCGATGACGCCTTTATGTTTTGGGGCCTTGCAAAGGGCGAAGTCAAAACAGATTATGAGTTTGAGCACATCCTTAAAGACATCCAGACCCTTAACGAGTGGGCGATGGAAGGGAAGTTGGAGTCGAGTGCAGTTTCGGTCCACGCATTTGCCTACGTGGCCGATAAATATGCGCTCCTACGCCATGGCGGTTCTTTTGGAGAGAACTACGGCCCAATGGTTGTGGCGAAGAAGGCCCTATCGCCTCAGCAACTGAGAGAGACCACGATTGCCATTCCTGGCAAGCTAACGTCTGCATTCTTAGCTCTTAACCTTTATTTCACAGAGAACTTCGGCCCGAACGTGAACTTCAACTACGAAGTGGTGCCATTCGACCAGATCATTCCAGCCATCCAGCGGGGTGACTACGAGGCCGGCCTTATCATCCACGAGGGGCAGTTGACCTACGAAAAAGAGGGCCTAAAACTGATTGTCGACCTCGGCCGCTGGTGGAACCGCATGACCGGTTTGCCCCTGCCCCTGGGTGTTAACGTGGTTCGCAAGGATTTGGGAACGGACGCCGTAAACGAAGTCAGCCGCTGTATGCGAGAGAGCATAGACGCCGGATTGAACCACCGTCCGGAGGCACTGGCCTACGCGCTTGAGTTCGCTCGCGGAATGGATTCCGGCACCAGCGACGAGTTTGTGGGAATGTACGTAAACGACCGAACCCGGGATATGGGCGAAGAAGGAGTGCGGGCGATCCGTCTCCTCCTCCAAAAGGGCTCAGAGATCGGGATCGTCCCGCTGGTTACGGTCGACGTAGTCGATTAACTGCCAATCTGAGACTGGCCGCCGCCGCTTGGCGCCTGGAAATAGGTTGGGCTGTTGTCAGATCCACCTTGCTGTCCTTGTTGCTGCCCGCCTGCTACGGCTCCGGCTCCAGCACCGCCGCCACTCGTGCCGCCACCGGGGGGTGTCTGAATAGCAGCCAGATAGAACTGGTGAGCGTAGTTCAGAGTTACCGGGTCTGTAAAGACGCGCAGCGAACTGTTCTGGCCCATGGCATGGGTGCCGTATTCTAAAGCTTCCCAAACCGCGATCTGCAGTCCCGCGCACTGCGAATCGGTGACCGCGTTCTTGGAATTAAGGGAGACGATTCTGCCTGCGAGAGGAACGTTGCCCTGAGCTTTTGAGGTCGGGATGGTGCGCACGCCATAGCTCTGCCCATCTCCGATGGGCGATCTTATGCCTGCGCAATAGGACAGCCACTGTCTGCCGTTCTCGTCCTGAAACTGGAGCTTTCCGGCAAAGGTTTGCTCAATCTGGCCGTCAACTCGAACGGAAACGAGTTTGCCGGTGGTGCCACCCATGAACTGAATGGGCACCACGTCCATTTGACCTGCGCCGGCCATTGCAAAAGGAGCATTGCGCGCGAACGAAATCGCGAGAGAACCTTCAGCAACGACTAAGCCTGCGCCAGCCATTACCAGAAGCGCCAAACCAAGCTTCTTGGTGTTTACCTTGGCAAAGCTTACGCGAGCTTTTAACGTAGTCGAAAGGCCGCCGAAATCGATCGGCGACCGAAAACCGGGTCTAGAAAAGGTCTTCGATGGAAAGATACCTTTCGCCTGTATCGTAGTTAAACGTGAGGATCCGAGCATTGTCTGCTACCTCCGGCAATTTCTTGTTGACTGCAGCAAGTGCCGCGCCAGAAGAGATTCCCACCAGGATACCTTCCTCTTTGGCACATCTTCGCGCGAATTCAAAAGCATCTGCATCGGCTACTTCAATTGCGCCGTCAATAGCATCGACGTGGAGGTTCTTAGGAATGAAGCCGGCGCCCAATCCTTGCTGTCGGTGCGGACCAGGCGCGCCTCCACTGATCACGGGCGAAAGGTCTGGCTCAACCGCGAAAACCTTTAGGTTTGGCCATAGAGGTTTCAGAACCTCACCGCAAGCTGTGATATGGCCGCCTGTTCCGACGCCGGTGATGATGTAATCAAGTCCATCGGGGAAGTCGCGCAGGATTTCCTGCGCTGTGGTCGCCTTGTGGATATCCACGTTGGATGGGTTGTCGAACTGGCTTGGTATCCAAGAGTTCGGGGTCTCGGCATGGAGTTCGCTGGCTCTTTCGATAGCGCCTTTCATGCCTTTCTCGCGGGGAGTTAGATCTAGTTCTGCACCGTATGCTTTGAGAATGCGGCGCCGTTCTATTGACATCGATTCCGGCATGACGAGAATGAGCCTATAGCCTTTGACGGCCGCGACCATGGCGAGGCCGATACCTGTGTTGCCGGAAGTAGGCTCAATCAGGACGCTGTCCTTGTTGAGGTCGCCGCGCTTTTCCGCGTCCTCAATCATCGCGAGGGCGATTCGGTCCTTGATGCTTGCGCCTGGATTGGTTCGCTCCAACTTGATCCAAACCTCTCGGCCCGGAAACAGCTTGTTAATGCGGACATGAGGCGTGTTTCCAATCGTTTCCAGAATGTTGTTGTATTTCATAGTTCTCCTTTCCTAAATCTAAAATGGCCCGCATATTTGGGGTTGGGGAGAGGTTTCCGTGCGACTCCGGTCGCGACTCCCCATTTGAAACAGGTTTCCGGATTTGCCATTAGATCCTTGCACCCACGGCCGAATCGACGGTTTCCCCAGCTATCTCAGGAGCAAGCTGCTGCTGCTTTTTCTTCTTGGTTCGATAATAGATGACTTGCCCGAGCAACACCGAACGAAGCAGGATTCCAATAAAGAAGAACCACCCAAACGCAGGTTGATGCTGGGTGATTGAGAGGGCAAGCCCAAAGAGACGCCCGACAATGTTTAGACCGGGAAAAAGGAAGCTGAACTCGTCAGCCTCCTTGAGCTTATACAGCCGATGGATTTGCGGCAAATAGGAGGCTTCAACTAAATAGAGCCCACTTCCTCCTACCACGGTGATGATTTCTGTCCAACTCATCCGTTCAGTTCTTGCGCCTTGATCTTGTTCATCTCAGGTAGCTGCGCCAGTTTGTAGGTTCGACTGTATCCACAAAGTTAGGCTTGACAGGCGTCAGCGTTCATTTTTATAACTACGAAGATTCTCCTTGAACAATTCGGACCATTGCTACGTTTCTAGAGGTTTCTCTTGACTTTTTTTAAAATACCGGATCATTTAAATCATTTATTATTTTATGGACTTTGGAGAGTAGGACACTGTAGGATTAAGCGATGATCCACGCAATAGTAGCGGTCGTTTTGCTTCAATCTGGGATGAAACAGCAGGCGATTTTGCCGGCCAAGGATTCCGGGAATCTGCCTTTTACCCTCAGCGTGCCGCAATCCTGGCTCGTTAAAGGCGTTTGGCCGGTGCCCAAGGATACTGAGGATGGCTTTGTCCACCTGTGCGGGGGCAAGAACACTCTTACTCTTAGCCTGCAAAAGTATGCCAGTTCAAGCTTGTCGAACGTTCTGAGCAGCTTCGCGGTTCCAAAGAAAAAACACCCAGATCGATATTTCTCGGTGAAGGTTCCAGCCGGACAAGGAGCGCTGATCTTGGTTCCTATCAGCCACGAATCAGGAATTAGGGGCGCGCCGAGAGACTTGATAACCGGCCGCATATACTGCGGTAGCAACAGGGTTCTTTTCTACGAGTATTCATTCTTTGATCGTAAAGCAACGGTCGATGATCGTAAGTTGATGCTTTCGATTTTGCAGACCGTGAAGTTAAAGTAGTGTCAGCAAACTTATCTGCTCTAGTAGTTGTTGTTAGTGATTCGGTTTTTCAAGGTGCCTCCGAAGACCGATCCGGCGCCCTGCTTATTGAGTTGCTTTCAGTTCAGGGTTTGCGAATTGAGCCGCTGGTTATGGTTCCCGATGAGATTGACCTTATTCAGGCATCGGTGCGGGAATGCTCTGCCGACGTTATTGTCTTGACAGGCGGTACGGGCGTGTCGCCGCGAGACAATACGCCAGAGGCGATTCTTCCACTGATTGAGAAACGCTTGCACGGAGTTGAGGAAACAATCCGCTCGCACGGGATGAAGCAGACGCCAAACGCGATGCTTAGCCGAACGGTTGTAGGCACACGGGGTAGACAGCTTATTCTGTGTTTGCCGGGATCTCCGGCCGCAGTCAAAGCCGCCGTAGAAGCAGTGTTTCCAACTGTTCTACATGTGTTCGATGTTTTTGATGGAAAACGACATTAGCCTGGACTTGTTGCTTTCGGGTAACACATTGGGCATGCTGAATTCCTACGATATGCCACTTCTTCGTTTAAAGCTCAACAGCGGTGATCCAATAGATGCCGACCGGGCCATTTTCACTCTTTTGAGGCACATTGACCGCCTGGATGAGCGAGTGGGTGCGATCGAAAAAGAACTGCGTCAGCTTAAGGGTGAACCTGAAAAGACGTCTTAGCCCACCAGTTCTCCTCAAGAAAGTTCAAAAAATGTAGAAAAGACTACACATGTTCGTAATATCTGTGTTATAGTAGACACATGTATGCCTCACAAGTAACTACAAACACAACGAACTGGGATTCAATCCTAAACGCAATGACACAGGAAGTGAACCATACGCCAACGTGGACGGCTGTTGGTGGTTATAGATCGCACTACTATGCGGCACGTCCCGTGCGCAGAACGAGCGTTCGGCGGAAGATAGCCTGGTCTCGAATCTTGCTGCCTTTGTTGGCTTTGGCTTGCATTTCTGCATACCAGGCAAACTCTAACACCGAGCAGCAGTATCAGAACGACTATCAGAGTATTTACAGCAAAGTGGCACGTTAGGACCAGTCGGAGCCATTTGGAGTGCGGGGATCTATCCCCGCTTTGATTAGGCGAGTTATCGCCACAAGGAGAGTTGTCCCGCCTAGCCAAGAAGTTGGCTAGGCCCAAGGCTGGGATAAATCGCCGCGCTCCAACCGCTAGTGCTCTAGTTCGTGAGCCGCTCTTAGCTTTTCGAATTCTTTCATCAGATTCTGCTGCTCAGGATGAGGAAGATCGTCGTAGTGCGACATGCTCTGGCTGAAGCGGCCTCGGCCTTTGGTGATGGAGCGCAGGTCAAGCGCATAGCGCATCATTGTGGCCATCGGCACCTGGGCTCTTACGCGGGTCTTGCCCGGCGCAATTGGATCCATCCCTTGTAGGCGTCCACGGCGGCCGTTGAGGTCGCCGACCACGTCGCCCACCGTATCGTCAGGCACATCTACAGTGAGTTCTAGAACAGGCTCCAGGATAACAGGCTGGGCCTTTTCCGCGGCCGCTTTAAAAGCCAAGGAGCCGGCGATCTTGAAAGCCATTTCGCTGGAGTCCACATCGTGATAGCTGCCATCGTAGACCGTCGCCTTCACATCTACCACTGGGTAACCGGCGAGGAAGCCGTGCTCCATGGTTTCTCGAATGCCTTTTTCCACCGCTGGGATGAAGTTTTTGGGAATCGAACCACCCACGACTTTGTTCTCAAACTCAAAGCCGCCGCCTTGAGTGAGGGGGGCGAGCTCTATCCAGCAGTCACCGAACTGGCCTTTGCCACCGGTCTGCCTTTTATGGCGGCCTTGTGCCTTCGCAGAGCTCTTAATGGTCTCTTTGTAGGGCACTTTGGCGTCTTCGGTGGTTACGCTCACACCAAACCGCGTCTTCAGCTTTTCAATGGTGGTATCCAAGTGGATATCCCCCATCCCTTCAATCACCTCTTGGTGAAGACTGGGATTTCGCGAATACCGCAAAGTCGGGTCTTCTTCCAAGAGCTTTTGAAGCGAAGGGCCAAGCTTATCCTCATCTGCTTTGCTGACTGGCTTAATCGCAATGCGATAAATCGGTTCTGGGAAGTTGATCGGCGTTATTTGGACTTTATCCTTGACAGTGCTAAGAGTGTCGCCGGTGTGCGTGTCTTGCAGCTTAGCTAATGCGCACAAGTCGCCCGCGACTACCGCCGTAGCCGGCTCTTGGCCTTTGCCATGGGGATAGTACAGGTTGTGCAGACGCTCTTCTCGTTCGCGGTTTACATTCAGAACCGGCTGATCTAGCTTCATAGTGCCGCTAAAAACACGGAAGTAGTTGATTTTGCCAACGTAGGGGTCGGCTGTCGATTTGAAGCAGAAGGCTGCCAGGGGGCCATCGGCGTCGGCTTTAAACTCCTTGTCGCCGATGACCTTGGGAACATCCTTCGGAGAAGGAAGCTCGCCGACAATTCGATCCAATAGGGTGGCAACGCCAATGCCGCTATGAGCGGACCCGAGCAACACAGGCACCACGCGCCCATTTTCTGTGCCAACAAGGAGCCCATGTTCGATTTCGAGGGGGTTTAGCTGCTCGCCGTCCAGATATTTTAGAGCAAGTTCATCGTCGCCTTCGGCGGCGGCGTCCATCATCTTGTCTCTTCTTTCCGCCGCTTCTTCGGCGTAGCCGGTGGGGACTTCGTCGATTTCTTCGCCGCGGTCCTTGCCCTTATAAACCTTCATGTTGAGGAGGTCAAGCACACCACTGAAGGCGGCCTGGTGGCCTATCGGAATCTGAACACCGACGATCTTGCGGCCGTAACGCGTGTGCAATGTATTCATCAAGCCGTCAAAATCGGCGTTGTCGCGCTCGAGCTTGTTAACAAAAATGCACTTGGCAAGACCGTGCTCTTCGGCAACTTCCCAGGCCAGTTCAAAACCTACATCGAGATCGGCCTTTGCCTCACACACGATGATCATCGACTCGACCACGCGCGCTATTGCGTGAAGATCGCCGATAAAGTCGGGGTAACCGGGCACATCGATCAAATTGATCTTGTGGCCGTGCCATTCGATGGGCAAAATAGACGCGCTTACGCTAATCTTTCGCCGAATTTCCAAGGGATCGTAGTCGCTTTGCGAGTTGCCGGCATCGATCGATCCAAGCCTCTCAGTCGCCCCTGCCGTGAAAAGCAAATGCTCAACAAGCATGCTTTTCCCGGATCCCCCATGGCCAACAATTGCTACGTTGCGAATTTTGTCTGCGGTGTACTGTTTCAAATCCGAATCTCCAAGGAATGCTTACCCTATTTTTTAACCTTGTGGTAAGAATTAACCGCCCTTCAGATAGGCCCACCCCGATTCTTCTTTACGAACAACCTCCGCGACGCCTGAATCAACAGTAATCGCGCCCGGCACGAGCTGCTTTAAACTCACGTGCATGCCCTTCATCGTGTTTCCACACGCCGCGAAAACGGCGCCTGCTCTTTGTAACGCCTTTATCCGAGAAACAAGTTTTGCGGAACTTGGTATGAGCATGCCAAGCCCGTTTCCATGGCAGACGACTTCCAATTGCAGGTTTTCAGAACCAAACGCTTTCTCCAGATTCTCCGCGTTGTTGAGAATGGTGCTATAGGCGAGTAAGCCGGCAACGTTCACTTCGATAACGACTTTGTGTTTTGCCGTTTGGATGCCCGAGAACGCCAGGATGGAGAGTAGCAGGGAAGTCTTCATTCCTCGTTTTAGCAGTTCTGAAAGCGAAATGGCATAAACTTAGGCTGTGGTTTCAATCGTTGCATCTATATTCCTGCTAAACGGGCTCCTGCCCGCGCCTCGGCATGCGCCGAGGTGGTTCGACCTTGAGATCGCTGGATACCGCCTCTCGTTCGACGTTTCGCATGGTGATGTTGCCGTTATAGATCCCAAAACACGTTATATGCTGATTCGAAACATAGAGTGCGATGGTGCCGATATAACCCTTCTCCTGACCAAAGACCGATACGAAGTCGACGGTATGGGGGTTGGAATTCCTGCGTTCTCAAAGGATTTAACGAACAAGGACATGCAAGCTAAGGAAAAGCCACTACCGAACCTTCAAACGGGCAAAGGCATTTCGATAGGTGATGACATTCAAGAAGTCATGTCAAAGCTTGGTGCGCCAAGCAAGAGATTCATGACGGGGAATCGTCACCAGTTTGCCAATCTCTTATATAGCTGGCTCAAAGGGAAAGGCATTGAAGCCGATCTCTACGAAGAAACATATGTCTTTAAAGCCGACAGGCTGATAGAGATCCTTTTTACAAAAGGGCCAGATCATGGTTACTCCGACATGGCCGTTTTTGCCCCCAAAGCGAAAGATGCGGTGAAAAAACGCAAGGGCGATTAGCTTTGCTACTCAAACTCAGCCACTAACTTGCCTCATGGCACAGCCGCGCTATGGGGCATAATCGGCATTTACGTCAGTTCATCGGCGCGACTTTGCCATCGATCTTCACAACGATATTCGATGTATGGGAAGACTTCAACTTCCAGTCTGAGCCGATAACGTGTACCCACAAATCCTCGGATTTGGCTTGCAGATCAAACAAGTGTGGTTTGCTATCGCCTAGGTTCATAGTTGCGGTCATCCTTCCCACCACCCAAGCCCTTAAAACCAGCTCTGTATAATGTTTTTCCTGATAGCTGCCCCTTTTCCATTTCATGCCTAATCTATCAAATTTGGTGACAGTCTTGGTCCACTTAACATCGGTCAAGCGGTCTCGCTGCGCCTTAAAATCTTTAATGACGTCGTCACGGGACATCGCCTCTTTATGCCCCTCACGGGTGGCTTGAAAATCATCGGTCATCAAAGTGGAAAACCCGTCGAATTTCTTGTCCAAGAAGTCCTTTGCCATTTGATCATAGGCGGCCTTGATGCCCTTCTTAGCCTCGCCGGCTTTATCTGCCTTGGCCAAAGCTAAGGAACCTAAAACCAAAGGGAGGCAAAGCGCGTAATATTTCATGCAGGGATGTTACCCCTCGCTCATACTGCATAAAAGGCGAAGAGAACGTTATGGAATTGGCGAAAAAGCTTCTAGGACTTGGCGAGATCAAAGTGTTAGATTTGAGCCAAGCGGCAATCGCGCGAGCCATCCATCAGCCGTGGATGCACGACGGGTTTTATTACCTTCTGCCACCGGAGGGCTACACCGGGCAAGATATTCAAAAGCTGTTCGATGAGGGCCGCGATGCCGGAGAGGTGAACTACACCTATAACGCACAGAGCTCGATGGACATGAATCATAAGCCGATCCTTCCGCTGGATCCTTATGCCAACAAATATTTCAGCAACCCGCCGCATGGATTTCTGAAGATCCTGGCCGTGGCGCGCTCGAAGGTTGAGAAACTCAGTGCTCTACTGGATGAACTGAAGAGGCCCTTTGATCCGGAGAGCTTTCCACACTTGAAAGAGCTCGTCCTTTCCAATTTTAAAGAGCCCTCCGCCGGCCACCAAACATCGGTCGCTTTAAGGTTGATACACGAGGATTGGAAGCACCTTTCTGCTTTGGAATCCGATCTGAAAGACCACATCGCCGAGCAAAACCTGGTCCGCGAGATCTTTGTGACCAGGCATAGCGTCAAGGGCCTTCCGCCCGAAGTCACCCTCAATTCAACCGAGGCAACCACCGAAAAGGGCACTCAATTCTTGCTGGACTTGGCCGCTTACGTGAAAGAGCATCAACCAAAACTAGAAGAAATAAAGATTCCAGTGGGAGCGGCTATAGCGGCTGAGCCCGTTCCCGAACTCAACTTTTCAGTGCCGGCTTTCGGTGGTCCAAGACCGCAAGCGGTTGCAGTTGTAGAAGACCCCAGCACGAACTACAAGCATGCCTTGGAGCACTTGGTTACCTCGCTGAAGCTGATGGAAGACTTTGCCGGCATAACGGTGACCGTGGCGGGTCTCATGGCGCTTATCGAGATGCCGAAAAAGGGATTTATGGGACTTGCCGGGCACTTCGATAAATCCCAAGAAGGAACGCTCTACCAAGTTTGCCAAAGTGTAAAGATCATGCCGGGCTTGCACGGCGGATGGGCGGTTTTTTACCACTATGACAAGACCACCCGGGTTCTGAGCATAAAGGTTGGGCCGGAGGACATGTCAGCCCCTCCTGGCTGGCAGAACCTAACTCAGTCTTTCGTTTGAACGCTCGCGCTATTGAAGGGCGTAGAACCAAACGTTATTAAAGGGAGACAACTTTGAAAGCACTTCTTTTCGATCATTTTGGCGGGCCCGAGGTTTATCATTTCGCAGATGCGCCGATGCCCGAACCCGGCGAAGGAGAAGTTCAGATCCAGCTAGATGGGGCGGGCGTAAATCCGGTGGACTGGAAAATAACGAAGGGGCTCTATCCGCCGAAAAAGGATATGAAATTCCCGGCCATTCCGCTAAGGGACTTTTCAGGAATCGTAACGAAGCTGGGCCCGAACGTCAAAGATATCGCCATTGGCGACGGCGTGTACGGCATTACCGATAAGGGAGCGGCAGCCGAATACACAGTCGCGCCAACATCGGCATTGGCCAAGAGGCCTCCATCGATGGATGCGGCCGATGCGGCCGTGATTCCCTTGGCCGGAATGACGGCCTGGCAAGCGTTGTTTGACCACGGCCATGTGGAGCAAGGGCAAAGAGTTCTTATCCACGCCGCCTCCGGCGGGGTTGGTACTTTCGCGATTCAGTTTGCAAAGTGGAAAGGCGCGTACGTGATCGGCACCGCCAGCGAGGAGAACTTCCACCTTCTGCGGGAGATTGGCGCGGATGAACTTATCGATTACAAGCAGCAGCAATTTCAAGACGTTGTGAGCGACGTGGATATGGTTCTGCACTCCATTAGCCCGGATCAACTCGATGCATCACTATCCGTTCTTAAACCTGGCGGACGACTGATCTGTATTAGTGCTCAACCCGATCAAGAAGCAGCCAAAGTGCAAGGCAAAACCGCCATGCGTTTTACGATGCAACCCAATCCGGATCAACTCCGCCAGTTTTCGGACCTTATTGAGGACCTTAAACTAAGGCCGGTGATCGATACCGTCGTCCGATTTGACGATACAATTGAAGCCCTCAAGGAGGTTCAGGAGGGGCACGCGGTGGGGAAGATCGGGGTTAGGATTAGAGCAACACTTTAGGGTGGCTTCCAAAGCGTTTGATTCTTATGGTGTCGCTGGTCGCGACGGGCCCGCTTGCCACCCCCCAAATGGATTTTTGATTTTTGAATGTCGATTCTCGATTGGGGATCCGGAATTTCGTCGCTTTATCCATCGTCCGAACGACGCAGGGCGACTTTACGCCCTCACATATAGGGGGCACCGGGATGGCGATTCGCGTTCGGTTGCTTAATCTCCGTGAACGGGAAATACCAAGAGCGTTCGGAGTTCTTCAGGAGGACCCTGCATATTATTGTTCTCATAAAACTCGTAAATCGTGCCGCCTTCTGCAAAACGCTTCCCGCTATCCGTGAACCAATCCATGAATTTGCCCCAGCTAGCCGGTAAACCTTCGTAAGAGCCTACGTGCTCCGTAACCGCGCAAGTTTGTTCGGGGATATCGACTACTTTCACTGAAATATCGTTAACCAAGAAATAGGGATCTACGATAAAGCAGGCATCTGATCTTAACAAATCCTTGGAAGTCACATTCGGGTCGTCGTAAAAAATAGAAAGGCCTTTCCCGGGCGTAATATCGTTAATGTCTGCCCATGCCATCAACCGCTGAAAAACGGCCCCAATGTCCCTGTAATCCCCCACATGTCGCATAGCGACAACCCTATGCGGTCCCAACTTTTTGATTTCGACTGTCATTTTTCCCTCAATGGCTGAGACGTTAGTGGAACAGTCTTTGCTGGTTATCTGTTTTTGAAGGCTTATCATAGTCTTTCCAAACGTATTCCAGAGCTTCAGGAAGTGTCTGATTTACTACTCTGCCGTCCACGTGGCCGGCATCGTGAGCAAAAACAAACTGATAGTGGTAACGCTTGCCTCTCAATATATTTGCCATACGAACGTTCGCAAGCACCCAGTTATGATAGGTGGATTCTGGATCTTTTGAGCGAAGGTCGTTTTCCCCAACTTCCATCCAGATTCGGAACGGTCTTCTTCCTGCTTGTGGGATCAAATGCTCGTGGTACTCCCAAGCCCCGTGGGGTGATACTGGGTTCAAAGGCGACTGCTGGTTTACGTATGTTCCGGAATAAGTGAGAATCTTGCGATAGAGATCGGGGTGAAACCAGGCCATGGAAAAAGCGGCTGCCCCTCCGGAACTTCCGCCCATGGTCATCCTTCCGTTGGGGTTCTTTGTGAAAACGATGTTGTAGTCCTTTGCAACTTTGGGCAGAACTTCTTCTTCAATGAATTCTGCGTAGCGGCCGGAAACGGTGTCGTATTCCAGTCCCCGCTCACTCCCTTGGGCGTCGCCGCCACCTGAATCGAGCATGACGGCAACGATCGGCGGAAGTTTGTGATCGTTGATCATGTTGTCCAGAATCGTCGGCAGAATGTTTTTGCCCATGCTGTCCTGCGAAACGATGAGTCGGGCGGGGCTTCCCGGCTTGTATTGGCTGGGTACGTACACGGTCACGTTTCGGTGATAGGGAACAGTTCCCGGCTGCGTCTTGCTGATCCCTGGATAGATATGGCTATCGGCGGAGTCCATGGTGAAGTGATACACCTGACCCTTTGGAACCCCATCTCTTGGGGTCAGCTCCGGCGCGTTAGCGTAGGGGGGGGCGATCTGATAGTTGCCATCGGCCAAGTCGGCACCAAGCGGCTTATAGCTGGAAATATCGAAAGTTGGCGCTTGGATGATTGTGCCTAGCAGGGCAAGGATTGAAAGTGGATGCATCTTGGTTAAGAATAGCCCACCAAGCGCTCTAACTAGCTACCCTTTGAACTTCTTCGGCACACGCACTTTAAGCGCGGCGTGCTCGATGTGAAAATCGAGGGGTGTCTTAAAGGCGAGTTCGCCATCCATAACGACCGTCTGGTTTGGAATCGTGCTAATCTTGCCACCCTTCGTGTCTTCGCTGTGTACAGTTTTAAGCACGCCCTGAAGCCCCGAAGGTAGAAGAAGTGCGTACTTGAGCAGATTTACCTTGGATCCTGCTTCAACGGCATACAAGAGGAGTTTGCCGCTGGTGATGCTGGCTGTCGGTGAAAGAGGCAAGGGGCCCGCGTGATAACGGCCATTGCCGATGACAACTTCCACCGCATCAATTTCGGTAACACCGTTTTCCGTTTCGATCTTTGATCGAAAGGGCTTCATTTCTTTAAGAGCGCGGCCCAAGGCGATAGCGTATACAAACCGCCCAAATCTGCGCTTTAGAGGCACTGTGAGGGTCTTCGCAACCGTAGCCGTAATCCCGATCGTGACGACGTTCACGAACAACTTGCCGTTGCAAACCCCGACGTCTACTTCCGTGTCCTCGCCGTCCACGATGGCGTCTATTGCTGCATCGAGGTCCGTCGCGATGCCGAGATCGCGCGCGAAAGCATTGCCAGTGCCGAGTGGCAAAACCCCCATTCTGGTTTTTGTGTTGGCAAACACGTTGGCTGCGGCACTAAGGGTGCCGTCGCCGCCGCCAATGATGACGAGCTTGTTCTTGCCTATCTCTTCTTGAGCGCGGTTGATAAGATCCCCCGCCCTGCTATAGCCTTTTGCGAACTTTAGGTCGACGCCTTTTTCTTTAAGCTTCGTTTCGGCCTGCTCTAGCCACTCCTGCCCTTTAAGGGACTTGGTATTTATGAGGAGGACGGCCTCGCAGTCAGTGGGGTCTGGCACTCATCTCTCTACGAACAGAATCATGCATGTGCTTCATTGGGGAAGATGGAACTTAGAATGTAGAACTTGGAAAGAAGTAAACGGCAAACGGTAAACGGCCGGAAAAAGCATTTTCAGTAAATGGTACAAGGCTCGAAGGGGCTTAATCTTTATGCGCGTTAGTTTTTCGTCAACGGGACGGGTTTCCTCCCGGCCCTGCGCTACTCCCGCTCCGGCTGTTTACTGTTTACCGGTATCCGTTTACTTCTTACTGACCCGATCCCCAATAACCTTCGCAATCTTCACAGCAGCGTCTCCATTGCCATAAAGATTGCCATGCGGTGGCCGCTGCCCAGACATCGATTCTCGTAATTGGCCAAGAATATCAGAACCCGGAATTGGCGGCGCGAGATGATTCCATTTCGATTCGACAAGTTCTACCCACTCCGTTTCCTCGCGTAGCGTTACGCAGGGCACTTGGTAGAAATAAGCCTCTTTCTGTACGCCGCCGGAATCGGTCGCGATGAGGGCCGCGTTGCCTTCTAGAGTCACCATATCCAAATATCCCACCGGATCGATATAGATCAGGTTGTTGTAAGCATCTGGGATAGAAGGGCGCGTGCGCGGGTGAACCGGAAATACAACCTTTTTGTTTTGTCCGAACTCGTCCAGCGCGTCTAGAATTCGTTTAAGTCTAGCCGGATCGTCGGTGTTTTCGGCCCGATGAACGGTGGCCAAAACGTATCCACCGCGTTCCAAGCCCAAATCGCTTAATATCTTGGATTTCTGCTTTGCAATCTCGCCGAACTGCAGAGCGGCGTCGTACATCACGTCGCCAGTGAGAAACATGATGTCCTTGCTAACCCCCTCGCTCAGAAGATGCTTGTAGGCTGTTTCGGTGGGGGGAAAGAGCAGATCTGCCGCGTGGTCGGTGAGGATGCGGTTCACTTCCTCCGGCATTTTCTTGTTAAAGCTGCGTAAACCTGCTTCGACATGGGCCAACGGAATGTGGAGTTTCACCGCGGCAAGCGCGCCCGCCAGCGTGGAGTTGGTGTCACCGTAAACCAGCACCATCTTGGGTTTCGTTTTCAACAGGATCTCTTCGATCCCTTCAAGCATGCGGCCCGTTTGGGCTCCATGGTGGCCGGAGCCGATTCCAAGATTGTAATGCGGGCGGGGAATATTCAGTTCTTCAAAGAACACATCGGACATGTTCTCGTCGTAGTGCTGGCCGGTGTGAAGGATCGCTTCAGAAAGCCCCTGCGCTTTAAAGGCCCGGGAAACCGGAGAAGCCTTTATGAACTGAGGGCGTGCCCCAACAATCGTCAGAACGTCGGCCATGGTTGCCCCTTAGTCGAAAATAAAGCTGCTTCGATCTTTCGAGCGAAGCAGCTTAGGCGTGATTGAACGAACATCAACTTCGGACGGCTTCTTTGATAGCTTCTGCGACCTGGGCAACCGTATTCTTTTCGATTTTGGGCCAGATCGGCAGACTAAGAACCTCGTGCGAACACATCTCGCAGTTAGGCATAGCGCTCTTTGGAAGCGAGTTGTAGATGGGAAGGTTGTCAAGGGAGACCGGATAGTACACGAAGGATGCGATTCCCTGCTCCTGCAGTTTCGCGTGTACAGCGTCTCTCTTTCCGTTCTTAATCCGAATGGTGAACTGATGGAAAACGTGGTTTGTGTAGCTGGCGATGTAGGGAGTAATGATCTGATCTTCGCCGGCCAGGAACTCGCCGTACCATGCGGCAGCTTGACGTCGGCCCTCGTTCCACTCATCGATATGGGGAAGCTTTACGCGAAGGACGGCGGCCTGGATCTCATCCAGTCTTGAGTTGTAGCCGATCTCTTCGTTGAAGTATTTCTTCTTTGCTCCGTGAACGCGAAGCATGCCGACCGTTGCGGCAAGTTTGTCGTCGTTGGTCAGGTACATGCCACCGTCGCCAAACCCTCCGAGGTTTTTGGAAGGGAAGAACGAGAGCGCTCCAGCGTGGCCGATTGCGCCAACTTTTTTGCCCTTATATTCGGAGCCAAAAGCCTGGGCAACATCTTCAAGAACATGTAGGTTGTGCTTTTCTGCGATCGCCATAATGGCGTCCATATCGCAGGCATGGCCGTAAAGGTGAACAGGAATAATCGCCTTCGTGTTAGGGCCGATCTTGGCTTCGATCTGCTCGGGATCGAGGTTGAAAGTGTGGGGATCGATGTCGACAAAAATAGGAATCGCGCCGAAGTGGCTGACGGCCTCACCGGTTGCAAAGAATGTGAAAGCGGTGGTGATTACCTCGTCGCCCGGCTTAAGCCCAATCGCGTGGCATCCAAGAACGAGCGCGTCCGTGCCGGAGTTCACGCCAAGGGCATGCTTCACTCCAAAGTAGGCGGCTGCCTCTTTTTCAAAAGTCTTTACATTGGGACCCATGATGAACATTCCGGAACGCATCACGCCTTCTAAGGCGGTGGTGAGTTCTGCCCAAATAGATTGGATTTCGGGCTGGGTGTCAAGCAGGGGGATATTTTTCTTTTCGGTAATCAAGTCTTTCTCCTATTGGAATGATCTTTTGGATCAGCTAAGTCGCACGACTTCCTTATCGCTGACTTTCTGATATTTGTGGCCTTTGCTGTCTTCGACGACGTCCGACTTCGAAAAGTCGAGAATATCGCCAAACGCGCTCATCCAACCCATAGGCTTTGCCGGGTTGCCAGCCACGATGCAGTAAGCGGGAACGTCCTTCGTTACGACGGCTCCTGCTGCCACAAATGCGCATTCGTTCAGCGTAATTCCGCACACGATCGTTGCATTTGCACCGATGCTTGCGCCCCGTTTAACGAGCGTCTTCGCATAGTCTGCACTGGTATTTCGCGGGAACTCGCTTCGCGGTGTTCTAACGTTGGTGAACACCATGCTCGGCCCACAGAAAACGTAATCTTCAAGTTCAACGCCCTCATAAATGGAGACGTTGTTTTGGATCTTCACCCCATTGCCAACGATGCCCTGGTTGGCCACAACAACGTTTTGGCCGATAACGCAGTTCTCACCGATTTTGGCTTTGCCAAGAACGTGGGAATAGTGCCAGACCTTGGTGCCTTTACCGATCTGGGCGCCTTCATCAATCACGGCCGTTTCGTGGGCGAAGAATTCCTTTTCCATTTTTGCGGGTTGCTTGCTTGGCCTGGGTGAGGCCTTTTCCAAAACTCTTAAAACTTCAATAGCGCTTTCAGCGCTGGTTAGCGGTTCGCGGCTCTCTTCGCAACAATCTAGGAAGTGCTGCATCTCAAGCTTTAGCGGCTCCGAAGCTCCACCAAATACGATTTCGCTGCCTTGGTCCACGTTGCCCAACTTCTCATCGATGCTCTTCTTAATGAGCCTCACGTTCTGTTCGACTTCATCGTAGACGAGCATGCCCTTGGAGCCGACAACCGTAAGCTGTCGCTTCAATTCTGGCCAAAGCCAGGAGTCATGAAGGTGGGCTTGGCTGCCGTTCGCAAACTTCATATGAAGGTGGAAGTCATCTTCCACTTCTTTTTGGATCGCACATTGGCCGACGGATACAACTTCGGTTGGCTTAGAACCGGCCAGGAATAGCAAAGCAGCGACATCGTGCACGCCCAAGCTCCAGAGCACGTTTTCAACGCTGCGAACCCGGCCAAGGTTTAGGCGCACTTGATGGAAACTGTGGACTTCGCCGATAAGGCCCTTTTCTATTGAATCTTTGATGAACTGCAGGGCTGGTTGGTAAAGCAGCAAATGGCCAACCATAAGCCGGCGATCTTGCTTGCGCGCTAATGCGACAAGCTCCTCCGCATGGGCGAGTTCTAGAACAAGCGGCTTTTCAACGAAAACGTGCTTGCCCGCTTCTAGCAGCCTTTTGGCGATTTCAAAATGGGTTTCCGCCGGGGTTGCAACGCATGCCGCCTCGAAGTCGGTCGCGAGCAACTCATCGAGTGATGAGTATTGGGGGACATCGGGATAATCGGCGCTGAGCTTGGCGAGCAATTCGGGAGAAGATTCTACAACCGAATGCAAACGGCCAAGCTGATGCAGGGTCTTAACAATGTTCTTTCCCCAGTTTCCGCATCCGATCGTTGCTACTGTCATGGGTCTTGGATCGACCCGGTCCTCTGAGAACAGTTCCTTCCTGGTTAGCGTGTTCATGGCTTTAATATTAATGCATTAGTGAGAGTTTTGTCTAACAATAAGTCAAATCGTTAAACAATATCTACAGAATAATCTCCCCCGAGCATTCCCCGTAGATTGTACCTTGGCAGGCTAACGATTGAGCTAGGGGTAGGCCCAAGTTGCTGATTATGCGCTCGATCTGATTGAGTCTCTTTCAACAACCTAACTGCCCCTCATGGTGTACCGACTATTAAGGGACTGTAACCTGAATCCGCAAATTTGAATAGTCTTGATAAGTATATGTTTAAGCCGTAAAGCTATATATTTAGGATTTATGGCTCCGCAAAATGCTCAAATTCTCACGCCACGTGATTAAGTTGGCTACACTTGTCAAGTAAACGTGATTTCGGAAATCTAGGTTGAACTAAACGAGGATCAAGCCGTCATTTCAATATTGTCCGAGGCAACGCGAGTCGATTCAAATTATGCACGCCAAGCTAGGAACAGTTCTTCGCAGCCGTCTATTTTGGACTTCCGCGACATTTGGCGTCAGCTTGGCGGTTTTCGCGGTTGCCGCCGCCCAAAAGAGCACCCCGGCCTTTGAGCAGAATCCCAGCCCCTCCCAGTCTGCATTCTTTGAAGAAAAGATTCGGCCGATCTTAGTGAATGCTTGTTCCTCGTGTCACGGTGCCATTTCACCGGCCGCCGGTTTGAGATTGGACACGGCAGATGGCCTTCATAAGGGCGGCAAATCCGGCGCAGCGGTTACGCCCGGCCTGCCTGACGCCAGCTTACTTATTCAAGCAGTGCGCCAAACCGGAGCACTGAAAATGCCTCAAGGAGGCATGCTGAAACCCGAAGAAGTTGCGGCTCTGGAAGCCTGGGTGAGAATGGGCGCCCCTTGGCCGGCGGATGGTGGTGCTCAGGATCCTACAGCCGGATTGTGGTCGCTCCAACCTGTTACAAAGCCGACCCTGCCGAGAGTTCACAACACGACCTGGACAAAGAACGCAATTGATTTCTTTGTTCTCGCTGGCCTCGAATCCAAACACATTCAGCCGGCAGCGCCCGCCGACAAGCGAACTCTCCTGCGCCGAGTGACTTATGATTTAACAGGATTGCCACCGACCCCGGAGGAGATGGATGCCTTCGTTGCCGACAAGACCACGAACGCCTATGAAAAGGTGGTCGACCGCCTATTGGCGTCGCCTCACTATGGCGAGCGGTGGGCGAGGCATTGGATGGATGTGGCCCGATATGCGGACACGAAGGGCTATGTGTTTGTGGAGGATCGCAACTACTACAACGCTTACACCTACCGGAACTGGCTGATCGATGCATTCAATAAAGATCTGCCGTATAGCCAGTTCGTCATCGATCAGCTAGCCGCAGATCGTCTGCCTGAAGTTCAAAACGGACAGAATAGGGAAGATCTCGCCGCGCTAGGCTTTCTAACAGTTGGACGCAGATTTCTTAATTCCAGACCGGACATTATCGATGACCGCATCGATGTGACGATGCGCGGCTTCCAAGCCTTCACGGTTGCGTGCGCCCGCTGCCACGACCACAAATTTGACCCGATTCCAACACAAGACTACTATTCACTTTATGCTGTTTTTAACTCTTCCGAAGACAGCGACCAGCCGATATCAGCCCAATCCATCAGCGGCCCCTGGCAGCAATACAACGAGAAGCTTACAAATCTGCAGCGGAGCTTCCAAAGCCTTTCTTTGGCCCAAACCAAACTGCTTCGAAAGCAGGAAGAAGACCCAACGAAAGCGGCAGCTTTAACTCAGGAAGTTAAACAAATCCTCCAATCACTTGGCCTCGACGCCGTTCCTGATGGCGCAAATTTACAGAAGCTTATGCCTGCCTTTGAGTCTGCCGCGCGGGATCAACTCATACAGATCCAAAAGCAAGTGGAAGCTTTGCAGAAATCGGAACCTACAAAGCCCGAGTTCGCCATGGCGATGTTGGACTCCAATCCGCACGATGGCGTAGTTTTCAAGCATGGAAATCCTAACATGCCCGGTGATCCTGCGCCCCGCAGATTCTTGCTCGCATTGTCGAAACCTGGCGAGGAACGGTCCCATTGGACAAAGGATAGTGGCCGCCTAGAACTGGCGGAATCGATCGCGTCCAAAGACAACCCGCTTACCGCACGGGTTTTTGTGAACCGCCTTTGGCAAGACCACTTCGGAAACGGCATTGTGCGAACCGCTTCGGATTTCGGAAGGCAAGGTGACAAGCCCACAAATCCGGGACTGCTCGATTACCTAGCGGCGACCTTCATGGAAGATGGATGGTCGATCAAGAAAATTCAGAAGCTGATCGTGATGTCGGCAACTTATAGGCAGTCGTCAACCTTCACGCCTGCCGCATTCTTGGCCGATCCGGATAACCGGCTTCAAAGCCGATTTGACCGGGGGCGGCTGGACCTCGAAGAGATGCGCGATACCGTCATGGATGTTGCAGGCCAATTGGACCTTAGCAAGGTCGGAGGTAAATCGGTCGATTTATGGTCAGAGCCTTTCACACAAAGGCGAGCCGTTTACGGTTTTATTGAGAGGCAAAACCTGCCCGGCGTCTTCAGAACATTTGACTTAGCCACTCCCGACAGATCCAGCCCAAAACGGTTTAAGACCACCGTGCCTCAGCAGGCCCTATTCTTTATGAACTCGCCATTCGTAGTTCAACAGGCCGAGTTGGTAGCCAAAAGGCCGGAGATCGCGGCTTCCAAAGACGAAGGCCAACGCGTGCGGCGGATTTATCGTCTCTTGTTCCAGCGCATGCCTGATGCCTCCGAACTGGCGATGGGATTAGCCTATCTTAAGCAAGGCGCAAACGCTGAAGTCCCCGGTCCTGTCGATCCTTGGAGCTATGGTTATGGTGGAGTCGACCCAGCTACCTCAAAGGTTGCCAACTTCACTCCGCTCTCCTATTTCGATGGCGCCTACCGAGTGGGCAAAGTTTTCCCAGACCCAAAGTTGGGGTACGTCACTCTCAACAAGGAGGGGGGCCATCCGGGCCACGATGGGCAGCACTGCGCCATCCGCCGTTGGACGGCAAGTGCGGACATGACCATCCAAATAAGCGGGGCAATCGTCCACCGGCAAGCTAAAGGGGATGGGGTTAAAGCCAGAATCATCTCCAGCCGAACCGGCTTGCTCGGAGAATGGACGGCCCATAACTCCCAAGCAGCAACCGATGTTTCAAATGTTCAGGTGCAGAAAGGAGATACCATCGACTTCGTTCTCGACCCCATGTCGAACGACACCTACGATGCGTTTACATGGGTGCCCTCTATTCGAAGCCTCGACGGTAAAGAAAGCTGGTCGGCAGCTACTAACTTTGGCCCACCTGCCGGCCCCGATTTAAACCGGATTACATTGTATATTCAGGCGCTTATGATGACGAATGAATTTATGTTCGTAGATTAATGCCTAACACCCAGAACAACGATTGCTAAATCACGTCCACCCTTTGAAACGAGAAGTAAATGTCGCAGTTTGATCATAACGAATACCTCCGTGATCTCTTCTTAACTCGCAGGCAGCTTCTTGGAAGAATGGGTAATGGTTTTGCGGCGCTCGGCCTTATGGGCCTGCTGAACGAAACCGCCCATGCCTCTGGGCCGGACAAGGGGAGCGGCTCAGGGGCTCAACTTTCCGATCCGATGGCAGTCAAGCTGCCGCCAATGAAGGCACGCGCCAAGCGTGTTATTTTTCTGTTTATGAATGGCGGGCCTTCGCAGGTGGATACCTTCGATCCTAAGCCTTCTCTGATCAAATATGCAGGGCAGCCAATACCGTTACACCTTCCTACCGAGCGAAAGACTGGCGCCGCTTTTCCTTCTCCCTTTACATTTTCGAAGCATGGGCAATCGGGAATTGAGATTAGCGATATTTTCCCGAAGTTGGCCGAGCACGTGGACGACATGTGCATTATCCGCTCCATGCATGCCGATGTGCCCAACCACGAGCCCTCGCTGTTGCTTATGAACTGCGGCGATGGCAGGCAGATCCGCCCGTCTGTAGGATCTTGGGTTTTGTATGGCCTTGGCACGGAGAATCAGAACCTGCCTGGATACATCGCCATGTGCCCAGGCGGATACCCGGTGCAAGAATCTCAAAACTGGCAGTCTGGGTTTTTGCCAGGGGTGCTGGCTGGAACTTATATAGATCCGAACCAAACGGACATGGATAAGGTGATCGAGAACATCAAAAACCACTATGTTCTCCCTTCCGAGCAGCGTGCCCAACTAGACCTTGTACAGCAGCTTAACAAGCAGCATCTCGCCAGCCGTGAAAACGATCCGGCATTGGAAAGCCGTGTCCAGTCGTTTGAATTAGCCTATCGAATGCAGACGGAAGCGACGGACGCCTTTGATGTAAATCGCGAATCGCAGGAAACCAGAGACCTTTACGGCCCTGGCAATTTTGCCAGGCAGTGCCTGATTGCCCGTCGGCTTGCGGAACGAGGGGTTCGCTTCATTCAGCTCTATCACGGCGCGGGCCAGCCTTGGGATAGCCACGACGATATTGCAGACGCCCATCGCAATCTCGCCCATGAATCGGATCAGGGGATTGCCGCTCTTTTAACCGACCTAAAGCGCAAGGGAATGTTGGATGATACGCTTGTGATTTGGGGCGGCGAATTTGGCCGAACGCCGACCGTGGAGTTACCTACGCCTGGCTCGAACGCGGGCAAGATGAACGGCCGCGACCACAACCATTACGGCTTTACTTACTGGATGGCCGGCGGCGGAGTCAAAAAGGGAACGGTTTACGGCTCAACGGATGAGTTTGGATTCAGGGCAGAGCAGAATCCAGTGCATGTTCACGATCTGCACGCCACGATTCTCTATCTTCTTGGCTTCGACCACACCAAGCTCACCTACCGATACGCGGGACGAGATTTCCGGCTAACCGACGTGTATGGGAGTATCGTGCACGATATTATTGCTTAGGTTGGCTAAATCGAATTTCACGCGAAGGTCGCGTGAAATCGGTGCTCGGAGGAAGCGATTTGGGGGGTCTACTTTGAAAGTCCTTCGTTAAATCGATCTGACCGGCGTTCACGATATTACCGTCTCGGCTGGAAGGATGGAATTTCACGCGAAGTTCGCGAAGAGGCGAAGAACGCGATGGATGTTCTCCGTGGCTATACGCAAGAAGATGAATAGCGGCCTGCCAGCCCGCAAATGCGAGTTTAGATATTGGGAGACATCACGTTCACGCGCTCCGCTTCTTCGCGTTCTTCGCGTGAACTCTGTTCCCAAAGCAGGAGAACTTGTTGGGAAATCAAAGGCAACTATATTAGCTTTTTCCTTTCGTTCAAAAACTCCCGCCAGTCCCAGGTCGCCGCGTTGTCGCAGCACCTAAGCGCCTCGGGCGAGCCAATCCGTTCCGCCAAGTGGTGGATCTGCTCTTTAACCTCCGGCTTTGCCAAGAAGCTCGGATCTCCGAAGGGTTTTGTGAAACTACAGGACGCGCACACGGCGCGCAAATTAATTGGTCTGTTTCACCCACTGCCAGTGTGATCGAAGGTTGTGGCTGGCGCGCCGCACACCTCACACTGGTTGTTCGTTCTCTTAAAAAGTTGCTTGAGTGCGCTTGGCGGACAAATGCTTTGCCGCAATGGATAGCCTCCGCCGATAAGGTGCCAGAAGTTTTGACCGAGGGATACTTGCTTCTCCTCAACTGATAAGGCATCATCCTGGAGATTGGTTCGGAACTGGCGAACGAACGCTGCCTCTTCTCGGCATCGGCCGCTGCAATAGGGTGAGCGCGCCGAATCCATTGGGATGCCGCAGTTTGGACAGGTAAGTGGGTCGGCCTTAATGGGAGTTGGGAAGTTTTTCAGAGAGATGGCTGAATCTAGGAAAAGGGAAAGGGTTGCCCGAGCGCGGAGTTCCATCGTATCTGCGGAAAATGCAACAGAAGCGGTCGGCAAGGAATCGTGAAGCTGAGTCAGTGTGGTCATCACTTCTCCAGATTTTGGACTATTACCTCCAGCAGGTCATTTTGTTTCCCCAGGAGCCGTAACACTTCGCCATGAAACTCCATCGTTGCGATCTCAAGCAGTTCCTGTTCTTCGCTCATAACAAATGAAAACAGCCGGAAGGTTCACTTCCGGCTGTAGATATCACAGAACCTCTAGCTTCCTCTAGTTTGCCTCAACTCCGACTACGTCAACACTCAGTTTGAAGGACGCAGTTGAGATGTGGCCAGGTTGAACTCCTCGTACTACCACTTCCACCTTATTGCCTGGGCCTAAATACTGCGTCGCAGCCGCCGGCGGCGTGGCGGTCATGTAGGTCGCTGTATTTGGGAAGTTCTGGTTTCCAGCCAGATCCCAGTTGGCGGTGTGGAAGTTGTAAAAGAATATCTGCTCGGTGACGCCGACGCGCGCCGTGGCGTAGACGATCGCGCTAAGGTTCGTTGTAACAGCGACTCCGGTAAAGGTGCACCCGACACCGCAAACCTGCTCTGATCCGCCGATTAGCTGAGACTGGCCGCTAAAGTTAACGTTGTCGAGACTCGCAACGCTTGTTACGTTACCGATCCCATTTTGGCCTTCTCCAGCGAAGAGTCCAACAGCTTTTGGAACATTTTGCGGAACGATGTCTACTTGAACCCCAGGCGAAGCAATTCCGTTGGTAACAACTTGTAGCGTCGCAAATCCAAGCTCACCATTCAACGGCATCCTGAAATTTGTTGTCTCAAGGGATTTGCCCGTGCAAATCGCCATTGTGTTAGGCAGAAACTCTTTTGCGTAAACCACGTCACCGGTTTGCTGCATCGTGAGCTTGATGATGGGATAGTTAGTGTTGGCCTGCGTATCGTCGCCGTATCCAGCGTCCGTTGATAGCCCAGTTAGCTGCGTTCCCGTAAGGGTGTAAGACTTGCCCAATGCGAGGGTTTTCGATACGCTCGTGATTGCCGGAGCCCAGTTTGGAGATGACGATCCGCCCGGATTGTAAAGCTCAACGTCGTTAGTTTGATCAACCGAAAGCACTTGGCCGCTAGGCAGCATCAAAAAGTTGTATTGCCCTCCAACGGTGAAGTTTCCATCGCTGGTGGGGATCGAATCCGGAGGGCCCGCAATATGCGTTAAAGCAAACCCATCCCAGAGGAACCACTCCGATGGGCCAGCATAGTATCCCGCGGTCCCTGCTACCATCACCTTTCCATTTGGCAAAAGAACAGCAGGACCGTCGGCGACGTCGATCTGGCCGAATTCGTCAGAAGGGAAACTTGGCGCGGGCAGCCATGTGTTGTTTACGGGATTGTACGTGATGTTAGCGCCGTTGCCGCCAAACTGAATGACATAGCCTGTATATTGCAGGATGGCCGGGCCGACCTCGGCATCTGGATTATCGACTACATTGTAGGTAGGCGGTGTCGTAAAGGACCAAGTCAAAGTGCTGCTGTTAAAAATCTCAGCTTGCGAAGTTGTTGGAAAGTAGGTATCCATCCTATACAAATTCTTGTTCGGAAGCAAGATGAGGCCAGCTTCGTCATTATCGAGCATTGAAGGGCCACCGTATGGATAGATCCAAGAGTTCGTGCTGAAATTGAAAGCCGCGTTGTCCGACGTAAACGGATTTGAAACAAAAACTAAGCCGTTTGGCAACGTTGCAGTAGCCGTATCGCCCATCATGCCGCCATTTGCACTTGCCCATGCGGGAGGAATAGCACTCGCCGTCCACTGATCCTTATCCGGATTGTAGTAGCCAGCATTACCGCACCAATCAAGTTGACCCTCGTTATACTCCCCGCCGACCGCAAAAACGCGGCCGTCGGGCATCACTTCTGTGCCCTCGTAAAGGGGAGCCCAGCCACCAAAGTTTGGCCATTGCCCAACAGTTGAAGCGAGCTTCTTCCAGGTGCCGTTGGCATAGTTGCCGCTCTTATTGGGAGTGAGCTTGTACCAATCGGACGTCAGTCCATTCTGTATCATCACCGACCCGTCAGTAAGGAGTTGCGGATTGCAGGCGAGTGACAGACCGTTGGGAACGTTGTTAACTGCGGTCCAAGATTGGGCACCCGCATTTTGTATGCAGAGGGTGCCAAGGACAATCGCCCCCAAGGACATTTTTCTTTCTGGGTCTACGAGATTTTCTGTGGGTTAGGTCTAATCTTAACCGATGGACGGTTCAGATCTTTACACACGTTTGCTGGGTGTCAGCGCTCCTTGGTTTGTCTCTTCTGTAGAGTTTGACGAGA
>DASXZH010000004.1:0-9997 GCA_036502005.1 Fimbriimonadaceae bacterium
CCAGCCGATGCCGTCTCCAACCGGAACATGGGCGTTAAAGGGACCATTCGCCACATCTGGAATGACCATGTCTATAAACTTTGCGGCTTCATCGGGTTTGTTAAGGACAAGATAAGCCCGAGCAATGCGCAGCTCCGTATAGGGCGACATTTTGATGCCGTGCTGCGCTACTTCATCAAGATAATCTGCTTTATCGGCGTTTGCCATGTTCAGCGCGCTTGCTAACAGGGCTCGATCTTCCCAAAGCTGATCCTGCTTATACATAGCCTGGGCCGCTGCGCAAGCGGCGTTGAAGATATTGTCGGGCACCTCGATTGTTGTCTTTGCCAGCGCCAGGGCACTTAGAACTTCAGCGGTCACCTGCGAATTTGGCCTGGCGTGCTCCCAATAGCCCCAGCCCGTGTTCTGCTCGTTTCGGGAGATTACGGCTAAGGCTTCTCGCACAACCTTATCGCCGTTGCTTAACCCGCTTAAAGCGGCAAGCTCCAATTGCTCAGCCGCGATGGGCGTGATATAGCGTTCCGTTTTAAGGATCGTTTGCTCCTGATCCTGCATTTTCGCCTTCACTCCGGCCCAAATCTTCACGGTTGTTTTGGTCGCCGGTTCGATCTTGTCTTGTGGTAGATCGAGAGTTGCCGTAGCCGAACTCGAAATCGTCCCTGCCACAATCTTGGTTACGACCACACCATCGGGATTCACCGGCACTAACACGCGCAGCGCATCGGCGTAATCCTGCTTTTCTGTTTCGGGGACATCGGTGGCATACACTTCAGCGGTGAGCGCGGGAGGCTGGCTACCCATGTGATCGGCGTGAATATGCCATTCAACCGTAGCCGCCGAATTTCCCTTAACCATAAGGTCTTGATCCGTTGGGGAATCAAGCTTCATCTCTTCGGGCACCAGCCTTACATGAAACTTATGGGACTGCGCCGTTCGGTTGTTGATGGTGCCGATCAGCGTCAGTTGATCGCCTTTTACCATCTGCCTTGGCGTGGCCAGCCTAAGTGTTACGGGCCTAGTTGCGATCACCGAAACCTTGGCCGAGCCCACAGAGGTCTCGGCCGTAACGGCACGACCGGAGGCGTCCCAAGTCGTCAGGTTTCCTGGCATCTCAAAAGAGACAGATCCCTCGCCATTAGTATCGGTGCTCACAAATGCGTTCCAATAAGCCGTGTCTTCGAACCGCATGCGAACTGGCGCAACCGTGCTCACTCGCTGATAAGCACCTCCGGATAGTTCCTCTGGCGCGCTTTGGAAGGTCATAACATGGTCTTCGTGAGTGCCCCAGAAAGTGGTGTAAAGGTCCGCCGTGTTATCGGGCGAAACTGCATAGATGGCGTCGTCGATCACTTTTAGCGTCAGTTCGGCGGAGACCGGTTTTCCATCCTGATCGGTAGTTTTCACCTTGTAAGTGGCAGAATCGCCCGGTTTGTATTCCTTTTTATCCGGCGTTAGCTGCACGCTCAAGAGCCGCTTCTTATCGGGCAAAGGAAGTATCTCGCCACCGCTAAGCAGCCCGGTTGAACTCCATTGGCTGGCCCTAAGATAGGCGTTGGGAGACATTGTCGTGCTCGTGGGAAATTCCCAGGTCGAGCTCCCGGCCACAACCTTATAGTTGAAAATGTCCTGCCCTTCCAAGACCAACAGAATCGGCCGACCCCTTACGTTTGTGCTTACGTAGGCGCTGGCCGCATCCCCCGGCTTGTAACTCCGGCGGTTCAGCTTGGTTGTTAGAGTTGGGGCGACTTGTTCGTGCCCCGCCTTTTCGTTCGGTCCAACCACGTAGCTGCTCATTTCAGCGGTAGCCGTTCTGCCAGTGCCGTCGTCGGCTTCAGCTCGAATATCGATATCGTCTTGAACTTTCGCGGGAAGGTTCGCTATGGCCTTTCCGGAAGGGGGCACTCTCACCTTTGTCCGCGCAACCTCGACCGTTTTATATTCCGCTTTCTTATCGTCCCAAACCTGGTGGGTCATGATAAGCGTGACCTCGGCCCCGACTGGCTTGCGATCCAAATCCACGGCGCGAACGGTAACCGGCAGCAACCTGCCAAGCGGCACGAAAATAAGGCTTGAACTCAGGCTCAATCGAATATTCGCGGCATAAACGTTCACGGCACCGCTGCTCTGAACTTGTCGGCGCGAGGAATCGGTAGCCGTAACATCAATCGAATAAGTTGAATCCGGCGCTTTTGGGTCCGACTTAATATCGATCACGGCTTCGCCGTGCTCATCGGTATGGGCAACATCTTCGGCAACAACCGCGTTTTGGTTGTAAGAATCATGCGGGTAAAGGTTGCCATCCCCGCCATAAAACCACTGTGATTCGCCGTCATCACTCCAGAAATAGTAGGAATCGGCGCGGCGCACGATGTACCTGACTTCCGCCTGCTGAACAGGCGCGCCGAAGTAGTATTGCGCGCTAACCTTGAACTTAATATCCTGTCCCGCCAGGTATCTCTTTTCCAGTGAAACTGTTTCAACTTTGTATTCAGGCTTGCGGTATTGGGCAACGCTGAACGTGTGATACGCGTCTTGATTGCCCATCTTGAGGGCCAGTGTATACGCGCCACTCTCGGCCTCATCAGGGAGATCGAAAGAGCCGGCCACGCTACCGTTTGCGTTGGATTTGAGATTCAAGCGGTCGATTGGGTTGTTCTTCGGGTCCCTCACCTCAACTTGAACATCTTTGTTAGCGCTGCACTTATAGGCGTTTCCTAAAGTCGTGCGAAGGATCGCCTTGAACAGCACTTTTTGCCCCGCCCTGTAGATCGGCCGGTCCGTTTCGAAGTGGGCTAGGAGCTTGCCATCGGGATCGGTTCCTTCTGCCTGAACTCCGGCGTAATCGTTTCCGCTTCTAATCACCACATTTCTTGCTCCGGGGGAAAGAGTTGTAAAGAAGGTGCCGTCGGGTTTGGTGGTGCCCTGAGCATCCGATTTCCCTTTCGAATCGAAAACCAAGATTTGTGCCTTAGGGATTGCTTGGCCCTTGACCGCATCGGTCACCCAAACGAGCAGATGTTTTGGCGATTCCTTAGTGATCACGGCCAGGTTGGTCACGTTTACCACCGCCCATTTCTGAACGCCGCTTCCGGAAATAACAAGCAAGTAAACGCTTGGCGGCAGCGGCGGTAAGTTCACTTGCCGCGAATAGTAGCGATCCTCCTGGTGAGGCGCAGGCACATTGTCCTTCGAAGAAACGGTAACTGGCCAACTGCGGACCGGTGCGCCTATCGCCTTCGGCTCTTTTTTCTGCAAGTCAGGAAATCTAAACCACTGGATGGGATCGATGTGAAAAGCAGTTACGGTTACCACCGGCACATTGCGGGTGTTGATGTTCACCCGGATTTTTGGACCAGGCGCTATGTTGCGACTTACCCAAATATCAACATCGGTCACCTTTTTCTGGGCTAAAGCCATGGAAAAGGCGACGACCAAACATAAAACACCAAAGATCCTTTTCATCCTCGAAACCTCTCTGCAATCAATCTGTAAAGTGTGCCGCCCGATCCCGGGGGGACTCCCGCCTTCTTGTAAGCCCATGAAAGGCGCGTGCGTGGGTCTTTGCCTTCCCACGGAAGCACAACTCCCTTCCGATCACCTGATTCCAGCACGAGCCCATCCTCTGGCTTAAGCTGAGAAATGTCGGACAACGGCTCAAGATGGTCGACAATCGTGACCGTTACCAAATAATTCTTAAGCTGGCTCAACTTTAAAGGCGCGTAACGGGGATCGTGTTGGGCCGCGCCTCGCGCTTCCAAGACCACTTCTTCTTCCAGGCTCTTGGTTCTCGGCCGCAAATCTCCACGGCACCCTAAAATCTTGCCGCTGGACTCGATCGTCACAAAAACTGCCTTGGGCCCATCATGCGCAGAAGGGCTCGGAAGACTCGTGTGTTGTACCTCGGCCGATATTGCGCTCTTAGCCAAAGCCACCAAACTTGCCTGTTCGGGAGTGAGATTCTGAACGTTGGCGAGCACAGCGAAGACTAAGACTAGGACCATACCACCACTCATTGATTAGTGAAACGCACGAAAGATAAAAACGGCACGATTATAAAATACTTGCAACGACGAACAAATCCCCGCGATGACGTACACTCATATTAGGTCAAAACGTTATGAAGCGGCTACTTGCATGGGTATTGGCGGTATCCCTTTGCCTATTCGGTTGTCAGGCTTCCAAACCGGGAAAGACCGATCTTTATGTTCTTGCCGCTGCTTCGCTGAAAGAGTCTTTCACCGACATAGGCACTCAGTTTGAGAAAGAACATCCAAACATTCAAGTGGTGCCCGTTTTTGCGGGCTCGCAAGATCTCGCGCTGCAGATCAAACAGCAGGCCCCTTGCGATGTCTTTGCCAGCGCCGACCTACGCCAAATGAAGGTCGCCGAAAGCTCATTCAGAATCAACGCGGCTAACGTGATTCAATTTGCTCAGAACCAACTAGCGGTTGCTGCCAGCGCCCACTCCAAAGTAAAAACATTTCAGGACCTGGCAAAGCCTGGGGTCAAAGTCGTTCTTGCCGACAGTAAGGTTCCGGCTGGGGCATATGGTTTATTGTTGCTTGCTAAGGTTTCCCCGCAATTCCAAACGGCCGTGTTAAAGAATGTAGCCTCTTACGAGACCGATGTTCGCTCCGTTTTAACCAAAGTCGAACTAGGCGAAGCAGACTGCGGAATCGTCTATGAAACGGACGAAAGAGTGGCAAAAGGAATCCGGGAAATTGCTGTTCCTGCCGGAGCTGAAGTTGGCTCGCAATACTACATCGCAGCATTGCAAGGGCCTAATATTGCTCTGGCAAAGCAGTTCGTTTCGTTTGTCATGTCCGAGAAAGGGCAAAAAACCTTGGAAGATCGCGGCTTTAAAGTGCGTTAGAAGCGGCGCAACAATCTAAAATCCATCATCGCTAACCAAAAGAAAGTTCGAAACGACTCGGTTTGGCTGCTGCTAGGCGCACCCATGCTCGGCTTTATGGCCTTTCCAATAATTGCTTTGGTTGTGGTGGGAGGCTTACCCAACGCACTGTCCGAGCTAAAGCGCCCAAGCGCCATCGAAGCGATCTGGCTGAGCATCCGAACCACTCTTTGGTCAGTGTTAACCATTGCTCTTCTGGCCACACCGCTCGCGTACTGGATCGGTCGCGGGAACCGATTCTGGCATCGGGCAACGGAAGTTTTGGTCGAGTTGCCATTGGCCCTTCCTCCCGCCGCTGCCGGAGTTGCTTTGCTGATCGCTTTCGGGCGCGAAGGCTGGTTGAACCTGGGCGTTTCCTTTACCGAGATCGCCGTTATTCTGGCTCAAGTTTTTGTAGCAGCGCCATTTTTTATACGAGCGGTGACGGCTGCTTTTGCCGAGCAGCCCGATGAGTTTTACGACGCCGCCGAGTCCGATGGAGCTGGGCCCTGGGCCCGCTTCTTTACGATTGGTTTGCCAATTGCCTCTCGCGCTCTAGCGGGCGGCTTGGCCATCAGTTGGGCAAGGGCAGCCGGCGAATTTGGCGCTACGATCATTTTCGCAGGCAGCTATCCGGGACGAACCCAAACCATGCCCTTGGCCATTTACTTGGGCTTCCAGATCGATTTTAAGGAAGCGCTTGCGCTTTCCTTGTTGCTGTTGCTGGTTGCCGTGGTTGGGTTTGCCATCGCTCAAGCATTTACGAGACGCGACATAAGGAGCATGCGGTAGAAAAGACAAATGGACGCCAATGTGCGAATTGTGGAAGTCGGCCCTCGCGACGGATTGCAGAACGAGAAGACGCCAATCTCAACCTCGGCCAAGCTTGCCTTTATCGAGAGCCTGGCGAAATCGGGTCTAAAAGAGATCGAAGCGACCAGCTTTGTTTCGCCCAAATGGGTGCCGCAGCTAGGAGATGCCGCCGAATTATGGGCCCAGTTGCCATCCGGGCCGGAATACTCCGCCCTTGTGCCAAATGTTAAAGGCCTGCAGCGCGCGTTGCAGTGTGGAGTGGATCGGATCAGCTTCTTCACTGCCGCAAGCGAAGCGTTTACGCAAAAGAACATCAACATGACAATTGAGGAGTCGCTTGTCGCCTTTGAGCAGATTCTGGACGAGTTCCGCGAAGTGAAGCCAAATGGCCACGTACGCGCCTATTTGAGCACCGCTTTCGAATGCCCCTATGCGGGGCGAATCGAACCCGAGCAAACTTTGTCTGTAGCCAGAAGGTTGGTAAATCTGGGCGCAGACGAAGTCAGCGTTAGCGACACCATCGGAGTCGCCGTCCCAACCGAAGTAAGCCATCTAACAAAGCTCCTGCTAGAGCATCTGCCAAAAAATAAAATCGCCTACCACTTCCACGATACGCGTGGGACCGCGCTCGCCAACCTGGCAAAAGCGTTTGAATTAGGGGTTACAACATTCGATTCCAGCGCGGCCGGCCTCGGCGGATGCCCCTACGCCCCCGGTGCAGGCGGAAACCTGGCCACCGAAGACCTAGTCTATTTCTTCGAAAGAAGCGGTGTTCCTACGGGTGTGAACCTGCCGGAGCTTGCCCAGGCGAGCCTGCCGATACTTGAACTGCTTGGACGGCGCCCGACTGCGAAGGCTCAGCTTGCCGTATTTTCAGAGCAAAGAAACTGCCCATAATCACCAACACCACGATTACCAAAACCCCAATCGTCGACAGCTTCTCTTCCTTGTTCATTTTGAACTCGGGCAGGTTAACCAGTAGCACCGTGAGCCCAATCGGGACGAGCATAGGGAGGGCTGGATACTTGATAATTAAGAGCATGTAAAGCAGCACGGCTGGCACCAAGCACAACACCGTGGCTCTGGATCGCAGTTTGAATCGGAACAGCGCCACAAAGAACATGCCCATGAATAGAAAGTCGGCCGGCCCAATGCCGCCAAGGACCTGAAGGGGGCCATGAGTTGGAGCTGCCGTTACTTGGGGTATCGGCATGGCGACGGCCTGGAAAACCTGGGGCGCTTGCTTCAAGATTTTCTGCGTAATGCCAAGTGGAGTCAGCACCAGAAAGATATCGAAGCCGATGAGAAAGATAGAAACGGGGACGATTAGGTTTCGATCTTTAATAAAGCTCGCCAGCAGTGCCCCAAAGCCGACGCACCACATTGGGAAGCCGCATTCCGCCCCAAGAGAGACGCATACTGCGGCCAAGAAGCCCTTGTTGTGCAGCATTTGCTGCCCAATTGCGTAGCCGATGCCGAAATGGATAAGCAGCCCGATTCCAACGAAGGTTAACGCCGACCTTGAGGTCCAGCGGTAACGGCCAGCATAGTAAAGGGCAAAAATCGGTACCCCGATGAAGACGACCGTCGAAAGAACGGTGCCCAACTTAACAAACTGAAGGGGCACCGATACGTAGCCTAGCAGCACTCTTAAAAACGAAAGGAGGACAAGGGCGAAAAAGAACGGCAGCAGGGCTGACGGCTCTGGGCTGGAGGCCTCTTCAACGAGCAGTGACTGTTCGTCTAATGTCTCTTCTGGTTCCATCGGGTCGCTGTAAGACTTGATCGTAAACTCCTAGCACCTTATCTACCATGTGGCCCGTTGTGTACTGCCGCACGGATGTTCTAGCGCCAATGGCCAGCCTTTCGTAAAGAGAGGCATCCCCCATGACCTGAAGTAGTTTGGCTGAAAACTGTTGGGCGTTATTCTTAACAATAAACCCATTTGCGCCATTTTCTATTCCCGCGCTGGCTCCGCCACCGGCAACAGCAACTGCGGGCAGCCCATGCATCATCGCTTCTTGCACCACAAGTCCCTGGGTTTCCGTGATGGAACTGAATACAAACAGGTCTGAAGCAGCGTAATATCGGTCCACTTCCTCGCGTGGGACGAAGCCCACAAACCGGACCCGGTCGCCCATGTTGAGTTCGCGGATTCTATCCATGCAAGCTTGCCGAAAGGGGCCATCGCCGACCAGCCATAGCCGCAGGCTAGGGTCTTGCTTGAACGCCGTGGCAACGGCGTCGAACAGAACGAAAAGGTTTTTCTCCTGAGCCAATCGTCCGACGTAGAGCAAGATTCTCTGGTCGGGCGAGATTCCAAGTTGATGCCTAACTTCGGCCCTATCTAATAATGTGTTGCTGGCAATACCGGTCGGAATAACGCTAATGGGAGTTTTCACAGAGTGGCGTCTCAACCAGCGATAGGCCGCGTTGCTGGGCGTTATCACATGTGCTACATGGTTGTAGTAGAAGTTGGTATGCTTGGCGATTTTGAACCTGATGTAGCGCCGCGGCAGGGGGATGTAGTGGGCATACCGGTCGTACAGGGTGTGATAGGTGCTCACCACGGGAACGTGGTGGGATTCGCCCCATCTTAAACCCACGTAACCAATCGTAAACGGCGTGTGGGTGTGGATGATGTCGAACTGTTGCTCTCGAAATTTCTTGAGCAGGCCGTAAAACGGCGGGATCGCCATCGGATAGTCTTTAGTCCACGGCGTTTCCACGGCCGTAAAGCGGTGGGTGTTGGGGTCAGGGTCCTTGTAAGAAAAATGGGAAGCCGTAAAGATGTTTACGGAATGCCCCTGATTTCTTAGCTCCGAAACAAGCGCCTGAATGCTGATGCTCACCCCGTTTAAAATCGGGAGAGCGCTATCTGAGAAGATTGCGATCCGCAACTTCTCAGATCTCAAAGCGGTTTACTCCTCGGGGAAGCGGCCGTGCGCCTCTACGAACTTCACGATGTCGCTTAAGCGAAACCGCCTCTGTCCTCCAGTTGTTCGATGATGCGTTAGCCATTCTCGGTTCGTATATCGCCGCACGGTTGCTGGGCATACCCCTAATAACCGACTTGTTTCTTCCAAACTCAGTTCCGGATCAAGCAGCCTCTTTATGAGAACGTTCCGGGTCTCTTTGAAGTCGCCGCGATAGTAATTTGAGGTTACCGAATCATCGTAATAGCTGCACAGAAATTCAATGCTCTTGGGGAGGGTTTCCCAGGTCGATTGAAGTTCGGGATCGATTTTGGGGGAAGCATTCTCAACCTTGGCGCGGCGCGGTCTTGGCGCGCTCATGAGAGTCTTTTTGAACCGCGTTCTTCGGCTGGCGCTGCGATCCGAGATCTCTTCCAACAGCGTCATGTGAGCGTTGGGCTTTAAAATGTCGGGGATAGGCCTCTCGGGCACGATCGTGGCCGCAACAGGGGCAACAGCAACCGGCTTTGCGACCGGGGTGGGGGCGGGCTCTAAAACAGCTTGACCGTTCGAATGCTCCTTCTTATTCAAATAGTCGCTGATCGATGGGATTGCGACGCTCAGTTCACCGGATTCGGGTAGCACCTCACGCTTAGTCTTATCAAGAAAAGCATTCTCAATATAGGCTAGCGGATCAAACTCGTTCTGTCTCAACATATCTCCTTAGGCGAGAGCCCTCTAAAACGTTTTGCGGATGTAAGGAAACAAACCGCCTGATAACAATACACCGATATCGCCCTATTTTGCAGCGCAAACCTAGCTTTATTGCCAAGAGTGGCGCTAGATCATCACCCTAAATTTGAAAGACCTTTGTATTTTAAAGGAATTGTTATGGAAAAGCAAACGGGTTTTTGGGGTGGCGGGGGATGGGTGAGGTCTAACGGGTTTCGAGTGCATAATATTTTTATGAAAGTCGAAGTTCGCCTTTATCAAGATGAGGACCAGGTTTGGATCGCGGAGGTGCCTTCAATTCCGGGCTGCGGAAGCGACGGCAAAACTCGGGAAGAGGCAATTGAGAACGTTAAGGACGCAGTGCAAGCGTGCGTTGCAGTCCGCAAGGAACTTGGACTGCCTACAGTTGTGGAAACTATTTCGATCGAAGTAGCGGCTTAATTTAGGGCCACATACTCTTCCGAGTGCGGCAAGTTCTCGACTGCCTCGATGGTCCCGCTGAAAAATCTTGTCATTATCGATTGTCACTCAGAGACGGTGAGGGCGAAGAGATTTCGGCGATTACCCCGGATGGGTTCTGAGAGCTTAGCCGGTCAGTTGAGCCCGAGGGAGTGCGCTAGCGCGACATCGGGCGACACTGCCGGTT
>DASXZH010000005.1:0-30547 GCA_036502005.1 Fimbriimonadaceae bacterium
GCATACGGACGGTGCGCATTCTCCCCCACGGTTCTGCACCAAGGGCCCGGATTCGCGCCTCACCCAGCCGTACGTCCGCTCATAACCTTACTAGGTCCCGTGCGACTAGTCTTGGAAAAAGGTGGTTCTGGGCTTAAGTAAATTGGCATGGACGAGCTTCGGCAAACCTCTAGCAGAGCCCAAAAATAGGTACTACCGCTCAACCCTAGCCGTTCCCATCTTCATCGCCTTCAGAATTTCGTCTAAGGTCGCCATCGTTGTGTCGCCGGGGGTGGTCATGGCCAAAGCGCCGTGTGCCGCGCCGCACTCCACGGCCCACTGTGCCCCCCTATCCATCATTAGGCCGTAAATCAAACCGGAAGCAAACGAATCTCCTCCGCCAACTCGATCGAGAATCTCCAAGTCTTTTCGTTCCGACGCTTGGTAGAGTTGCCCATCTTGAAACACCACCGCGCCCCAATCGTTTCGGGCCGCGCTTTTCGCGACCCTAAGAGTTGTGGCTACGGTCTTGATATTCGGAAAAGCCGCGACGACCCGCCGAATCGTGGAGTCGTAACTGGCAACATCGAGCTGTGAATGGTGCTCATCCACCCCCTCGATTTCGAACCCAAGAGCAGCCGCAAAATCTTCCTCGTTGCCCAGCATAACATCCACGAATGGGGCCAAAGACCGATTGGTTCTCTTCGCCCGTTCTCGGCCCCCAATGGATTTCCACAACGAGGGGCGATAGTTAAGGTCATATGAAACGGTTACCCTATGCTTTTTCGCCGCCTGCATCGCTTCCATCGCTACCTCAGGCGTCGTATCGGAAAGTGCCGCGAAGATGCCTCCGGTGTGGAACCAGTTGGTCTCCTTCATGATGGAATCCCAATCGATATCGCCTTTCTTGATTTGGCTAACCGCCGTATGGCCCCGATCCGAGCAGCCGACCGCGCCCCTGATGCCGAAACCTCGTTCCGTGAAATTCAGCCCATTCCGTGTCTCCCGCCCAATGCCATCGTATTCCGCCCAGCGCAGAAACCGAAGGTCAACTCCACCCTGAAGCATGAGATCTTCGATAAGTCGGCCAACGGGGTTTTCAGCGAGGGCCGTTACGATTGCGGTTCGAAGACCAAAACAGCGGCGCAGGCCGCGGGCCACGTTGTACTCGCCCCCTCCTTCCCACGCTCGAAACGAACGCGTGGTCGAGATGCGTCCTTCGCCGGGATCTAGGCGCAGCATCACCTCGCCAAGGGAAACCAAGTCGAAGGTGTGGTTGCTTGACATTGCCTATCAGTTTGCCACGGTATGGATCGAGGAGATGAGGAGAACTATGCGCTGACTCCCGTCGTTCTTCAGATGAAGGTTCGATGAACTAGGATTTTCGCTCGATTCCAACTAGGAACATTCCTTTCATTGAAACAGCAGCTTTTCTCGGAAGTCCTAAAATGCGGATGGTCTCGACAAAACTAAAAGCAGCCGCGCTTTTACTCATCGCGTTATCTTGTGCGACTTACGCCCAGATACCGGTTGTAAGGTCGACTTCGACGCACCGAGACCAAGAAGTCGAGGGCCTAATTGATAAGTTGGTCAACTTCGGCAGCGGAATGAACGGCACCGAAGAGAGCTTATGCTCAAGCCGATTTTTAGCGATTGACGAAGTGACCACATTTGGCAGGGCACCCTTGGCCGCAGCGGAGCCCCGTATCGACCCGAACCTTAAACGGCTCATTCAGATTGGCGTGCGCGCTCTACCGGCTTTGCTAGAGCATCTTAGTGACAGCCGTGCTACAAAGTGCGTGTACGCTCTGCCTCCTGACAACTTCAGGGAAACGTGGTTTGCTGATGAGTACGACCCTCGCTATTTAGATCCAAAACGCCAACCTCCTGTCAACAAAATCGCCCCGGGAGCAAGACCCCCCGTGCGTAACTACACCTTCAAGGTCGGCGATGTTTGCTTTGTCGCCATCGGCCAGATTGTCAACCGGCCTACGGGCGCATTTCGTTATCAGCCGACCAATTGCGGGGTGATCAACGCGCCAACGCACACCCCAACCCTCGCCGCGGCTGAGAGGTTCGATTGGTCTGGGCTAACGAAGGCCGAACATGCCAAACAGCTTGAGGACGATGCTTATAGCTTAGTGTCTTATGTCTCTGTCGGAGCAACGAAGCGTTTGCTCTACTATTACCCGGCTGTTGGCAAGCGAGTGGCATTGCGACTGCTGAACAGGAAGTTTTATTACTATATGGCGATTTGGAATTTCGCTGACGACCAATTGATGGCAACGGACAGCGTCGTTGAATGGACTCGCCTAGTGGATGAGGCTAAAAAGAAGTTCGGGCCGGAGGCAGTCAAGTTGTTGCCTTATTGGCTCCATTTTATGTACTGGGAAACTAATATGGATCATGCGCCGCCGAAGCAGAATCGAGCCACCATGATTCTAAAGACGCTGTTTCCAGACTATAGCGAATATCGAAACACGTTCTATAACGTTGTCGATTTGAGAGATCAGGCTGATCTGGTGAAGGGCCTCCAGAGTTTCCCAGGCAAAGCCATCGATGCTGCGGTCCAGAAAGTGTTCGAACGGATGGTGCGGTATAGGAATGAGCCGAGTAAGAACGACGACGAACGCCTATACCGTAACGTATTGTCCGACGATTTAGCGCTTGCCTGCGCTGAACGCATAGTTGGAAAGGGCTTTGACACCCAGTATCTTTCCTATTTTCGAGGACGAGAAGCCGAAATAGAAAAGACGCCGAAAAAGTCTGAGGAGCGAAACAGCCTCGATATTATTAATATTTGGAACAAGAAGCTAAGCCCCGGTTGAGCCGATATTTTCACCGACCCTTAGCTTGCGCAGAAGTTCCAGTCTGATGCGTGGGGCGGTTGAGGACAACCTGAGGTCCCACCAAGAGGGAAAGCAAAGCAGCCGCGCCAACTGCAATAGCTAAACCGGATACCCGACGGCCTGGCGCCGCCATTTCCACCTTTGGCAGAATGAACTGCAACGCCAGCAACCCAATCAAATAGAGGCTCCCGGCCAGAAGGAAAGGTGGCGCATAGGAGCCTGCCGCAACGCTATGCCCAACAAAGATTTGGAACAGCGCCGCGCCGACAACGCCAAAGGCAGTTTGAATCCCGACCGTGGTAGAAACCCCGGCGCGGGGAATCGTATCCGAAACGAGAGCATAGAGGTTGCTGCTCCAACCCTGATGGGCGGCAGCGGCGACCGAAATAAGGGCAACCGCTAAGAACACCGACGAAATGCCAAGCACGGAGGGCGTCTTCAGCAAAAGCCCGACGAGGACGACCGGGAGCGCGCAAGACGCGCATACAAACATCGCCGTCTTACGTGCTCGACCCACCGAAAACCCCCGCGTCAATAAACGAGAAGAAAGCCACCCGCCGCCAACCGACCCAAAATCGGCGACGATGAAAACCACGGGCAGGGCAAGCGCCATAAATCCGGGAGTGAGGTGAAACTCGTCCACCAGGAACTTCGGGAGCCAAGTAAGATAGAACCACCACGGCGCGTCGGTCAGAAACTTTGCCGTGGCGAGCCCGTAAACCGGGCGCATCCCAAACAACTGCCCCATCTCAAGGTTTGGGACAATGTCGGGATCCTTTTTAATCAGCGCAAGTTCAGAATTGGAGATGCCCAGATGCTCCTCCGGCCGGCGATAGAGGCGTCGCCAAAACCAGAGCCAGATAAGGCCAATATTGCCCAAAAAAACGAAACAGACCCGCCATCCAAAAACTTCAGCGATAGGTACGGCAAGCAGGGGGGCAAGGATCGCGCCGACGTTCGAGCCCGCGTTGAACCAACCCATCGCAAGTGCCCGTTCTTCTTTTGGAAACCATTCGGTAACCGCTTTAACAGAAGAAGGGAAGTTGCCGGATTCGCCCAGTCCAAGCAGAAACCGAATGGCGGCAAACCCCCGAAGGCTGCCGACGATCGCATGGCCCACTGAGGCAATGCTCCAGACAAAAAACGAAACGCTAAGCCCTTTTCGCACGCCGACCGCATCGATCCAGCGCCCTACAAAAACCATTCCGAAGCCATAGGAAAGGAGAAAACTTACGTTGATGAGGGAGAGATCGACGGGGCCAAGATGGAGATCTTTTTCGAAGAAAGGGACGAGGAGCGAGAAAAGCTGCCTATCCAAATAGTTGATCGTGGTAGCGAAAAAGAGGAGCGCGCAGATCGTCCAGCGGACGCGCGTCGCGCGCGTCTCAGCCATTGACTCCCGACGCCAAAAACCCGCCATCGACGACGAGGCTCGTTCCGGTAATAAAACTGCAGGCATCCGAACACAGGAAGAGCGCCGCCGGGACAACTTCCTGCGTTTCTCCAAACCGTCCAAGCGGAGTGCGCTGCAGCAGTTCTTGGCCTCTCGGCGTTCCCATAAGAAGATCACGGTTCAGCTCTGTTACGAACACACCGGGCACGAGAGCGTTCGTTCGGATGCCGTCCTTGGCCCACTCCGCCCCAAGACTTTGCGTGAGAGCCATAACGGCTGCTTTGGACGCCCCATAGGCCGCCACTTCGTTAAAACTTACGAAAGTGGAAAGGGAAGCAACGTTCACGATTCGGCCGCGCCCGCTCGCCTTGAGGGGCCCGTAGAACGCCTGGCAACAGCGCAAGATGCCAGTCGTGTTTGTATCCAGCAAACTATTCCATTCGGAGTCAGTGATTTCCCGCGTGGGTTTTCGGAAGGTGCGGGCCGCGCAGTTCACCAGAATATCCATTCCACCGAACTCGGCCAAGACTGCGTCTCGCATTTGATCCAACGAGGTCCGGTCAGATACGTCGCAGGTGGCGTCCAGGGTTCGAACACCTCTTTCCTGGATTTGCTTAGCCACCAAGCTCCCATCTCGGCGGCCACACGCAATCACATTTGCCCCCGAATCGGCAAGTCCAAGCGCAATCGCATGGCCGAGGCCCGAGGTCCCGCCGATAACAACAGCAGTCCGGCCCTCAATATTAAAGGGGTTTAGCCTAGCCATGCGCTTGCGATGCCTCCCATTAAGTCTTTGGCGTCACGCTCGATCTGTGCATTGGTTGGCGGATCGGGCAGAACTGAATATCGTTGAGTTAGGGCAGAGGCAATCGCCCGGCGCGCGTGACGCCACTTGTAAATCAACTGATCCAGCACTCGGGCATCCGAGTGCTGCGGCACAAACGTCGGGCCGAGTAGCTCCAAACGCATCAGCGTGGTTTCCTCAACCAACGACGGCTGGCTCATAAACCACCAGCAGCCAAAGGGCAGGATGTTTGCGAACTTGCGGGCGGCGATGCAAAGCGTGTGTGCGTTTTCCCGGGATAGCGTTGTTACGAGAAAGCGGAGATCCGGGTTTTCCCCGGCGAGAGTTAGGAGCGGGGCCAAGTCGGCGGTGATGACTCCATCACCGGCGGATTGAAGCCTTGGGTTCACGCCGCGTTTTACTCCAATCATTAGGGCGAGGGGCAGTTTATGGGCTCGGCAAGCATCTAGCACGGCTTGAGGAAGTGGGGCCAATTCCCCAACAGAGAGGGCCAAATACTTTGGCGACATCCGCTCGATCCATCGATCCAATTCTTCCGTAAGGTTTGTTTGGCAGTGAACCAATCTGTCCAACCTGAGTGCGGCGTAAAAGCGTTGGTCTGGCTGCACGCCCGAATCCCAAACGTCGCGTTCCAGTGGATCACAAGGGTCGTTGGTCATAGTAAGCGCCTTCACCTTGGCCAGGTCCAGCACTTGTTCAATGTGTTCCTCAATCGACCTCGCCTTATAAAAGGCTCGCGCCTCACGGAGGTCTGGCGCGCAAGGGTCGAGACCAAGAACTTCCAAAACTGTAACTACCCCCGAGGCGGCTTCGCTTAAGGGGGTATGCCGCACGAAAAGGATTTCCCACACGAGATCGGCCTGGGCTGCCTTATCCCGGGCGAAAAAGGCCTCGGGAGTTAGGGAAGGGTCTGCGCGGAGCGTTTCCGGAATTAGATAGTGATAGGTTAAAAGCTCGTCGATTCCCCAAAGATTCAATGCTCCAAACTGAGGAGCAAAGAGGTGGGTATGGAGATCGACAACCGGCGCCGCATTAACCGCAGCGCTGACCTGATCGGCAAGGGTCACCTGCTCACCTGCCTATGGCGAAGCCCAACCATCAGCCCCCGCAGCTCGGCAAGCCCCCTCATCCGTCCGATGCCCGAATAACCGGGATTTGGAAAAGGAGGTTTTTCAAGGTCGTCCATCATTGTGTGGCCATGGTCGGGGCGGAACGGAATTCGGATGCCAGATCCGCGTCGATCTTGCTCATTTAGTAAGATCTCAACCGCGCTCGCCATATCCACTGACCCGGCCAGGTGATCTGCCTCATAAAAGCCGCCATCGGGGAGATGAGCCGTGCTTCGGAGGTGAACGGCATTTATTCGTGGCGCAAACTGCCGCGCCATCGCGGTTACGTCGTTATCCGGTCGCGCGCTAAGGGAACCCGTGCAGAAACAAAGGCCATTGGCGGGGCTTTCAACCATGCCAAGAATGGTTTCCATATCGCTCTTCGTGGAGACGATGCGGGGCAAGCCGAGCAGCGGAAAGGGCGGATCGTCCGGGTGAACGGCGAGGTGAATCCCAACACGCTCCGCCACCGGAACAATCGCTTCCAAAAACCTGGCGAAGTTGGCCCGCAAGCCGTCCTCATCGATCCCCGAGTAGCGGGAAAGCATTTCCCGGACATCGGGGAGCGTCAGCCCCAGCTTTACGCCGGGAAACACATCGACAATGGTTTGCACAAAAGCCTGTTGAGCGGCGCAGTCTAAACAAGACCACCATGCGGCGGCGCGCTCTCGGATTTCTGGGCAGTATTCTGCTCCCGCGCGCTTTATGGCAAAAAGATCAAAGGCCGCAAAATGGACGGGATCGAACCTCAAGCACTCCGAGCCATCCGGCAAGACATGGCGAAGGTCAGTTCTAACCCAATCCAGCACCGGCATAAAGTTGTAAATCACAGTCGTGACGCCTTCAGCGGCAAGGTTCTCTAGTGAGGTGCTGTAGTTGCTAAATAGGGGTCCTAGATCTCCAAGACCCGTTTTGATTTCCTCATGCACCGGCAGCGACTCGACTGCGGTCCAGCGCAGACCTGCCGCCTCAATTAGTTGCCGGCGTTTTGCGATGGCTTCTCTAGGCCACGCCTCGCCGTAAGGGATCTCGTGCATCGAGGTGAAGATCGCCTCCGCCCCAGCCTGCCGTATGAAAGCGAGCGAAACAGGATCGCCCGGTCCAAACCAGCGGAACGATTCTTCAAGAAGACTCTGGCTCGGATAAGACTGATTCATGATTTACGGGTACATCTACGGCCGGGCCCAGTTTATCACCATCTAAGTAGTAGGTTGCTGCCCATCAATCTCAATGGTTAAAAATACGAGGACCGACGAAGCATGTTTTTGAGAAGGTTTTGATCTTGAATGAGAAGATGATATTGACTCATGCTTGCACATTTACAGAATGTATGGTATATTTATAATATATGGCAAGAAATAGGGATGCATTTGTTAGGCTAGCTAATGCAAGAGTCAATAAAGCGCTAGAATCTATCAGGTTGGTAGGTAACTTAAGCAACAAAGCGAACTATGACTACACGGACGATGATGCGCAAAAAATCTTGGACGCTCTAAAGATCTCTTTGGCTGAATGTCGCAAGAGATTTGAGCTCGCTGGGAAAGGTGACAAAGAGGAGGAATTTCGGCTGGAACTTTAAACCCAAGCCAGTTCATTTAGAGAAACTATGAGCACTGCATATCGCTACGGAACAAATATATCAATCGACTTGGTTCATACGCTCGACCAACTGACTGGCAGGTTTCAGTCAGTGAAGGACGGGTTACCCGAACTAATAAAGAATTCCAAGGACCAATACGAGCGCGTCGGACTTAGGGAGGCAAAATATAGGCAAATACTGGTCGCCATGTCTTCGAAGACACGCTCGCTAATGGTCCTCGACTTTGCGGGTGCGTCGAGCGCTCACTTCGAGAAATGGAAGGAGTGGTCTAGCAGAACCGCTAATCAGGCGGGAACCGCCAGCGGCATTGAAGGAGGCCACGGGAACGGCGGCAAGGCGTTCATGGTCAGGGGGTCGGACAACGATTCGTTTTTGGAATCAGTCAATAACGGCTGTAGAACCAGGATTGGATTCGAAAACAAGAATAAAGAAAAGCGATATATACCGGGTGATGCCTACGAAGGCAATGCGATCATTGCCGATCTAAAATGTTCAGACCCACAGCGCTCATTGGCTTCCGTCCTAGGGGAAGTGGACATGAGCTTCTATAAGCTACCACGGGAATGCCAAGACCTATTCACGAGCCGACTCGCCTACACGGCCGTTGTATTAAGAGAAGTGAAGGGATGGCGTAAGCTGCCTCAAGCGAAGTTTTGCAAGCACAGTGGCCAAATCATCGATGATCTCTTGACCCATCCCCAAGCGATTCAATCTTTGCAAACCTGCACGATTTGGATCGTCTGCGACGGTCGGATATGTAATTCTGATCCGCTTAAACTGGCCCCGCTGGTTCCGATGAAAGGATTTGAAACATTGCCTGTCATTCCTATTCCTGCAGAGTTGGAGGACCCGCAAACTAATACGCTGGTTTCCATGGCGGACCAAACAGGAAACTACGGCTCGCTTTCCCTTTTCGCTACTCAGGTTCAAATGCGGCAATCGGAAAAAACAAAAGGCCGTAATGTCATCACAATTTCCAACGGGAGAAACATAATTGCTTCCTGGACCCTTTTGGATCTCGCTCCCGGTGCTGAGTCAGGATACGTTTATGGCCAAGTAACGGCCCCAATTTTGGACGCGTCCTACGCTACGGGGGCGGACAGATCAACTCTAGCTCACACGGACTTGACGCGCGCGCTTCAAAAATGGTGCGAGATCCAGGTTGGCGCTCTTGTGGCTGAAATACGCGCAGCAAGGCCGAACGATACCACTGAGGGCGAGCGGGACAAGGCGAAAAAAGCTCTCGACTCCATGCGCGACTTGATGAAGCAGTATCTTAAGCCGGACGATGATTCAGACGATCCTGGAGGGGAACAGGAAATCGGCACTGGCCCTGGAGGGGGCGGGGGCGAAATTACGCGAGATGTCTTCTATGGAACGAAGGTTGACGATAACCAGTTGGAGTTGGGGCAGCCATCCATATCAGTAGCGGTCGGCACCACAATCCGTCTGCGGTGTCAGGCATTCGAGCATATGGCCAGCGGGCGCAGGCCCGTCAGAAACTATCAGAGAGAGTTTCGAGGCGGCGAGGGGCTTGTAACAATATCGGACGAAGGAATGCTGTCCGCGCTAGCGCCGGTCGAGACAACCATATACGCATACTCGCCGTCCGAGGGAGTTGCGTCGAACGAACTAATCATTCGCTGCTTAGCCTGTGATCGGCTGGATTTGGTCGCTCCGGATCGCCCGCTGAAGAGAGGTGAAAAGGTTGAGATACCGTACGAATACTTCACCGTGGATAGAAGGCGCCACGGAGACGTGGTCGTTCAGGCATGGATCGAACCTGCTGAACTCGGCAAAATTGGGCGCAAGGCAAGACTGACGGCAGGGGACGCACCCGGAGCGGGCAAGGTATTTTTCAACTATAACGACAACAAGGAGCCAGAATCAATCAGCTTCGAAATTTCCGAGGAACAAGTCGAGCGAAAAGGAACTAGCGGGAGACACGGTAATGATATACCATTGATTCTCATGTGCGGGCAAGAAGCGCCAGGACTCCTCCAACTGCCGGCAGCAGACAGAACTCATTCCGGAGGCGAGGATTACCCCACAATTATCGAGGATCCGGCATTCGGCAGCGTCATCTGGATAAACCATGCGAGCAAAGAGTCTCTAAAGGTCAGAGAAGCAAGAAGTGGTCCAACGGGGCTTCCTTGCAGCATCGCAACTAAGACCTATTACCAGTTCCTAACACTAAAGTGTTTCGATGTCTTGAAGAGATTGTGGGTTAGACAGCAGGTCGAGTCGCAAACAATAACGGAAAGAGAATACATTCAGAACCTAGCTGAAGCGGAGATGGAATGCGCCTCCTTTATCGACGTAGGTTACAAGTTAGCCGACGCGCTGGCCCAGGAGAGGGAAGTATGAGAAAAGATGGCCACTCGGCGGCGCAACTTGTCTTGATTGCCGCAGCCAGGCTCGCTGAAAAGGGGCATAGAGAGTTTTCTGAATGGGACCTGACGGTTGAGACATGGCTGTCCGACCAAAACCGTTTCGGGTGCCGTGGCTACGAGGCGCTTTATCCCGACCACAAGCGAGTAATGATGGAGATTATGGGGAAGTCTAAGAAGGACAATCCTGTAGCGCGCGGATGGCTTAAGCGAACCAGGACTAATCATTATAAGATAACTCCAACCGGCTTGGCTCAGGCAACTTTTTTTCTGCAATCGTCCTCAGTGGCAACAGGGCACTCAAAGGCTCTTTACTACGATGCGGTTGCTCCTTATATACAACACCGCCAATTTAGGAATTTTCAGAAGACTCGGCAGGTCCCAAATATGTGGCTTTCTGTGGAAGCATATTACGGTATCACTTCCTTGGATAGAGCACATGTAGAGGGCCGACTCCGACATTTTGAAGACACCCTGAGGCTTGCTAAGTCGCAGATGTTAAACGACGAGGACCTGATAAGGGGGCCGGTTGGAGGCGGGCGGGCTATCACTAACGAGGACGTTACCGACCTGCAGGATTTCCACGAGGCCGTATTAAATAAATTTAGCCGGCAACTCGATATGATAAGGAAGAAGTCTCCAAAGGGTTGAGATACTACAACTTAAATCGGCCCTTTGATCCGTTAATGTATTCCTGATTTGGCTCAAAGCAGATCCATTTTCGGCTTAGCCGCTCGGCAGCCGCCCCTGTCGTATTGCTGCCGCTAAATGGATCTAGTACCAGATCGCCAGGGTCTGTCAGAAATTTGACAAAGAACTCTGGGAGCGCCGATGGCATTCTAGCTGGGTGGAGGCCGATCTCGTTTTCTTTGCAATATTTTATGTACGGATCCGAAGATGCCGTGTTGGAAAAGGAAGAAAAACTGCTAGTGCCGCAGGCCTCTTCTACGTACGCCTGAACGTCGAAATCCTCCAGTACCATCTCTTTTGAATCTGTTGCTTGGTCTGCGTTTAACGTGAACGCGCTCCTGGGAATTGCGCCGCCGTGGTCCTTAAGAAAGGAGGTTTCGCTAACATGATGCTCGGAAGGTCGGAGGCCAGTGTTATATGCTCCTCGCTCCAGGAGCTTCCGCATGGCCCCGCTATATTCGGTCAAGACATTCCTGTTATCTGCCTTCGGGAATGCAGTGGGCGACATCCACCAAACATGAGTAAAACTGTCGGTTACCCTTATCCTCTTGATCGTTACCCATTGGGCGGGCGACGGCAGTCGAGCAGGATTATTGACAACGAACTGTTGGCAAAGCTTAAAGTCACCTGATTTCTTTATGGCCAAGAGCGACTCCAAAGAAAGGGTTGACATAGCTGGCTCACCTGGCTCCCATGCGTTCCCCATCTCAATGACGAGAGAGCCGTTCGGCGTCAGTAATTCACGGAACAGAGATCCAAAGGATTCGAGCCACTCTAAATACTGTTGACCCTGCTTATTGTCGTAGCGTTTTTTATTGTTAAGGGGAAAGGGAGGGCTTGTAAATATTAGTTGAACTTTTCCCTTAAGAACCGCAAAGCCTTCCTCAGAGATCACGTCTTCAAAGAAGCCCTTATGCATTGACCCGTACTCCGTCCAATATTCGGACCGAGGTCTGAGGCCAGCAATCTCATCATCTGAAACACTAGGTAAGGGCTGGCTCATTGGAATAAGAGGGGGACACGAAAAAGACGGAGATGAGAAGGGAAAAGCGTCTACCGCGTTTCTTACCTCCACGCTATAATCAACCGATCTCCGACCTACTGTCGACCGTCTCATTCGAAGTTTCCAAGGCACCTGGCTATTTAGCTAGAATGCGAGAAATTCAACAAGCGTAAAATAACCGGCAATGCTTTGTTCCATTCTGGTCGCTCTGGTTGCTGGTACCCAAAAGTGGAGCCCGGTGCCCGTGATTGGATATCACGGAATCGATGGCCCGCCTGAATTCGATGGCGGACCGCGGTATGACGTCCACGGGCTGAACATCTCCGTCGCCACATTTCGGGATCAACTTGCCCTGATGTACAAAGATGGGTTCCGTCCGATTAGCCTCCGGGACCTCGTTCTTAAAAAACTGCCTAAGGAAGGGCGGCCGATTGTGCTCACGTTCGATGATGGGCGGCCATCCCAGTTTCGTTATTTGCCAGATGGCAGCATCGATCCAAACTGCGCCGTAGGCATGCTGCTCGCGTTTCATAAGGCCCATCCGGACTGGCCATTGCGGGGCACGTTCTACATCATCGCTGGCTCGGAACAGAACGGCGTGCCGTTCGACCAGGATGGCTCTGAGGTTAAGAAGCTAAAGCAGCTTTTGGCCTGGGGTTTTGAGATCGGCAACCACACTCTCACCCATCCGAGTTTCCAACATCTTAAGCGCAGCCAAATAGTGCACGAGATCGAGGGGTGCTACCGATACCTGAAGCATGTTTTGCCCGCCGCTATGGTTAATACCCTTGCCCTCCCATATGGAGAACAGCCGATTAACCAATCCTACTGGCCGTTACTGAGACGGGCTAAAGGCGCGCGCTATCACAACATCGCGGTGGCCTTGTTCGACGGCGAACTATGCCCGTCGCCTTTTTCTCGGAAGTTCAACCCCTATGCGATCTCACGCATCGCACCAGAGCCTGGGAATGTAGAGAAGACTCTTGCGGAAATCGCTCGGAACCCGTGACAAGTTCAAAGTTGCAAGTTCCCCAGGTGTCCCCTATATGCGAGGTGCAAAGTCGACTTGTAGGTCCCAATAGTTTCTATCGCGACATAAGACTGTGCATCGAGCGAAGGGGGAACCAGTGGAGCGAGGCACGAGCGTAACCGGAGGGGGTGGCAATCGGGCCCGTCGCGACTAGCGACACCACAAAGTCAATATATTCGAAATCTGCCCGTTTAAATGATTGATCTCGGTTACCTTGCCTGAAATAGAAGCCAGAATCTTTGCATGTCCGAACTCAAGCCAATCATCCCCTACGAAGTCTTCGAATCGATCGATATTAGAGTCGGCCGAATCATAGAAATAGAGCCAGCCGAGGGGGCGGCCAAGCCTTCCTACAAGCTCAAAGCCGATTTCGGCAAGTACGGGATCAAAACAAGCGTCGCCCGGCTCTCCCAGCACCAACTTGAAGAGCTAAAAGGCAAGCTCATTCTCGGCGTGCTCAACTTTGAACAAAAGCCAATCGGCAGCACCAAATCAGAGTTCCTTTGCCTGGGAGTTCAGTTCCCCAAAGCCGACAGCGGCGAAGCCACCATCGTGACTCCGCTAAACGAAAACGTAAAAATCGGCAGCAAGCTCTTCTAAGCTTGGTAAACGCCGTCTAAAGCAAGCCACATCGCTTTGCAGATCTTTTCGCAGCTATCGGAAGCCATGCCGAATTCCTCGTCCGACATTTTAAGCAAAGCCGCATCCAGAATCTCAACCTCGCGGATGTCGTTCGCGTGCACTTCGAAATACTTCTTGCCGGCCGTATCCACGCTGTAAAATTTCTCCAATCCGGCAAGCTTGCTTGCCGATGTGCGCGGCTGCTGGGCTTCAAAAGCATAAAGTGCACCCACGCATTTGCCCGTCTGGGCAAATTCTTGCAGAGCCAGATCCACCAAAACCTCGGTTTCCACATACTGCATGTCGGAGCCAGCACCGATCGAGTTTCTGAAATCCTGCCATAGAACTTCGTGCTCGCGTTCTTCTTCAGCGAGTTCGGCATGCCCCATCGATTCCCAGCCCTCGGCAATGGTGCCGATAAAGTGGCCGTAATCGGCGGCGTAAGCCTGCAGTTTCTCAACCGGCAACGTGCCGTTTACCCATTCCTGATAGAACGGGTGGTTGTTCAAGTCGTGCTGGGCGACGATGGCATTAATCTTAGAGAGTCGGTCCATGCAATCAATCCTACCCAAGAAAAATGGCGCAGGTTGGTATCCTCCACAAGGATGCAAAAGCATGATCTCATCGAAACGGTGAAGGGCAACTGGGCGCTGGAGAAAGACGGCGCCGCCATGTACGCGCATCTGGCCGAAAAGGAAAAGATTCCCGAACGGAAAAAGATCTTTCAGATGCTTAGCCAACTGGAGCAAAAGCACGCCGACGCCTGGGCCGCAAAGCTCATCGAACTAGGTGAAAAACTTCCAGCAAAGCATGGGGAAACCGCCCATACATCCTTTAAAGATGAAGATCTCACAATGCAGGAGATCATTCTCAAAATCGAGGAAGAGGAAAGGCAGGATGTTGCTACTTATCTCAAGCAAATGCGCGAGATCGACGACGAGGCGATGCACACGCTTCTTCGCGAGGTAGTGCTGGATGAGTTTGCCCACGCCCATGTGCTGAGCCAGATGTACGCTCAAAGCAGCGACCGCTCCGCCCTCGATTACATCATGCGAAGGCAACGGCAGGGAACGGGCAGTTGGATCGGCGACGCCATTTATGGGGTAAACGATGGCCTGGGGGCCATCTTCGGCATCGTCAGCGGCGTTTCGGGCGCAACCCTCGGTAATAGCAACATCGTGCTGCTGGCGGGCCTTGCCGGCATGATCGCGAGCGCCCTCTCCATGGGGTCGGGTGCCTACCTTGCAGCAAAAAGTGAGCGAGAAATTTTTGAGGCGGAGTTAATTCGCGAACGCAACGATCTTTCCAATAACCCGGGAGCCGCGAAAAAAGAGCTTTCACTGTTCTATCAACTTAAGGGCGTGCCGGAAGAGGATGCCGACAAGATCGTGGAGTATCTTGCCGTGAATCCGGATCAGTTCCTGCGGACGATGACAGCCGAGAAACTGAACTTAACCGAAGACGCGCTCTCGAATCCCATTTCTTCCGCTATCACTGGTTCTGTTTCAACGGCAATTGGGGCGTTCATCCCCATCATCCCTTTCTTCTTTATGAACGGAATTCCTGCCGTAATCGCTGCCGGTGTGGTTTCGCTTATCGCCCACTTCGCGGTGGGAGCGGCCAAGAGTTTGGTTACGGTGAGATCGTGGTGGAGCAGCGGATTGGAGATGACGATTGTGGGTGCCGTCGAGGGTCTTGTCACCTATGCGATTGGAATTGGGTTAGGGCATACAGGGCTTTAGCGACTGGGCTTCCAGCCAAGAACAAGCAATTCTTTAAGCCAAGGTTCGAATCGACGCCAGCGCTCCACCGACGAGCCGTAAATAGGTTGGCGAGCTTGCCACCGGCTGGGGGTGGAAACGGCTTTGCTGCTTTCATGGAAGCTAAGGCAGGCTTCATCCCACGGAAGATTGCAGAACTCGAGCACGCCTCGGATCTCATGCTCCGGCTCCGAAATCAAATCTTCGTAGTTGAGTTCATAAAGAAAATCAGAAGGTAGAGTCGATCGCCAGTGCTCCATCATTTTTTCGTAAGCTTTATATAGGGCAACGATGTTGGTCCGGTTATAAACGAAATTGGGGCCGCCTGCAAAGAAAGTCGTATAGATGGACAGACAGGTATCCAGTGGATTACGGCGAATATGAAGGATTTTGGCCTTCGGAAACACGCAGTTGATTAAGCCGAGGTGCCGGTAGTTTAAGGGCATCTTATCGGTGATCCTTTCGGCAGGGTCTGTGGCCTCAGCAAGAATTTCCAAATACTTATCCGAAAGTTTTGAAAGGTCGGTCACATCGGGGTTTTCTTTCCACCTTCGGTGAACTGCCTCTGCCTCCGCGTTCCAAAACGGCTGCTCGCCCGAGGAACTCACCAAGGGATGGCTAGACACGATTTGATCGAGGAGCGTAGTCCCCGATCGAATCATTCCGACGATAAAGATGGGTTTGTCGCTTTTTGATCCGCGTCCCTTCATGTGCTCAAGCACATCGCGGGAATAGATGCCGGACATCATTTCGACGTCTGTGGCTGTCTTTTCGGCGTCGAATGTCCGGCATATCGGGTAAAGCCCGTAGGCGAGGTCGTTCGCAATATCGTAATACTGCATCGCCTCTTCGAATTGCTCTTCAAACTCGTAGGACTTGGCGATGGCGTAGGCCAAATGCATGCGATTCTTGTCGTCGACGCGATTACTCGAAAAGGCTGCAACCGCTCTATCCAAAAGGTTCGAAAAAGCCTTTGCCTCGGCAAGTTCGCGATAGGCCGCACCCTGAAGCGGATCGCGGCTGATGCAGGACTCTAACACTTCTACCGAGTCCTGAAATCTTCCCTGTTCTTGCAGCCATTTCGCGTACCCAATCGCGGAGGAGGCATCGCGCTGGGCCATTTCACGATAGATCGATTCAGCCTTCGCGGGCTGGTTAAGCCGACCGTACGCAGCCGCCAAGGCTTCGGCTAGGATCGGCGATTGAGGATGACGTTCTCTTCCTTCAAGCAGCGTGTCGATCGCCTCCGACCAGCGTGAAAGCTGCTGGAACTGTTTGAAAATCTGCAGATAGTTCTGGGCCCGTCCAGGATCGTATTCCAATGCCTTGAGAAACGCTTCAAGTGCCTCCTGGTTCCGGTTCTGCATCCGAAGAGCGAGCCCCAAATTGAAATAGGCTTGCGCGGCTCTCGGTTCCAGTTTTAATACTTTAAGAAAGCTTTCGACCGCCAGTTTGTACTCGCCTGCCGATAGGCAGCAGATGCCGAGTAAAGTGGAAACGGAGGCGTCGTTCGGCTGGATCGCCAGTGCGCGTCGGAGTAGCGCAATTGCCCGGTCGAATTCACGCTGGCTCTTCCGCACATTGGCCAGCCAGATGAGTCCATCATGCTGATTTGGATTAACCTGCAAGGCCCTTTCCAAGTGTGAGGAAGCTTCATCTAATTGGCCTGTTTGCGCCGCGATAACGCCTGCAAGAACGTGTACTTCCGGGGCCGCGTCTTGCGAGGCCAACAGCCCGTCTAAAATAGACTGCGCCGCATCAGACCGGCCCGCATCAAAATACGTCCGCGCTTCCAAGAAGCGTCGCTCAGCATCTGCGTCCACGTTATCGGCCGCCCTGCAAGCCTCAGGGTTTCCCAGTGGCCGTTATATTTGTTTTCTTTTTCCGAACGCCACCTTCGCTGTCGGCATTCATCTTCCCGCTGTAATAGGTGCTGCCGGCAGCCGTTGCGGGCTTATCGTCGCCTACGCCCGAGCAACCGCTCGACACCAGCAAAGCAGCAAGGGCCAAAGACCCCAAAGGAAGCATAACGAGAACGGGGACCAGTCTTGGTTTCATTTAACTCCTCCTATCAATAATGTACTATTCATGGCCTTATTTATTCTGGCTGTCGGCCAAAGGTTTGGGGTCTCGGATGATGTACGTCTTTCAAAGACGCCAACTCTCCGATCCATGTCTCATATTGACGCCAGCGACCCACGGATTTGATATTCACTTCCTGACGTGCGGTGAACAAGCTCGGAGTGCTGACTTGGCGTTCATTCTGTTCGTGGCGCAGGCACGCTTCATCCCACTCCAAGCCTAAAAACGAGACCAGAGAGCGGATTATTGGCTCTTTATTTGAGACCAAGTCTTCATAGTCGATTTCAATGAAACCGGTTTGTGGCAGGCACGATCGCCAGTGCTCCATGAAGGCGAGATACTCTCGATAGTTTTGAACGATGTTGGCCTGGTCATAAGCAAAGTAGGTGGCGTTGCCCAGATATGTTGTGTAGATGGAGAGACACGTATCCATCGGGTCGCGACGAAGATGGATAATCTTCGCTCGGGGAAACGTCGAGCGGATCAATCCAAGGTGCCTGTAATTGACCGGCATTTTATCGATGACTTTTTTGGCCGTCCCGCCCGCATGAAACAACGCCTCAAGATATTTCTCGCCTGCCCTCCGAATGTCTCCGGGGTCGGGCTCCCCGTTGCGCCACTTATATTCCATCCTCGGCGCGTTCAGCACCCAAAAAGGCTGTTCGCCCGCGGACGCGATCAAGCCGTGGCTGAATAAAATCTGGTCCAGCAGAGTTGTGCCCGATCGGATCATCCCGACGATAAATACCGGAGTTTCGCTGCTGGACCCAAAGCGCCCAAGTTCCTCGATTCTTGCTTTGGGATAGCTACCCCGAACTGCCTGAAGGCTCAATTCTGCCAGTTCTCCACTAAGTTTCAGAGGCGAATTGTAAAGGTCGTAAGCCGCCTTATTCGCTTGATCGTAATAGGAGATCGCATGGTGTGGGTCTTTGATTTCGTCGTATGCTTTGGCCGCCGCGTAGAGAAAAAACATGCGGGCCTCAGGCCGCAGGTCTGTCCTCTTTAAACCCGCCAAAGCAGCATCCAAAAGGCGTTGCTCACCCAAGTCAAAGCATTTGGCGACCGCTAATGCGTGGAACGCTTCTCCCAAACTCGGGTCCCCTGCGATCGTTGCCAATAAAATGGCCTGCGCTTCGTCGAACCGGCCCTCTTCATGAAGCCAATGAGCAAAAGGTGTGCTTGCCATTGGATTGGCTTCGGCAGCAGCCTTGAAGAGAGCTTCTGCCTTCGCGGCCATCTTTAGCTTGCCGCAAGTAACCGCGAAAGCGACTGAAATCGCAATGGATTTGGGGTGCGCATGGTGGCCCAATTCTAGAGGTGGAAAGGCCTCCGCCCAGTTCAAAAGATGCTGGCTTTGTGCGAAAAGCTCCGTAAAGGCTGGGACGAAATCAGGATCGAGCTCCGTTGCTTTTCGAAAGGCGTGAAACGCCTCGTAGCTGCTGCCGTTATGTTTAAGAGACATTCCCAGGCCAAAATATCCCCTGGGATTTGCCGGCTGGAGCCTTAAAAGCTTGGTGAAGGCGCCAACCGCGGCCACCGAATCGCGCATGGAGAGATAGCAGGCACCCAATTCAGAATATACGGAAGCCTCACCGGGGGCAATATGAACGGCATGCTTGAGGATCTCAACAGCCCCTTGGAGATCGCCTCCGCGTCTCTTCCCAACACCCGCAGCAAGCAACCCGGAAAAGGTTGAGTCGTACTCAGGCAACATGTTTTCAGCCTGTCTGTTTTGGACCAGCTGGCTGTGGGGGCTTCGTGCTCACAGAACCCTTGGTGTTTGCCGGCGCGGTCTGACCTGTAGAGGCTTTATGGCGATTCCGGGGATCGTGCGCTTCGCTTTCGATGTCCGCGTTCATTTTTCCTTTATAGTAAACGCTGCCGGCCGGGGGTGCAGAAACTGATGTTCCCTCCCTCCCGCAGCTCAAATACACGATCCCGCCAATAATGGCAAGGGAGGCTACTCCAAGTAGTCCTCCCTTTACCCAGCTATCCGTGTTCTGTTGCTGAGCCATTAAACGCTAGTCAAGGACGTCCAGATACGTCATGTAGTAGTACCCACCGGGCGCAAGCGACTCATAGTGCCGAGGATCGCCCGTGATGCGCTTTGCATGGCCATCGCAGAACGCGTAGACGCCGCCGTTGTTGTGAACCATGTCGCCGCTGCAAGGATAACCGTCGTTGCCCCAAGTGAGGCCGCTGCCAGGATCGGGCGCCGCTCCTTGGATGGACATTGTGAAGCCATTGTTCGCCAAGATGGTCTCCGCAGGCCGCGAGAACGAGGTCATCGAATCAAGCGTTCCTGGAACGTTAGCAGCAGGGAAACCGCCGCCGCCGCCGGGCGTTGCCAAACACGGGTTTTGAGGCGTGCCTCCTTGTGTCCCATTATGATCAAGCCCTGGGCAGGTGTCGCTAAATCCATTCAACGAAGCAAAGGCTGGGGAATAGCCGTACAGCCAGTCGTGATAGTCGAGCAGAGCGGCCCCGTCTCCCTCTGCAAACCCAAAGTTTGCGTTCATCGTGGCCTGCGCACCGGACCCCGCGCCGTTGGTCTGATAAGCGTAAATTCCGTATCCCGGCTGGCAAGTGCTTGCATTAAGACTTGAAGAAGACACGCCCGGATCATCCAAAATGCCGGACCCTTCGTGCTGCTGATAGCTCGAATTCGCCACGTAGGCGCCGCTTTTCACGTAGGGCTGAATGACGTCGCACCACCAAGCGAAATAGGGATCGGGGCTGGAGGAAGTAATGGGGGCGGGATCCCAAGCTGCGGGCTCTCTTACATATTCCGGCAAAATCGTGTCGTCGTAGTCGTTGGAATACATCAGTGCTCCAAGACCGATCTGCTTAACGTTGCTTAACGAAGCGGCAGTCTTCGCGGCCGCCTTCGCCTGGGCGAAAACAGGAAAGAGAATTGCAGCCAAAATCGCGATAATTGCGATAACGACCAGCAATTCGATTAAGGTAAATGCTTTCGTATGTTTCATTAATTGTGCTCCCACTTTGAGGGTGAAATCCCATCAGTCAAAATGCTTACCGAAATATTCCAAAAGGGCATTTGCGCGAACGCAGTGTCCCTACGATAAGCAATAATTCATTGTACAACGCATTGCGCGAAAATTCCCCAAGATCGTTTACGATTTGACGTAAAGGCAACTATTCCTTAGGCCGGATCCCTTTCCAATGACGACAGCGAGCGTGGACTCATCCGACCGCCTAGGCTCTTGATACAATTTCTTTGTGGCTCATCGCACCAATAACCCTATTCCGGCACAAACGATGGGTATGGGCCCGTTACAGGAAAAGTTAGCATCGCCGGCCCTAGCGGGGCACCTGGCAAATGGTGGGTCGCCAGCGCGGTTAGGCAAGCAATGAATCGGCGCAGTTTTCGGTTTCGCTAGACACTTCGACGACCGTTGCTTGAGCAGTCCCGAGTCATTCTTGGCGGGCGTTCCGCTATGGCAACTGGGAATCAAGAGGCGGTCGTGCCAGGTCATGATTTGGTTTTCCTGAGTTGCCTCTGGATTTGACCCGCGCGGCGGCAACGGCGATTTGCCTCTTAAGGCTTTCTTTGTACGCCGGAGAAGGAGCTTTCAGCAACGCCTCTTCCAGTGCTTTTAACCCATCAAGATAGCGTCCATCCTCAATGTAGGCTAGGGCAAGAGTGGCCAAGGTCATCGGGTTGCCAGGATCAAGTTTCAGCGAATGTTCAAAGTCCGAGATCGCATCTAAGTTATCAAATTGTGCGATAGTATCACCGAGAGCAACGTAACTGAGGGCAGCGACAGCTTTTGGCGAATCTCCTACAGGGAAGGTGTCCAACAACTCTTGCATATCTTGCCCCCACCTTTTTACTATGTAGTCAATCAGATAATTCCTCTGGCCATTAAAGACCTGACCGTTTAAAGAGGCCACCAGGGAAAGTCGGGGAGCGAGGCTCCCGTCGTGCGCCTGAGGGTACTCCATAAAGTCTTCGTAGGCAGCCTTAAACCGGCCCAATCTAAGGTCTATGTCAACGATTAATGTCCCCGCTCCCACTGAGGTTGATTCGTAAGCGTCTCTAAGATATGTAAGGGCCTTGTCGTCCTCGCCTTCGTATATCATGGACCATGCCTTCGCCTTGCTGCGCATGTCATTAAGAGTCCAGTCACGAACCAAGCGCTGTTGTTCCTTGGTCATTTCTCCACCTGGGAAGGCGTTTATGTGTTGGCCCTTGCTGACAGGCGCTACACTTTTTCCGGCGGTGGAGGTTGGATTGCTGTCGGCAACATTTGGCACTCGTTTTGAAACCTTAGGCATGGAGGAAAATTTCGTTGTCTGGGGCGTCCGATATATTTTTTCGATCCAACTATTCGCGGGGTTTTGGAAGAAGAAGAAGACACAAACGGAAACGGGAAGAAATAGCATAATATCACCAAGTTGGGAAATTTATCGGAGTGGTCTCCACATCTGAATCTACTTGCGGAAGGATAGAGGGTGCCACATGGTTCCACATTAAGGTCTGGTACGAATATGAACAAGCACCATGGCTCTCCCATTTCGTGCAAACGATCGGAACAAATATAGGCACCATCGTTGAGTTATCAGGAAGTACTACGGCGTTCGTGCATATCGGCGGCTGATAAATCAGGTAGTCGGAGTAGCTAGCGTCATTTTGGACCACAAAGCTGGTGACCGCTGGAGTCAATCCCTTTACGAAATAGGGCGGGTTGTCCACCCCTGGCGCGTCAGAAACCGTGACCACGTTCGTGCCGTCTGCGGGCTTAACATCCGTGTAGCAAATATTAGTTGACGGTCCAAAACCCAACCTTTGCTTGAGGGATCAATACGGCCCTTTTTCTGCAAGCTCATTCCCAATGGAATGCCTCTTTTGATACGGTTCCCATTCTTGAAATAGGCGGTCCTACGGCGATGGGCCGGGCTTAACAGGATCCAGGATATACCGAGGCTTCCCAACCGCGCCATATTTTTTGACTGCCTTAGCATCATTCTGGACTGCTCTCGAAAGGACTAATTTGAGGTACGACGACGTTGAAGCGGATAAGGCAGCCTCGTCCGATTTTTCTGCATCGAGATAGCGTCCGCTCAGTCTGTAGAAGAGTGAAAGCAACGTTAAGGTGTCCGGATTGCCTGGATTAATACTATTCGCAAGTTCTGCGTCGCAAATGCCTGCTTCGTAATCATTTTGCCCCTCTTTATTCGCTAGAGCTTCCGCGCTAAGTGCCGTAATTGTTTCCGGTGACTCTCCCTTGGGCAAAGCTGACATGAAATCTTCCATAGCTTCAGGCATGACGCCTCTTCGAATGAAATAGATACAGTAATCTCGTTCGCCTGGAACAACATCGCCGTTTAGACTCGTCACCAAAGCGATTCGCAGGAGTTCGCTGCCGTCTCGATCTTGACGTAAGCTAAAAGTGTCCTTCAAAGCGTCGTTATATCGATGGCTCCTCAGGTCCATTTGCGTTATGAGGGTTCCTAGCGAGCCAACAGGATATTGCTCATAACCGTCCCTCAGAATCTGAATCGCCGCTTCGGAATCTCCCCTTCGCTCCACGGCTCTGGCTGTCGCCCTAATCTCCCGCGCCTTTCGCTGAATGATATTCCCGAGGGGTATCCCTGGCTTACGCGCTTTCACCCGCAGCCCCTCGCCCTCCGAAGACTGTACTCCGCTATTGCCTAATACGACGCTGCTTCCCGGTTGCCCAATCGCAATCGGCTTATTTGCGGTCGAGTTTTCAACCCAGCGCCGAACCAGAGGGGTCTTTTCCAACGCGACGGCCCATTGTTGGTCGGGCCCAACTGGAGCAGTTGTTTGAAAGGCTATCAATAGTGAAGCGATAAACATAGGAACCCGTTGTTTAGTTTAGACGCGCAGATCGATAAGGTGACAACTTTTAAGTTGGGTTTGGCATAGAAGAGTTTCTGATCAGGGCGCGTCGGGGTTCCTGGGCGGGATACTTGGATCAAAGGCAGGTTTGCCCACCGCGCCCAAACTTTGAACTCTTTTTTTGTCGAAGCCAATTTCCCACGCCATCATCTTTTTGGCCTCAGGCGAATGAGCGTACTTCAAGGCATGCTCACTGGCCTCCAATGCTCCCTGAAAACGCCCAAGATTGGCATCCACAAGTTCTAGGAGCATATAGCCTAAGGAGTTCTTGGGGTCTAACTCTATAGCCGCGCTAATGTCGGAGGCGGCGTCCTCATAATCCGTCGTAAGTAGGTCCCTTCCAAGGGCAAGGTAGCTTAACTCCGCTATGTCCCTGGCGGAGTTCCCTTGCGGCAAACAATCTTGCGGATCGTCAAACCATTTTTCCCAACCCCGCTCGACTTCCCTTATCAAAAACGCCCTCTGGCCTGGAAATACTTGCCCGTTCAGAGATGCGACCAGCGATAATCTTGCGGCACCGTTTAGTTTCGTGGTCTGTTCATGCTCCATATAGTCTTTGTAAGCGTTGCTGTTACTTTGGATCCGGAGGTCAAGATCAACAATGAGTGTTCCGATTTCTCCGTCCGGGAACGATAAATAGGCAACTCTGAGATAATGAATGGCATCCACGACCTTGCCTTGGTTGACAAGTTGCCAAGCATGCGACGTTATAGACCGTCGGTCGTAATCTAGCTCCAAAAACTGTCTATGCAGGGCAACGGGATCTGGATGATTTTGAAACCTGTTTAGAGCCGCAGCTTTTGGTGGGTTCAAGTTAGCGCTCGGCGTCTGCGACTCATTTGCGATATTGGATGGACTTTGGAAGATTTTGTGGCGCGAATAGGCTTCCGCTTTTGGGCTCTGTACAATTGCAGCCTGCCAATCAAGCGTCTGCATCGTTTGGTGGACAGAGCTTTTAAAGAGAAACGCAACTAACAGAAAGTTCACCATGTTGGACATCCTATCGGTAAATTATTAAAATTGTTTGAGTCAACTTGAATTGGAGCTGCCCCGGCGTAGCCGCCATCCCAAGTGGAAGCCACATAAGAGTAGCTTGCGCCGCCATGTGCCTCATATACCGTTTGGCCAATCGGCACATATATGGGATTGAGCACACCTCCACCTGGGAGGGTCACCGGGGTTGTCATATAGGCAACTGTCGGCATGTAGAGAATATAATCCGACACCTCAAAATCGAGCACGAACGTAAAATATCTCTGGGCAATTCCAGTTAGGGCCGTGACAAAGTCGCCAGGTTTTGCATACCCTGGTGCGTCGTCCATTACGTTGACAGTTCCATCCGCGTTCGTCCAATTGTTGTAGGGAAAAGCTTTTCCGTCAAGGCCAGATGGTGATACGTTCGGATTAGGCTCAATTCCTGTACTCAAAACTATTTGTGATGGCGTTGGCAAGGATGACCCGTCCGCATGTATCGTCCAAACGGAACTCGTCAATATTTGGATCCAGCCCCATTGACCGTGCACAGCTCCATAGGGATAGTTCGGGGGGTCTGTGACCGCAGCTTGGTTATAGAAGCCCCACGGATTGGGCACCGTTTTCGCGTCTACGGCCCCATATAGAGCCATAGTGTCGGGGGTCTTCGTATCGACCTTTGCGGACACTGGATTGCCATTTGCCACGGTTACGTCCAACGTTTGGAATCCTGAGGCTATTTGAGTCTGATTCGAATTGGCCTGGTTTGTTGTGTAATTCAAAAACGGAATATAAGCGCCGTCTGAATTCGGTGAAACTGCAGGAGCATCTACAACTAGAGACGAATCCGAAACAGCGTATGGCGTGTTGTTGAATGAGTCCAAATATGTACAAGTAATCGTAACTTTTGAAGCATTTTTAGTAAAGTAGCAGTATTCTGGGTTTTGGGCGACCGGTTGACCAGAGCCAGTATAAGGAATAGGGGCAATGGATTGGGAAGCCGAGGGCTGCCAGCCGCTTGATTGAATGGGAGCTCCATCAGAGGGGACGGCCCAGTTAAAGGTGTCAGAGGAGCCCATTTTAATGGTTCCGCCCGGAGAAGGAACCACCTGTGCTTCGAACGGTTGGCCAACTATAATGTGCGGCGCTCCGTTTATTGTGGTGGTCCCGCTGTAACTTATCATAAAGGGCCCCGAGCCGCCGGTAGTAGTGGTTGAGGTTCCCGTGCTGCCGCCTGAAAGCCCGTCGCTCGTGCCGTCTGTTCCTGTTGTACCGTCCGACCCAGTTGTCGCGGTTGTGCTGCCCGTCGTTGCGGTCGTTCCGTCCGTTCCGGCAGTGGAAGTCGTTCCAGTTGTTCCTGCCGTAGCCGTAGAACCAGTTGTTCCTGCGGTAGCCGTCGAACCGGTCGTCCCCGCCGTAGACGTAGAACCAGTCGTTCCTGCCGTAGCCGTAGAACCAGTAGTTCCTGCCGTAGCCGTCGAACCAGTAGTTCCGGCAGTAGCCGTCGAACCAGTCGTTCCAGCCGTAGTAGTCGAACCAGTAGTTCCTGCGGTAGCCGTTGAACCGGTCGTTCCTGCTGTAGCCGTCGAACCAGTCGTTCCAGCCGTAGTAGTCGATCCAGTCGTTCCAGCCGTAGCGGTCGATCCAGTCGTTCCAGCCGTAGCGGTCGATCCAGTAGTTCCAGCGGTAGTAGACCCTCCGGACGATGTGGAAGTACCAGCCGTGGTTGAGCTTCCCGTGGAAGTTCCATCCGCGGAGGTCGAGGCACCCGTCGATCCACCGCCAGAGCTACTCGTGTCCTTGTTCCACGCCGAATGTATATTGTTCGCGCTAAACCTTTTCGTTAGATTCAACAAGTTCTTGATATCATAATGTCCAGCGTCCGCCGAACTGCCTTGGACTAGCAGGAACGCCGCTAGTGCCCATAAAAGAGTAAGTAGTAGTCCGCGCTTCACGCCTCTATTGTAACGCACTTTCTAATATTCCGTCCTATAATATTCGAACCTTAAATGAATCAATATTATCGAATATGACCAAATAATAATAAAAGACGGTTTTTCGCTTCTATAAGCTAAAACGGATTATTTGACTTTAAGGTCATACTGTTCAGGTCCAGTCTTCTTGTAACCTGACGCGCTCTAAACCCAACCCTACTCTCGTATACATCTATACGGTGAGTGAGTTCGAAGAAAATCCAGTTCAGCGAGAGGAGGTTACGCCTCCACCCCAATTCGAAATCCAGTCGCCCCCAGAACTCGAACCGCCGCCCAGCAACTCGCCACCAAAGACAAACAAGTTCAAAAAGAGAGCTGGGCCGATCGCCACGGCGGCCGCCGCCATCCTGGCAAAGCTAAAAACTATCGGGTTGTTCCTGGTTACCGTTCTCAAGTATTTCAAGTTCGGCAAAATCCTGCTCACGAGCGGATCAATGCTGATCAGCATCGCTCTCTACTCCTTCGCCTTCGGCTGGAAGTTCGCTCTTGGTTTCGTACTTTGTATCTTCGTTCACGAAATGGGCCACGTTTACGTGGCTTATAGGCAGGGATTGCCCATTTCCGCGCCTGTCTTTATCCCATTCATGGGTGCGGTGATCTTTAACAAACGAGGGTCGGATAGCGCTTGGGCGCAAGCAATTATGGGTATCGGCGGGCCAGTCGCGGGGACGATGGCGGGGTTGGTTTGCTGGGGGATCTTTTCCTATACAGGCAACATGTTCTTCCTTGCCCTTGCGTATGTAACGTTCTTTATGAACCTGTTCAACATGACGCCCATGGTGCCGCTTGACGGGGGCTGGATCACGCTGGCTGTTTCGCCCTACCTGTGGATGGTTGGGTTGGCGGCGCTGCTGGTCATGTTCTTTACCGGCCACCTTACGAACCCACTCATTTTTGTGCTGGTGATCCTTTCCTTACCCAGGTTGTGGACGAGCTTAAAGACCGGCAACGCGGTTTATGGCCTTCAGCAGGCCACGCCAAATCAGCGATGGATCATGGGGGTTTGCTACGTGGCGCTAGGCGGGTTTCTGTTTATGTGCATGTCGGCGACGAACTTGGAGCGGTTCATGCAGAAGAGGGAGTCAACTCCTCAGGTTGCTGAGATGGGAATTGAAACCCGATTTCCCCATCTTGTTCTTCGAGCCTCTCCCGGTTCGTACCTCACCGACCTCTCCTCTCGGGAGAGATTTGGAGCATTTGGCTTACATAGCCTGACGATTCAGTCACCGCTGCAGAAAGTGACTGTTGCTGAGCGAGAGTTAAGCCATAGGATGCCGGTTGAACGAAGAGTAGCGGCCCGTGGCAAAGTGCTCCAACTGCCTTTCGATATCTGAAAGCAGACTGCTTGCGCCCAGCCGGAAAAGGTCAGCATTAAGCCATTCGCCGCCGAGTTCTTCCTTCATGAGGATGAGCCAATCCAGGCTCTGCTTGGCAGTTCTGATGCCTCCGGCAGGCTTAAAACCGACCGAATAGCCGGTGCGTTCGCGGTAATCCCGTATGGCACGGGTCATAACAAGGCCGTAATCCAGAGTAGCGTTGACGCTCTCCTTTCCGGTTGAAGTCTTGATAAAGTCAGCGCCCGCCATCATGCAAACAAGGCTGGCTTTACCCACATTTCGCAGCATGCCAAGCTCGCCGGTGGCGAGAATGGTTTTGAGGTGGGCTTCGCCGCAGGCTTCGCGAAAAGCGTGGACCTCATCGTACAGCTTCTGCCATTCGCCGTTTAGAGCATAGGCGCGGGTGATAACGATATCGATCTCTGTTGCGCCTGCTTCGACACTGCTCCGGATTTCATCCAGCTTGGCGCTGAGCGGACTGAGGCCATGCGGAAAGCCGGCGGCCACTGCGGCCACGGGAATGCTGCTTCCGTGGAGCGCCTTTACGGCCGTTTCTACAAACTCGTGGTACACACAAACCGCGCCAACCTTGATTCCCAGTTCCTTTGCCTGGACTGCTTCTAAAAGGTCTTCTCTAACCGGCTGCTTTGCTTTCGCACAGAGGCGCTTAACGGTGCCAGGGGTGTCATCGCCATTCAGGGTGGTTAGATCCATGCATGTGAGGGCCCGAAGCAGCCACGCCGCCTGCCACTGCTTTTTAACCGTCCTTCGGGCGGTAAGAGTGGCCGTTCTGCGGTTGATGGCACTCTTGTTCACGCGAACATCATCGATCCAGTCGAGATCGAGCGGAATGCCGGTGTTTCGGCCCAGGTTTGGGGTTTTGTAATCCTTAATCATGCATCGACTCGTTTGAGGAGGGTTACGCGGCCGATGGGCACCCACTCGACCACAACTATGTCGCGCTTGTTGATCCAGTTAGCAGCGTGGGGATGCACGAACTTGCCAGGGATGAACTTCTCGCGCGGGGCATCGCGCAGGTTCGATGGGTCGCCATCGCAAAGCTGAACAATCTTTTTATTGTCTTTATCGAGGATGGTGACGACGCTTTGCAGGTCCGGCACGAGCATTTCGCCCTTAGCATTGAAATGGATGTGGCAGGGCTGGCGCATGGCGTCAGTTACAAAGCCGATGAACTCGCCATCGAAGGTCATATATTGAAGCCTTCGGTTGCCGCGATCGGCAACAACGAGTTTAGGGTCGCCATCGCGGTCATCGACCCACAAGCCGTGTGGACAGTTAACACGGCCAGGCTCCTTGCCGGGCTTGGCCACAAGCTGTACGTATTTACCATCTTTCGTGTACCTGTGGATGTAGCTGCTGCCGTAGCCATCGCCAACAAAAATATCGCCGTTGGGAGCAAAGGCCACGTTGGTGGGGCACCATTCTTTTTCATTCTTGTAAACGCCCGGCTCTTTCGGCATTCCTGTTTGCCAGGCGATTTCGCCGTCGAGACTGGTTTTGACCACGAGCCTGCGGTTGATATCGCAGTGGTACAGAAATTCTTCCTTGCCTTCCTTTCGGATATCCAGACCGTGGGCGCCGCCGCGGAATTCCGCACCCCACGAGTTGAGCAAGTTGCCTCTTTGGTCGTAAACGGCAATGGCGTCGGAGCCGACGCTTGTCGGGTGAACCGTATGGGCGATGTAGAAGCGACCCTGGGAGTCGGTAGCGATGCCATGGGTATCGCCCCACTTAACGCTAGGGGGCGGCTGCACCCAATCGTGGTGCACTTCGTAGGTGTGCTCGCCGCTACCTACGATCAGTTTGTCTTGCTTGAATTTGGGGAGAAAAAGGGGAAACGCCGATGCCGCCCCAACTTTTAAAAAATCTCGTCGTGAAAGGTCCACGTGTTTAGTGTAACACGGTTGTTTTTTTGGGGGACGACCTGGTTGGGCGATCTTTTGTTTCACGCAGATATGTAAGCTTTTGTGATTTAGTCTTGCTCGTGTGTTGTTGAGGTCGAATAAGTTCAAACGGAATTGTGTCACGCAAAGGCGCAAAGACCGCAAAGGGGAATTTAGGGGTTGGGCGACGAGATTTCTAAGTTGGCGAGGTTGCCAATCAACCTGATTGGTCACGCAAAGGCGCAAAGCTCGCAAAGGGGATTTTAGGGGTGGGGCGACGAGATTTGTAAGCTAGCTAGTTTGTCAAGCAACCGGATTGGCCACGTAAAGGCCAAAGACCGCAAAGGGGAATTTTAAGGGGTGGGCGACGAGATTTAAGAAGTTGAGCTGTACGTTTTCGGGGTTAAAGTCCTTTGACGACTCGCTTAATTCCGTTCTTCAAGAGCGCCTCGGAGAAGTTGATCATGAGGCCCAACTTCTTGTTGCTTAGTCGCAGGTAGGTTAGCAACGTTTTTGTATGGGTGTGAGAAATTGTCTCGACCGACTTCAGTTCGACAACGACAACTTCCTCAACTAGGAGATCGATACGGAAACCCTCTTCCAACATAACGCCTTTGTACACGACCGGAAGCGGTACCTGCCGCCTCACCGACACACCTCGGTGCAAGAGTTCATAGGCCAGTGCCATTTCATAAACGGATTCGAGCAAACCTGGCCCAAGCTCTCGGTGAACGGCGAGGGCGGCATCTACGATAATAGAAGCTATCTTGTTCTCTTTGGAATCTTCCGAGTTGGGTTTCCTTTGGTATTTAGCCGCGTTAACTGACCCACGTTCTTGCATTGTTAAATGATATCGGACTTTGCACCCTATTCCGATAATCGATCTTGTCACCCAGTCCTTAAAACTTCCCCTTTGCGAGCTTTGCTCCTTAGCGTGACCAATCCGGAAGTTTGACAAACTCGCCAACTTAGAAATCTCATAGCCCAACCATCAAAAATCCCCTTTGCGAGCTTTGGTGCGCCAGGAAAAGTCTGGCTTGTCTTGTTGATTGAAAGTATCGACCATGAATATTGCTCGTTCGTCATGTAGCGACCTCAGCGGTGGGCCGGGTAACCGTGTCCATCGAAGCCTGAGCAAGCGA
>DASXZH010000006.1:0-28020 GCA_036502005.1 Fimbriimonadaceae bacterium
AAACAGTCTGATCCTTCATGGAAACAAGCCTCATCTCTACCCGGCCCGTTTCGGGATCATAAGGCGCCTCGTGCTCAAAACTGCTAAGGTCAAAATTGGCTCCTAGCTCCCGGTTTATTCTGGTTAGGAGGTTTTTGTTAAAATCCCGGGTGACGTTTTCGGAGTCGTTGTAGGCGTTATAAATCACTCGCGAATCCTTTGTAAGATCAACCCCGATAAGAAGGGCATCCTTCGCCTTCATTTGTTCTCGAATCCGACGCAAGAAGTCCACCGCTTCTTTATCGTCGAAGTTGCCCAGGTTGCTTCCCATGAACAAAAACATTCTCGACTCTTTCGCCTCTGGCAAAAGATGAAGCGCCTCAAAATACTCGGCTGCTATCGCTGTAACGCTTAACCCGGGATAATCTGCCAACAGCTTTTGAGATGCCTCGACCAAGAAGTCGGTTGCTATGTCGATTGCTACGTAATCTAAATGATCTTGCCTTCGCAGAGCAGCCTCGATCAGCAGTCGCGTCTTTTTAGAACTGCCGCTTCCAAACTCCACGAGGGCCACTGGCTTTTCAAAAGCGCCTATGATATCGGTGGTTACCGTGCTAAAGAGGGAAGCCTCCGTCCTCGTAAGGTAATACTCTGGCAAATCCGTTATTTGCTCAAATAACTCAGAGCCCTTAAAGTCGTAAAAAAAGCGGCTTGGTAGCGTCTTCTGTGGGGCAGAAAGCCCCTCTTCCACAGCGGTAGCGAACTCCGCGTCCAAGTCTTTTGGAGGCGCGGCAATTACGGTTAGCCTCTTATCCAATTCCGGTTTCCAGTCTGTTTGCAAAGATCTCTCCCTCGTCGCTACACTGTCCTACTAACAATAACGCAATTTCGCTTCATCTGTTTGCATGACGTAAAAAAAGGCGCGCGGGCAATAAATGCTCGCGCGCTTGGACTGGTCTGGGATTACTGAAGAGTCACTGTTCCGGACGCTTCATAGCCGTTGCAAGATGCGGTGACAGTGACCACATCGCCGGAGTTACCGGGGATTGTGGAGTTGCACGATCCGCTGCTATTTCCTCCAAGAATAGAGAAACCCGTGACGGGATCTTGAGGACCCCTTTTGAAGCTAGATCCGGAATAACCCAAGTCGTTTTTGAAGCTATACCCGGCATAGCTCAAGCCTATGGACTGATTTGAGACCGTAACGCCGTTAAGAGTAACGGTGATCTGGGTTTTTGATCCAGCCGTGATTGTGCTGGGGCTGCAGAGAACCTGAATTGGGACTGAGCCTGCGTCTCTCCTTTTCGCACGAGCCAGCGAGAACACCGCACCTGCGACAAGGGCTAGACATAGAAGAGCCGATAGAAGGCGAGTAACTGATTTACGTTGCATTTTTTCCTCCGTGGGCCTGATTTCTCAGGCTTCGGAGGAGCTAAACCGGCGACTACTACCTGATCTGGCGCTGCAAAAATAAATCTGCAAAAATTTCTTCGTCGCTCATGTCGATCCCTCTTTGGTAATCATAAACGAACGCGCCACCCAGCTCAGAACGAGTTTCTGCGACGGCGGCATCATATTCAAGCTGCCTGACAGCAGACACCGGGACGTTGACCGTTCTTCGCCGAGTTTCTTCGGCTCCAAAGAACATCGCGGCACTGTGGAATGAACGCATCTGCACTCTCAACAGCGCAAACTCGCGGAGGACTCCGGCTACCCCTTGGATATTATCGATATCTCGAAAGGCCTGAAGTGATGTACTCAGGTAGTCGGTTGCCCCATCCAGATCGCCCTTGAGCCTTGCAGACCTCCCCAATATAAAGCTAGCTCTTGCCGTGGACGCAGCTTCGCGTCCCAACTCTTTGTTTACTGCCTGCGATTCTTCAAGGAGTGGTACCGCCCGATCATGCTCCCCAAAATCTACGAATGCGTTTGCAAGGTTGCCTGTAATGTCTGCAATTCCGACTTGGTCGTCTCTTGATCGTGCAATTTCCAAAGCCGCTGTCATATCTTCGCAAGCGGCGGCATAATCACCTGCTAGATGAAGGTAATTTCCTCGCGATCCAAGAACCGAGAATAGGAGCTTTGGGTCGTCCTCTTTGTCGGCGATAGCCTTTGCTTCGGTATAAAACCTGTTGGCGAGTTTGTAGTTCCCCACGTTCGCGGCCATGATTCCCGAGATAATAAGAACTTTACAGCGAGCCGCCCCCTTTAAGGAACGATTTTCGTGGAGAACGGTTTGGCACCATTTGAGCCCCTCTCTAAAGAGCGACCTAAAATGCCAGTAAATGTAGAGCGCGAGAATAATGCTGGGCGCTTTCTGATCTTTGAAATTCGCGATGGAAGTTTTTAGCACGGCCACAAAGTTGGGATAGCTATAGTCCATTTCGACCAAAAGCTGGTCAAGTTGGCTACCGTAAAGTCGCGGAGCTATATCTTTCGCTAGCTCCGTGTAGTAAGCAGCATAGCGGTCCATGAGTTCCTGGAACTGGTGGGTCTGGATAGCCCTATTCCGCCCAAACTCCCGAACCGTGCCCAGCATCTGGTAGAAAGTCTGGTCCCCCTTCACCTGGCGGACGATAAACGCTTGACTTACCAAATCTTCGATAAGTTCTTTAACATCCGACTCGGGTAGATCATGGCCGGCGACCTTGTGGGCGGCTTCCAAGTCAAATGCTGCTTCAAAGATAGCAAGCCTAACAAAGAGGTTCCTTTGCGGAGCCTTGAGCACGTCGTAGCTCCATTCAATAACTGCTTCCAGGGCTGGTTGCCCAAAGGCGCGTTTGTCTTTACGGAGTAGGGAAAACACGTCTTGTAATCCATCGGCAACCTTGGCGATATCAAATCTGGCTAGTTTTGCGGCAGCGAGTTCGATGCTTAGCGGAACGCCATCTAATGCCCGGCAGATCTGGGCAACCTGCTTCACGTTGGCAGAATTAACGTCAAAGTCCCGGTCATGCAGCCTCACTTTGCTCTGAAATAATCGAACGGATTCTATTTGCAGGAGTTCGTCTGCCTCGTAGGATTTCTTCGCGTTCGGGACCTCCATTGGTCCAATCGTTAAAGGCGCGCACTTGGTGATATTCAACTGGATCCGCGACGTGACAAGAATTTGTACCTCCCGACAGAACTCTTGAATATGGTTTATAACCAACGAGACCGCTTCTGAGCCTGTGTTGACATTATCGAAGATAAGAAGCATTTCGCTTTTCTTTAGCTTCTCGATGACAGCGTGTTCCAGAGTGCGGCCAGAATCCTCTCTCAAGCCAAGTCCATTTAGGATGGCTCTGTAGGCTTCTTCTTGGTCAAACACGCCGGTGAAATCGATGTAGGCAACGCCGTGGTTGTGGTATTCCAGTCGGTCATGGCCTACTTCTATAGCCAACCGGCTCTTGCCAATACCTCCAAACCCAATGAGGTTGGCAACCCCTTCCTCCCTAAGAGCCTCGATAATGCGCTCGAGGTCGGAAATGCGCCCAATAAATGGAGTTGTTCCGGTAGGAAGATTACTGGCCGCTTCAAGTGTGGACGCAAGGGCTCGAAACTGGGAAGGTAGATCCGGATGGAGAAGCTGATATAGGAATTGCGCCTGAAGCTGATCGTCGAAGTGATGCGAACCCAGCTTAAGGAGCCTGTGGTTCTCAGGCAGATTCTCCCGCGCGAGGGCGTAGGTGGCCTGGGAAATCAGAATCTGGCCCGGGCGCGCTTGGTCTTTCATGCATTCCAGAGTGCGTAAGCCGCCCGAAATCATGCCATCTTTGAGTTCGCAGTCCGAAGAGAGGATGGCGGATCGGAGCAGATTTCTCGCGGGATGCCACGGCTGCTCGAGGGCCATACGGTGGACTTCGCTCACCATCTCAATCGCCTCGGAGGCCGACTCAAAAAATGAAACAAGGGAGTCGTCAACGGACATAGGCTGTACAATGGAGAGCCCAAAATCTTCTGCCATCCTGTCGACCGTGTTTTCGCAAAAGCCGATCGTCCGATGCAGAAGTTCGGGATTCAGCTCGTCCAGCATCGCTCTATCGGCAATATCTAGTTGCCAGAGCGTCAGCGTGCGTCGTTGCCCCACTAGGTTCGGATGCCCCCATCCATAACCTTATACTGTAGCAACAAATATGGCGAAACAGAAATAAATTATCGTTCTTCTTTTCAGAAGACCTAACTGCCTAGGATTTCCCACTGGCGTTGGAACACATCGTGCACGAATTCGGCGATCGCCACGCGCTCCTGATGCGACTCAGGAACAAACTTAAAGCCCGTCATATAGGCGCTGGACCCCTGCGGCGCATTGCAGTATTTGGCCTTTCCGTGGACCTTTAAGAGCGGCCCGCCTTCTTTTCCTTCAAGCACGAGAAGCAGCTTAGAATCGGTTGGCAATGCCTGGTTAGATTCAATCTGGACGCCTCCTAAACCGATATCGAGGAGTGTGCCATGAAACTGGTTACCGCTTTCCTCGGACTGTAAGACCGCTTCCTCCAAACATTCGAATCGTGCATATAGTCGGAAATCCGACGGGTTAATTTGGGCCATCCTCTCCTCTCGTTCCTCTCGCGTTTGCCTTGATTAATCAATATCTCGGCTTATTTGCAGGGTTTACAAAGCTGGCACCACGCAATCCCCGCACTTTTACTCGACTTGTGAAAGGTGAGGTTTGCGTAGCCGACACCCAATAACAATAACAGGTGGTTCTATGCCGACGTATTCGGCCGGCCATTGATGGACTGGTATGAAGCTAAAGATCGATACACGTTTTTCGGCCGAACAGATCGCCGTCCGAGCAAACTGGATACTCGTCATTTCGGCCGGTTTCCTGGGCTATGGGCATATTGATTCATCAACCGCCATTGCGATGGCTGGAATTCTGGTTCTGGCCAACGGCGTTGCCTACAGAGCTTGTTCAAACCGTGACAGTTACATTGCCCGGGGTGCCACCATCTGCACTGCGATACGCCTGATCTATGCGGTTGTCTTTGCTTGCAGCATCGCCTCGAATCTTTGGTTGCTCTCCATTTGCAGCATCGTTCTAGAAGCCTTCGTCAATCGAAATAAGAAGCGAACAATGTCGCTTACTGCGTCCGCCATTTTAACTTGCATAGGTTCGGCCGTAATCCACCATCGATTTGATGTCCAAGCCTTTGTTCCGGCAGTGGGAATCGGCTTCGGTGTGGGGGCGGGACTTTGGCTCATTAAGTTTATGTCCCAAAACGAGCAGCTAAGCGCTGCCAGCCGAAGATTGAATTCCCTACTTCAATGCGGAACGGAACTCGCGGCAAGCTCGGAGCTTAGCGCGACAATGTCTGACACGTTAAAGTTTGCCGTCCATGAGACAAAAGCCAGTTGTGGCTATATCATGCTTTTGGACGACCAGAAGAAAGACCTTTTAGTGACAGAAACGGCCTACGGGATCGAAGGCGAATTCACCTTTCCCGAACAACTCGAAGTGGGCGTTGGGATCTCCGGCCAGGTTGCCAAACTCGGCCAACCTATCTCCGTTTCGGGATCCGGAAGCGAACATAACGAATTCGATGCAACAACCCCCGGAGTCAAGGCTGCTGCAAGCATTCCGCTGTCCGTAAGAACCTACACCAAGGCTGGGCAGGCCGCTGTCGAGCAAATTCTTGGGGTCATGACTCTTTTGGACCTCGAAACAACCGACTCTTTCGCCGACGACGACATGGAACTGCTTCGGACGCTCGGCTCGCTAGTATCGGTGGCTGTTTCCAACGCGCGGATGGAGGAGAGAAGGCGAACGACCTTCCTTCTCACGCTTGAGAGTTTAGCAACCGCCTTGGAAGCTCGCGATGAGTACACGCGAGGCCACTCGCAACGCGTTTGCGAAGTTTCCCTTATGATCGGCGAAAACCTTGGCTTTGGCGCCGAAGCGATGGAAGAACTCCGAATCGGCACGATCTTGCACGACATCGGCAAGATCGGCGTGCCTGACGCGATCCTTAACAAGCGTGCACGACTTACCGACGATGAGTTCGAGTTTATGAAGAACCACCCGGTTATCGGCTACGAAATCTGCAAGCCGCTCATGCTTTCTGAGGGCGTTCTTATGATCATCCGAAACCACCACGAGAAGTTGGATGGTTCCGGATACCCGGACGGCCTCAAGGGTGGTGAACTTCCGCTTTCGCTGAGAATCGTATGCGCCGCCGACGCTTTCGACGCCATGAGTTCGCGCCGTCCATACCGAAACGTTATGGACGCCAACATGGTTCTGGCCGAGCTCAGTAAAGGCGCAGGAAGCCAGTTTGACCCCGTTGTGGTCGAACATTTAAAGAGCTTGATGCAAACCGACCGGCTTCTGGACCTTTACCGAGCTCACTGGGGTGATGTGGAGTTGAAGGTCGCGTAAATGCTGAACGGAAACCAGAAGAAGTCCGGAGACCGCCTGGCCATGGGCATCGACATTGGCAGCGAATCGGTAAAGTTCGTAATTGCCGATGAGGCTTCTTCACGTGTCGATATCAAGGGAGCATCTTCCTTCGGCATTCCGTACGGCATGATCCAAGATGGGGTTGTAAAAGAACCGCGCAAGTTCGCAAGGATTCTTTCATCCAAGCTCACCGAATATGAATTTCAGCGGGCAAACGCTGTGATCTCGGTTCCTAGCAACCTCGCCACTCTTCGCTGGGTGACCCTTCCGCTCCTAGAAGGTGAAGAGTTGCGCGACGCCGCTCGCTATAAGGTGAAAAGGCACCTTCCATTTCCAGTGGAATCCGCCTATGTCGAGGCTTCTGCGCCGAGTCCCGATGAAGACGATCACACGGGTCAGTCCTTGGTCATTGCAGTCCGAAAGGAAGTTATCGATTCCCGAGCCGAAGGGGTGGAACTCGCAGGGGTTCAAGTAGTTGGAGCTGAGTTAGAGGCACAAGCTATTCTGCGCGTTGTAGAGCGAAGGCTTAACGAGCAAAGCGCCCTTTGGCGGGATGCATCCCTGACCATCATCGATGTGGGCGCCAACACGACGCACATGTATGTTGTGCAGAACCAAAAACTCCAGTTCATTCGAGGCGTAAAATTTGGTGGCCACAAGATCGCAGAGGCTGTTGCAACAGAGTTCAACTGTACGTTACAGGAAGCCGACAAGTTGCTTTCCCACCCCGAGACAAAGCTTTCACCGGACGGCATCCTCCACCTAAAGATGGGCGATCTGCCAGCCAGAGTATCGGTGCAGCAGGAAGTGGAAAAGCTCACCCGAGAGTTTTTGCGCCTGCTTCGCTATTTCCGGTCGCTGCACCCGGAAAGGAGCTATGCGGGGATTTTGGACCACGTCATCGTCTGCGGCGGTTTAACCAGCTTGCAGGGCCTTGATGAATATCTTCAGGTGGTGCTGGGACTGCGAGTGGAAAGGGCGAAACCCTTCGCCGGAATGATTGGAAAGTTTAACCGAGAAACATTTGATACAGTGGCAAATCGCCAAGAAGCATTTACCGTTAGTGTCGGCCTTTCGCTTTCAGCGCTGGCCGGCAAGAACATTTCGATAGGAGATGACAGTGTCCGACGTGAGTTTGCATGGGCGCGTAGCGCCTAAGTCTAAATCGATTAACGTCGAGGCAAATCTGCTGGCCGAAAGGCTGCAGAATCGCACCCGCCTGCGCGAGCAGGTGCGAAAGCGGCTTGTCTCCTACTTTGTCGGCATCACCGTTGTAGCCATCGTCCTGCCCCCTCTGCATCGCATGTATATAAAGACGGCAGCGGATTATAAGGCTGCGATCTCAGGCGACAAGCTGCTGACAGCAAAGCTCAACGGGGTTCAGAAGCAGCAGGATAGCGTTGCTCCCGTTTTGCAAGACAAGAAGACGCTGGACAGCCTCCACAACCATGCGCGCGAATACCTTGGCCGGCTGATCCTGTTTTTTAACAATGTCAGTCCGGAAGTGAGCCTTTCATCCCTTACGGTGCAGTGGAAGGAGCAGAAGATGGACTTCAACATCCAAGCGCAGGCTATCAGCTATAAAGCTGCCGCAGATTTCGTTTCCCAAACCGGCAAGAGCCCCGAAGCTAAACAAACAACCCTGTCGACTATGAATAGCGACACGAGCATGGGACCGGACGGCGTAAATTTCGGCCTCGACCAGTTGGTTTCGGTGAGCCCATGACTTACGCCCTTTGGCTCTTTCTAGGCAAACACTTGCGGACCTTGTCCGCCCTTGTTTATTCATGCATTGGGATCTGCTTGGTTTGCGCTGGGTTTTGGTGCACGAAGTCGCTTTTCATGCTTCCCCAGATCAAGGCGGCCAAGTCGGCTGCCAAGTCAAAAAACGCAGCACTGATGGTGGCACTCAGAAACGTTCAGGATCAGAAGCTGATACCAGCGGCACGAGCGCCCAGCGCGGATTCACAAGTAGTTTCGGCGGTGGAAACTCAATTGGAAAACTTGGCCCACGAAGAAGGGTGTAAGGTCGCCCAATTTAGCGCGCAACCGGCCCCAACAGCCTACATGAGCCATTTTGGAGTTGACGGTACCGGCTACATGATGTATAGCGCGAAGTTCACCCTGAACGGGAATCTCGCCAATGTCCTAACGATCCTTCAACAGCTCACCGAGGGCTCCGTTCCTTTCGAGTTCGGATCTATTAATTTCACGCCTGTCCCCAGCGCCGATCCCAAAGCCCCCGTAAGCCAAGTCAGCGCGGTTGTTGAAGTGGACCCCATAACGAAGCCAGGAGCTAGCTCATGAAAACCGGAGATCCCAAAAAGGCGGCCGTCCTTGGAGCGGTGGCCCTCATTATCGTCGGCGTCGCGATCTTTCAAATTATTCCTAAGCCGCACAGCGCGCCTACGGCGGAAGTCGCTCGAGCTGAGGGCCAAGTCGTTGCCACGACCGAAAAGAAGACGACGGCAGCTTTGCCAACAACCTTAACTTCGCAGCCCTTTGCCAAACCCAAAATTCCACCGCCTGTTGCACCGCCGTTACCTTCTACGGCCATTAGGGTGAAGCGACTAACGGGTGGGCGCACGTCCGGCCCCATGGGCAACGTGCCCCCCTTTGAACCCACCGGTGAGGAGTTGGCCAACGCGAAAGTTAGTCCCGATGGAACCTCATCATTGCCGGATGCTTCAGGAAAGCAATCCCCTGCCGGTGGCACCCAGACCGGCGCAATTGGAATGCCCCCTGGTGAAAATACGGGGAACAGCCAACAACTAAAGGGAGAGCCACCAAAAACTCTCACATTCAACGGCGTGATGGAGGTCCACGGAAGAACTGCGATGATAACGGTAAGTGACAAGCCAGACGACGTCCGCGAATGCAAAGTTGGATCGAAGGTTGCCGGCTACACAGTTATAAACATCACTGCGGACACCCTCATTCTGCACCGCGATAAAACCACGCTGAAGTTCACCGTGGGGAGCAGCCATTCTTTATGATTTATCCTCTCCTTCTGCTGTCGATTTGGCCTCAAAACGATGCTAGCCAAGGCGCTCGCATCACTCAGCTTTTGGCTCCCAAAGTTACGGTATCGCAGCCCATTTCCCACTTGCGAGATTATTTTGACGCGCGCAGCCTGGTTCCCGGAGTTCCCATCTTCTTATCTGCTCCGGCTGTAACTCCCCAGTTTGATGCTGTAAAGGAGTTTGCCCTTCTTCCTTCAATTTTAAAACCGCGAACATTGTCGCCTGCATCGGCAAAGGTCGCCGAATCTAAGCCCGCTGTACCGAGACCTGGTGCCGCCAAACTGATTGCCACAAAACGTCCTCCCGAAAAGAAATCGGTTGTGGCAGCACGAACACCGGAAGTCAAGCCTGCGGTTACACCGCTGGTTGTCACAAAACTTGTAAGGCCTAAGACTGTAATCGAGATCCCTGCCAACTCACCGATAGCAACAGGCCTCTCGGCTGCGACTGAAGTTGCGCTTGCAGATCCGAAGGCTGGCAACATCCCGTCAGACGTGCCAAAAACGGTCGTGATGGCCGAATCGGTTTCGCGCGTTCTGCCCACAGCAGAAACCGATGCCACCCAGAACCAGGGAAACTTTTCCGTTGCAAAGGCCGTTCATGCCGCTAAGGCAATTGCCTCCGGTAATTCAGCGAATGCCGTTACACCGGGTGTGACGCCTGGCACCAAGGTCGAAGACGTTCCAGTTTCTTTAAACATGGTTAAAGCCCCATTTCGGGCCCTTTTAGACCAGTTGATGCGACAAACCGGCGCGGACATCCTGCTTCTGGCAGACAGTGCACCGGATATCACCATAAAGGTGACCAAGCACCGCTTTATCGACACCCTTTCCGATATGTGCGTTCTCGCAAACCTCTCCTATTTGAAAGTTAACAACGAATACGTGGTTGGAGCAGACGACAAGTTAAAGTCCGCCTATCCCGTCGCCTACGCTCTTGCTCATCCAGCACCGGTTAAGGCACAAGCACCCGAGATCGTTACCGTTACCTACAACACGAACTACTGCGACGCGCAAAAACTGGCCGATACGCTCGCTAAGGAGTTCAAACCTGATGAACTGACAATGCTGGTGGCACCATCCGTTGCGCAGACATCTCTCGGCACTTCCGACACAAGTTCCTCCACCGGCGTTCAGGCGGCCGTGATGGACAATAAGGATGCCAAGAACAGCCGTATCCTTCTATTGCGGGGCCCGAAAGAAACGGTTGATACCGCCGTGAGCCTGCTCAAGGCGATGGATGTTCGCCCCCCGCAAGTGAACATCTCCGTGACCATCAACGATATGTCGATGGACGCGGAAAAGAACTTGGGTCTTCAGTGGCAGCTCCCACAACTAACCCTGAATCAACAGCAAGGAAGCGGTTTCGGCACCTTTTCGGTGGCCCCCCTCTCATTCAACGCAACAATGAACGCGTTACAAACGCAGGGTCTGGATAAGCTTCTCGCTTCGCCCAACATTACGGTCCAGGATGGCCAGCGGGCGTACATTCTCGTTGGACAGCGCTTGGAATTTCCGGTCGTTTCCTCTTACAACCAGAATGGAACGCCCATCTTTAACGTGGACGAAGAGCGAGTCGGTATCTACCTTCAGGTCAGCGTCTGGATTTCGAACGACGGCAAGGTGAAGCTTGACCTCTACCCGCAAGTTTCGACCGTAACCAGCTTCATAAATGTAAACGGAGGCAGCTATCCGCAAATCTCGACTCGAGAGGCTCAGACCAGCCTTACCGTTGAAAGCGGCCACACCATCATCATCGGCGGCCTGATCCACGATGAGGATGTCGCGAACTTCCAGCAGGTTCCATGGCTGAGCAAGATCCCGATCCTCGGAGAGCTGTTCAAGAACAGCAACAAAACTCACACCAAAGATGAAGTGATCATTACGATTACCCCGACCATCGACCCTAAATAGAATGAATCTAGATCGCTCGATTGGTGAAATCTTTGTCGAAGAGGGCTACGTTACTCGTGAAGAGCTTCTAGGGATTTTAGGGCAGCGCGAGAATACTCTGGAGCCCATTGGCGACCTGCTCGTTCGCCTTGCCAAGATTTCGGAAAAGCAGAAACTGAAGTGCGTGGGCCTTCAGATGGGTGTGCCTTTTGTAGACTTGGCCCGAATCGAGATCGAACCGACCTCGTCTAGAATCATTCCTCACGCTGTTGCCGTTCGCCTCCTTTCGATTCCGATTGAAAGAACCGAGGTTGCCGCCAGCGTGGCCATGGTCAATCCGCTTGACCTATCCGCCATCGACGAGCTTAGCGCTCTCACCGGGCTTGAAATCGACCCCCTGCTGGCGACCGATGAAGACGTTCGCGATGCTATCTTCCGATGCTTTGGGGCTTACGACGATCTTGGTGAACTGGTCGGCGAAGCCGTTCGAGGCATCGATTCTGAGGGGCTGCGCGTCACCGGTCCGGACGAAGAAGAAGAGCAGGTCAACGTTGTTGAACTTAAAGAGGCTGTTGAAGGCGCGCCCGTCATCAGACTCGCCAACGCTCTTATGTTGCGTGCAATCCAGATGCGAGCGAGCGATATCCACATCGAGCCTCATCAGAGAAAAGTGCGCGTCCGCTTCCGAATCGACGGACTTCTCCAGGAAGTCATGCTCGTGCCAAAAGATCTTCAGCACCCCCTGATTTCTCGTATCAAGATTATCGCCAGCTTGGATATTGCCGAGCGCCGTATTCCCCAGGATGGCCGCTGTACGCTCGTTACTGGCCAGGGCCAATTCGACTTCCGAGTTTCGACCTTCCCAAGCGTGTTCGGCGAGAACGTGGTTATCCGAATTCTGGACAAGTCCTCAGCCATGATGGACTTGGGCAAGCTTGGAATCGCGGAAGACATGATGGAGCGGCTGCAGGCGAAACTGGTCGAACCGCAGGGGCTCATCATCGTTAACGGGCCCACCGGTTCAGGAAAAACAACGAGCCTTTACGCTTCGCTGCACTACATCAACAAAATATTCCGAAACATCATCACTATCGAAGATCCTGTGGAGTATCAGCTCGATGGAATCGTGCAGGGGAACGTTAATGTCCGCGCGGGCGTTACCTTCGCCGCCGGACTACGTTCGATCCTTCGCCAAGACCCCGACGTTATTCTGATCGGAGAAATCCGAGACGCAGAAACGGCTTCTATCGCCGTTGAATCGGCTCTTACCGGCCACTTGGTTCTTAGCAGCTTGCACGCCAATGATAGTGCGGGCGCCATTACGCGATTGGTTGAAATGGGTATTGAGCCGTTCCTTTTGAGCTCAAGTCTTACATGCAGCGTGGCCCAACGCTTGGTAAGGACGATTTGCCCCAAGTGCCAGGAAATCTATTCACCGGAACCGGCAGCTCTTGAGTTGCTCGGTCTTCCTGCGGACCACCTTTACCGGAAAGGAAAAGGGTGTGATAACTGCGCCAAAACGGGTTACCGTGGGCGGCTTGGCGTTTACGAGATTTTGGAAGTCAACTCGGAGATCCGCCGACTGATCGTAGCCGGAAAAGCATCGGATGAGATTCGCCATGCAGCAGAAAGGTCCGGAATGATGAGCTTGCGCCTAGATGCGAGGTTGAAAGTTTTGGCCGGATATACCACCGTCGAAGAAGTTCTTCGCGTGACCTCAGACGGAAGTTAGTTATGCAGCTTTTCAAATACAAGGGCTACGATGTTGACGGCAAAAAGATCGAAGGTGAAATCACCGGCATCACGATCGACGAAGTCGAACGCAAAGTAACGGCCCAGGCTGTCACCATCATTTCGATTATTCCGGCCGGCGCGGCTCGCGGTGGCGCTGCCGCTTCTTCGGGCGACGCCGAGGCGGGCGGGTTTAAACTCGGTCGCAAGAAATTCTCAGATGCTGATTTAGCGGTTGTTCTTAGGGACCTGGCCGTTATGGCCCAAACCGGTGTGCCGTTTGTGGAAGCTCTCGACGCCGTAATTGAAACGGCTCGAACGCACCAGATTCAAGAAGCTCTTATAAGGTTTAAGTCAGAGATCGTAGGCGGAAAGAGCCTTTCCGCAGGTATGAAGGCAGCCAACAACCTGTTCCCGGTATTGGTCTGCGATATGGTTAAGATCGCGGAAGAAGGCGGCCGCTTGGACCGGGCGCTGGATAGCGCCGCTGCTTATGTCGAGCGCGCGGCAGATCTTAGACGAAAGGTCATGAACGCTCTCCTTTACCCAATCGTTTTGACGGTCATTGCGGGCGGCACGGTGGTCATCATGGTCATGTTCGTGATGCCCAAGTTCGCCGACATCTTTACAAAGATGGGCGTTGCCGTACCGGCAAGCACGAGGGCCGTTCTCGATCTGGGCATCTTTATGAAAGGACATCCCTTTCAACTGCTTTTTGGGGTGATCGGGTTCGTTGTGGGTCTCAAAATGATCCTGCGCTTGCCCACTGTGAACCGGTTCATTTTTTCCTTTTTAATGAGAGTGCCCGTTCTTGGTGATCTTATGAAAAAGCTGGCACTATCGCGTTCTTGCCAGTCAATTGCCACACTCTTGAACAGTAACGTTGCCATGCTTGCCGCTTTGGAGCACGGCGCGAAAGTGGCCGGCAATCCCATTTTGCGTGACGCCATCAACAACGCCAGGACTTCGGTGGAACGCGGCTCGCCGCTTTCCGATTCCCTTAAAGAGACAAAGGCTTTTCCTCCAACTCTTGTGCGAATGGTTGCCGTTGGTGAGCGGACAGGCCAACTTCCGCTGTTGATGAACAACACGGCAGCTCATATGGAAGAAGAAGTGGACGGAAAGCTTAAGGCTCTCATTTCCATCGTTGAGCCCGTTATGATCGTTGTGATGGGAATTATCGTTGGCGGCATCACGATGTCGATCATCATCCCGATGTATTCGATCGTCGAGAACGTCCATTAGCGGGACGTGTCTTGAACCCATCTCACCTGTGAAACTTATTTAAAATGATAATATAACTTATCGTTTTGCATAAGGTTGATGTACAATGAGTTGTGAGGGTTGTGTCACCGAAAAGGTTGAAAGAATTTCAACTTGAGACTCCGACGGTAGCGATTCCCCTCGGAATATGGCTTCAAGAAACGATAAAAGCAGAGTGGGCGACATTTGCCGAGCTAAAAGCATCGTTCCCCCAAGCCGACCTCGTTAAAGGCAGCGATAGAGTGGTGTTTAATATTAAAGGAAACCATTACCGCCTAATTGCCGCCGTTGATTTTGTAAGGCACGGTGTATTGATTCGTTGGTTTGGGACGCATGCCGAGTACAGCAAGTTGACATTAAAGGAGATGCAAACAATTTGAGCACCGTAACTGTAAAGCCGATTCGAACCGAAGCCGATTACGATGAAGCAGTCACTCGAATTGAGCTCGTATGGGGATCGGCGGAGGGCACACCGGAGGGTGACGAACTCGACGTTTTGCTAGATCTGGTTGCAGCTTACGACGCTAAGCACCGACCCCGTCTGCCTCTCCACCCACTAAAGGTGATTCACTCGCGGATGGAAGATCTTCGCCTCAAAGGAAAAGATGTTGCCTCAAGAATCGGCATGAAGCATGAGAATCTTAGCGCAATCCTAAATGGCAAGCGCCCTCTAACGCTGAAGACGCTCCTGCCTCTAGCTTACGTGTTAAGCATAGGACCTGAGCTACTTATCGGCCCGACTCCAAAGGTAGCTAGAATGCACCTTGCGGAGATGCTTAAAGAATGTCTTGTCAATCCGGATGAGGCGCGATTGCTTTTAAACGATGCTTGGCTTAACTCGCCAACGGCTTTTACTGTTGAAGGAAGCCAATTTCTTATTCACAACCGTTTCGCTCCGGGACATGTTGCCCTAAAGACCAAATCGAAGGCTGCTGCAACAACAATTGCCGACGCTGCCGAACTGTTCGCCTACGTAAACAAGATTAGACGCGATATGCTTGATCCAACCGGGTGAAACTCCGTAGCCCCGTGAGTGCGACATATCAGTTCGCGGTAACCTTGCTTCATGCTCCTTTCCACAATCGCCGCGTCTCTGCTCTTGCTATCTCCACAACATAAGCTTTCCCAAAGTAAAGGGCCCGACATTGTGAAGAGCACGCACTGGGTTCTCGGAAAGGTTGTAGGATTTGAAGTCGGCGATTTTGAACATGTGATCATCGAGACAAAGGGCAAACACAAAGACTCCTACTTTGTCGGCACCTTGCTGCTGGACGATTATATGGCCTTCTACGCGAACCGCATCGGGCGGTTCAAGGTGCGGTCTGTCGATACTTACATAGAGCAGGCGGGTGGGAGGCAACTGGTTGACCAGGTAAGCGATGCCATTGTCGGCCGGGTGTCGTTTAACTTGTGGTCGAAGTCTCTTGAGGTCCACCATACGAAGGAGCAGATCGACGCCAAGTTCAGGCCGCTTGTGGATAAGCTCACCAAGAAGTCTTAATCCGCTCTGGAAGTAAACTAAGGGGACAGAACACTATGCTAACTCGGCGTGAATTGATCAAGTCTTCGGCTCTTCTCGTTGCTGCATCGCCTGTTTTGAGTTTGGCGAAACTGTTGCAGGCTCCTCGCTCTTCTTTTATCGGCGACGACGTGTTTCAACGTTTGATCGCCAAGGCTCAGCAAAACGGTTGGGATAAGCTTCCAATCGGCGAGCTTATCGGGAAGATCGGAACGGAGCTATTGGGCACTCCATACGTTGGGCACACGCTTGAGCTTGATGCAAACGCCGAAATTTGCGCCATTAACTTGGCTGGCCTGGACTGCGTCACTTTCTTCGAGAGCTCTTTAGATTTGGCAAGGATCCTGAAGCAGGGCCACCCAACGAAGCAGGCATTTATTGATGCGGTGCGATTCACGCGCTATCGAGGGGGAGTGCAGGGCGACTACACCACCCGCCTGCATTACACCTCCGACTGGATGTGGGACAACGTTAAGAAGGGAACGGTAGCCAATATAACGCCGTCATTGCCCGGCGCGGCGCCGTTCACTCAGAAGGTCGGATTTATGACCGAGAAGCCTGAAGATTATCTTCAACTGAAGGCGAATCCGGCATTTGTGCCAAAGATTAAAGTTTACGAAGACATTATCAACGCTCGGTCCATGAGCTATCTGCCAGTGGACAAAATCGCGGATGCGGAAAGCCTTTTACAAACTGGCGACATTATTGGAATAACCACCACCGAAGACGGAATCGACATGTCCCACACGGGCCTGCTTTATCGAACTTCGGACGACGTTATTCACTTCATGGATGCCTCATCGAGACGGGTTAATATGAAGGTCACTTTGGAAACGCCGCGCCTTAGTGAGTCCATGCGTATGTCCAAGAGGAATACCGGAATCATGGTTGTGCGTCCGCTAGAGCCTTAACCTGCGAAACCTAAACTTCTTGAACTCCGTTTTCCTTTCATGAAAAGGACGGCGGATTCCATTGGATATTAAAGATGCACAGCGAGAAGTGCGCCAGCACTTCTCAGGCGGGTTTTATGGCCAGCTAGTCTCTGGCGTCCTTTGGCTGATATCGGCTTCGTTAGCCACCTGGAGCACGCCCCGGGCCGCCATAACATTTCTTGTCGTGGCAGGTTTTTTCATTTACCCGTTGACGGAGTTGCTTATTGCCGTCTTTGGCAGAAAGTCGCCCCTTAGCAAATCGAATTCATTAAACAGCCTGGGAATGCAGGTCGCCTTCGTTCTCCCCTTGTCCATGCCTCTGCTTCTGCCGGTGGCCCGTTACCACCTCGATTGGTTCTACCCCGCGCTTGCTATCCTGCTCGGGGCGCATTATTGCCCCTTCGTTTTCATGTACGGAATGCCCGCTTTTGCGGCTCTTGCCGGCCTGCTTGTCGGAGGCGGTTTCGCGATTGCGATGTACGGGACTGGTCTCTGCACCGCCGCTTGGTTCGCGGGGGTGGTGCTCCTCGTTTTTGCGTTTATCCTTAAGTCCATAGCCGACAAAGAGGCTTTGGAGATAAAGGCTATGGGCTGAAATGACAACATTTTGAAAATCCAACTTAGACAACTTTCTTTCGATTTGCCCCTCCTCGGGGCGGACTATGAGGATCCGAGACTAACTCATTACTTCAACTCCAGGGTTAAAACCCTTCGCTTTAATAGTTAGACCCCTTGGGTCACCGGCGGAAAGGCTGCTCCGAAGTCTCCCAGCAGGAAAAAGCACCGCAGAGCAAACGACGGGGCAATCTACCTTGCATACCACCGGCTTGCTGATCCAGAGAGGTTCGCTGAGCAACCTTCCTAGGGTGCTTAGGTGTTAAACAGACAGCTTTTTGTCGCCGCAAAACTCTTCGCCCCTCTCGGGCGGAGGGGCCGGTGAGTCCGCGAACCGGGGGAGGTCTCGAGGAAATGACCTTGGAACCCTCGGCAGCACCTCACTTTAACGCCCATGCTCCTAAGGGCTTCATGTTCTCGATCAAGCCTTTTGTTGAGATTGAACAAACCGGTTAACAAGATCAAAAAGAGACCCACCAACGACCAGCAAAAATCCCACAATCAAAGCTGTGCATCCTGTCATACAAATCATTTCTCGCTGGTTGAGAAGGTCCAGATTCGCAACGGCGTGCGTTCCAAGCAAACCTGCCGCACTGTCGTCGATATGCACGCCCACATTCATGAAGAAAGCATAGAGAACGGCGCAGAACCCGCCTATGATACAAAAGCCACCCAGCGTACTCATAACGATCCATTGTATCAAAATCTTCTCCAGCGCCGTATAGCTGCACTGGTCGCGACCTCCACAAGATTTGCACTATATACTTCTCCAGTGGAATCTCCAGAACGAGTGAGGGTTGTCGATGTGGTCGTCGATCCCAAACTTGGCGGAATCGATTCAGTCTGGACCTACTGCGCCCCTGCCGACGCCGCCGCAGGCGATGCGTTCTTCGTCCCCCTCGGGCCCCGCTCGGTCATCGGGTTTGCCATCAAAGTTTACGAAGCGGATGAAACTCAACTTGGCTTTCCAATCAAGCAGCTAAAACCCATAAATGCCCCCATCAGCGGACTTTCGCTGCCGGGGCAGTTGGTGGATCTGGTCGGTTTTGTGGCGGAACAATATCTATGCCCGTTTTCCATGGCCCTCGCGGCGGCCGAGCCGCCTGGTGTTCGGGAGCGTATTGTAACCGCTTGGGAACTCGCGGAAACGCCTGAGAAACCCCACCTCACTCCGCTTCAAAAAGAGGTTGTACGGACCTTGGAGGAAACGGGGCCGCTCGTTCAAAAAGCGACCAAGAAACTCCCCCCTGCAACCCTTCGAGCGCTGAAACAGTTACGGGCCAAAGGAGTGGTACAGCAGAGCCTGCTATTGCAAATTGATGAGGGGCGCAAGGAACGCAACGACCTATTGCGCCTCACTTCCGAAACGGAAAAAATAGAGGAGTTTCTGAAGAAAGAAGGCAAGAAACGCCCCGCCCAAGCCCTCACGATCATGCGGCTGCAAACCGGAGACCCGGCGCCGCTAAAAGCTTCGGAAATTAAAGCCTTAAGCGGCATCACGGATACGACCCTAAAGGCCATGGTCGACTCCGGACTCCTGGAGCGCGTCGAAAGCGGCAACATCGTGGGGCGAAAGCCTCCCACCCCCAATCCCGCGCAAGCTACCGCAATAAAAGCGATCTCGGATGCCATCAGCCTCAACGAATTCCATGCTTTCTTGCTTCATGGCATTACCGGCAGCGGCAAAACAGAGGTGTACCTGCGCGCCGCTGCTGAAGCCTTGCGGAAAGGCAAGCAGGTGCTCTATCTGGTCCCCGAAATCGCTCTTGCCACCCAGGCCATTTCGCAACTGCGCGATAGGTTTGGGGAGGGGGTAGCAATGCTCCATAGCGATCTCTCTGCCCGCGAACGCCTGGAAACGTGGTCGAAGATCCGCAGTGGCCAAGTCTCTGTAGTTCTCGGAGCGCGAAGCGCGCTCTTTGCTCCCCTCACCAACATTGGTCTCATTGTCATCGACGAGGAGCACGAGACCAGCTACAAGCAAGAGTCGGCACCGCGCTACCACTCGAAGGCCCTAGCCCTCCGATTGGCCAAGCAGCATGGAGCGGCCGTGGTTCTAGGTTCGGCAACCCCCAGCGTAGAGAGTTTTTACCTGGCCGAACAAGGCGAGATCACCCTGTTAGAGCTTCCCCATAGAACGGCAACCGCTACCCTCCCAAGCGTTGAAGTAGTTGACCTGAGACAAGGTTTTCGGAACGGGCATCCTGCCATCATCGGCCCGGCCCTGTTTCAGAGGATGGAGCAGACCCTTGAACGCGGCGAGCAATGCATCCTATTCTTGAACCGCCGCGCCTACTCGCCGTTTCTCATGTGCCGCGATTGCGGGCATCAGTTTATGTGCCCTCGATGCTCTGTTCCTTTGGCCTACAGCCGAACCGAAAGGAGACTGCGGTGCCATCACTGCGGATATTCGCAACGCCCTCCGGATCAATGCCCCCAGTGCCGCGGGAACAAGCTGAACCCTTTCGGAATCGGCACGGAAAAGGTTGAAGAAACGGTTGCCGGCATGTTTGCCGCGTCACGGGTTGCGAGGCTTGACAGGGATGTGGCCAAAAAGAAGGGCGCGCTCGAAGACATTCTGGCCCGATTCCGATCCGGTGATCTGGATATTCTGGTCGGCACGCAGATGGTAGCCAAAGGGCTGGATTTCCCAAACGTAACCCTCGTTGGCGTCATCGCGGCCGATATCTCGCTGAACGTGCCAGATTTCCGGGCCTCCGAGCGCACCTTTCAACTGTTGTCGCAGGTTGCGGGTCGAGCCGGCCGAGGGGCTATTCCTGGGCACGTCGTTATTCAAACTTTTAATCCAACCCACTTTTCGGTGACCTGCGCCGAGACCCATGATTACCCAACTTTCTACAAGGGCGCGAAGAATGAGCGAGCGCTGGCCATGTATCCCCCGTTTATCCGGCTTGTAAACATCATTCTTTCGGGCGAAAACCAATCCGAAGTCCGCCAAGCAAGTTGCGAGGTCGCCGATTATCTGCAAGTGTTGGAGGACACGATTATTCAGGGGCCGACTGAATGCGTGATTGAGAGACTGCACGGACGCTGGCGCATGCATCTACTGTTAAAGCTCCCGCCCGAATCTTCGGTTGAGAAGCTGGGCGCAATCTTGCGCCAGTTTGCTTCAAAAACCGTCAGCTTGGTATCAGACGTGGATCCGTACACGATCTTTTAGAGCCGGTTTCAAAATGCGGCCCCTTCGTTCCTTTTACGCGATGTGGTGGTGCCCCCTTTTAGCGAGGACGAGCGAAAAGGGGGAACCAGTGCAGCGAGAAACGAGCGGAACTGGAGGGGGTTACAATCGGACCGTCGCGACTAGCGACTCGACATAAAATCAAACAAATCGAAAATCGAAAATCGAGAATTCATGGCAATTAATGCCGGGCTGTCGCCCGGCACGTTGCGTTAGAGGGGTATGCGCTGCTACTCGGCTTCAGCGCACTGGTGGTGTAGCTGTCCCCAGCTACCCGGTATTTATATCGGCAGTTATTTGCAGCAATAGAGTGTCTATTAGGAGAATTTGCAAATATTCTTAAGAAAGCACATTAGAGCTTTATTGGTTAAAATGACTCTATGTGGAAGTGGTGCTTGTGCGTACTCATGGTTCCTGCCTTTGGGACGGCCCAAACCCAGTGGCAACTGCCAGATAATCCGCTGTACACGAAGTGGGGCAAAGACGTTGACCCGCTCCACACTTTGCCAGAATATCCTCGGCCACAAATGGCGAGAACCGACTGGATCAATCTCAATGGCCTCTGGGATTTTTCGCTAGCTCCAACCAAAGCAACGCAGTTCGCCTACGATAAGAAGATCCTGGTTCCTTTCCCGGTTGAATCGGCCTTATCCGGTGTGAAAGCAAAAGTCGATGCAGACTCAACCGTAAGGTATCGCCGCGAGTTCATCGTTCCCGCCTCTTGGGTAGGCAAGCGAATTCTGCTTCATTTTGGTGCCGTCGATTGGCAGACGACGGTGAAGGTCAACGGCAAGCTGGCCGGGACCCATAAGGGCGGCTATGATCCCTTCACATTCGATATCACCGATTTGATTCAACAGACTTCGAATCAAACGATTGAAGTGGAAGTGCAGGACCCGACCGATACCTCCACCGAGCCACGCGGCAAGCAAGTTTTGAATCCTGGTGGGATCTTCTACACCAGTTCCACGGGCATTTGGCAAACAGTGTGGCTGGAACCGGTTCCTGTTCAGCACATTGAAGACCTCAAAATCACGCCCGATTTTGACCGGAGCCTCGTTGCCGTCCGGGCTGATGTTTCTCACGGAGACGGACTGAAACTGGAAGCCAGCGCCTATGACGGCGAGGATGTGGTTGCCCAAAGTGAATCCGACGCCGACCACACGATGATTCTGAAGATCCCTCATGCCAAGCCGTGGTCGCCTCATTCCGCATTTCTTTACCGCCTTAGCGTGAAGCTTATTCCCAAAGACAGCAAGACTCCGCTCGATAGTGTGATGAGCTATTTTGGCCTGCGAAAGATCTCGGTTCAGAAGGATAACGGCATCAACCGGATCTTTTTGAATGGGAGTCCACAGTTTATGATCGGGACCCTCGACCAAGGCTTTTGGCCGGATGGTATTTACACAGCGCCGAGTGACGAGGCTCTGCGAAGCGATTTAACAACACTTAAGGGTCTCGGCTTTAACGTCGTCCGAAAGCATGTGAAAGTAGAGCCGGATCGCTGGTACTACTGGTGCGACAAGCTCGGCCTTCTAGTTTGGCAAGACATGCCGAGCGGCGATCGGTCCATCGGGCCGAACGATGCCGATATCAAGCGTTCTGCCGATTCGGCAGCTGACTTCGAATCGGAACTCCAGGCCATGGTTCGCACTCACGAGAACCACCCCTCAATTATCATGTGGGTGCTGTTTAACGAAGGATGGGGGCAGTACGATACGGCCCGCCTAACCACTTGGTTAAAAGCTCTAGACCCCACCCGTCTGGTTGATAGCGATACTGGCTGGGCGGATCGGGGCGTCGGCGATGTCGTCGATATTCACAGCTACCCCGGCCCTGCCTCACCGAAACCTGGCGATAAACGGGCTGCTGTCCTGGGCGAGTTCGGCGGCCTAGGTTTGCCCGTGCCGGGGCACATGTGGTCTCAAAAAGGTTGGAGCTATCAAGGCTTTAAGACCCCAGATGAACTGACCAACGGTTTCCTTAACCTTATGGTTAACCTTCGGCCTTTGATAGCCGATCCAGGTCTATCAGCCGCTATTTATACTCAAACGAGCGATGTTGAAACCGAGCTTAACGGCCTCATGAGCTATGATCGCGAAGTCCTCAAGGTAAATAAAGATGAGGTGCGAACAGCCGTAGACGCGCTTTTTGGCCCCGCCCCGCAGATTGCGGTCGTCGCGCCAACCGCCGCAGAACACGCGACAAAATGGAGCTATACGACCTATCAGCCGGATACCGAATGGGCACAACCAGCTTACGACGACTCCAAATGGGCAACCGGAAACGGTGGGTTTGGAACCAAGGGGACGCCGGGTTCGATTGTTGGCACAACCTGGGATACCGGCGATATATGGATACGAAGGACGTTTACGGTGCCGAAAAACTTCTCATGGCATAATCCGGAGCTTAAGCTTTTCCATCAGGATGACGCCGAGTTCTACATCGATGGGATGCAAGTCGCCGCTCTGGCCGGCAGCGTAACCACCTACACGAACGTGCCGATAAAGGAAGGAGAGACGCTTCTAAAATCCGGAAAACACACCCTTGCTGTTCATTGCCACAAAAGCTCAGGTGGACAGTTTGTTGATTGCGGCGTTGTAGACGTGGCGACGCCCTAGGCCAGTATTGGCCTTAGGTATTCGGCCTCAGGCCGTCGGGACATAAGGTTCGACGCTCGTCTTTACGAACTTTGCGCCTTTGCGTGACAAATTGCCATCCGTCCCGAGCATATTCAAATAGAAGGTAAAACTTCTGTTGAAGTGACTCAGGGATGAGGATCGGAGTAGTCGGAGCAGGGATTGCGGGCTTAAGCGCGGCCAGGACGCTTCACGCCGCGGGGCACAAAGTCGTCGTTTTCGAAGGAGCGGGAGAAGTTGGCGGGCGATGCGCCACCCGAGAGGTCGAAGATTTCATCTTCGATACAGGCGCGACGGCAATCGCACCCAGGGGCCGAAGCCTAGAAACCGTCATGCTCCACGAACTGGACACCTCAGATCTGGTTCTGATCGACAAACCCATTTACACCCACACGGCCCTTCGCGTCTCGCCCGGAGCGGCCTCCAAAATGAACGTCGCGCGCTACACCTATCGCGACGGCAACTGCAAACTCCCCGAAATGCTGGCGAAGGGTCTTGAGGTGAGAACTCGCCACGTGGTGAAAGGGATCGAAAGGGCTCATGATCATTTTAGGATCGGACAAGAAGGCTTCGACGCGGTGATCCTCTGTGCGCCGCTGCCCGATACGGCCGCCATGCTCAACGATATGGGCGAGCCGAGAGCTTTGGGCCATGTGTTTTATAGGTCTTGCCTGAGCGTTCTCCTCGGCTACGACAAAGAAATTCCCGACATCAACTACCACGCCATTATCGATGTTGAGCAGCGGCACCCGCTTACCTGGCTCAGCATTGAATCCGTAAAATCCCCGGGCCGGGCCCCGGATATGCAGACCGCAATGGTCGCCCAATTGAGTCCACAGTTCACTGAACTCCACTACGATACCGAGGATGGGGCAATAGTTTCGGCAACGGTCGAATACATCGAACGTCTTTATGGACAGGCATGGTCCGCGCCGGTAGTGTTTGATGTTAAGCGGTGGAAGTATAGCCAGCCCGAAAATCTGGCGTCTTTCGAAAACATCAACCACCCTTCGGACCGTCTACTGGTTGCAAGCGATGGCCTGATAGGGGGGCGGGTCGAGTTTGCCTACGAGGCGGGACAGCGGGTCGCAAAGATGCTGATGGAATAACGAATGAAACTATTTGCACTTCTGGTGGGGCTTAGTTTGGCGGCTCTTTCCAGCGCTCAGGTCCGGATGGAAGTCACCATCGACGGCCATAAAGCGGGAACGGCCACGCTCAGCCAACGCCGCAATCCCCAAGGCGAGAAAGTGGTGGAATTTAACGCGGTTCTGGATATTGGAGAGAACTCTGTGACGATTCGATCGGAATCGATTTTTAATCCAGGTGGCGCTCCGACAAGAATGTTCCAGAACAGGACCACGTCCGGAAAAGACCATAGCACCCGCGAAATCATCGTTAGCTTTGATGCCGATGGGGCAAATGTCGTGTTGCTTGAAAATGGGGACCGTTCGACAAAACATGTGACCGCACCGGCCACGCCTTCCCGGGATGATGCAAGCGAGTTTTGGTTTTTGCGCGACTCACCCGATGTCGGCACAACCTCGACAGCAGCACGGTTTAATCTCGACACTCTCGCGTGGGACACCGTGAACACCTCGTTCAAAGGCACCGCGCGAATGACTATAGGGAAACACCGAGTAAATGCCAACATCACCGAATCGGAAGAAGGCAAAGCCTTTGTTGACGCAGAGGGTCTGCCCTTGCGCCTTGAATTAACCAACACCGTCATGGAACGCATTTGGGAGAAGTCATAAGAAACCAAAGCGCAAAACCTGCTGAAGCAGCCTCGGAAAGAGGGCCGCTACGTGTGGCCGTGATGGCGGCGGCGTCCCCGTCCGGAATTGAAACCTTTCGTTCGCTCAGCCAGTGGGACGCGATCGAGTTGCTGCTTGCTATCGACCAAAAGGAGGTTGGCAAAACGATGCGCTCGCTTGCGGGCGGCCGGGCTTCCAATATCAAAATCGAAGAAAAGTTAGGCGCTGCGCTCGATCGCGAAAAGTGCGACATCCTCGTTGATTTCAGTCATTCGTCGGCAGCTCTACAGCACGGGATTTCAGCTCTAAAACGCGGCATCGCGCCTATTTTGAACTCATCTTTGTCTGGGCCGGAGCTTAGGGAGTTGGCGGCTGAAGTCCGCATGTCGGAAACGCCGGCCCTCGTGGTGCCTCATCTTTCCATTCTCCAGGTCCTCACTTTGCAGTTCTGCAACACCGCGGCTCAGTGGCTCCCGGACTTTGAAGTGGTCGATTTTCATTCGGACCACAGGCTTTCTGGCTTAAGCCCCTTTGCGAAGGCGGGGGCAGACGCAATGGCCCTGGGCTGGGAGAAAAGGAACCTGCTTGCCACCGGTGGGGTGGACTACGGTAAAACCCGGACCTGGGAAGATGTGCGACATCACAGCGTTCGATTGAAGGGCACTCCCGCCTACCAGGAGTTCCACTTCGGCGGCCCGGGGGAGACCGCTTGCATAAAAATTCAGCCTTCTGACAGCGAATCGATTATTGATGGGCTCAAGCTGGCAATAATGAGTGTTCTTAATCTCAAAGGCGTCGTCGTCGGTCTGGACAAACTGATTTTTTCTCAACCTACAAAATGAAGCTTTACATACTGCCTCTTCTCTGCGGGGTTCTGCTTGTTGGCTGTTCTTCACCCCAACCTAGCGCGAGCAAGAGCAATGGCGCAATTGCCAACTCGGCCACGGGCTCAGCTTCAGGTGCTACCGCCCCTTCAGCCGCGCCCAACTCTAAGGGTACAGGGAAAATATTTACCAATGACCAGATGGTTGGGAAATACATGCCTCAGGCCTCCTTCAGTCCCAACTTTCCAAATGACAAGAAAGGTCTCGTCAACAAGTCGATAAACGCCACCTATCTTCAGCTAAAGCCGAAGAATAGATTTGCCTTCGGCAGCGAGAAAGCAACAATCACGGGCGTATGGGGCATAAGAGACCAGCAGATCTATCTCAGCGCAACGGAGCGAAACGGGGTCCCGATCGATAAAATGATCCAGCAGCTTAAGGCGCAAGGCAAAGACACGAAGGGTGCCGAACACCTAAAAGACCCTGCCATGTTCAGAATCAGTGATGACGGGACGGAGCTACTGTCGCCAACTCCCACGCCAGACGTGACCGTTGTCTTAAAGAAGAGCCCGTAACAACCTCATGGACTTAAGCCCTACCGCTGCTCCCACAGCAAGTACAGTATCTACGATGTCTGTGTGCGAGATCCTCAACTTCACGGTGCGCTACGGACATTTCACGGCAGTTTCTAACCTGAGCGTTAACGTTCCACCTGGATGTGTGGGCCTTCTTGGCCCTAACGGCGCCGGCAAAACCACCCTTCTTAAAACCTTTCTCGGCTTTATCACCCCTGCCGAAGGCACTGCGACCATCCTTGGCAAAGACGTGGTCAAGCAAAGCCGGGAGATCCGCCAAATCGTAGGATTGATGCCGGAACAAGATTGCCATATCCCGGGCATGAGCGCGGTCATGTTTGTGGCTTATGCGGGAGAGTTGGCGGGTATGCCCAAAGACCAAGCTCTACGCCGCGCCCACGAAGTTTTAGAATACTGCGGTTTGGGCGAAGCCAGATACCGAAACGTGGAGACTTATTCCACGGGAATGAAGCAAAGGATCAAACTTGCTCAGGCGCTTGTTCACGGTCCCAAGCTGTTGCTACTCGATGAGCCCACCAACGGCCTCGATCCGGCTGGGCGCGAGCAGATGCTGGACCTTATTGAATCCGTTTCCCATGGCAAGGGGCTTAACGTGATTGTAAGCAGCCACCTGCTTCCGGATATCGAAAGAATTTGCGACGACGTGATTGTGATTGCAAACGGAACGCTGCGAAAAACGGGAAAGGTGAAAGAACTGAAGAAGATCGAAGGCCAACCCGTAGATGTGGAGCTTCGCGAAGAAAACCCGCGATTCCTAGAAGCAGCCGCAGCAAAGGGCTTAACCCTTGTAAGCCAAGATGCTTACCGATGCCGATTTCAAGGAAGCGGATCGCCGGCCGAAGTCTGCAAGATCGTGGTTCAAGCCGCAAAAGAAAGTGGCGCTCAAATCCGTGGGTTCGGCATTGCCGAACGCAGCTTGGAAGAAGCGTTCCTAGAGGTTTTAAATGCCTAGCCCAGCCAGCCCTATCGCCGACCTAACCTATCGCAACTACGATGGGCCCTTGGCGCCTCCAGTCTATCGATGGTGGCCGATTGCAAAGATGTCCATGCGGATGGCGGTGAAAAAAAGAGCATTTTGGGTTTTGGGCGTTCTTAGCGGATGGTGGTTCCTAATCCTATCCGCGATTTTCTACTTCGCGGAAGTTACGAGTCCAAACGCTGAAGCGGAAAAGAAATTCTTCCAAACCGTGGTTTGGAAGGACCAGTTTCTGGATGGCTTTGCCAGGTCCCAGATATTCCTGCTTTTGCTAGCCCTCCTTATCGGGGTGGGCGCCATTGCGAATGACAACCGGGCCAACGCCCTTCTTGTATATCTGAGCAAGCCCACCACAAAGTTGGATTATCTTATAGGCAAGTGGCTTGGAATATTTATTCCGATGATGTGCGTCGTTGCCGCGCCGACCCTACTGTTCTTTGCCTACTGTGCGTTGAGCTATCGGCAATACGGCATTCTTTCGGACGATCCTTGGCTGATTGTTAAGCTACTCGCTCTGTGTCCGGTGGCTGCGTTCTTCCATGCCAGCGTCTCCCTTGGGATCAGTTCGCTCTTCGATCAAGGAAGGACGGCGGGCGCGATCTACGCGGGGCTGTACTTCATGACGTTCATCTTTACGGGCGCGATTGGGGCTGCTCGGCGAATTGGGCACGAGACCGGAACCCTTATAAACAC
>DASXZH010000007.1:0-48357 GCA_036502005.1 Fimbriimonadaceae bacterium
CCAAGACTGACTGGCTGCTCTCGTCAAACTCTACAGAAGAGACAAACCAAGGAGCGCTGACACCCAGCAAACGTGTGTAAAGATCTGAACCGTCCATCGGTTAAGATTAGACCTAACCCACAGAAAATCTCGTAGACCCAAAATACGAAATGCATGCGGCAAGAAGCGTAGGCATCAACCGGCCAAAGAATCCGGCGATCCAGCTCCAGGCTCCGATAAACGCTGGCGCAAGCAACAGAGACGACCCATGAAAAGCATAGAGACTATAACTCAACTTCCCACCCAAAACAAGAGGCTTACGCATCCACTTCGACTTTGGAGGCTGCATCAAACTCACGGTCCACACCAGCAACGCCGAAGCCAAAGCCACTACAGAATAGCTGGCTGCCTGTACTGGATTCAAAACATGGTCGGTAAAAGCGGCAAATGGCGCGTAAATGGACTGTAGGCCAAGCAAAAGAAGACACAAGGGCAAAAGCCAAAAAGTGTTGCGCGCTATCTTGGTTCCGAGGCCGCTCTTCCAATAAAGGGCAACGAGAGCCCCTGCCGTGAAGCAATCCATGTGGCACCAGGTTTTAAACCATAGATCGTATTCCGTTGCTCCGCCGATCGCCGTAAACGCGCGAAGGAGAGGCGCAACCACAAGCAAAACCAAGCAAACCCGTCGGATCCAGTCACGATTCAATTTGCCCACGATCCACGGCCAAACAAGATAGAACTGTTCTTCCACGCACACGCTCCAAAGGGGAGCAATCGCGATAGTTGGCGTGTCGGTTGGCACCATGGCGTTGTTGCCCGTAAAGGTGGCAAACCGCCAAAACCAAGTCCAACTTGGTTCAACATGGGCGATCGGCGGCAGAATCACAGCCCCCAAAATGAGCACCAGGTAATAAACCGGCCAAATGCGTAAGATGCGACGGAAGTAAAACTGGGGAACGTGGACGCGCCCCGTATCCTCTTTTTCCCTCAGCAAAAGTGTGGTTATAAGGAACGCGCTCAGGCAGAAGAAAACGGGGACGCCGTAACCGAGAGCGGCATGCAGACCCCCGTAAATCTTGTTAAGGATGGGATTGGCGCCAGTGAGATCGTTCTCGGTCGTGTGCATGACAAACACGCCGAAGAATGCGAAGAAACGAAGACAATCGAGCGAAGGGAGGTAAAACGAGTCTCGTTTTAGCGCCGATGTGGCAACCTCGCTTTTCACCGCTTAGTTATAGCCGTTTACTTCTTTGCTGCCTTATCCAATCCGCTGTCTTTGCTGTACCAGCCGCCCTGAACGCCGGATTCCGGATCAATCTTTTGCTTAAGCTTTGGATTAACGCTGGCGTTATCTGCCTGCGGATTTTCAAGCGCGGGACGCCCAAGAGAAGGGGCCTTCTTCGGCGTGACCTTGTGATCTTTAACCTGAGACGCAAGTTGCTTCGACAAGTCAGCGGCATTAGGCGCTGCCGCCTGTTTGGAATCATCCGGCTGCGCCTGTGCAGGCTGATCGGGCGAGGGGCCTGCATCGGAAGCGTGGGACTTCGCATTGACCATGATGATGGCGACCACGACGATCGCGAGGATGGCAATCATTCCAAAAGGCGACTTTCTTTTTTTCATTTTATGTATGCTTCCAATGAATCATTTGAAGCCCGCTTTTGTTACTGCTAGCAAGCTTCATACCAAGAGCCGCTTGCGTGAAACAACCTATTATAGCTTTAGATGCAAGATGCATCGGAAACCGAAACACCGGCGACACCACTTATTGGACCGGTCTGCTCCACGGGCTCTTTAACTCAAAGAACAAATTTCAATATCTTCTTTTTAGCAACGCCCCGCGTCCGCCGGAGATTCCCGAGAGCGAAAGATTGCGGTGGGTAGAGCTTAAAGCAAGCAGTTCGCGCTGGTGGAGTTTGGTTGCTTTTCCGCTTGCCGCCCGTAAGGCAGGTGCTTCGATTCTGCACACCCAATATACGCTCAGCCCCCTTGCCGTAAACGGAATCACCACCATCCATGATGTTTCGTTTTTTGTTGGACCGAATTGGTTCAAGCCGAAAGACCGTTTCTTGCTTCAAAAGTCCGTCCCCCCATCAGCGCGGCGCGCCTCCCGCGTGATCACTGTATCGGAGACTTCTAAGAGGGACATTCTTAAATACATCCCGATTCCAGAAAACAAAGTAGCCGTAACCCACTTGGCCCCCGCTCTCGGCATTCGCCACGTTCAAAATCCGGATCTATCGAAACTTGGCATCGAAAAACCGTTTATTCTCACGGTCGGCACCCGTTGGCCGCGCAAGAATATGCAACTCGCTCTCGATGCAGTAGAACTCCTGCCGGATTCACTTCTTCATAAGCTGATCGTTACCGGCCAGCCCGGTTGGGGCGAGGAAACCTATGGCAAACGTGCCAAGGCTTCCGGCTGGGTTACGAATGAGGAGCTTTCCCATTTTTACAGCGCCGCCGACCTCTACCTCGTCCCCAGCCGGTACGAGGGCTTTGGATTGACTCCCCTAGAAGCATTTGAATGCGGTTGCCCTGTGCTGAGTAGCGCAGGCGGCTCGCTTCCGGAAGTCTGCGGAGACGCAGCAGAGATCGAAGAGAGTTGGGACGCCCACAAATGGGCAAGCAGAATTGAGAGCTTGCTAGCCGATTCGAGTAAGCTTTCCGAGATGCGAGAGAAAGGCTTAAAAAGGGTGGAGACCTATTCTTGGGACTTGACTGCTGAGCTCACGGAAGAAGTCTACAAAGAGGTTTTGAGATGATAAACGCGGACCTGTTGAAGATTCTCGCCTGTCCACTTTGCGAGACCCGCCCGCCCCTGCGTTTTGAAGCGGATTATCTCATCTGCACCGTTTGCGGCAGCGGATTCCCAATCGTTGATGACATCCCGCACCTATTGCCGGAAAGCGCGCTTAGTCCCCAGGAGTTAGAACAGAAAATCCGTGCCAACAACGCCCCTTAAAATCCTGATTCTGCACGGTCCAAATCTAAACCTGACCGGCTTTCGCGAACCCGATGTTTATGGCAAGAAGACTCTTGAACAGATCGATGCCGACATCGCAACCACTGCCGCTCAACTGAACATGGAGATCCGCACGAGCCAGTCCAACTCCGAGGGCGTGCTCATTGATGCGATCCAGCAACACCGGAAATGGGCCGATGCGATTGTGATCAATCCCGGGGCCCTTACCCACTATTCGATAGCCTTGCGCGATGCCCTTGCCAGTGTGCGACTGCCCGTAATTGAAGTCCACATCAGCAATGTGCACGCCCGCGAAGAGTTTCGACGTAACTCCGTCGTCTCTCCCATTACCGTCGGCCAAATCGTCGGATTTGGCGGGCATGGATACATTCTTGCCTTGCATGCCGTGCAGCATATGATTAAGGAAGCCGTATGAACGAAAACATTGGACGTCTACAAAAAGCGCTCGCCGAGCGACAAATCCCCTCTTTGCTCTTGAGCGACATTTCAAATGTGCAGTGGGCGACCGGGTTTACCGGCTCCTCGGCCTTCGTTTTGCTCTCGCCAAAGGATTGTCTCTTTATTACCGACAGCCGCTATACGGTCCAATGCAAAGAGGAACTGCCAGGGGTCAACGTCGCCATCTACTCCAGCCCAACCGATTCGGCGTCCTTTATCGGCCAGGAAGCGGCAAAAATGGGCCTGGACAAAATAGGCTTTGAAGCAGACACCGTAACTTACGCCCAATACGAGCAGTGGAAAAAGAAGCTGGACCCCATTTCGTTGGAGCCGGTCAGCAATATCGTCGAACCTTTGCGAATGGTGAAAAGCAAGACGGAGATCGATAAGATTCGCGCCGCTTGCAAGCTGGCCGATGCCTGTTTCGACCACGTGATCCGCATGATCCAGCCGGGCGTGACCGAGTTTGATTTAGGGCTTGAGATCGAGTTCTTCTTCCGCCGCCACGGCGCCGAGATCGGCTTCCCGCCTATCGTGGTAAGCGGGGTGCGGAGTGCCCGCCCCCACGGCCGGCCGTCCGAGAAAAAACTGGAGAAGGGCGACTTCGTCACCATGGACTTCGGCTGCACTCTGAACGGCTACAACAGCGACATCACGCGAACGGTTGTGGTCCAGGAGGCTTCCCCCCGCCATGTTGAGATTTACAACGCGGTACTAGATTCCAATCTTAAGGGAATCGACGCCTGTAAAACAGGTGTGACCGGGGCAGACGTCGACCGCGCCTCGCGCGATCTCTTGGCCACCCACAGCTTGGATAAATATTTCGGCCACGGCTTGGGCCATGGCCTTGGCAAGTCCGTCCACGATTTTGGCCGCTTGAACCCGACCAGCAAGGACATGCTGGAGCCGGGCCAAGTTTGGACTATCGAGCCGGGCGTTTACATCGAAGGCTTCGGCGGCGTGCGGATAGAAGACGATGTCGTCGTCACCGAAAGCGGCAATGAAATCCTTACGCACTCTACGAAGGAGTTGCTCGTCCTCCCTAGATAATGGCGGAGATCGTTGCTTTAGAAAGCTTTAGCCTTGCCGCACAAGGTTCCACCATCTCGCTTCGTCTTGGTCCCGGGCAGTCGTTGGCGGTTGTTGGGCCTGCTTCAAGCGGCAAATCCCGGCTTCTTCGCTGCCTTTGCGGCACGGAACGTGCCGGTCAGGGCACGGTTCATGTGGTGGCCAAGCCAAAACTTGCCAGCAAAGATGGATTCAATAAGCGGAGTTCACCGCAGTCGATCCTGCGTCACGCCGTAAGCGGAGGCAAGAACACCAATGTGGCCGATGCCTTACTCGCCTGCGGACTCTGGGAAGTCCGCCAGAAGGCTTTGAAGGGTTTCAGTTCCAGTCAAATTGCCGCTTGCGAAATGTTGGCTTGTCTTGGCCCGGAAACTAGGTTGCTCTTGGTTGATGGGCAGTTGGACCGCCTAGATCCCTGGACTTTAAATTCTGTGTTGGTTGGCTTGCGACAGCGTTTATTGGCGGGTGCCGCTTTGGTGGCTGTAACCAACCGTCCGGAGCTGATTTCTCAGTTCGATTTCGTGGTCGTTTTAGATAATCTGAAAACCGTTTATGCGGGTCCAGTTGAAGAGATGCTGCGCTTTGGGCCGAAAGCCGAAGTTGAGGTGCGCTCGCAAATGCAGCCGGGGGCTAAGGCCATGGTCGCTCCGTTCAAAATCGCCGTGGAACACCGCGAGACGCAAACCGTTTTTCAGGCGGAGAATGGCCAGGAGCTTGCCGCCAAGCTCCTGCTGGAGGGTTATGGAGACGTGGACTACGTGGTGGTGCGCCAGCCTTCGATCGAAGAGGCTCTTATGCACCTAACCAGGACTTCGATGAAGAAGCTGAAAAACTAGCTCCTTAGTTTTCTAACTTCGTCTTGTAGCAACGGAATACCTATTTTGACCGCATCCTTTATGCGCATGGGGTCAATAGTATCGTAACCGTGCACGATAGCATTCCTCATTCCAACAATCGCCTTCCAGTGAGTGATTGAATCCAAAACTTCAGGTGAAGAATCTCGGATCCGAATAAGGGCCTCCCCAATGATGAGGATAAGACGCTCGACTGCGAGCGCCCGAATCCTGTCCGTGGTCAGTATTTCGGGGTCTGAGCCGACGTAGTCAAGGATCTCGGCGCAAGTGGCATCGATGTCTGCAAGAGCAGCCTTCGCTTTAGGCTGCATACCACTCTTGGGACTCGATCGTCGCGTTTTCTTTGAAATTTGGCTTACTGACCGCGTTTAAGTCGACAACATCAACGTGGCGACCGAGCAACTCCTCAAGATCAGCGATAAACCCAAAAAGCTGAACATAAGATGCGATACCCGCCGGGGGCTCTCCGAAATCTGCCAAGAAGTCAAAATCACTTCTGTCGAAGTTCCAATCTTGCCTTACTGAACTGCCAAATAAGCGCAAGCGCAGGACACCGTACTTAGCACAGAGCGCTTCGATCTGCGTCCGGCTTTTTTCTAAGACAGCGATAGCATTCATATTCCTTGATGCTATTTTACGACTTCGAAAGCGGTCTAACTATGATTTGTCCAAAATGGCAGCTAGTTAGCCGCTGGCCATCGGAATCGTAAAGTGTGGCTCCGCCATCACTTCTTCCTGAACGACCCCCACGTACCAGAAGCCGCGTTCGTTCTCCGGGCGTTCGTGCCAATCGTATAGGTATCCGCCCACCAAATCGGACGAAGCCAATCGTGCGGCAAGATTATAAGTGGGTAACCACAGCTCGCCGATGACCGGATAAAAGTCTGACGGCATCGGTGGTTGCATCAGTCGATAATCGTCCGTAACGTCGACGATAACCACGCGCGCGAGGTTAAATTCCCAAAGCCTTCCGTGGAGCTCTGCCATGTTGTGTAAGTCCTCCTGACTTAGCACTAGAGACGCAGCATATAGCGATTACTTATCCACGATTTTTGGCTCTTCCGGCCTCAGATCGGGGTCTGCCGGACGGATCGCTTCCTGCGCCGCTTTCTTAAGCGTGATATCGTCCACCTTCACCATCTTTTCGGCAACGATCTTGTGGTGCAACCATATGGTTACCCGCCGGTTTTCAACCGCAAAAGGCGTGTGGGGCAGCTTCAAACGCTCGTCACCGTAGCCGATCACGTTCTGGAAGAGGTCGCGTGAAACGCCTACACTCTGCAAAACATGCTTTAAAGACAGCGCCCTGTCGGAGCTTAAATCGATATTATCGTAGGTGCCGGTATAGGGCTTGGCGTCGGTGTACCCTTCCACGCTCATGACTTCATTCATGGCGACAAGGGTTGGCGCCAGGGCTTTTACAACCTGTTCCGCCTCGGGCGTCATCGTCTTGCTTCCCAGTTCAAAGAACGCCGCATTCTTGCTGTCCGCAAACTCAATTCGAATACCATCCTTGGCCCACGTTATAGTTACTTGATGGAGCAAGTCCTGGCCCTTTGGGGTCGTAATGGAGCGGTTTAGTTTATTGAGTTCCTGACCGATCTTGCTAGGACCGGTAGCTTGCTCCGAGCCGTTGGCTTTAGATTGGCCCGGCTTGGGACTTTCCATATTCGGAAACTTGATGATATTGCGGCTCATGGGCTCGCTCTTCATAAAGCCCATGGGGTCGTTAAAATAACCCGAAACCTGGGCGCGCGTTGAATCCGAAAGGCCCATGATCCAGAGGGTCAAAAAGAAGGCCATCATAGCGGTTACGAAGTCCGCATAAGCAACTTTCCACGATCCGCCGTGGTGAGCATGCTCCGCGTGCTTCTTCTTCTTTATGATAATGGGGGTGCCGTCTAACGCCATTCTTAAGCTGCCTTCTGTTCCTTAACGGCCTTTTCCATCTCGGTAAAGCCGGGCCTTACGCCGGGCTCCACGTTTCTCCGAGCAAACTCAACGCAAGTGATTGGCGATTCGCCTCTGGCGAAGCTGAACAGCGCAAAACGGATGCAAGCCATGTATTGGGCCTCGGATTTCAGCCGTAAATCCATGGCGCGGGCCATGGGAGCGAAAATGCCGTAGGCCATAAGAATTCCAAGGAACGTACCAACCAGAGCAGCGGCAACCGATTTACCGATTTCGCCCGGCTCGCCACCGATTTTGCCCATCGTGACGATAACGCCCAAAACGGCGGCAACGATACCGAATCCGGGCATCGCGTCTCCCACTGTGGTCAAGGCATCGCAAGGAAGCTTCATTTCCGCGTGGGCCGTTTCAAGGTCGATCTCCATCATTTCGGAAAGATCGTGGGGGCCGACGGCGCCGGTTAAAATCACCTTCATGGTGTCGCAGAAAAAGGAAAGGGCGTGGTGGTTGGCCGTGAAACTGGGATACTTGCCGATGATATCGCTCGTTTCAGGATTCTCAATGTGCTGCTCGAGGCCGAGCAATCCCTCCTTACGGGCGACGTTAAAGAGTGTGTACATCATCTTCAGCAGATCCATGTACATGGTTTTTGTGTAAGGATCAGGTTTCAAAAGGCCCATGGTGGCCTTGATCGTCGCCTGCATGTTTTTCATGCCGTTTGCGGCAAGAAAAGAGCCTCCAGCAGCCCCAAACAAAATGATGAATTCGTTGATCTGGAGCAAGATCATCGGGTTCCCCTTATCGATGAGGAAGCCAACTATAATGCTGACAAGAACAATGACAATCCCGACAATTACAAACATGCGCGCTTAATCCAACCCTCGCCCCGGCCAGGGGCTACAATTAAATGTTCGGCATCGTCTTGGATTTGAGTAGTCATGCGCACACTTTCTCGCCGAGTTTTTCTTTTAGACCCCCACACCGTTAACCAAATTGCGGCGGGCGAGGTGGTAGAAAGGCCCGCTTCGGTCGTGAAAGAACTCGTGGAAAATGCCATCGATGCAGGTGCCACGCGCATCGAAGTTGAACTTAAAGGAAGCGGAAAAGAGCTTATTCGGGTGAGCGACAACGGCTGCGGCATGACACCCGAAGACGCCGAAACCGCCCTCCAACGCCACGCGACCTCTAAAATTACGTCCGCATCAGACTTAGAGCAAGTTCTTAGCCTTGGATTTCGCGGCGAGGCCCTTCCGTCTATCGCTTCGGTCTCTCGAATGACCCTTTCAACCGGCGTGGAAGGGGGGTTAAGGCACACCTATAAGATCGAGGGTGGGGCGCAATCTGCACCTGTTCCTTCTTCCGGTCCTCCGGGCACCGATATTTCCATTGAAGACCTCTTTTACAACACCCCTGCCCGGTTAAAGTTCTTGAAATCGGATACGACGGAGCTTGGCGCTTGCTTGGAATATCTCTACAAATACTCGATGGGCTATCCGCTTGTTTCTTTTCACGTCACCCATAATGGGCAGCCTGCAATAACTACGACCGGGTCTGGCGATTTGATGGAGGCGGTTGCCGAGATCTGGGGTCGGGATACGGCACGAAGTTTGGCGGAAACAGAGACATTTACGGCTGGGATCCAGGTGCGGGGGCTTGTTAGTCCGCCTCACTTCACCAAACCAACACGGGCATTCCAGTATTTCTTTGTGAACGGCCGTCCCGTTCGCTCCAAAACACTTTATGCCGCTTTGGACCAGGCTTATCGAGACTTGACCCCGGAAAAGCGCTACCCAGTCGTGATATTAGACCTGCAGATCGCAGCGGACTTGGTGGACGTAAACGTTTCACCAACCAAGAGCGAAGTGAAATTTCAACGCGAGGGGATGGCGTTTGATGCCATCCGCTACGCGGTGCGTACTGCCCTTATGGAGCATGGCATGGTGCCAGATGCCACCAAGATCAGTTTAGCCAACGAGGCTTTGGGCGCTTCTCGGGCAAGCGAGTTCCAGCTAAACTTTCCGCAGACTCTAGGCGGAAGCCTAGCCGGCATCAACGAGCTTTCCTTTCTGGCCCAGCTTCCGTTGGAAGAGAGCATGACCTACCCGACGGCGGTCGTTTCCCAGTCGACCGATACCACCCGCTACCCGTTTGGCGAGTTGGTTGAGAACCTAAAGGTTCTCGGCCAAGTGATGAAGACCTTTATCATCGCCGAGACCCGTCAGGGCATTGCGATTATCGATCAGCACGTCGCCCATGAGCGGATTCTTTACGAATACCTGTGCGGTCTCAAGAGTTCGACCGCCATTGAGAAGCAACCTTTGCTCACGCCAGAAACATTGCACCTGGACAAACGCTCGGCCCTCCTGCTAAAGGAGCGCATGGAAGAAGTTTCGGCAGTAGGCTTTGACCTCGAGAACTTCGGCGGCGAGAGCTTTTTGGTGCGCGCTGCGCCCGCAGCATTACGCGGGAAATCGCCGGTGAAGGTGCTGCAGGATATGGTGAATGAGCTCGTCGAGGCCAGCGTCACCAAGAAGTTTGTCCCCACTCGCGAGCAGATTTGGATCACCTCCGCCTGTAAGATGGCGGTAAAGGCAGGCGATACGCTCTCGCTTCCGGAGATGGAAAAACTGATCGTCGATTTGGCTTCCACGGAAAATCCCTATCTCTGCCCCCACGGGCGGCCCATCACGATCATGCTCTCCCGCGACGAACTTCTGCGGAAGTTCAAGAGAACATGAGGATCCTTGGCATAGACCCCGGCTTGGAGCGCATCGGCTTTGGCGTTATTGTGCGGGAGGGGTCTCGGCTAACTGTAGTGGAATACGGGCTCATCGAAACCCCCCGCGTTTTATTGCACGATAGGCTACGGCTGTTGCACGAAGAAATGTGCTTGTTGATCAAACGCGTCAATCCCGATCAGTTGGCGACCGAGAAACTGCTTTTCGCCGTGAACAAGCGAACGGCGATGGATGTGGCCAAGGCACTAGGGGTTGTATTATTGGCCGGCAGCCAGGAGGGCCTGCCCTGGAGTGAATACACGCCCCCTGAGATCAAGCTTGCCGTAGTTGGAAATGGGGCAGCAGAGAAAAAGCAGGTCCAGTTTATGGTGACCAAGCTGCTGAGCTTGCCGAGTCCGCCGAAGCCGGACGACGTCGCGGACGCGTTGGCGGTGGCGATTTGCCACGCGTTTAGGTGCCGCGCGGCAATCGCGAAATGAAAGACAGTGAGCGGAAACAGTAAACAGTAAGCGGTAAACAGCCGGGGGTGCGGCGTTTGTCGTCCCGAGAACTCTATCCTTAAATCAGTGGATCGTGTAGGCGAATACCCGAAAATCGTTGAAAGTCACGGTCATGTGAGTGCAACACGGCGCCGTACTCCATCGCCAAGGCGGCCAAATGGGCATCTGTGACCAGCTTAGCCGCAGCTCTCGCTTCGATCAATAGGCCTTTCATGAGCGGAAGGTGGCGATCTCCAGGGGCAATTGCGCGCACCGTAGGCTGCTTGAACCATTCCGACACGGTTTCTATCGCTTCCTCCGGCGTATTCGGCTTGCCATAAACGTTTGCTTGTGTCGTTAAGCGAATAAATGCGAGGCAGACCACCCATGGCAATCCAACTGATTCGACGCCGTTTAGCAACCCTTCCCACCAAGGATTAGCACGGCTAAAAAACGGAGACCTGCTGTCATGTGCGTAAAGCACCAGGTTAATGTCAGGAATGATCAAAATCGGATGTCTCCAATTCCGTCAGAAGTGAGGAAAGCCTCTCCGGATCCAATCCCTGTCGAAGACCAAGCGGCTTTGCGCGAACCCGATATTTTGGGGGCATCTCCCGTGGCTCATTCCAGATCGCTTTACGAAGCAACTCGTTCACGATTGAGCTCATCGACTTTCCAGAACGCTTCGCCATTTCCCGAAGCTGCTCGTATACATCTGTTGTCGGGGTAAAAGTTGTTCTCATAGTTGTATTATGCATCATCGGTAAGTGCATCATGATGCATAATGGGCAAATCTTCGAATATTTGAATGGGAAACTGAAGTGGTGGCGACTGAGATTCGGGTCTTATAACCTGTCACCTATCACTTATCCCCCTACTAGTGCTCAAACTCTAAAGCCGTTTCCCGCGCGCGGCGCGCGGAGTCGATCAAATCTAGCGCCGCCTTCGCCGCCGCCTGCTCGCCCTCTTTCTTAGAACGCCCCTCACCCTCGCCCATCACTTCGTTGTCAAACAAAACCTGAACCACAAACCGGCGGTTGTGGGCGACCCCAAACTCGGCGGCGATCTTATACTGGGGCGTCTTGCGCCAGGTGGCTTGCGCCACTTCTTGCAGCTTCGACTTATAGTCGTTCGGGTTCACATCCCCGCTGCTGACCATCCTAAGATAGGGATCAAGCTGCTCCAGCACGAACCAGCGCGCCGGCTCTAGGCCGGATTCCAAATAAACCGCCCCAATAATCGCCTCAAACGCATCGGCCAGAATAGAAGGCCGCTCGCGGCCGCCCGTCACTTCCTCACTGGCGCTCAGTTCTAAATGCTTATCGAGCCCTATCTTAAGCGCAGCTTCCGCCAAGGGGCCCTCTTGCACCACGCTCGACTTGGCTTTGCTGAGCATTCCCTGGTCCCAACTCGGGTGATGTTCATAGAGATACTGAGCGATGACCAGTCCCAAAACAGAGTCGCCAAAAAACTCCAGCCGTTCATAGCTGTCGGCAACGCTGTCCAGCGCAGATGAGCGGTGGCACATAGCGCGGCGAAAGAGTTCTAGGTTCCGTAACGGAATTGGCTTAGGGATCAAGGAATGATTTGGGAAAGTGCCTCTTTTATTCGCGAAACTCCCTTCTTTATATTATCGCGACTTGTCGAATAACTCAACCTAAGAAATCCGTTTGCCTCGAAAACTGATCCGGGAATACATGCTACGTTGAATGATTCCAGCAAATACTGAGCCAACTCCATGTCGGTTTTGATCGAACCGCCAAGGTAGGCATTAAAATCGACGAGCGCGTAGAACGAGCCTTTTGGGTTCGGAACGCCCAGCCTCGGAATAGCCGAGAGCTCATCCCTTATTAAATCTCGGCGGGCTTCGAACTCAGCCCGCATCTTCTCAATCGACTCGGGCGACATGTTGAAGGCAACCACCGCGCCCTTCTGAGCGAAAGAATTAGGGTTGCTCGTCACCGAGTCTTGGAAACTTGCCATCGCCTTGGCGATCTCCAAAGGAGCGGCGGCAAAGCCGATTCGCCAGCCGGTCATGGCGTAGCTCTTGCTGCATCCACCGATCGTGATCGTTCTTTCTGCGATATCGCTGCCAAGCGAAGCAATGCTCACGTGCTCTACGCCGTAAATCAGCTTTTCATAAATCTCGTCGCACACCACCCAAAGTTCGTGGCGAATCGCCAGTTGGGCGATCTCTTTCAGGGTCTGGCGTGGAAAAACGGCTCCCGTTGGATTGCATGGCGAGTTGACTAGAATCGCTTTTGTCCGGCCCGTGATCTTCTCTTTAATAGCTTCGTAGGAGGGCACAAACTCGTCTTCCGGGGTCGAGGCAACGATAACCGGCGTTCCTCCCGCCAGAATCACCTGCTCGACATAGGTCATCCAGTAAGGCGCGAAAATGATGACTTCATCACCTGGGTCCAGAAGCATTTGGAAGGTGTTGTAAAGGCTGTGCTTCGCCCCGCAGCTAACGACAACCTGCTCGGGTTTCACATGAACTCGGTTTTCCCGCTCGAGTTTATTGGCGATGACCACTTTCAGCTCATTAATGCCGCTGGTAGGCGTGTACTTGGTGAACCCGTCATGAATGGCCTTAATCGCGGCTTCGGCAATGGGTTCGGGAGTGTTGAAATCGGGCTCTCCCGCGGCAAAGCTCACCACGTCCACGCCTTGCGCCTTTAGGGCGTTGGCTTTGGCGGTGATAGCGAGGGTGGGAGACGGCTTAACAAGCCCCGCTTTGGCGGAGAGGTTCAAGGTGGTCACTTCTTTCTTGTATACCTTCAAATTGCATAATGAAGACCGCATGTCAGCTTCTCAATGGTTCAAGCACCCAACATCGAAGCTGATCATACTGGCGATTCTCTTCCTAGGGGCTCTGGCACTGCATCTGCTGTATTCGCGGATATATTCAACGTCGCAGATAATTCACGAACTCTTAAACCGGGGAAGCGACACCAGTTACAACGATTTTATTTGGAACGATTGGGTGCCACGGGCCTGCGGGTGCGCGGTCGTGGGGGCCATTTTAGGGGTCGTTGGGGCGGCATTCCAAGCCATCTTTAGAAACCCGCTGGCAGAGCCCTATATCGTGGGGGTCTCGTCCGGAGCAGCCGTCGGAGGCGCGATCGCCCTCATCACGGGTTTTGGAGCGACGTGGTCTGGCATGGCTCTCCAACTCGGCACAATGTCCCTTGCCTTCCCTTGCGGCTTGGTTTCGCTTGGCATGGTCCTGCTTTTTGCCCGCCAGAAAGGCGTACTTGATATTCAAACACTCTTGCTCGCTGGAGTTGTGACCGGCTCCATGCTGTCCTCTGTTTTGAGTCTGCTTTTGCTGTACGGGGGCCTCGATACGGGCGTTATTTTGCGCTGGCTCTTGGGCAACATGAGCGACCTCTTTTGGACCCAGGTGAACGTGATGACGGTTGCTTTGGTCATCGGAGCAGCAATTCTCATTCTGTATTCGAAGCAGCTAAACGCTTTTGCCATGGGTGAAAGCACGGCCGAGCACCTGGGAGTTAACGTTCGCCGTCTGAAGGCAGTTGTGCTGATCACAGGCACCGCGATGGTCGCCTCGACCGTCGGGCCGGTCGGGATTATTGGCTTTATTGGACTGGTTGCACCCCATCTCTCGCGGCGGATCATCGGCGTTGATTGGCGTTACTCCTTAGTTGGAGCGGGCATTTTAGGGGCAACATTGCTTCTGCTGGCGGATCACCTCTCGCAACATTTGATTAAGGGCACGCCAGAAGTCGAAGTCGGGATACTGACCTCAATTCTGGGCGCCCCGTTCTTGTTGATAATCATGAGAGTCAAACGGAGCGGATGAGGAAGCTTGTTTTGGAAGACCAGGCTGGTCGCTTCTAGGCTAATTGAGACTTCTTGACGATATCCGATTGGCCGTGACAACAGGCAAGCCTTTGGAACCGGCTCCGCCTCGTCCTCGAAACCGCCCCGGAGGGGCCAAATATCTTAGCCGGCGGTTGAGCCGTAGGCGACACTGCCGGAAATCGCACATCCCAATCTCCGGCACGCCGGAGGTGTGCTAGAAAAATCTTCGTTTTTAGTTCAATTTCAGCCACCTTGAAAACAACATGGTAGTTCAAAGATGAGCCGGTTGACGATTCGCGGAAATCCTTGCACACCTCCGGCGTGCGGGAAATATGACGCCACACCGGCAGTGTCGCCTACCGGCTCAACTGCCGGCTAAGCTCTCAAGCCCCTCCGGGGCAGTGACATCCAGTTTTTTTGAACGTTGCCAGTTTTCTTGGGCCAGGATGTAGGCCCAACGGGCCGAGAAGACTTAGCGAAGGCCGCAGGTAACTTATTACCCTTCCTGTCAAAGCCCCAAAAGGGGCGACGCAAACACTTAGCTTCAAGTAAAAGACCTGATGGTATGGGCCTCTCAGGGCATCATGTCCGCCGCCTCAAAGTTTATTTCGCAGTCCAGAGCTTCGCGACGGAATTCGGGCACGAATACAAATCACCTTCCGCGAACGATTCAACCCACTTTTAGCGTATCCTCGATAGTTGAAAGCCAACTTCAGGCTGTGCTCAACCTGCGTCGGCCAAACCTCTCCCGAGAGGAGAGGTCGGTGAGTCCGCGAACCGGGAGAGGCTCGAAGAACCAACGTTGTAAAATCCTGTAAAAACACCATCCAACTCATGACCAACACCCTTCACTTCACCCTCCTTGCCGCATCGCTTTCACTTGCCTGCCTATCTAGCGCCCAGTGGAAGGACCGTAAGTTTCTCGATAACGGCGGCGAATCGACGGTCGCCACTGATGGCAAAGGCAGCGTTTACGTAACCACCCACATCCCATGCAAGCTCTTCGAGAGCCACGATTTTGGCGCTTCATTTATCGACAAAATGACGTTCGATGACGGCGCTTGCGATATGGATGTACTGGCCTGGCCCGACGGCCAGGTGAACGTTTCCTACATCAAGAGCGGCATTACCGGATTTGCAAGCTATTTCTCATCGGACAATGGGGCAACTATTACCCAGGGTTCGGCACCAAGCGGACAACTGGATCGCGAATGGCTCGCACCCAACCTCGTCAACGGGGATCTCTATATGGATTTCTCCGATGGCTTCATCGGCGGTCCGAAATCGATTGGCGTCTTCCTCGCCACCTCCAAAGATCACGGCAAGACTTTTACAAGAGGAACGCGGATCGACAAGGAGCCTGCCGGCGATTTCCCTGTCGACCCGTATCTGCAGAGCTCCTCCGATGGAAGGATCTACGCCATGTGGGCGACTTCCAAAGACTACGACACCATGGACCGGTTTGATTTCGCCTACTCGACTGACAACGGGCAAACCTTTACCGGCCATCAGAGCCTTTGCAGTTTTAACAAGTCCCTGGGCACCACTCAGGAGCGCTGGATCCTCGGCAACATCACCGCTTATGGCAAGGATAAGCTCCTCCTTGTTTTTCCGAACTACGAAAAAATGACCGTCGACGGCAAAGAATACACTCCGCTTCTGATGTACTACCGGCTCAGCTCCGATGGCGGAAAAACCTTCAGCGATCCCAAATTGGTCTCCCCTCGGGCAGAGATCGAGGCCAACATTCGCAGCTTCGCGGCAACCGTGCATTCTGATAGGAACTTTGGTTACTACCTGCAAACGCTGCCGTGGGCATGCGTAGACGGCCGCGGCCACTTCCACATCGTTTACCAAGACAATCGAGATGGGCAGGTCTCCTACAACAACGATTATTTCGACCAGTGGAATGTCCGGTTCGCAACTTTGAAGGAAGATAGCGGCTTCGGTCAATCAGAAAAAGTGTCCGACGACTACACCGCCATCCGCCCTCCGCTCGATTTTGAGAGCTGCTGCGCCGATAGCCAACGCGTTTATGTTTCCTGGACGGAATGCCCCGGCGTCACCGCCGGCTGGCCCTTCAACGGGAAGACCTATATCGGCCGCCGGCCCCTTACAAGTCAGGATTGAGCTACCAGCCGCCCGTCATTCGCGAGGAGGCATTCGGCAACGTTACCCTTCAGTTGCTCGGTGGCGAGGCCCCTGTCTTTAGCTCGCCGCGCGAGTTTTTGGACAGCATTGATGAATACGAGAGCCTTGAGGTGGTGCTGCTGCTGAACGGCGCGCACCGGGTTACGCCAAACGATTTGGATATCCCCGGTTTCCCGCAGTGGGATGAATACGCCCAGTTCCCCAGCGGCGGGTTTTTGAATTGGGAGACGATTGAGAAGCTGCGGGCTGAGCTGGCTAAGCGGATAGCGGACAAGATCTAACGTTTGTCAGCACGAGTCGGCCCTCCGCGGGGCGAGGTGGCGTTCTACTCGGTTTGCCTCTGGATTTGCCAAACGGTGTCATTCCAGGTAGATTGCCGCGTCGCTCCAACGCGGCGATGCCGCGTTTGCGCTCCTCGCAATGACAAATCTGCGCGGCCCGACACCTCTTTAGATCAGGCGACTTGTCGCCGAGCCATATGTTGCAACCGCAATTGCCGTACTGCCTTCCAAGGGATTTAGCGTTACACTATATCTGGCGTCACTCTTTGGCTGGCCAAATCCACCATCATGAAAGAAATCACTCCGAATAATCCCCTAGCTAGATGTTTAGCCAGGCTCCTGGCGGTCGCACTCGCATCTCTAATGTTCACGTCGGTTCTGGCCGCCAGTTGGTATGTTTCCCCGACTGGAGATGACACCAACCCCGGAACCTCAGCTAAGCCCTTGAAACTAATTCAAACGGCGCTCCAAAATTCAAGCACTGGGGATACGATTTACCTCGAGGCGGGCACCTATACTGGACCTGGAGATATCGACCTCGCGATAAGCCAGGTGGTCACCATCGCATCGGTAAGCGGAGCCTCCATGACCTCTATCGATTGCGCAGGATCTAGTTCTCAGAACCACTTGGCAATGACTATTAGCAGCGTAGGCACCTCTACCACGCCGCTGGTCCTACAAGGCATAACCATTAAGAATGGGTATGGGTCATCTGGCAGTACATTCAATGGTGGAGCCTTGAACATTGCGAATTCTTATGTGACGCTATCGGGCTGTACATTCACCAAAAACTACGTGAGCAATTTCGGCGGAGCCATTTACGAAGACTTAACTAGCTCATTGACTCTAACGAACTGCTCGTTTACCGCCAATTCCGCTGGAAGCTACGCCGGTGCCATCTACAACCTTGGATTTCTCTCCGTCAAGGGTTCGTCGTTCACTAGCAACAGCTCAGTGGGGAGCGCCGGGGTTCTTTACAATAATGGTTCTTGCATGCTTACAGGCTGTAATCTGCTGACTAACAAAGAAGCAAATGGCGGCGTAGTCGAGAACGACCAACAAGCAAGCATTGAGCTGAATGGTTGCACTGTAAGTAGCAACACCGCCAGCAACGGTACCAGTGGGTTGTATAACAACAACGGCCAGGTTACAGCCGAGAATTGCCTTTTCTCACAGAATACGGCTTCTCAACAGGGTGCAGGAATCTATACGACCGGTAACATGGATTTCACAGCGCTCATTGAGAACTGCGTTTTCACTGGGAACGCCGCCAGCGCGGGCGGCGGCATTTACATAAACAGTCCGGCACTCGTCGTAGGGTGCACGCTGACCGGAAATACCGCCTCAGCCGCAACCGGGGGTGGGGGGGTTTATATCGACACTAATGGCAGCGCAAGATGCGCGGACGATATCCTTTGGGCCGATTCCGCGCCCGCCCTAACCAGCAGCGACGAGATCAGAAACATCGGGTCGATCTACATAACCAATTCGGATATAAATCTCGGATACGCCGGAACGGGCAATATAAAAGTAAATCCTCTCTTCGTGGCGACAGGAAATTATCACATCCAGGCCACATCTCCTTGTCTCTATACAGGCGCAACTTTTCCGGACCTGACGACCGATTACGCCGGCCGCTTGCGACACAGCCCGCCTTCAATGGGTGCCTACGAAGGGGGCAGCCTCTGGACTCCGGTGGCCTCTGCGGTCGGTCCAAACCAAAACAAGAGGGTTTTGTGGGTGAACGAGAACGGCGAGGCCGCCCTTTGGACGATCACGCCAACCGGCACGCAGTCGGCTCTGGCGTTCGGGCCATTCGCGGGATATACCCCGATCGCATTGGCGGTCGGACCCGATAACAACGCCTATTTATCTTGGCAACAAGCTTCGGGTGAGGTGGCTGTTTGGGACATTGCCGCAAACGGTACCCACGTCAATAGGGCCTTTAACCCCGGCGCAGGGTGGAGTTTGGTATCGCTCAGCGTCGGGCCCGACAGTTATCTGCACATTACTTGGACAGACAAACCTGGCCACCTGTGGATTTGGAATGTCTCAACCACGGGCACCATTCAATATCAAGAATACGGCCCCGAGTAGGTTGAAATGGCTCGGCCTTCAGGCCGAGCCATTTTTCACGGCACACCAGTTGTTTTGGGCCTTAAACGTGTTTTTTCACTCACTTGACGTTAATATCTATTAAGGCATCATCTGCCGCATAGAACCGGAACTCAAGGTCATGAACAAAAGCACGTCATTTTTCTCGTCAAAGCTGTATGCTCGACTTCTCGCGATCGCCCTAGCGGCTGCAACCAGCGCACCGGTTCTTGCTGCCAGTTGGTACGTGTCCCCCAATGGCAATGATGCGAATGCAGGAACTTCTACGGCGCCCTTGCGGCTTATCCAGACAGCGCTCGGAAGGGCGGCGGTAGGCGATACGATTTTCCTTCAGGCGGGCACCTATACGGGCACGGGAGATGTCGATCTTTCCGTGAACAAACGCGTCAATATCGAATCGGTCAGCGGTTCTTCATCGACTACCATTAACTGCGCCGGCTCCAGTGTCAACAATCACTCAGCCATTATCTACGGAAGTGCGGGAACCTCGGGCAGTCCATGCCTTTTACAAGGCATCACATTTGAAAATGGATATGGATCTGCGGTGAGCGCCGGACAAGGCGGCCAAAGCACCTCTAACGGCGGCGCTATCTCTATTACAACCTCAGCGATTGCCATATCCAGCTGCTCATTCACCCAGAATTTCGCCGACAACGATGGCGGAGCGATTTATGTTGATTCGAGCAGCAACGTTAGTGTCGCAAATACATCGTTTGCCCTTAACAAGTCAGGAAACTTCGCGGGCGCTATTTATAATCTGGGAACTCTCACCGGCCAGAACTGCACTTTTACAAGTAACAGTTCTAATGACTTCGTCGGCACGCTTTACAACGATGGCTCCGCTATTCTTACAACCTGCAACATTCAATCCAGCCAGGAGATTAATAACGGCGCGGTTGAAAACCAGGCCAGTCTTACCCTCACCGGGTGTGTATTAAGTGGAAACAGCTCAAGCGCGGGCATAGGCGCTCTCTATAACGATAATGCCAATCTCACCGCAAAGGGTTGCCTTTTCTCTCAAAACACCGGAGGGGCAGCGGGTGGCGGCATCTATACAATTGGAAGCTCAAGCAACACGGTGGTAATCGAAAATTGTATTTTTGCCAATAACACGTCCACAGCGGGCGGCGCGCTCTACATTAATGGCCCCGCTGAATTAATTGGCTGCACCACAATATCCAACTCGACAACTAACAGCAGCGGCGGGGCATTGTACGTTGATTCCGGCGGCAACGCGATCCTCACCGATGATATTCTTTGGTCTGATTCGGCTGAAAGCACAACCAACGAAATCTATAGCACTGGGAAGGTGACGGCAACCTATTCGGACATCGATCTCGGCTACACAGGCAAAGGGAACATTAACTCTAGCCCCATCTTCATCGCGACCGGGAATTACCATATCGCGTCCACTTCGCCATGTCTTTATACTGGGATATCGGTCGGAAGCCTAACCACGGATTACACGGGAAGGCTACGTCACGATCCGCCCTGTATGGGCGCTTATGAAGGCGGCAGCGTTTGGAGCGTTGTAGCCTCGTTAACCGGGCCTGATCTCAACAAGAGGATACTGTGGTCCAACCTAGACGGTGAAGCAGCGCTTTGGACGATTACTCCGAACGGAACGAGGACAGCGCTGGCTTTTGGCCCCTACGCAGGCGATACTCCGGTGGCATTGGCAATAGGCCCCGATAACCACAACTATTTGGGATGGGAGCTTTCTTCGGGCGAGGCCATTATCTGGAACATCTCTCCAAATGGGACTCATACGTCAAGGGCCTTTAACCCGGGCACCGGATGGAGTTTGGTCTCGCTAAGCGTTGGCCCCGATAGCTATCTGCACATCACCTGGCAGAACAAGCCAGGTGTGACTTTAATCTGGAACGTTTCAACGACGGGGGCAATCACGGTTCAGGAATATGGCCCTGAATAGAACCCTTTCTTGCGGTACAAATTTGGCGCAAAAACCTTTCATTTGTGGAGCAATCCGCTATCTCATTAGCGCATAATTAACTTCTAAAGTCACTGCATATTTAGCAAAGTCTACTCCTTTAGCCAAACTAAACTTGCGGTTTTTTGGCCTGACTTGGCGGGAGAGTCGCACTAATGAACAAATTTGGATTTGCTAATCACGCCGGCACTTTAATTCCGGGTACTTTGCCAAAACTTGCTGTCATGGTCCTGGCCTCCCTAACCTGCACTGCGGCATTGGCTACTAACTGGTACGTGTCTCCTACAGGGAGCGACAGCAACCCTGGAACTGCTTCCAACCCTCTCCAGTTGATTCAGACGGCGCTGAACGATGCACACCTTACGGGAGACACGATCTGGCTGGAGGCGGGTACTTACACCGGGGTCGGCAATGTAGACCTAACCGTTTCCAAAACAGTCACGATCACGTCGGTCGCCGGAGCATCCGGGACGATCATTGACTGCGGCCCCGACCCGAATAATCACATTGCAATAACATTTTCGGCGGCTGGCTCGACTTCCAACCCTGCCTTTCTCGAAAACATAAGCATTGAAAATGGAATCGGAGGGTCTGACGCCGGCGCTATAAACGTAATCAACTCTTCAGTTTTCACAATAACAAACTGCGTTTTCACCAAGAATTCTTCGAACGGCGACGGTGGAGCTATCTTTACTGACGCAACTAGCACATTAGTTATTTCAAACTCATCGTTCGGGAATAACGGCGCCGTTGATACCGGTGGAGCAGTCTACAATCTGGGCAATCTTACCGTCGGAAACTCCATATTTTCAAACAATAACTCGCTCGACGCAGGCGCAATTTACAACAGCGGGCCAGCGACGATAACAAACTGTAGCTTTTTATCAAACCATGAAACAGAAGCTGGAGTAATTGAAAACGCACAAGGCGGAGGCCTTGAGTTAACCGGTTGCACCGTGTCCGCAAATAGTGCCAGCAACGGTGTCAGCGGATTATTCAACGATGAGGGTCAGTTCACTGCAAAGAACTGCGAGTTTAGCCAAAACGTGTCAACTCAGGAAGGAGGTGGAATCTATACGAATGGATACCCTAGCCTGATTGAAAACTGCATCATCGTGGGCAACTCCGCGATCTATGGCGGCGGAATCTACATCAATGGTTCTGTAAATGTGGTTGGTTGTACGATAACCGGAAACACAGCGTCGAGCTCTATTCTTGGAGGCGGCGCAATATACGTCGACTCTAAAGGAAACGCCACCCTCATGGATGACATTCTGTGGGGCGATTCCGCCCCAAGCGTACCCAGCACTGCCGAGATCCAGGTTTCAGGCGGATTGCTAAATATCACCTATAGCGACGTTGCTCTTGCTTACAGTGGACAAGGCAATATACAATCAAATCCGCTGTTTCTGAGCAGCAGTAACTACCATATTCAGCCCGCCTCGCCGTGTCTCTACACCGGTTCAGCATATGTAGGTCTTACAACTGACTATGCGGGACGACTGCGCCACACCCCGACTTCGATGGGGGCCTACGAAGGGGGCAGTCTTTGGACCCCAGTGGCCTCAGCCATTAGCCCAAACCAAAACAAGCGTTTGCTTTGGTGCAATCTCAGCGGCGAAGCAGCCCTTTGGACCATCACTCCCTCGGGTGGGCAATCGGCATTGGCATTCGGCCCCTTCGCCGGTTACACACCTGTCGCCTTGGCGGTTGGGCCAGATAACAATGCCTATCTAGCTTGGCAACAAGCTTCAGGGGAACTCGCTGTCTGGGACATAGCTGCAAATGGAACTCACACGGACAGGGCGTTCAACCCAGGCGTGGGTTGGAGCTTGGTGTCGCTTAGTGTTGGATCGGATAGCTATCTACACATCACCTGGCAAGATAAAGTTGGCCATTTTTGGATTTGGAATGTTTCAACCAGTGGAACCATTCAATATCAAGAATACGGGCCTGAGTAGAAAGAAAAACCGTGCTTAACAAGGGCGCTGGTCGAGTTTTTGGGCTGTGAGAAGCATCACCTACTCGACCAGTGCGCTAATGTGGCGTCCACGCAAAAGTGGAAGCGTTTCCATTAATCTCATGTTGAGAGACAGAAATGCCTTGGTTGCTAAACTAAATGGCTATAAAATAGAAAGTGGCATTTAATGTAATGCTTCACAGACCTTAAAACCATGAGCATTTCAGAATTTTCCTCTATAAAGACCTTGCCCCGATTTATCGCCGCTGCGGCTATCTTCATGCTTTGTGGTTCGGCGTTTGCCGCTAGTTGGTACGTTTCGCCAAGCGGCAACGATAGCAACGCAGGCACATCCGCCAAACCCCTGAGGCTGATCAATACTGCTGTCACGAAAGCGAAGGCGGGGGATACGATTCTATTACAGGCGGGAACCTACTCTGGTACCGGCGACGTGGATTTGGTTATTTCCGAACAACTTACGATTGCATCCGTAAGCGGCGCTGCATCAACGATCATCGACTGCCAAGGAACGAGTACACATACGCACGATGCGATGAGCTTCATGAGCGCTGGATCGAACTCGTCGGCTTGTTTGATTGAGAGTCTTACCTTTGAGGACGGATATGCGACCAACGGTGGAGCATTGAACATGACCAGTTCCTATGTCAATATTTCGGGATGCGTATTCAGCACCAACACTGCCTCAATGCTGGGGGGTGCCCTCTATACGGATGCAACCAGTTCGGTTCAAATAGTCAGTTCTTCATTCCCATTTAACAACGCTGGGGCTGGAGGGGCTTGTGATAACGACGGCACGCTCGTTTTGCAGAACTGCACTTTTAACAATAATTCGGGAAGCAGCGGCGGCGCGATTTACAATGATGGATTCGCAAATGTTACGGGCTCCACGTTCAGTTCAAATCAAGGTGACCTCGGTGCGGCCGTTGCAAATAGCTCGGGAACGCTAAAGCTAAGTGGCTGCAGCATTACCGATAACATTTCTTCTGGCGAAGGAGGTGCGGTCTACAACACTAGCGGCCAAGTAAGCATGGTATCAAGCCAAATCCTCAGAAATCAGGCGCATTATAGTGCTGGAGCCATATTTACTTCTGGGCAATCACAAAACACTTTCCTGTTGGAAAACTGCGTACTCGCAGGCAACACCTCTGCGGAGGGAGGGGCCATTTACGCAACCGGGCCCATGACAGTCATCAACTGCACGTTTACGGGAAATTCAGCCACCGGCAGCAGTGGAGGTGGTGCAATCTACGTCGATACATTGGCGAGTGTTTCCTTAACCAATGACATTCTTTGGGCAGATACCGCTCCAATGCAGGTGAACAGCGCTGAAGTGCTTGACGGCGGGCAGGTAACCGCGAATTATTCGGATATTAACCTTACATTGGGGGGAACTGGAAATCTTAATACCAATCCTCTTTTCGTCTCGGCCTCGGGTGGCAACTATCATATCCAATCGACTTCGCCCTGCCTGTATAAGGGATTGTCGGTCAACGGTTTAACCTACGACATCTCTGGGCGGCTGTGGCACAACCCGCCCTCCATGGGAGCCTACGAAGGCGGCAGCCTATGGACTGCCATCGCCTCTGCGGTGGGCCCAAATAAGAACAAGCGAATACTCTGGGCAAACCTTAGCGGCGAAGCCGCTCTCTGGACCGTAACTCCAACCGGAGTTCGAACTGCTGTGGCTTATGGTCCTACACCGGGATACACGCCAGTTGCTTTGGCGGTCGGCCCGAATAACGACGCCTATCTGACCTGGCAGCAAGCTTCCGGTGAGATCGCTGTTTGGGATGTGGCCGCTAATGGCACCCACACGGGAAGAGCGTTCAATCCAGGCGCGGGCTGGAGTTTGATGTCGCTATCTGTCGGGCCTGATAGTTCGCTGGAGATTTGCTGGGTAGATGTCGTTGGCCATCTGTGGATTTGGACGGTCCCGACAAGCGGGGCGATTTCCTACCTGGAGTATGGTCCGGAGTAGGAATCTAGAAGCTAGAACTTAGAACCTAGAACCTAGAACCTAGAACCTAGAACCTAGAACGTAGAACGTAGAGAAGCCGATTTCAACATTGGTTTCCGGATTTGCGAACCAGCGGTTTTGCCAGTTAAACGCCGTCCGTTTTGGAGTGCGCGCGATTTATCGCCGCTTTAGACTCGGCCCTTCGCGCCCGATTCATCGGGCCCCTAATGAAAGCCAGTCGCCACGGCAATGAATCGCCCCAGGAAAATCGGGAATAAATTCCCCACTCAAAATGAATCACCCCAAGGCTTTTAACCCACGCCTGCCGGGACCTGCGCGACATCCGCCAACGCGTCCGGACCCATGATCTGCACAACGATCTTGTTCTGGTTGATCTTGTACTTACGAGCCCTTGGCGCGATGTACGAAACGTCGATCGGCTCAAATGAAAACTCCGGCCCAGCCGGCGTATATTTGGCCAAGCTGGTTTTTAGCCAGTGCTCGTCGTCGCGGTTGGGGGTGTCCATCTTAAAATGCGCGCCACGGCTTTCGTCGCGGACGATAGCACCTTCCACGATCGCTTTCGATTGCTCGATCATGTTGGCGATCGCACGGGTGAAGGGGATCGCCTGATTAGTCCAAGGTGAATCGTCCAACGAACCACAGTTCTTGGCCCGCTCGGCAAGCCCCTTAAGGGTCTCGCGGGTTTTTAGGAGGTCGGCCTGCTTTCGCCAAATGCCGCAGTTGTTCCACATCACATCGGCCAACTCCGCGTGGAGTCGATAGGGATTCTCCGGACCCCGGTTAGTCTTAAGCAGTTGATATTGGCCCACATGCCGGCCGATTTCCTGAGCCACCAATGGCATTGCCGAATCGCTTCCGACATCCATGTGGTTCATGTAGCTGAGCACGCCCTGGGCCGTGATCTCACCCCCATAGAGGCATGAAAGCAGAGCGTTAGCGCCAAGTCGGTTTGCCCCGTGATACTGGTAATCGCACTCGCCCGCGGCGTACAGACCGGGAATATTGGTCATCTGATTTCGAGGCGAGTTAACGTCGATGCCGCCATCGCTGTTCTTTTCATAATCGACCCACAGCCCGCCCATTGTGTAGTGAACGGCCGGATAAATCCGCATCGGGTTATCGATCGGGTCCTCGCGCATGAACTTCTCGTAGATTTCGAGCACGCCTTCTAGCTTGTCGTTAATCACTTCTCGGCTCATGCCCTTTTCGGTATGAAGCTGAGTGATATCCAGATAAACCTGTTGCCCGCCTTTAATGCCCTTGCCGATTCGGCATACGCAATAAATGGCAAAGCTGACAATGTCGCGTGAAAGCAGGTTTCCATAAACCGGATCCAGTTCTTCGCAGAAATACCAACGGTCTTCTTCAGGTACGTCTCTGCCCGGTCTTGAGTCGTAAGGATCGCGCGGCGTCCAAAGTCTTCCGCCCTCGCCTCGTACGGATTCGGAAATCAGCCGGCATTTGTCTTCGCCGGGAATAGCGGTCGGATGGATCTGCACCATTTCCGGGTTGCCGTAGAAGGCGCCCTGCTGGTAACAGATGCTGACCGGCGAGCCTGTATTGATAATCGAGTTGGTCGAACGTCCAAAAATGAGGCCGTTTCCACCCGAGCAGATAACAACGGCGTCAGCCGCAAAACCTTCGATCTCCATGGAGCGCAGATTCTGGGCGACGATGCCGCGGCACCGATCATGCTCATCTTTTACAGTGCCGAGAAAATCCCAAGCCTCGTATTTTTCAACCAACCCCGCCACTTCCCAACGGCGAACCTGCTCATCTAAGGCGTAAAGCAGTTGTTGCCCGGTGGTTGCACCGGCATAAGCGGTCCGGTGTTTTAGGGTGCCACCAAAGCGTCGGAAGCTAAGCAGCCCTTCATTCGTGCGGTTGAACGGCACACCCATTCGGTCCAAGAGATAAATGAGCGCGGGGGCGCGTTCGCACATACGCATAACGGGCGGCTGGTGGTTTAAAAAATCACCGCCGGTGATGGTGTCTTCAAAGTGAAGATAAGGCGAGTCGCCTTCGCCGCGCAGATTTACCGCGCCATTAATTCCGCCTTGCGCGCACACGCTGTGGCTTCGTTTTACGGGAACGAGGCTAAAAAGCTTTACTTTTACGCCCGCTTCCGCGAGCTTCATCGTCGTCATAAGTCCGGAAAGCCCGCCACCCACGACGACTACAGTTTTTTGTGCCATAGATACGAATAAAGCTTACCGCGTAAGCGGAGCGAGAACCTGCGCGCTACGGGCCGGGATGTAAATCTGGACGGACTGCTTGCAACTGTACATGGGCACGCCTTGCCAAGGATAAGTGGCAAGTTCGGCCTCTCCAAAGCCCCCAAATTCCGGGGAATTCGTGTTGAGAACCACTCGGTAATCCGCTGGGTCCGGAACAGGAATTCTAAGGCCCGAATAGGATTCGGTCGGGTGAAAGTTGAAAGCAAAAACCAAGGGGCCACGCCGGTAGATCAGTTGCCGAGTGTCTTCGTGGCATGCCAACAGTTGGATAAAGGGATCTTGCAAAAGGCCATAGGTTTCATCGAGCGAGAGCATTGCTTTGTCAAAATCTCTCAGCTCGTGGTAGTGCAAGTGCTCTTGCGAAACGAGTGACCACTGGCGGCGAGCGTAGTGGTGTGAAAAGTTGTTTTCCTGCCTTGGGAAATCGATCCATTCTGGATGGCCGAACTCGTTTCCCATAAAGTTCAAATAACCGTTCCCGCCAAGCGAAAACGTGATCAGGCGAATCATTTTGTGCAGGGCTATGCCCCGAGCAATGATCGGATCGTGAGAGAACTTGGACATTCCCTCATACATGTGTTTATCCATTAGCCAGAAGGCCAGAGTCTTGTCGCCAACAAGGGCCTGGTCATGTGATTCTGCGTAGGCAATGTTTTTTTCTGCGGGCCGGCGATTCGTGAGCTCGTGATAGATATGCCCTAGGGGCCAATCCTCGTCTTTCTTTTCCTTCAGGAGCTTGATCCAAAGATCAGGCACAGCCATGGCCATCCGATAATCAAATCCGATACCTCCATCTTTGTGCGATACGGCAATTCCGGGCATTCCGGAAACATCTTCGGCAATCGTAATCGCGTTCCGATTGACGGTGTGGGCAACTTCGTTCGCCAGGGTCAGATAAGCTAGCGCATCGTCGTCGACGTTGGGTCCAAAGTAGTCGTCAAACGAAACGAAGGCTCGTCCGATTCCGTGATCTCGGTAGAGCATGCTCGTCACCCCATCGAACCGAAAGCCATCAAACTTGAATTCTTCCAGCCAGTAGCGCACGTTGCTGAGAAGGAATCTCAGCACCTCGGGCTTTCCGTAATCAAAGGTCAGAGAATCCCAGGCCTTATGCTCTCCTCGCTGGCCCGCATGAAAATATTGATGGTCTGAGCCATCAAACCGATTGAGCCCCTCGCGCACGTTTTTAACGGCGTGACTGTGGACGATATCCATGATTACGCGGATGCCTAGGCCGTGGGCCGTGTCGATCAAATACTTCAGATCTTCCGGAGTTCCGAACCTGGAGGATGGGGCGAAGAAGTTAGAAACGTGATAGCCAAAGGAGCCGTAATACGGATGCTCCATGACCGCCATCAGCTGGATGGCGTTGTATCCCAGCTCCGCGATCCGTGGAATAATCTCATCGGCAAAGTCGCGATACTGGCCCACGCGGCCATCTTCGAAAGCCATCCCGACATGGGCTTCGTAGATGCGCAATCCTTCTTTACTCAGGGCGTTTGGCTGAAGATTCTGCCATCGGTAGGGTTCCCGCGGGTGCCAGTATTGGCCGACAAAATCGCCGTCGGGCTCCTGAATCACCCTCCTTATATAAGCCGGGATCCGGTCGTTCTCAGCTCCATTTGCGCGGACGGCCACTTTAACTCTTGATTCATGTTTGATAACCGGCCCCTCTAGCCAATCCGAAATATAGATCGACCAGACGCCGAACGAGTCCCGAAAAAGAGGATGAGAGTGCCGATCCCAATGGTTGAAATCTCCGATAAGACTCAGCGACTGCGCCTCGGGAGCCCATTCCCGGTACCACATGCCATCCGAGTCCCGGTTGAACCCAAAGTATCGGTGGCCGGTGCTGGCTGACTCTAAATTGTGATCGACGAGGGATTCTGTTACGAAATGCAAATGGGTGGATCGATCCGCTAGGGCCGACCTATAGGGTTCTAAATAGGCGTCCGCCGCAGCCAGTTGCGTGGCGTCGTGATATTTGGCTGTGACATCACCCATTTCGGTTCGAGGTTACCGCCATTGGGGCTGAACTAAGGGAGTTCCGTAAGCGGTAAACGTAAACGGTAAACGGCGAGAAGCGGGCTTCCAAGGCGTATGCTCCATCAGAGCGTCACGCAAGGCAACTGTGAACAGCCATTACGCTACAAGCGCGAGAACACTAGATACGGGTTCCTTGACCCAAAGGGTCTAAATGTTAAAGCGAAGGGTTTCAACCCTGGAATTTCGGAGATGTTTAGTCTCCGATCCTTATAATCCGCCCCGAGTAGGGGCAAATCAAAATAAATCCGAAACCCCTACAAACTATTCGCCCAAGTAAAACACGAACCGCGCATTCCCCAGAGCAAATTCCTGCCCATCTGCCAACTCCGCCTCATCCACCCGCTCGAAGTCGTCGCGGAGAACGAAGGTGCCGTTCGAAGAACCCATATCGTGGATCTTCCAAACGCCATCGTCAAACGTGATCTTAGCGTGCTTGCGGGAAACGTAAACCCCTTCCGGAAGGTCGGCCAAATCTACATCCACCGGACCAACGCCCGGATCAAACCGCCCAATCGTTGTCGGCGGGTGGAGAGGAAAAGAGGTATCGGTCTCAGTGCCGCTTCGCTTCACCACGATTTTCGCCTGAGTGGCTACGGCAACAGGCTCTTCGCCTTCCACAGCCTCTTCGGGCTCAGCCAGTTCCGGCTCTTTTTCCTCCAGCGCTTCGGCCAAAGGCGGTTCCTGCAAATGCGGTTCGTTTTCCGATTGATGTTGAAGATCGTCGTTAAGCATGGCTTCTTATTTTAGAAATTCCTGTTCCCAATGCTATCACAAGTGCCGACACAAAAAGCCCCGGCATAAGTGTTCCGATTGAGATTTTAGTTCCTTCTTGTACGGGCGCGTTTGCGCTGCTGTTAGCGAGGACGACTTTAAGGCCTGTTTCAGTTCTTGAAAAGAACAACTCCAGATACGCATCGTTATGGGTGCGGCCATAAACCATCCACGCTATTGCTACGCCAAACGATAGTGCAATAGACCAAAAAACGGCGGTTGGCTGCAACTGTTTGTTTCTTAAGTAGGCCGCGCAAACCGGAATCAGCAACGCGCCGATAACAGCGCCCGCCCAAGCGGTCCAGAGGTCAACGATGCTGTCGATGCTGATAGCCAACACGATGGCGACCAAACAGGCGATCCCAATTCCGATCCGCGTCCACAGCTTTACAGCTTGATCATCCATGCCCGGACGAGCGCGGGCGATGATCTCGCGGCCGATAGTTGCCCCGCTGATCAGCGCATAAGCCACCAACGCGGAAATCGCCGTTCCCAACATTCCGCAGAAGAACAACGCCTTCAGGCCGCTCGGCAATATCTGTTGACTAAAGGCAGGGTAGACGTCGAGACCCTGCACGTTGGGATAAAGCGCGATCGCGTACATGGCGGTGGTGATCGAAAGAAGGTCAAAAAACAGCCAAAAGGCTACGCTAATGTAAAGTCCTTTTTTGCTGGTTGCCGGACTCTCTGCGCTCGCAACACGTTGATGAAAGCCTGGATCCACAAGGGTCCAAGCTCCGACAATAAAAAGACTGATCACATAAAGAACGCCCGTTCCGCCGTCCCATTTGAGCAAGTTTTTATCGCCAATCTTGCTTATAGTCTCCATCAAAGGATAATGTGCGAGGCACCAAATCGCGATTGTTAAGAACGATATGTACATCATCAAGAAGGCCAACAGAGACACTCGGGCATCCGCTAAAAGCCCGCCTTTATAGAGAAAGGAAGCCCCAACGACAACCCCGATGATCACGCAAAACCAGCGCTCCCAACCGGTGAAAGATTGGATTAAAACCCCAATCGAAAGGGCATGGGCGGTTGGGACAGCCAACAGAAACAGCAGCACCGCTCCAATTAAAGCCACCGCCTTACCGTAGCGCAGATGGAGCCTTTCCGGAATGCTTATCTGCTCCGCTTTGCGAACCTTGTCCGAAAGGAACAAAGCGTAGATGATCGCAAAAATATAATATGGAACGCCGAACAAGATCCAGGTGCCAATCCCGAAGGTGGCAACAGATTCGCCGGTGCCCAGGATATCGCCGTACCACAAAATAACCAGGCTCGCCACAAACAGCGGAAGCGTTAGCTTCCGACCGGCGGCAAGAAACTGGAGCACGCTGTGGTCGCGAAGTTTTACGCTAAAGCCCAGGGCCAGAATGGCAATAAAAAACAGCCCAAGGACGAGGAAATCGAGCCCTCCGAATGTGAGCAGGGGTGCTTTCACCAGCGAGGGATCTCCGACTCTAGGATTTCGGCAGTAACCAGTAACGAACCCTCTTTAAAGCTAACCGTGAACCCATCTCGAACACTCTGATTCGAAGTCCCCACCATCCCGGTTCGGCTTAAGGTCTGTCCTGTCAATTCCCATTTCAACCCCTCTGTTGTTACCCTAAACGTCTCGGATAGGGGGATTAAGGAGACAACGCGGCCACCCGGAACCGCCATTAAATGCTCGCCCGGTCCCAACACCCACCCCAGGCCTTGGCGGAGCGCCAAAGTGATTTGCTCCCGAAAGGAGGACCGAGAAACGCTATAGACGGATGAAAGGACGTGATCGACGCGGTCCCCCTCCACCCCCGCCAGGACCAGCGGAAAGAGCTCTTTTTCCTCGGCGAACTTTAAAAGTTTGTCGCAATCTGTATAGTTTTGGTCTTCAAATCGATACAATTCAGCGCCAGAATTGCGAGCCGTCTCCGAACACGAGTCGAAATCCCCGACGATCATGTCGGGAGTGAAATTAAGGCCTAAGAGAGTGTCCGCACCACTATCCGCAGCGACTAAAATTGAGGCACTTCCCGCCCATTTCTTTAACAAATCGGCCGGATAATCTCTTCCACCAAGGACCGCTAACACGCGCTTCGCCACGCCAAATTCTAGCTCTTTCCAGCCGCGAAAAATTAGGGCAAAAATGTTATGACTTAAACTTATACAAATGTGAAATATTGAAGGTTTAATCGCAGCATTTATGGGTAAATAAAAGCTTTCTGACTACATATTGGCTTTTAGAGCACGCATGGCCTGATTAATCAAGTGCCAGTCCATATAACTCGCTTTGCATCAAACCAAATCCACATGTATACTCCTCATTCCAAACCTGATTTCACTATCCGTTTTTGGGTTTTGTGTGTTACCGCTATGGATCAGCTCTCGCTTATGGACCGTCAAGATCTCGCCACTTTGAAAGCAGCATGGGAACACGTCGTTCGCCGGCTCTCTACCGAAATACCCGCCGCCTGGCTGGACCGCTTTATAAAGCCTCTTCAGCCGCTTTCTTACTCAGAAGGCATTGTGCGGCTCGGTGTTCCCGGGCGGTTTGTTCAAGAGTGGGTCCGCGAGCGATATCTGGGCACCCTCACGATAATGTTGGGCGACGAGCTTGGCGAGAAGATCAAGCTTGAACTCCAATCCGAGCCCCAAGAACGCGGCAACTTCACCTCCACGGCCGTAGTCGCGCCGGTTGCCGATGAAAGCCATTTCCGCCCTTATTCCAAGTTTAGTTTCGAAAGCTTTGTTGTTGGTCAAAGCAACCGGTTGGCTTTTGCGGGTGCAAAAGCGGTCGCTTCCGAGCCCGGCCTTAAATACAATCCGCTCTTTATTTACGGGCAGAGCGGCCTTGGCAAAACCCACCTTCTTCACTCCATCGCCCGCGAGATCCAGATCAAGCACCCGGAAACCCAGATGGTTTATGTTTCCGCCCAGCAGTTTGCAGAAGAGTTCGTCCACGCTCTCCAGAGTGGACGCATTGAGTCATTCCGAAGACAACAGAGAAATGTGGGAATCTGGCTGGTTGACGACATCCAGTTCGTAGCCGGAAAAGATAAAACCCAGGAAGAGGTATTTCACACCTACAACTATCTCTATTCGCTTGGCAAGCAGATTGTTTTGACTTCCGACCGAGCTCCCCGCGAACTCCACTTGATGGACGAGCGATTACGTTCTCGCTTCGAAGCGGGCCTCGTCGCCGATATCCAATGGCCCGATACGGAGACCCGCTGCGCCATCCTTCTCGGCAAGGCAAACTCCGAGAACTTGGAGTTGGAAACAAGCGTGGCCATGTACCTGGCCGAGCACGTGCCCGGCAATATCCGAATCCTCGAAGGTGCCCTCACCAAGCTTCTCGCCCAGGCCAGCATCATGGATTCGCCCATGAACCTTGAACTGGCCTCCATGATGGTGGAGCAGCATTACAAGGCAGGCGTGCTTAACAAGCCCGGATTTGTGCAGATCGTGGAAGAAGTGAGCCGCCACTACAAGATCCCGCAGGACGAAATCAAGGGCACCCAGCGTAACGCTCCCATCGTCCATGCCCGCCACATAGCCGTCTTTCTAACCCGCGAATTGACCGGCGATAGCTGGAAACACATCGGCACCCTTTTCGGAGGCCGAGACCACACTTCGATGATGCATGGGTACCAAAAGATCAACGAAATGATGCTGCAAGATAAAGATTTGCGCAGCACCGTAAAGATGCTGAAGCGAAACCTGTATCCTGAACACTAGGTAAATGAAACTTCAGGATATGACGTGGCAGGAAGTCGGCGCCGCCGGCCGGGAGTGCGTGGTGGTCATTCCAACCGGCTCGCTGGAACAGCACGGCCCGCACCTTCCGCTCTTCACCGATTCGATCATCGCCACCGCCGTCGCGGAAGCGGTCGAAATGAAGCTTGCCTCCAAAATTCTATTAACGCCAACTCTGTGGCTAGGTGCGTCGGGGCATCACCTCAAGTTTCCGGGCTCTTTGAGCAATGATTTCGATTCCTATATGGGTGCGATCGCCAGCGTGGTGGAATCATTAATTCCACACCGGTTTACCAAGTTTTATGTTCTGAATGGGCACGGTGGCAACACCGAGCCAAACGGTGTAGCCATGCGCTCGTTAAAGCTGAAACATCCGAATCTAACTTTTGGCCACTCGGGGTATTTCGCGTTCATTGCCGAAGAGATCGCCCAAATTTTGGATGGCCCCGTGAAAGAAATGCGCCATGCCTGCGAGGCAGAGGCGAGCCTAATGATGTATTTGAAGCCGGAGTTGGTTAGAACCAAACTCCTTCGCGACGACGGCCTTTATCCCGATCCTAAGATCACCACAGTCATTCATCATTTCGATGAGATGACCGGTGAAGGATCGCTTGGCTACGCCACCTTGGCGACCAAAGAGAAGGGCGAGAAGATCTTCAAGGCCGCCGTCGAGGCAGTTTCCAAAGAGGTGGAAATTATCGCCGATGACTACGTGTTGGCGGAAACCAGCTAGGGGAACCGCATTTTGAAAGGATGCAGTTACCCGTAAGTATGCTCCTCAAAAGTGATGCCGGTCCGACGTGTGAGTTCTTCGCAATAGGCACGGGCCCCGTGAAAAGTCTGGAACGACTTAATAGAAGTTTCAGAGGTGTTGACTATTAAAAACAGGCCCGAAGATTGACTTACGCAGCTGGCCTGGACGGTAAATTCAAGCCTCAAGCTGCATTCGCTAAATCCATATGTTTTCATTCTGCGAGCAAAAGTAAAACCCTGACTCACGGTAACAGTGCGATTCCGCAAGTCGAAAATACAGGAGTCCTGCAGAAAGGCAGCGAGCAAACCAGCGGCTAGCAGGGCGAAACCGAATGCAAGCATATAATAAGCGCTGTGTGGGTCAACTCCTGGGGCTCTTTGACCCAGAAGGCGAATGGAGTTACCGAGCACGAACAACGATACAACCATTGCTGCGATACCAATAACCCTAAATTGCCGGTCGTCGGACACAACAATTTGATCGGGCGCACCGTTGCTTGGCAGGCCCAAAGTGACGCCGCAAAGATAGCAATGCGGCCCGTAAGAAAAATCGTGGTTGTGTGGGGCCACCTTTCCCTGATGCATAGACGGGTCGCGGTTGTCAGCGCCGCAGGCTGGGCAGAATGGCCACGCCGCGTCGAGCACCTTGTGGCAGCTTACGCAGTTTGCGGTTTGAGCAGTCTGCTGAGGCATATCTCATTGTGCACCTAAAAAGTTTCGGAGTATCTGACGTATCCTGGCAGGAAAGCGGCGGTTAGCCGAACCGGACCCAATTAAACTCTAAGGTACGCTCGTCACGATGTCTAACGAGAACGAGAACCCACCCCCAAGCATGCCACCTGCCCCGGGCCAAGAAGGATATAACGCGCCACCGCAGCAGTGCCAGCCACAAATGCCCAGCTACTATCAACAGCCGGCCCAGCCCCAAGGCACGTTTGACAACCTGATCCCAACCAAAAACCCGAGCGCTTTGATCGCCTACTATTTGGGAGTTTTCAGCATTGTTTGTGGGATCTTGGCCCCGTTTGCGTTAGGCCTCGGCATCAAAGGTCTTAACGACATCAAGAAGCAACCAGGCCTTCCAGGAAAAGCCCACGCCATGGTTGGAATCATAGCCGGTGCCATTTTCACACTCCTTTACGCAGTTCTTTTCGTAATCATTGTGCTGGCTTTTGTAAACCGACCCCACTACCAGTAGGGCCGGTAAACTGGGCCAATGGCAGAGTATGTGGCAAGCATCGGCATGGAAGTGCATGCCGAATTGCTCACGCGCTCCAAAATGTTCTGCCGATGCCCCGTTGAATTCGGCGGCGATCCCAACACCAGGGTCTGCCCCGTTTGCATGGGCTTGCCAGGGGCCTTGCCGGTTCCCAACAAACACGCCATAGAACTGGTTCTGCGCACTGCTCTCGCCCTCAACTGCCAAATCGCGATGGATTCCATCTTCCACCGCAAGAACTATTTCTATCCCGATCTGCCCAAGGGCTACCAAATCAGCCAATACGGCGAAACAAATCCGCTTGGATACAACGGTTACCTCGATATTCCGACCTCAAACGGCACCAAGCGGATCCATATCACGAGAGTTCACCTGGAAGAGGACACCGGCAAGCTAATCCATCTGCCCGGCGGAGGGTCCGGCGTGGATTACAACCGCTCCGGCGTGCCGCTCATGGAAATCGTAACCGCATTTCCGCCCGATATCACCAATGCCGAAGAGGCGAAAAGCTATCTCACCACCCTCCGCCATATCCTCTTGTACCTAGAGGTTTGCGATGGAAAAATGGAGGAAGGTTCGCTGCGATGCGAACCCAACATCAGCATTCGGCAACAAGGCCATGACAAGTTCGGCACCAAAACCGAGTTGAAAAACCTCAACAGTTTCCGCAGCGTGCAGTTGGGATCTGAATACGAAATAAGGCGCCAAACCGCCGTGCTCGAAGAAGGCGGCGAAGTCCTTCAGGAGACCCGCGGTTGGAACGAGCAGCGCGAATCCAGCTTCGTCATGCGGCGAAAAGAGACCGAGAACGATTACCGCTACTTCCCCGATCCCGATTTAGTCCCAATGCGCTTCGATCAGGCGTTCACTGATCAAATCAGGGCAAACCTCCCAGAACTCCCGATCGCCAAAACAAAACGCTACCAAGAACAATTCCAACTGAGCGAGTACGATGCCGGCGTGCTCATCGCCGATAAGGAATGGGCCGGCTATTTTGAAGAAGCGGTTAACCTTGGCGGCGATCCCAAAGCAATATGCAACCTAATGACCAACCAGTTCGCAGAAATGCTTAAGGAAAACGGCCTTATTCCACGAGAATCGAAGGTCTTGCCTTCCCACATCGTGGACCTCTTGGGCCAGGTTGCAAAACAAACCATTAGCAGTAAAATGGCGAAAGATGTGTTTCTCGACGTATTCAATACGGGCACTGCGCCGTCAGAGATAATACAGGCGAAGGGACTGGCACAAATAACAGACTCTTCGGCAATCGAAACGGCCATTGCGGACGTTTTAAGAGGGCATGCCGAACTTGTTGAAAAATACAGGACCGGCCAGACGAACGTTAAGGGCTTCTTGATAGGTCAAGTTATGAAGGGGATGGCAGGAAAAGCAAATCCAGCCATGGTTCAGGACCTCATTCAGAAAGCATTGGAGAACGCGTGAAAAAAATCGTAGGGTGTTTGATTTTGGCTTCGATGGCGGCAGTTTCTGCTCTTGCGGCTCCGAGCAAGGGCGTCGATAACCAAAGGCTTCAGCAGATCTGGCATCATGTGGAGGACCGCATGACCGACCAGAGCGATATCTGGTTTGATGCAGGCGACTACCTCTCTGCCATCAACATTCTTCGTTTCGAGAACAAAGAAGCCCCGGCCGATTACGAGTACGCAACCAACCTTGGATGGATGCTCGAAAACGTAGAGAACTACGATCAGGCCCTAGTGGTCTACATCCGCTACCGCAAGGATAACGCGGGAATACCGGACGCTCCGTTTCCAGAGGCCAACTTCTATTTCAGCAGAAAAGCCTATGTAAAAGTGCCGCCGCTTCTGCAGGCGTCTATTCCGCAGCATCCGCATCCAAACTCTTATCGGCTCCTTGCCCACGCCTACGAAAGGCTGGGACTCTTGCCCGACGCTCTTAAGGTTTGGAAGCAGTTAGTAAGCGATCACCCTGAGGACGACGCCGCCAAAGTGAACCTGAAAAAGACGGAAAATCGACTAGCTTCGCAAAAGACATCGCGCTAGGTGGCGGAAATTCGATAATTCGCGGCATTCGGTCAAGAGAAAAGACCGTCGACATCCCGTCACTCTCCGTAGAAGAAATACAGCGGAGACTAAGCTAAACTTCCCCCTGGCACTAAAGATGAGTGATTTCGGCAAAACACAAATGCTAAGTTCGGACCCAAACCGAACTCAATTAGGCGCGGCGCCCACCATGGACCCCAACAAAACGATGATGGGGACGGCCCCCACATTGAACGCCACCATAACCATAAAACCCACCCAATGTCCGGTCTGCAAGACCTTTAACCCCGCGGGCGTGATGTTCTGCGTGGAATGCGGGCTGATTTTCGACCGAGCTCTCCCAGGCGACGCCTTCGGCGCACCCGCCATCCAGCTTCCGGTTTTGGTGGAAACCACGGGCCGAGAACATGTGGTTCGGCCCGGCCTTAATATCGTTGGGCGAGAAGGAGATGTGATGCTCGCCGATCCGCGGATCAGCCGCAAGCACGCGCAGATCACTTCTGAAAACGGAACCATGATTTTGGAGGACCTTGGCAGCACCAACGGGACTTCCTACAACGGAACCAAGCTGAATCCCGGCGATAAGAAGACCATCAACCAAGGTGATACGGTCAGCTTTGGCGGGCTGGAACTGAAGCTGAGTTTGCCGGGCCAAACCATGGCCACCAATATCCTTGCCGGCAACAAGACGGCGGCGATCTCGGCCGCGCCGAAGGTAGAAACGGCTCCTGCCGTTTTGATCGGCGAAGGCAAAGAATATCCGCTTAAGAAAGGGGCGAATATTTTTGGCCGCAAGTCCGAGGCCGATATACAAATCTCGGATCCATACGTTTCCGGCAAGCATGGCCAGATCGATATCGGTGACGACGGCATCTTCCTGACCGATATCGGAAGCACCAACGGCACCATGCTCAACGATGCCAAGCTGAACCCCAATCAGCGAACTCAAATCACCAGCGACGATGTGATTCGGCTGGGCAATATGCGATTCCACGTCGAGGTTAGAGACTAAGAAATGCCAGAGGAAACCACCGCCGAATACGAGATATCCGATCTTCTTTCCATTGCCGAGCTAAAGACTCGCGTGGCCATTACCGTCGCCTGCAAAACCGATTTAGGCCGCGTTCGAGAGAACAACGAAGACAAGTTTGAGTATTACCTGCCAGAGGATGAGGCAACCTTGGCCGCGCGGGGCTTGGTGTTTGTCGTTTGCGATGGAATGGGCGGCCATGCGGCTGGGCAGATTGCCAGCGAACTGGCCTGCAAGACCTTTATCGACGTTTATCTCCACCACCCCGCCGCCGAAGCCGATGTGGCGTTGCGGGCCGGCGTTACTGCTGCCAACCGCTTTGTAACCGATGTTTCCCGCGCCATCCCCGCGCGCCGCGGAATGGGCACCACTTTAAGCGGTTTGATTTTGTTGCAGTCCAACATCTTCACGGTTCAGGTTGGGGATTCTCGCATTTATCGCCTGCGCGATGGCGAGTTGGTACAACTTACGATCGACCACACGTGGGTTGAAGAAATGACCCGTGGCGGGTTCATGTCCCGCCAGGAAGCTGAGAACCATCCCCGCAAGCATATGTTGACCCGTGCCATTGGGGTTGAAGGCGATATCCAGCCGGATATCGAACTGCACGTTCTACAGCAGGGCGATATTTATATGCTCTGCTCCGACGGTTTGATCAACCACGTGTCTGATGAAACGATTGGTCAGTTATTAAGCTCCCACGCGCCTTCGGAGGCGGTCTGGAAGCTGGTTGGCGCAGCCTTAACTAACGGTGGCAGCGATAATACGACCGTTATGGTTGTCCGCGTTGATGAGATGATTTCGGTCTAGAACGGTAAGCCCCCTCCCCTGCTCGCTGGGAAGGGGAGGGGGTTGGGGGAGAGGTTCCAGAGACCAATGCAACGCGTGAAGCGGCGACAAGTCGCCTGATAAAAGCGGCGATAAATCGCGCGCACTCCAAAGGGGCTAGCACCGCTTTATCTAGCTCGCAACTATCGTAAACCGCGGAAAATCGGCCAAGCTCTTGCTCCCGTCCACCAAGTCCGCCACCGTCTTCCCGATCCAGGGTCCGAACTTGAACCCGTGGCCGCTGCAGGCGGAAACATACAGAACTTGCTCATCCAAAGATCCAAAGATAAAATCCTCATTGGCTGTGTTCGTGTAAAGACAGCCCTTCACCCGTTTCACAGAAGGCATGTCGTAGCCAAAGCGCCGCCACGCAAAATCCTTAATCAGATCAACCGCGCCAGGAACAGGGTCCCGAAAAGTCTCATCCGGATCGAACGGAACATCCTTAAAGTGCACTCCCGCCTTAATGCCCGGCCCCCATGGCTCAGAAGGAAAACCATACAAACTGTTCGGCCCTTCCTCAATCCAGACCGGGCCGTAATGTTCGCCCGAGATATAGCCAAAGGTCTGCAACGTCACCAAAACGGGCAAGTTCAAAAACTGGTTCGCCCAAGGCCCTTGGCACAAAACGACCTTCTCAAAGGAATGCCGTAACGGCTCCAAATCAACAACCCGCTTTTCACGGAAGGTTACACCCTTTGCCCGGGCCAACTCCTGCGTGGTTTCAACCGCCAACGATGCGTGAACCCAACCGGCCTCAGGCGTGAAGATGCCGATCTCGTCGTTATACAGAAGCAGGTCTTGAAACACATGATGCACATCTTTGCGCCCATAAACCTGGTGCTTCACCCCCAACGATTCGAGAGAAGCTAAAACATCGCGGATGTTAGGCGAGGAAGGATCACCGAAATAAAGTAGTCCGCACTCATAAAGCAGCTTCTTACCGGAAGCCTTCTCCAACTCGTGCCACATGGGATAGGCTTCGCCCATGATCTCGGTGTAAAACGGATCAGGATAGGCGCGCCTCACAATCCGCGAATCCCCATGAGAACTGCCCCGATCATGCCCTAGCGGAAACTGCTCAAAAACTGTGACCGAATGGCCCCGACGGGCAAGGGAAAGGGCCGCGCTTGAACCATGAATCCCCGCCCCAACGATTGCGACTTTCATTCTCTTATCGCAGTGTAATGCACTCGGTCGCTTTTAATCTTTGGCCGGTCCAGCGTGTAGCTTTCATAGATCCGGATATCCGTAAAACCGGCGTTCTGCAGCATGAACCGAATCTCTTCGTCCGTGTGGGCTCGCTGGATATGCACTTCTTCGTATTCTCTGCCGCCGTACCAAAACTTCATCTCGACCCGGATCAGGCGCTTATCCTCGTCGTAGTTTCCCTTCCAATCGTAGTTCACCTTGGACCGGGCCGACTTATTTTTCTGATCGAAAAGCTTGGCCTCGAAGGCGTAGGCGGTATTCAAATCAAAGACAAACGATCCGCCCGGTTTTACATGCTTCCCCACTTGCGTGATGGCCGATGCAAGGCCGCTGGTGTCGGTGATGTAGTTCAGGCTGTCGAAAAAAGAGAACGCCGCATCGTAGGTCTCTCCCATATCAAATGTCGCCGCATCCATCACCTCGTATCTGATGTCCTTAAAGGTCTGCTTGGCCTTCTCGCGGGCTTTGTGAATCATCGGCTCGCTGAGGTCAAAACCCTGCAATTCAAACCCTTCGTCGTCAAGGAGTTCGCACATGGTGCCTGTGCCACAGCAGACGTCCAATATCCTCTTTGGATGAACCGCCTGCTGGCTAAAAAGCAGTAGCAAATAGCTGACCCACATTCGGTAGGGCACGGTTTCCATGAGCTCGTCATAGAACGGAGCGACGGGGCCAAAGCTTTGCAAGTAAAAATTGTACCTTTGGCGGAGGTGAATTCTTAGTGGCGCATTGCTTCAAGCAAAGGGTTGCGCTGCCCCACAGGTTTGGCTGGAAAATAGTTGGACGCAAGCGACCAAATTACGCAGCCACCAAGGTGGCTTGAGCGAATATAGGCCATCTTTTCCTTGCAGAGTCGTGCGTCGTCGTAGGAGACGAACTGCTTTTGGGGCGAATCGATGCTTAGGTAGGGCGAGTCCGGACCGGCATCCCAATGGTAGCTGTCAGGCTTGTAGAGCGTGTTCATAAGGTCGTTGTATTCGATATCGCTGACCTTAACGCCCGTGATGGGCTGGTTCGGGCCAGTGGCTCCCTGCCAGACATAGCCGCAGAAATCGACTCCAATACCAAGCTTGGACCGCTTAAACCCCTCGGATTCCCAAAGCCGAACCGCGGCATCAACGCTCGGAAGCGGCTTGCCATTGCTCTTGAAAACGCGGCCACCGTTATAAAGGCATGAGTTGTACCAAGTTTCATAGCCTTCCCAGGTCCCGCTCAAATCGTAGGTCATGATGTTTATCTGGTCGAAGTCGCTTTGCAATCCCGTATAGGCCGCCGATTCATTGAGATTTGTTGCTGTGGTTAGCTGCCAAGCTTGATTCTTTCGCTTCATGGCAGGTCTTAACTCTTTAATAAAAGCTTGAAAATTCGGGATATCCGAAGCCTCTAGAGGCTCCATATCGATGTCAATGCCATCGTAACCGTGGGCGTCCGTCCATTGAACAAGAGTGGCAATAAACTTTCCTCTATTGGCCTCGGCAATCGCCTTTTCATAAACGGGCGCCGAATCAGCGCCGCCGACGCAGATCAAGATTCTTCGGCCCGCCGCATGGGTGGCCTCTCGGATTGCGTTTGCCGATTCATCCGTGAAAGAAGGTCCCTGGGGCGCAACTCCGCCGCTTTCGGTTGGAACCAGTGAAAAATAGACGATGTGGGTCAGCGGTGAAAAATCGATTGCGGAGGGCGGATAGAAATCTTGCTTCCAGCAAGTGTAGTAACCGTTTACCCATATCCCTTGCGGCACCGGCGCGGGCCCTTGATGCGACAATAACGCAAACGCGAAGGAGACGGCGGTTAGAACATTCATTTAGACCATTCTATTCAAAGCTGCGGCCCTTCGAGACTATTTTTAGCGATTCGTACCGCAAGAATCTCACGCAGAAACGCAGAGGCGCAATTATGGAATTTGCTGGTGGCCTCTGCAAAAGTGGTCAACATTAACCGGCCCTTTCGGATTGTCACGCAAAGTCGCAAAGCTCGCAAAGAGTATTTGAGCTCAACCGCAATTCACGACAAAAACAAAGGCAAGTTCTACAGTCTCTTTAGCTGCCTTGAAATCCTAAATCGTCTTTGCGGGCTTTGCGCCTTTGCGTGACAATCCGAACCTGCCCCAAGTAAGTTTGCACTTGATTGGTAAAGGAGGCGCCGGCAAGGTCCTCGCGACCCTGCGTGTCCGCTCGAAATCCAAAAGAACAACCTGGACTTATGCTGTCGGAAGCGGGAGCTGAGCCGGCACGTCAGTGACTTAACGGCTGCTATTCCGGAACGGAATTTGGCTCGGCAATCATAAGAGGATAAACTTAACAGCATGAAATATGTGGTTACCCTGATTCCCGAAGATGAGGGCGGCTATTCGGTTATCGTTCCCGGCCTTCCTGGTTGCTGCTCCCAGGGTGCAACAAGAGAGGAGGCGCTAGATAATATAAAAGAGGCAATCGAACTTTACAATGAAGTTGCGCATGAGATCGCCGAAGAACAGGGCGAGGCCGCCGAAGTTCAGGTAGACGTGCGCGTTGCCTAGAATTCCTGGAGTCAATCACCTCAAAGCAATCGTCGCGTTCGAAAAAGCGGTTTTCGCCATAGTAAGACAATCCGGCCATGTTGTGATGCGCCGGAATGAAACAATTCTTGTAATCCCAAGGCACAATCCAGTATCGCCGTTTACGATGGGCGAGCTTGTTCGCACCGCTGGCCTCACCGTCGACCAGTTTCGAGACCTTCTTAAGTGATGGATTGGTGTGACGGCGCTCCTAAAACTGGGATAACATCAACCAGATGGTTGATGTTGACGAAGTCGTCATAAAAACGATCCCGGCCGGTTGGGATCTATCGGTTTTCGCGGATGAAATAAGCCCGGATCTACAAACCCAGCTTGGGGAAGTTAGGCGGTCGGGTCTCAGCTTTTTCGACCTTCGCAACGCGTTTGAGAAGAACGTTTTAGACCTAAGCGACGGTCAAGTCAAGGATGTGAAACGGCAGGGTCGCGACCACAGCCTCGGCATCCTTTGCATAGGCAGCCCCATCAACAAACATCCTTATAACCCTGCAGACCGCCGCCGCGAATACGATAGGCTGCAACGTATTCTGGAGATTGCCGGCCTTGCAGACGCCAAATACATAAGAATCTTCTCGCCCTTTCTGGGGGGTGGTGCCGCCCATTCGCCAGCGCCGCTAAAGCTGAACAGCGCAGAAGATACAGATTCGCAAAAAGCCAACACGGGCCCAACTTACGAAGAGATGCGAGACTGGCTAGGTGAGCAAGGCGAACTTGCCGCTAAATCCGATAAGGTGCTTCTCCTAGAAAACGATGGCGATGCGTACGGCGCCTTTCCGGAGAACGCCCAAAGGCTTTTCGCAGAAATCGGTTCGCCTCATTTCATGGCGGCCTTTGATTTCTCAAACGCAGTTCTTCTCGGCTACCCCGCGCTACCCCATTGGTTCCCATGGATCATGCCTTATCTCGGCGGACTGCACATCAAGGACTCGATCTTTGCCAAGGATGAGAATGGGCATGAACAGATCGTCCCGGCGGGCGAGGGTGAAGGCACCGTAAGAGATATTTTGGAAGCCGTAATCGCGCAAAAATGGGCCGGCCCTGTCAGCATAGAGCCACACTTATTTAGGATCGGCAAAAAGAGAAATCTGGACGGTATCGGGCAATATCGCCTCGCTGTTCAAGGTTTAATCAACTGTTTGGAGGGATTGGTTTGAACAAGGTTAAAGTTGGAATCGTTGGCTGCGGCGCTATCCATAGCACGCACTGCAGAGCGCTCGCCGAGATCGAGAACGCGGAACTAGCCGGCGTTTACGACGTTATTCCTGAACGCGCCCAAGAAGCGGCCACCGCCTTTAGCACTACCGCCTATGCCACTTTGCCCCAGCTCCTTGACGCTGTTGATTCGGTAACCGTCTGCACGCCCAGCGGTCTTCACGCCGAAGTTGGGTTGCAAGCAGCAAAAGTGGGCAAGCACGTTCTGTGCGAAAAGCCGATTGATATCCATCTGGATAAAGCCACCCGCCTGATTGAAGATTGTCGAAAGAACAAGCTCAAGCTGGGCGTCATTTCCCAGCACCGTTTTGCCCCTGGCGTTAGAGAAGTAAAGGAAATGATAGAAAAAGGCGCGCTCGGCAAGGTGCTCCACTGCGATGTTTATAACAAGTGGTACCGAACTCAGGGTTACTACGATTCCGGCGATTGGCGCGGCACCCGCGAGTTGGACGGCGGATGCATGATGAACCAAGGCATCCACTATATCGATCTCGGCCAGTGGCTGATGGGTGGCGTGCAGAACGTGCAGTGCCGGGCTTTCACCCTCGCCCACGATATTGAGTGCGAGGATGCCGCTTATGCCTTTATTGAATACAAAAACGGCGCGATTGGACTTCTTCAAGTGGCGACCACTTGCTATCCGGGCTTTGCCGAGCGCGTGGAAATCCATGGGACGATCGGCTCCGTTGTGATTGAAGGCGACAAGGTCATTTTCACAGATATTGATTCGAACGCGGCGGAATCGGGCTTCTACGGAAAGGGCATCACTGCTCACCCAGTGCCCCCAGCCCAACCCAACAGCGCTGCTTCCAATCCTTTAAATCTCTGGGACATCCTGCACCGAGAACAGGTGCAAGATTTTATCAATGCGATTTTAGAGGATCGCGACCCGTTAGTCACTGGCGAAGAAGCGATCAAGCCCGTACAAGAAATCTTGGCCTGCTATGAAAGCGCCGCCGATATGGGGAAAGTGGTCGCACCGAAGGAATTGGCCACGACCCGGCATTAGCTTGCGAAGCTGGGGAGTGCGTCACCTACGCCTGAATTGTCAATGAGGCAAGGCTTGGAAGGTCACACGAACCAAACCTCTCTTTTCCGGAGATCGTTGCACGGTGAAGATTTGCAGTGTAAATAAACCTCTGAAGCCGTCCAGACCAAACCTCTCTCCTCCGTGAGGGAGGTCGGAAGCTTTCCAATATGCGCACTGTAGTCCAACCCGGACACACCGACAAAGGAAAGCGGTGAGGTACGAACCGGGAGGGAGGGGATAACAGTGCCCCCGAAGCGCCAACCAGATCTCCTTGCAACAGTCTCTTCACCAGCCAAAATTTCCCTCGCAAAATTACCTAAAGAAAACCAAAACTGGCACCGAGAATCTGAATAGGCCACTTATAACTAGAGGCCAAAAACCTAAAGTAGGTTGTCAGAGATGCCAGTCAAAAACGTAGAGTGCCAACTAGCTGAAATGCAGATCGGACGGTATGTGTCCGGTGACGTGCTCAGCACGGAAGCCCTAAAGCAATTAGAGGCCCACGTCGCAAGTTGCCCCTCGTGCAATCGGATCCTAGCCGAGCGCAGAAAAGCTCTTACGTCCATGCTCACCCATGGCTTTGCCGCGGTATCCACCGATATTCCATCTGCAAACAAAGAAAACCTCCTGATAAAAGCGCTCAAAGAGAAGGCCGAAGTGGGCACTCCTAAAAAGGCACCCCGCCCAATAGCCCCCAAGGCCTCTCCCGAGCCCCTTGCAAAAAACGATTTCCAGTCTAAGTTGGCCGCCCTGATGGGCGGTGCGGCAAAGCCCGCCGATAAAAACACGAACCTCCAAAAGCCGCTTCTCTACTCCGCCGCGCTAGCTGCGGTGCTATTAGGCATGGGATACCTTTCTCGAAGCCAAGGCTCACTTCTCGGCGATAACGCGGACAGCGCTTTCCCCGCTGCCCCGGCAGTGGCAAAACCTGCCAAGCCAAAGCCAAAAACTCCGGCTGCTGCAACTACAGCACCCGCGCCCAAACGAATTAGCGAAACTCAAGCCGATTCAAATGCCGCCGAAAACGACGCCGCCAACATCGAAAACTCAGTTGCCGCCGATAACGGCGATACACCTCTGGCAAAGAAGGCCGAACCGAAAAACGTCATCCGCTCAGGAACGGACAAGGTTGCCGAAGTGGTAAAAAACGCGCCGAATTCAAAACCGCTCGATAGCTCCTCCATTGATAACAACGCAAATGAGCCGCAGCTAACGCCCAGTTCGTCCAGGCGACATAGACGCCATCAGACGAATGCGGCTCAGGAGCGTTCGCCTCGCCACCATAAGCACCGAGCGCCCGATCCGGAGCCGGAAATCAGGCACCACACCCGCGCCCCCAAGGCAAAGGTCCACAAGGTGCATGTTTACCAGCCAACAACCGTTCGCCTTTACGATGAGAGCGGCAATCCGCTCAGGAGTTAGTTAAGCCATGAAACGCATCACCCTCACTTTGCTTGCGACGATCATCGCCGCATTTTCTATTGCGCAGACCCCCGCGCCCGCCAAAGCCAGCGCGATAGAAACCGTCACCATCGCTAGCAAGGGTAAAGATGTGCGTGAAGTTCTGAGCGACCTGTTTGATCAAAGCAAAAAAAGCTTCGTAGTTGAGCCCAATATTCACTTTGTGCTGTTCCTTTCCCTGAACGACGTTGAGTTCGAGGAAGCCCTCGATCTCATTTGCAAAACCGCCAGCCTAAAATATAAGGAGCAGAACGGCATCTATTTCATCAGCCGCGAAAAGGGCGGCCCGGCGACGGTTGTCGCCGGTGCCAGCGCCTCGCGTCTTTCGGATTCAGTTCTGAAGAAGAAGGTGACCGTCACCTGTGACCGGACCGATTTGCGAACCCTATTTCGAATTCTAAGCGAGCAGACTCAGATTCCCCTGATGGTGGATAACAAGGTGCCAGCCTATAAGATCGATGTCGTGCTGAAGGGCGTCACGCTGAAATACGCGCTGATTACGGTTTGCAAGGCGGCCGGTTTAACTTACAAGTTCGCCGACGACGCGACTATCCAAATCATGCCGACGCCGGATACGAACCACATCACGGTTCACACCGACGTTCCGAAGTCGTAATTAGGCCCAGCCTGCTCACCTGCCTGCAATAGATTGCCGTTAGTAAGTTTCTGCCACCCAATACTTGCTGCCAAGGTTATATCCAAGCCCTTGGCGTAGTTAAGCAGGTAACGGGCACGTTATGATCGAACAGAATTCTCATGCGCTAAGTCGTGGCGCAAACTCCTGTTCCAGACGTTTACGTTCCCATTCGAGCACAGCCTCAGCGGTCGCGCGAGGAATCTCGGGAAAATCTTCAAGAAAGTCATCAAGGCTATCTCCAGACAATATATAGTCAAAAAGTTGCTGTGCGAACACGCGGGACTCTGCAAACCGAACCGCTCCGTGCAGCGTGTCGGGCGTACTTACCAAAATTCCTTCTAGCTCCGCTGGAATGTTCATCTTGACCTAATCCAAATCCGATTATGGCATTGCCCCGAGTTGGCGTTTCGCCGAATGACTCTTGTTGCGCAACACAAGGCGTTGGGGCCAGCCCAATTAAATTCACTCCGTTCGCCATTCCGACCAAACGTTTTTCTCTTCCCACTCTTCAGGCGGCTCTGCGCCGGCCAGGCGCAAACCTAAAAAGATGAGACCCACATGCCAGCCCTCGTGCCAGATCATGTGCTGAAGAAAGAACACCGGATGGTCGTAACCACCGGCAGGTTTGCCGCCGTTTTTCATACCATCCGCAAACGCATCTCGCACCGCCTTTTCGCTTTGAACCAGGAGAGCCTTGATCTCCGCCAAATCGGTAATCGGCGTATCCCACGTCCCGTTAAATCCATCAGCCATCCCCGCTACATCTGAAGGCGAAAACTGAGAAAGCCAGTAGTGCCGCACCTTATGGATATGCGCCAACTGATGATCCAGCGGCATTCCATCTTCCGAAGGCTTCGCCTTCCG
>DASXZH010000008.1:0-34663 GCA_036502005.1 Fimbriimonadaceae bacterium
ATGCCGAATGCCGAATGCCGAATGCCGAATGCCGAATGCCGAATGCCGAATGCCGAATGCCGAATGCCGAATGCCGAATGCCGAATGCCGAATGCCGAATGCCGAATGCCGAATGCCGAATGCCGAATGCCGAATGCCCAATGCGTTCCCTAAACATTTTCAACCTTTTTGGCATGGACCACGATTCTAATATAAAATAATGTTCGTCTAATACAAGCAAGGAACTACAACTGTGGGCTTTACATTATCTAGCTATCTGTGTCGTCCCCCCGCGTGGCGGGACACGATAATACGTGCGCAAGGCGCTGCCAAGGCAGAGGTCTGCGTGCGTTTGCATGCAGACCTTTTTTCTTGCCCGCCTTGCGGATCCAAACCAAACCCCGGAGACAGAACGTGCTACTAATACACGAGGTCCTTGTACTTAACAGCAACTACGAACCACTCAACGTATGCAATATGCGTAGGGCCATCAGCCTGCTCCTTTTGGGCAAGGCCGAGGTGCTCACCGATCGCGATTTGCCTCTTCAAACCATTCGTGGCGATCAACGGGCGCCATCGGTTTTGAAGATGCGCTATCAGGTCCGGCGGCCCATGCCGCAGCTAAGGCTCTCGCGACATTCCGTGCTGGCAAGGGACAACTACACCTGTCAATATTGCGGGATCCGTAATCGAGAGTTGACCATCGATCACGTGGTTCCACGCTGGGCAGGCGGTCCCCACACTTGGGACAACCTGGTTGCATGTTGTCGTAAGTGCAACCTCAAGAAGGGTGACAAGACTCCCCAGCAGGCTCATATGAAGTTGGCTCGAAAGCCGAAGCGGCCTCACTTTGTGCCATATCTCTCACTTCCGACGTATTTAAAAGCGCAGAACAGGGAAGAGTGGAAGATGTATTTGCCGATTTTTGAAGAATTTTCGAATGAGCTCACGGCAAATTGAACCGTCTAAACGTTATCACTACAAGCTTACTGTTAGCTGGGTAGCCTGAATGATCATTTTGAAGGGTAGACTTGTTAGTTCTGGGCAGACGCAATTATGTCTAAGTATTACCTACCACGGATGGAGGGTTCGATGACAATCTTAAGAATCGAGGGCGGCCGCCCCCTTATCGGCGAACTGGAAGTTCCCGCAAGCAAAAACGCCGCGTTAGCAATCATGTCCGCCGTAGTTCTTGGCGAAGGAACTACCGTGCTACATAACGTCCCGAATATTTCGGACGTACAGATAAAATCCACGCTTCTCGAACGGTTTGGCGCTAAGTGCACCCTCCGAGAAGGCTCGCTCTATGTTGACTGCTCGAAGCTGTACTTGGGCGAATGCGATGAAGAAACGGTCCGGTTGATCCGAACTTCGTTCTATCTTTTGGGTCCGCTCCTTGCCCGAATCGGCAAGGTCATCCTTCCTGCCCCGGGCGGATGCAAAATCGGCGCCCGTCCGGTTGATCTTCACCTTAAAGGTCTTGCTCAACTCGGCGCACATGTGGAACTTCAGCATGGATGCTATGTGGCCACAACTACCGGTTTGCGCGGCGCTGATATCTATTTAGACTTCCCGAGTGCAGGTGCTACCCAGCATCTGATGAGCACAGCCGTGCTCGCAAAAGGTGTCACCACGATCCAGAATGCGGCCTTCGAGCCCGAAGTCACCGCCCTTGCCGACTTCCTAAACCGCATGGGCGCAAAGATCGAAGGCGCTGGCACCAGCACGATCACGATCGTCGGTGTCGAGCATCTTGAGCCTTGCGAATTTAGAATCCCGCATGACCGAATGCAGGCAGGTACCTATCTGTTGGCAGGAGCCATCACTCAGGGAGACGTCACCGTTCACGGCGTGTTGCCGGAGCACCAAGCCGCTCTTATCAGCAAGCTGAAAGACGCTGGCGCTCATGTGAGCGAAGGCCCCGATTGGGTTCGAGTTGCAGCCGATACACGGCTGAAGAGTGTTCGGATCAAGACGATGCCTTATCCTGGCTTTGCCACCGACATCCAGCAGCCGATGGCCGCGCTTTTGTGCCTTGCCGAAGGCATGAGCGTGATTGAAGAGACGATTTACGAAAGCCGCAACGGCCACGTAGCCGAGTTGAACCGAATGGGCGCAAAGATCCGCCTTGAGGGTGGCGGGCGAACAGCCATGATTTCCGGAGTGGAGAAACTGAAAGGCGCGGTGGTGGAAGCCAGCGACCTTCGAGCAGGAGCTGCCCTTTGCTTGGCTGCACTTGCCGCGGAAGGCGAATCCGTCATCAAGAATGTCCACTTTATCGATAGAGGTTACGAGCAGATCGAATCTGTTCTCGGTAGCCTCGGTGCGCGGATCGAGCGCGCCGCGTCTGCGGACATGGAGTCCTCGATGCTGCAGACGGAGCCCGGCGGCTGAAATTCGGCTCCGAGCTTGCCATTGATTTAGGCACAGCCAACCTCCTTGTCTATGTACCAGGCAAGGGGGTTGTTCTTAATGAGCCCACCGTCGTGGCCATAAATTCTAACAATGGCCGCGTTCTCGCGGTGGGGAACAAGGCTCGGGATATGATCGGCCGCACTCCCGCCAACATCACCGCCATCCGTCCTCTAAAAGATGGAGTCATCGCCGACTACACCACTACGCTGAAAATGCTGCAGTACGTCTTAAACAAAGTCTGCGGCCCCCGCCGTTTTTTTCGCCCGCGCGTTTTGATCTGCGTTCCCAGTGGCGTCACCAATGTCGAAAGGCGAGCCGTAATTCAGGCCGCTAGGGAAGCGGGCGCCGGGGAAGCGATGACGATTGAAGAGCCCGTCGCGGCTGCTCTTGGGGCTGGTTTGCCGATTTCTATGCCTGGTGGAAACATGGTGGTAGATATTGGAGGAGGCACTACAGATATCGCCGTAATCAGCCTTGGGGGCATCGTACTTTCCCAAAGTCTGAGAATTGCCGGAGATAAATTCGATGAGGCCATAATTCGGCACGTCAGAAACGTCTACAACCTGATGATCGGCGAGCCGACAGCGGAGGAAATTAAGATCAAACTTGGCTCGGTTCAGATGCTCGAGCCAGAACTTAAAATGGAGATCAGGGGTCGGGATCTGGTTGGCGGCATGCCAAAAACGATCGAAGTTACGAGTGAAGAAATTAGAGAGGCCCTTTCCGAGCCGGTAAGGCAAATCGCCGAGAAAATTGTGTTAATGTTGGAAGAAACGCCGCCAGAATTAGGCAGTGATATTGTGGATCGTGGCATCATACTAACCGGTGGGGGCGCCCTATTGAGGGGGTTGGATAAGCTTCTGAATCAAATGACCGATTTGCCCGTTCACATAGCGGAAAATGCGCTAACATGTGTGGCAATCGGCACCGGCCGCGCACTAGAGCAATTGGAGGAAATTCGAATGAGTGGAGCAGTTAGCACGTTATGACTTATATGTCCAAAACTTGGAGCGGTATTATGCTGCTCGTTCTTGCTCTTCCCGCCGCCGTTTTCGCCCAAAATCAGCTCTCTCATAAGGCGCATGCAAATACAGAAGACTCCGCCGCGCCCGTAACCGAGGCCGAGGCCCGCGCCACTATGCTTAGGGTGCAGGCGGCGCTTTCTTCGGTTGCTCAGCATCCAATGAGTTTTGGAGCTTGCACTATTCCGGATTCTTCCAAGCCCGTTACCCATGCCGAGGTAATCGAGGATTTTGGCCGCATATATAAAGGTGCCAAGCCGTTTTTCAAGTTCACCCCTCGGGCGGTTTGGTTTGATCCGGCCGTTCTTAGTACCAAATCTGGCAGCCCAGCCCGACCCACATTAGAGCTTTTGGTGAAGCAAGGCTTTGTTCCGCGTGTAAGCCTTTTGGCAACTTCAAAGACGGATACTATGTCGATTTTCGACTTTGGCGACACGGTTGGCATCTTCGTTGCGCGTGTTGCCGACGTTTGCCACTTGCCTTCACCGAAGTGGAGTCCAAACATAGAAAAGCCGTAAGTTATTTTGAGTTTTGATTTGCTAGGGAAGCCCTAGTCTCAATCGCAAATCCCTCGGATTCTTGGGCCCAAATTAGTAATTTGTCTTTGCGAGGAGCGAAAGCGCGCCGTAAGGCGTGCTGAAGCGGCGCGGGAATCTACCTGGAATATCACCGGTAGTCAAGTCCGGTGGTTAGTCGCGTAGATCGCTACGCCGGCTCACGGCCGTCTTTCTCCTTCCGCCCCCAATCCGCCATCCGCATCAACTATCCCCTATCCGCTGTCCCCTATCCACTTTTTAAAAAAGTTCTTGGCATTTTCCTAATAGTTAGCGTATACTAACCGTTAGTGAACACTTACCAATGGCAACGTTAGCGTTAGAGCAGCTTGTGGCACTTGCCGACCCCAGCCGGCAGCAGATCTTTCTGCTTCTGGTAGAAGGGCCGTGTTCGGTTGGCGAACTCGCCGACCAAATGACGGTGACAAGGCCCGCCGTTTCACAGCACCTCAAAGTGCTGAGCAGCGCAGGACTTGTCACCCACGAGGCAAAGGGCACAAGAAGCATCTACTGCGTCGACCCGAAAGGGATCGAAAACCTACGCAATCAGTTGGACGGCCTTTGGCAACGCGCCCTCGATTCCTTCAAGAGCGAGGCGGAAAGACTTTATATGGAGACAAAAAGTAAATGACCGAGACACATGCATTAGCAATCTTAAAAGACATCGTCGTGAAAGTCCCTCAGGACTTCGCATTCAACATCTTCGCCAACAACATGACCAAGTGGTGGCCGGAAGACCATCACATCGGCGCAACTGACTTCGAGGAAGTTGTCCTCGAGCCTAAAGCGGGCGGCCGTTGGTTTGAGAAGGGGAAGGACGGCGTGGAATGCGATTGGGGCAAGGTGCTGGCTTACGAACCCTTCGACCGAGTGCTTCTGGCATGGCAATTGGATGAGAACTTTGTGTTCAACGCGGCTTTGCATACGGAGGTCGAGATTCTTTTTCACACACTTGGGCCAGAGGAAACACGGGTCACGCTGGAGCACAGAAAGCTGGAAAACTATGGCGAAGCCGGCGCGAAGATGCAGAGGATGTTCGATGCGGATAACGCCTGGATTAGCGGTCTCAAGCTGTTCGCGGCCTACGTGGAGTCTGTAAAGAGCTAACTCTAGCAGGAGTTTCTGGGCGGTAATGTTGCACACACCTCCGGCGTGCCGGAATGGGTTTTGCGGCGCACACCGGTGGTGTCGCCTGACTCGCAAGAGCTCGATCGGTCTCAACCACCGGCTACCTGGGTTTAATGCCTCCGGCATGGGGAACAGGCGGACTTGGTTGGCGCGGAGATTTTAAGTCGCCTCGGAGAACTGCAATTGAGATAAACGCAAACCGTGCTCGCTCGACGAGGAACCGGTGGAAGCTCTATTTGCCCTCTCCCGGTTCGCTCGCGGACTCGCTTACCGACCTCTCCTCAAGGAGAGATGAGTAGTTTTGTGGCCCTCCCAAAATCTTTGCTAGGCGTCAACGAGATTGGCTTGCTGCAAACTTTGAGCGCCGCCCAACGATTCATCTCTCCTTGAGGAGAGGTCGCTGAGGAACGAAGCGGGAGAGGGCGTAACAATACCTGCCCGGCGTTTCAATATCGTCGGAGAGGCTATAAGATCGCCTGAACTGGCTTAGAACAAGGCGGGGTTAAAACTCCGCGCTCCGAAAGCCGCCCGGTAAACTCTAGGCGTGGAGCGAATTATTCTAGCTGCCCCGCGCGGATTCTGCGCCGGAGTGGCTTATGCCATCGAGATCGTAGATCTCGCGCTCAAAAAATACGGCGCTCCCGTCTACGTGCGCCACGCCATCGTTCACAACGAATGGGTAGTTCGCAGCTTTGAAGATCGAGGCGTAGTCTTTGTAGAGGCCATCGAAGATGTGCCCGAAGGCATGCCGGTAGTCTTTTCCGCGCACGGTGTTTCTCCCGTTGTTCGAAAGCAAGCCGACGCCAAGCATCTGCAAATCATCGATGCCACCTGTCCCCTCGTAACCAAGGTTCATAACGAGGCCCGCCATTTTGCGCGTAAGGGCTATTTCATGATCTATATCGGCCATGTAGGCCACGTGGAAGCGGAAGGCACGATGGGCGAGGCGCCCGAGCGCATGGTCTTGGTTGAAACTCCGGAAGACGCAGAAGCTTTAGAAATTCCCTATTACGAGAAGCTAGCGGTCCTAACCCAGACCACCCTTAGCGTGGACGAGGTCCAGCGCACGCTGGAAGTTCTTAAGCACAGGTTCCCACATCTGGAGACCCCACGAAAGGAAGATATCTGCTACGCCACCACTAACCGGCAATCGGCCATTCGGGAACTGGCCGCTCAGTGCGATTTGGTTTTGATTGTGGGTTCCGCGACTTCTTCTAACAGCAATCGCTTACGCGAGGTCGCCGAGTCGCAGGGGGTTCAGTCTCATTTGCTGCTAACGGCCGATGAAGTGAAGCCGGAATGGCGCGATAGCCGCGTAATAGGTGTCTCTAGCGGTGCCTCTACTCCAGAGCATTTGGTCGAGGAAGTAATCGAGAAGCTCCTAGAGGGCCACGCAGCGGTTCCGGTTGATGTATTGGAGACGGTAAAAGAAGACATCAGCTTCCGCCCACCGCGAGATTTGATCCATTTGACAGTGGCATGATCGGGCCGGGCAAACATTGACAACCTAGTCATTGCCGGGATCAGGTTAACAATTTCGCCCTAAACGTCATAATATTAGTTGGAAGTGGCCGATGCGATGAGTTTTGAAATCCCCCCAATTTATATTCCAGATAATAGCCCGGAAGCTCAGGCTGTTGAGCAGGTTATGCAGGCACAACATATCGGCCCTGAAGAGGCTGTCCGGACCATCCTGCGTAGCGCTGACAAGCGTAACCCAGCCCAGCGCATGATTGGGCTATTCTCCAGCGACGAAGACGCCGCGATAATGGACGACGTGATGGAATTGGTTGAAGAAGGTCGAAAGACGCAAACGACCCGCGAAGCGTGACTCGAGTCAATCGAACCGAAGGAAATGGATCTGGGTTAGAAGCAGGCTGGGAATTCGGCACACCCTGCCCCCAGAGGGCGTTAACACAAGCCAACCTTTTGCATTTCTGAAGCTACAAATCTCTCCCGGACGGAGAGGTCGGTGAGTCCGCGAACCGGGAGAGGCGCGAGCGACATACCTTTGAAAGTAGCTCTCTAAACCCTTTTTTAACGCTTATGCGTGTGACGCGTGACAGGTGACGAGTAATGCGAAAAAGAGAGGAAAGAGGGTTGCGGATTGAGCAGTAGCTTGAGGCTCACGCTGCTGTGCGCTCGGGGTTCTGATCCCCAATCAAAAATCGACAATCAAAAATCGAAAATCCCTCGGGGGAGAGGTTCCGAAATCACCTTGGATCAAAATCCCGGTCCTTCAGACCTGAACGTAAGTTGGTCGGCACCTTCGCAGCCCTCGTCTCACCGACCTACGCTTCGCTTCGGTTGGTGAGCCAGCAGGCTTCGCTGAAATATCCCAGCCCGTTGGGCCGCTCACTGGCTGGCCAAGTATAGATATGAAACGACTGTCGGAAACCTAGCGGGGAATCGGTCTCTCGGCGGCTGCTACCAGACCTTTGATCCGCTGCTCATATCCAGACGCCTCCCTAATAAATGGAGTTGAAACCTCGAATGGCCATATGGGATGTTTTAGTAATTTGATCCTGAACTGATCTTGATTTTCCCATGTAATGGTGCCTACAAACGCTCGGCCATCTACAAAATTTTCCTTATCCCTAATATCTTGTTCCCGCTGTCTTTCAGGAAAACTGCTGACTGTGTGGTATTGGAAGTAAAGGACTGTTAGCGCGCTTCCGGACACAGAGTAAGTTCCCTGCGCAGTGACATCTTGAGTAGGATCATGAAACCGAAATGTTCCATCGGGCTTGAAGATAACAACCGCCGTCTGGATAGTAACCGGCGGCGTAGTTTCGACTGTTTCTGGAATACAGCCCCATTCGCCGATTAGCCTAGAATCGACATGGGGGCCGCATCCCACCGTAAGGATTGCAGTTAGGAGAAGCAGCAAACCTTTCGTAATACGTCCCATGTTTGTATTATAAGGGATCGTTACGACTGGAAAAGGAGGTGGTCTTCCTTAAGCTACCGATGGGCTCGTTTCCAATCCGACACGAACTCGGCCAGGTCTTTATCAATAAGAACCTGCGCTTTCTTAAGCAACCGCACGTGATCGTGATCCGAGATCGAGAAACTCCGCTGCCAGAGCCTAGGCTGATCAAACGGCTTGTATTTTTCCTTATCCGCTTTGGCGAAGGTCGTAAAATGCTCGGATAGGGGTAGATGCGCCTCAAGCACTATCCCAAAATCACAATTGTGCTCGGTCAACTGTTCATGAACACGCAGAATTGGAGGCGGAAATGAGATTCCGCTCCGACCGGGTGGCATTGGGTCAGGTCCTTTACTGGGGATATTCACCGATACGCCCCTCTTGAGCAGGTACTTGGTCGCAAACGCATTAATCTTCGCGTCTTCGGAATTTGGATTGGAGTAAGTCAAGGTGTTGAAGTTCGTAACTCCGACAAGATCTTTCCAAGCCCGTCCGGAAGCTCTGTTTCCGCTGGCCAACAATAACAAAACGGCATTTGCGAACAATTCTAACCTCCCAGTTTATGCTTCGGAATCCCGTCGTCCTCCCGCACCTTCTGTGCGGCTGCCTCAACCCGGTCGCAGAACTGATCCGGTGTCGCGTCGCCTGTCAACATAGCGGTCAAAGCGTTCTCCATCTCCGTCTGCAAGGCCGGATACCAATATTTAAGCTGGTTGGCGTAAACCGTCTTAGCTGCCACAAACACCTTGTTTGGCGTAACCAAAACAGCCGGCAAAGCCGTCTGTGAACTGCCCTTAATCGCCATTAAAGTGCCCTTTTGCTGCACAAACTTCTTGGCCTCATCCAGCGAGGTCATGAACTTAAAGAGCTGGATCGCGCCGTTCGCGTTCTTAGCATCCATCGGCACCATCCAAGGCTCAATCCCGATCAAAAGCGAGGTTGGGTCGCCCTTGCCGTCCTTTAAGACAGGCGGGAGCAAGAAGTCCATCTTCGCATTGGGAAAGTTCTTCGCCATCTCGGAGTAAAGCCAAGTTCCGCACGGGATCATTGCCGCCCGCCCTTTCAAGAACTCGGTTTGGCTTTCGGTATGAGTCATCGCCGTTGCGCCCTGCTCCAAATAGCCCGCATCCAAAAGCTGCTTGATCATCTGAGCGGCCTTCAAAACGGCAGGCGATTTCCACGCGCCAGGAACCAGGTTCTGGCAGTCATTCAAAGCCTGGATCCCGCCCGCGCTGCAAATCCAAGGATAAAGCATGCCCTCAAGCATGTAGTAGGGGTATTTGCCCTGGTAGGTGATGGGAGCAATGCCTTTCGCCTTGATCTTTGCGCAGAGGGCCAGCAAGTCATCAAAGTTCTGCGGGACCGTCCAGCCATTGGCCTGAAACACGGTCGGGTCGTACCACCACCCCATCACATTGAAGTAGTAGGGAAGCACATACTGGTGGCCGTCCTGCTGGCCAAGCTTCAGCAGCGTAGGCTCAAACGAATCGCCCCACGTGCCCTTACCATCAAAAGAGGGGCTCGCCATCGCCTTATCGAGCGGCATGATCTGGCCTTCGGAAACCGCTAGCCAGTGGTCAAATCCCCAGCCTGGAAATACGAGGTCCGGAGGCGTATCCGCGACAAACTTGGGTTTTAATTCCTCCCAAACTCTGGGGTCGCCCCAAACCGTGATCTTTAAGCCGGGATTTTTGGCTTGGAAGTCTGCCGCCGCCTGCTGATAGAAGTCGATGCCGTAACCGCCCTTAAACGCGGCAACGTCAAGGTCTCCCGTGGGCTTATCCGTCCCCGCGATGGCCTTGCTCATATCCACCGGCGGCGCGCCGCTTGAATCGGAGCTGTTAGAAGCCGTTTTATCGCCGCCGGAGTTGCCGCATCCGGTAAGGGCGAGGGCCGCAAAAGCAGCTAAAAGGACGCTTGGCAGACGTACACGCATGGATTGCATTATACGCTGGAAGCGTTAGGAGTAACGTGTGACGGGTTGGAGATGGGAGTAAAGAGCAAAGTCGGTTTCCTTGCCAACTAGCCATGAATGTGGCGGGGATCACCGTGAACCTGTGATCCGTCGGCTGGCCAAAGGTCGCCACCTCGGCCCACGGAGAGCCTCCTCGCGATGAAAAATAATTCTGTTGTTGGCATCCGATAGGTTTTCACTACTCCCAACACTCAGCACTAGAAGTAAGCGTTTCCTGATAAATGCTAGGAAAAGTCCGCTGGGCTCGCGGCTCTCGATCCGTCCGGTACAATTCCTTCAGACCAAAGCCTTCCAATACCTGGTCACAACGCCCCACCTGAACCGTCCGTTCAGTAGGTTCTTTTTACGAATGTTCATATCCTTACTTCTTGCCGCCGCTTTGCTCCCAGATTCTGCCGCCGATAGCGCCGTTCTTCCCATCAACATCTTCCCGCTCCCAGCGAGCGTCACCCGGGAAAACGGAAACTTTCATTTTGATCGGCAGACGATCATCGAATCCACCGATGAAGACTCCGCCAAAGAAGCCGTTTTCCTACAAGCAATCCTAAAACCCGGGCTAGGCGACGTCAGAATCACGTCCCCACAAACCGACTCCAAAAGGGTCGTGCTTCTTCAGATCGATAAATCCAAAACCGATCTCGGGCCAGAGGGTTACACTCTCACCGTCGCACCGAATGAAGTCACGATAACGGCCGCCGCCGCTGCAGGCATTTTCTACGGGATCCAAACCATTCGCCAGCTTCTGCCAGCCCAAATCGAGAACCCGGACCAGGCCAAGCACGCGCGTTGGGACATCCCTTGCGTTCAAATAACCGATAAGCCCAAGTTCGCCTGGCGCGGGCTCATGCTGGACGTTTCGCGCCACTTCTTCCCCAAGCAAGATGTGGAGCATTTTCTAGACCTAGAAGCCATGCACAAGATGAACGTGTTCCACTGGCATTTGGTGGACGACGGCGGCTGGCGCATCCAGATCAATCACTATCCGAAGCTCACGGAACTGGGTGCATGGAGAACCTGGAAGCCAACTTGGAACCAAAGGAACCTCAACTTTCCAGGGACCTCAAGCGGTGATCGCGTTTATGGTGGTTTCTATACTCAGGCTGACATCAAAGAAGTTGTGCAGTACGCGGCCGATAGACACATCACCGTTGTTCCGGAAATAGAGATGCCTGGGCACAGTATGGCTGCCCTCGCCGCCTATCCGGAGCTCATATGCACCAACGCCAACGTGGCCGCTTATAAGAAAAGGACCGGAAACCCGACGCCGAACGTGTATTGCGCGGGTAAAGAGTCCACATTTAAGTTCCTCGAAACGGTCATCGACGAGGTTTGCGCTCTTTTCCCGGGAGAGTATTTCCACATCGGCGGCGACGAAGTCGATAAATACCTTTGGGATAACTGCCCCGACTGCAAGAAACGAATGGAAGACGAGGGCCTTAAGAATGCCGATGAACTCCAGAGCTACTTTGTAAAGCGAATCGCAACCTATCTGAACTCTAAGGGTAAGCGGCTCATCGGCTGGGATGAGATCCTGGAAGGCGGATTAGCCCCAACCGCCGCCGTTATGTCTTGGCGGGGAATCGACGGCGGCATCGCCGCCGCTCAGGCCGGGCACAACGTGGTTATGAGTCCAGGCTCTCACTGCTATTTCGACCACTCTTATGCGGATCTTCCCACCGAAAAGGTGATCACCTTCGATCCGGTTCCCCCATCTCTTACCGATGACCAAAAGAAACTGATCCTAGGGGCTCAGGGGAATCTATGGACGGAATGGGTCCCCGATGTTCCAACCGCGGAGCAGCGGATCTTGCCCCGAATGATCGCTCTTTCCGAAGCCCTTTGGTCCGAGAAAAAGGATGATCCCGACACCTTTATGAGTCGCCTTCGGCCCTATTACGCAAGGTTGGACGCCATGGGCTGCAACTACTACTTGCCAAAGCCAGAAGCCGAGTTCAATGCCGTGCTGCTGAACGGCCCCACCGAAGTCCGCTTCATGCCCTCACCGATAGCCGGCGGCATGATCCGCTACACGACCGACGGCAGCGTTCCAACAGCTACTTCGCCCGAGGTCAGGGGAGGCATTTCTGTGGACAAGCCCTGCGTTATCACGGCGGCGCTGTTTAGACCGACGGGAATCTCCAGCGAGCCCATTTATGTGGACGTTGCCGCGTACAAACCCACTGACTCCGACAACCTTGTTCCCGGCCTCAGCTACAAGATCTTTGATGGCGAATTCGATGCCGTCCCCGATTTTGACAAGCTCAAACCGGCAGACAGCGGGGAAGGCAACAGCATCGGGCTGCTAGGTGATCGCAAGACCAACTATGCTATCGAATACAACGGCTATATCCGGATCGATAAAGATGGCGCCTATACCTTCACTACAACCAGCGACGACGGCAGCGTTATTTGGCTCGGCGATGTTAAGGTTGTGGATAGCGATGGCCCCCATGGCGCGGTTGAGAAGAAAGGCCGAATCTATCTGAAGTCAGGCGTCTATCCAATCAAGATCGGATACTTCCAAGGCGGGGGCGATCAGGAACTGAGCGCGACTTTGGAAGGACCCGGCATTAACAAACAGCCGATTCCTGCTTCGATGCTGTTTAGAAATCCTTAGGCTAGGGCTTTTGCTCAGCCGGCACCATCCGGATATCTGCGATGCCTATCAATCCCCCGCCGTGGACAAAGGGCCGTCGCACGATGCTGATCGCTGCGGAGGTCGCGCTCCCAGAATTCCAGTTCATGTCAATTTCTTGATACTCACCACAGCCAGTCGGCTGGCCGCTGCTCCGATCCCAATTGACGCCAATGCTTAGGTGGGGCACCCAATCCGAGGTAGGGACCTGGTGCCCGTTCCTCATCCTCGAGCCGCTAAGGCTAATCGCTTTAAAACTCAAACGATAAGCGGTGTTAGGTTGGCAGTTGACAACAGACGACCACAAAACCGAAACCCCTACTCCTCCTGCATTGGCAAAGAAGATTTGGCTATTGGCATTGGGTTGGGCCGCAGTAAAGGGCTCAGTGGCGATAAGGTCGTGCAGTTGAGGCCGATTGAATTCCTTCGCGATGGTATAGTAGCCTCCCCATAAAGCATTTTGAGCTGGCGCGGTGTAAGGAAACGAACTCATGAATCCCGTATTTCCTTGCGAGAAATCGCCGTTTGGAATCAGGTTGGCTCCTTGGAACTGTGGATGGCCCGCGGCCGGGTAACTGTGCAAGCGGCCTGGTTGGCCAGCTTGGCCAGCTTGGCCGCCTTGGCCGGCGATGGCGATCAATAGTGCAGGCAAGATGTTCATTCGTTAGGGTCCCTCTTTGAGTTTAACGCTCCGGCAGTCAAAGCGTTGCTGCCTATTGTACGCCGCGTGTAAACGGCAAGATTACACAGTTAGTTTGGTATCCTTCGAACCATGGAGAAATGGTTGGAGCGCAGCGCGCGGAACTTTGAAAAAGATAGATCGGGATTGAAGAAGTTTTTCACTGCGCAGATGTTCGAAGTCTATCGTCCGCCTTTTTTACTTAAGAATCCAAGCGATGAACTGGAGATCATGTTCTCGAACTTGGACCGCCTTTTTAAAGAGGGAGTAGTCGTTTGGGGCGCCATCGTGCAAGCCAACAGCCTCCTTTTTCAAAGTGATAAGAAGCAAAGCTGTCCGGCGGTCATGGTTTATTCTTTAACCGCTCCCTTGGAGATTGATCCGCAAAAGTTAATGGTTATCGCCAGCGCACTCTTTGACCTGAAGGGCGCGGATTTGAGCGATCCCGGCGAGGCAGCCATTGGTGACAGCTTAGCTAAGGAAAAAACCCGGTCCTATGGCATTGAAGTGCCTAAATCGGTTAGCCCCGATCTACCTTGCAAGCTATCGCCAACGTTTTTTGAGCGAAAGCAGTTGCCGGGCGGATGCATACGAGCCAAAGTGATGCCGGCCGTGGCGAGCCCAGTGGAACCTTACGTCATTCTTCCGCTGCCATCGAAATATTGGGACGACGACTACATGAGAACCTGGATGGGCGGGCAATTGTGGGATTAGTCTCTCTGCGTAGCAAAGGACGCCTCAAAAGCGCCAGGAGGTCTTCCAATCCTTGGAGAGGGGCTGGTTTTCTAAGCGGGCCCTTACCATTTCGATCGGCATGATGTTTCCCTGCATCACCGAATCGTGAAATTGCATGGGAGTCATCTTGCCCGAGTCGATCAACTCGTGGCGCAATGAGCGAAACTGCAAGGCACCCAGCATATAGGCGGCCTGATAGAGCGGTTCGTAGTCTCCGCTGATAGATCGGCGGACTTCACCTGCCGCGGCGTCATGGGTGAACCCAACTTTGTCCATCAGGAACTGAACGCACTGGTCGGGCGACATCTTTCCAAGGTGGAAGTTAATGGAGAAAATGATCCGCGCGCAACGGTGCATCCGCCAAAAAAGAGAGCCAATCCGATCCTTGGGGGCTTTCATAAAGCCGAGATCGTACATTTCCATCTCCCAGTTCACGGCCCAGCCTTCCATCCAGAACGGCGTTGAAAAGATCGTCCTGTAGGTTCGATCTCTCGCCATATAATATTCTTGAAGCGCGTGGCCGGGATAAAGCTCGTGAAAGACGGTGGCCCGCTGAAAGTGGATGTTGTTGCTTGCTAGGCTGCTGATTTTCTGTTCTTCGGGCATTGATTCCGCAGGGTAGGCGACATTAATATCCCCTTCGTTTTCAAAGAAGAACGGATACACCTTCTGCATTGAAGGGGAGATCATAATCGTTTGCCAGGTTTGCTCTCCGAGTGCTGGAATCGTAACCAGATGGCGATCCGTGACGAAGCGGATCGCTTCCTCTTCAAGAGCCCTTATCGTTTGCCGAGATTGCCCCGGCGAGACCGCGTCTTTTTCCGTTTCCAACAGCGCTTTCTTCCAATCGTCGCCGAATCCTAACTCTTGCGAAGCCTTTTTCATTTCCGTTTCGCACCATGCAAACTCCCGGTTTGCGATGGCCAGGACTTCGTCCGAAGAATAGGGAATCATGGAATATCGGAGTTCTTTTTCGAGCGCTTCCGGGCCGATGGGATCGCCGATGAGCGTTTCATTGTCGCCTGCTTTGATGCCAACAACCTTGCCGCGTACGGACTCCGCAAGGTCCGCGAGGGCCTTGTCGGCTTCTTGAAAAGGCTCGCGAACCCAGAAGGAAAACTCCGGATCATAGCCATCGGTCTGGTCGAACCATCTTTTCAGCCGTGATCGAAGCGCGCCAAGGATTCGGAGCGCCCGTCTGCCGACTACTTGGGTGCCCTTGGTGGCCCCACTTTCAATGTGGCTGTTCGCGTTCTTGGCCGATGTCGCTATCGCTTGAACTCGAGCCGCCTCCGCTTTGGGGTCGGGCGATAAACCAGAACGCAGCGCCTCATCCATGGCGAGAATGTCATTGGCGAACGGAAGCAAGGGCGCAGTTTCCTCAAACTGGGTCTGCTTGAGGGCCAATTGATCGTTCCAGCGCTTCACAGTATTGTTTAGCAGTATCCAGTCAACTTTAGATTCCTCATCGAACTTGTCAAATTGCAGCTTGTCAAGAGTGCCTAATTCGATGGATAGCAATTTGTGGTGCTCAGCAAAACCTTGAACACTGTAGGGTTCCGGATAGCGGTGCTCAAGCATTTCCCAATCCGCGCTAAATTTACGGACCACGTCCTCCATAGCAACCGGCGCTGCGACTCCGTGATGACTTAATAGAAGGCCCAAGATTGGAAGAAATCCCATAACCCGGCAAGCTTATCTCATCAGTTCATTGCCGCTCTCTTCGTTTCTTGTGGCAACTCGGCTGAAGAATCAATCCATAATCGATTTATGTTCGTTAATGTCTTCGCCGTTGCTCTCCTGCAAGGGCCGTCCATTCCGTCTCTCGTCGCCCAGATGACCCTCGCCGAGAAGGTTTCCCTTTGCCACGGTGGCACAGACTTCAGCACAAAGGCGATCCCACGTCTTGGCATCCCCGAATATCGATTTACAGATGGTCCCAACGGCGTAAGAGACCAGGAGCAAATTCCAACCACATATTTCCCGACCGGCATTTCTATGGCGGCAACCTGGGATCCCGAACTCATCAATCGAGTTGGCGTGGCCCTTGGCCAAGAGGTCAAAGGGATGGGAAAGAGCGTTCTTCTTGGCCCGGCCGTTAACATCGATCGAACCCCATTGGGCGGAAGAACTTTCGAATACGAAAGCGAAGACCCATGGCTGAACTCCCGCATTTGCGTGGATTACGTCAAGGGTGTGCAAAGCCAGGGCGTCCTAAGCTGCATCAAGCACTACGCAGTCAATAGTATTGAAAAGGAACGGCTAACGGTCGATGCTCAAATCGATGAACGTACCTTACGTGAGATCTACCTTCCCGCCTTTGAGGCGGCCGTTAAGGAAGCCCATGTTGGCAGCGTGATGGCTGCTTACAACAAGGTGAACGGCCAATACTGCGCCGAGAACACCCACCTCATGAAGGACATATTGAAAGGAGAATGGGGATTTCAGGGCTTCGTGATGTCCGATTGGGGCGCGGTGCACAGCACGGTTCCAACAGCCCTAAACGGTTTGGACCTGGAAATGCCGGGCGGGCATGTGGACGACTATCTGGGCAGGCCGCTTCTCAATGCCGTTAACAAGGGTGAAGTACCCACCAGCCAGCTCGATGAGATGATCACGCGCATGCTCACGACGCTTAAAGGCACCGAGCAGCCCGATATTCACGGCGACCCTCACGTTAGCACCAAGGCACATCAGATGCTGGCAAGGGAAGTGGCAGAGAAGGCCATGGTCCTGCTGAAAAACAACAACAGTCTTTTGCCCCTTGACGCGAAGAGCATCCACACACTGGCCGTGATCGGACCGAACGCGGACGTAAAGTTTGGCGCTGACGGCGGCAGCGGATCGGTTATTGCTCCTTACGAAATCACACCCCTTCAGGGATTGAAGAACTACCTTGGCTCCAGTGTGCAAATCCGTTACGCACCTGGCGCGGATCTGCAGGCCACTCCAGATCAGGTCGTCCCGCCCTCAGCTTTCCAAACTGCCGATGGCAAGCCCGGGCTCGACGCCGCTTACTATCCCAACGTCGATTTTAAGGGCGAGCCGACTTTGAAGCGCGTGGATGCCAATGTCAACTTCGACTGGGACAAGGTATCGCCTGCGCAAGGCTTTCCACGCCAGTATTTCTCCACGAAATGGACAGGCTTCATAACTCCGCCCGAAACCGGAACCTACGATTTAAGCACGAAGAGCGACGATGGCTCGAGGGTCTATATCGACGGCAAAGTGGTCGTAGAAAACTGGGGCTATCACGGTTCGGTAAGCGCCAAGGGCTACATCAAACTGGAGAAGGGCCATCGTTATCCGGTTGAAATCGATTACATTCAAGGCACGGGTGGGGCCGAAGTCCTCTTCGCTTGGAAGAAGCTCCCCAGCGGCCGAAAGCCTTGGATCGATGAGGCGGTCCGGGTTGCCAAGAGCGCGGATAAGGCGATCGTCTTCGTAGGCGCCAACCACGATGAGGACACGGAAGGCTCCGATAAATCCAATCTCTCGATGCCTGATGATTCCGACGAGTTGGTATCGGAGGTCCTAAAAGTCCGTCCCGACGCCATAATCGTTTTGATCAACGGCACGCCGGTTGCGATGCCTTGGGTAGACCAAGCCCATGCGATCCTGGAAGCCTGGTACCCAGGAATGGAATGTGGCAACGCCATCGCCGACGTGCTTTTTGGCAAGGCAAATCCTAGCGGCAAATTGCCGGTTAGCTTCCCGAAACGGCTAGAAGATTCCCCCGCCCACGCCCTCGGCGATTACCCTCCAAAGGGCGGCGTGCTCAAATATGACGAAGGCGTTTTAGTGGGCTACCGCTGGTACGACGCCAAGAAGATCGAACCGCTCTTTCCGTTCGGGTTTGGACTCTCTTACACGACCTTTAAGATGTCTATCGCGCAAACGGTCGTTACCGGACCCGAGGTTGCCGTGACGGTGAATGTGGCGAACACGGGTCGTCGCGCCGGAGGGACCGTTGCCGAACTTTACGTGAGTGAACTGGGCCCTAAGGTAATGCGCCCTGAGAAAGAGTTAAAGGCATTTCAAAAAGTGTATTTAGAGCCGGGTGAATCCAAAACTGTCATTTTGCATCTGAATAAGAGGTCGTTTTCCTACTACTCGGCGGATAGTCACGACTGGGTAACCGATGGCGGCGAATATGATCTTTTACTGGGCAGTTCTTCAAGAAATATTGAATCGAAGGCCTCCATTGAATTGAAATAAGCAAAAAAAACTCTTAATGCCCGTTTGATCTGCCGATTATCAAAGAGAGGCAATCATGATCGGCATAATTATTTATCTGCTTTCCACGTTCGCAGTGGCGCTCTTTCTGACGTTCTGTTACGTGATGATGCGCCCGGTGAACTCACGCGACGAGCTTAAATCGTGGCGAGTGCTTATCGTGCTCTACATCGTTTCGCTCGCCGGCCCCTACGCTTATGCCGAGGTCATGACCAAGCTCGTCGGCGGGACCATGGCTAGCGCAGTTAACTCCGCTGTAGACGACTCCGCAGTCGGCGGCGACCTCAAGTATTACAAAGTGATTTCCTACAACGGCAAGTCGGCTCGCGTTATTGCCGTCAGCCATGGAAAAGCCGATTGGGGCGGAACGGATAACCCAATCGTAGCCATAACCCTCGATAAGGACGGAACCAACTGGAAGGTCGAGTCCTACAGAATCGTGAGCTCGTGGCACTTCGGCGAGGACGGTTTTACGTTCCCGCCGTTCTTCTAACCCAGGTATTTGCGAATCGCAGCAAGCGTTTCTTCGCTTACGTGGTGTTCCATACCCTCGGCATCGCTTTCGGCAATTTCCTCGGGCACGCCAATTCGTTGGAGAAGAGCCAAAATCAACCTGTGCCTCTCACGCGAGCTCTCGGCCAGGGCTTTCCCCTTTTCCGTTAAGAAAACGCTCCGGTAGGGCTTTGCCGTAACGTAGCCGTCCCTTTGCAGGCGTTGCAGCGTTTTTGAAACGGTTACGTGGCTAACGGCTAGGACGCGGCAGATATCCGCCCCGCGGGCTTCGCCCTGAGTTTGGTGCAGTTCATCGATCAGCTCGACGTAATCGGCGGCCGTTTCGATGGCGTGGTCTTGCCTTGTCTGGGTGAAACGATGCGGAGGCTGAGCTGGAGTTTTCACGGTTTCTTAAAGAGTGTAGCATCTCTATAGGAATGTTTCCAAAGGTTTAAGTTAGAACTTAGAACTGAGAATGTAGAACGGAGAACGGGGAACGGAGGACGGAGTAAACAGTAAACGGTAAACGGTAAACGGTAAACGGTAAACGGTAAGCGGTAAACAGTAAACGGTAGAAGAAACCCGCGCCCGCTCACGATCCGCTATCCGGCTAACCGCTATCCGCTAACCGCCCTCCCTATCACCTATCACCTATCACCTATCACCTATCACCTATCACCTATCACCTTTCACATACTTGACTTTACTCACCGCTTGTCTACTATAATCGATTCATTATGCGAGTACAAGATTTCATAGCAGAATCGACGAACCAAGCCATGGAGGGATTCATCAGGCAGATCCAGGCGCTCCCCGCCGACAAAGTGGACTGGAAACCGATGGATGAGGGACGAAGCGCACTTAGTCAAGCTCAGGAACTGGCAGTTATTGGGGCGTATTATCCAACTCTTTTGACCGAGTTCAAGCCTCCCGTCTTTGATCAGGCATTGATGGATTCATATAAGAAGCAATGCGATGCGCTAGACACGCTCGACAAAGCAGTGGGTGCTTTGAAAAATGCGACGGCGGCTGCTTGCGAGACGATCAAGGCGGTTCCGGACGAGAAGTTGGAACAGGAAATGCAGTTTTTTGGCCCCACTCCGTGGAAGATCCATCAGGTGATGAACGCCCACCTTTGGAACTTGCACTATCACACCGGCCAGGTTTGCTACATCCAGACGTTGGCAGGCGACAAAGAAATGCACTAGAAAGAGTGTTGGGATAGGGGAATATCCTTACGCAATCGACTATCAAACTACCCATCCACCATCCGCTATCCCCTATCTGCCAACTTGTTCGCCTATCAACTCTCCGAATACTCCCATCCGTGTCCCTCCATATCACATATCACTTTTCACTTATCACTCCGAAAAACGTATACTGCACCTTATGGAACGCAAGTCAAAAAAAGACATCAAGGCAGCGTTGGACAAGTTGCGCTCAGACAACGCTGCACAGCAGCCAACTGATTCGCAGTATGTGCAAAAGCCCCTAGAATCAAAAAAGTCCAACAAACGCATTAGAAAGCAAGGCATTTAGACCGAATGCAGCGCGCGCACACTTCCAGATCAAGGCGCGCGTCACGCAATCTCTTCATCCTGTCTTTCATAAGCCCGGCCATTCTGCTTTATGCGGTTTTCGTCGTTTGGCCGCTGTTGCAGTCATTCCAAATCTCCCTCTACCGTTGGCACGGCCTCTCAAAATACAAGCAGTTCGTCGGCGTGCAGAACTACAAAAAGCTCGCCCAGGACGATGCCTTTAAGCGGTCTTTAGAGCACAACCTCGCTCTCCTGCTTATCATCCTTGTTGGTGCCCTTGTAATCGGCGTACTTCTCGCCCATGCCATGCAGGGAACCGGAAAGATGGCGAAGCTGCTACGCAGCATTTATCTTTTTCCTCAGGTGATGTCTCTCGTCGTCGTCGCCATCCTCTGGCAGTTTATTTTCGATCCCAATTGGGGCCTGGTGACCTCTGGCTTAAAGGCAGTCGGTCTGAGCAAACTCCCAGCATGGTTACATAGTCCGAGAAATGAAATCCCAGCCTGGCTTGGTGATCCGCACACCGCTTTCGGCTGCGTTGCCATCGCTTTCCTCTGGTATGTTGCTGGCTTCTATATCATGCTTTTTTCAGCCGGGCTTCGTGGAATATCCGCCGAAGTTCAAGAAGCGGCCGAACTCGATGGCGCCCTCGGCTGGCGGCGATTCTGGAAAGTGACTTGGCCCATGCTATGGTCGATCAAGCGCGTCGCCGTGGTTTATGTGGTCATCAACGTGATGAACGCGTTTGCGCTCATCAAAATCATGACTGACGGCGGGCCCGACCGAAGCACGGAGGTGATGCTCACCTACCTCTACGAACAGGCATTTAAAAATAGCCAATATGGCTATGCAACCGCGTTGGCGTTGGTCAACTTTGTCGTTGCCATGCTTCTGAGCGTCATCATCCTGTTTATCTACCGAAAGAGTCCGGAGGCGGCCAGAGCATGAAAAAGGCCCTTGCCATTCTAGGCGTCGTCATCTTCGCGATAACGATTCTGCTTCCCATCGGCTGGGTGATTTTGAGTTCGTTTAAGTCAGGCAACCAGATCCTCAGTTCACCGTGGTCGCTTCCGACCCAACTTCACACGGAAAACTACTCTCATGCCTGGAACGAGGCCGGCCTCGCCCATTATTTCCTAAACAGCTTCATTGTCACCGTTGTAAGCATCGCCATTCTTCTCCCAGTCGGGGCAATGGCGGCTTATATCTTTGCTCGCTATCCGTTTTGGGGGTCAAAGTTCTTTTTCGGGGCATTTCTGGGTGGCATGATGTTTCCCAACTTCTTGGTGATCGTGCCGCTGTTCATGCTTCTAAGCAGCGTGCACCTGTACGATACAAAAACCGGGCTAATCCTGGTTTATATCGCCTACTCCCTTTCATTTACGATTTTTGTGCTTACAGGCTTTTTCCAAACCCTCCCGAACGAGCTTGCGGAAGCCTCGATGATTGACGGATGCAGCGATGCCCGCACGTTCTGGCAGATCATGCTTCCGCTCGCCAAACCCGGTTTGGTAGTAGTGGGCATTTTCAACGCGATCGGGCTTTGGAATGAATATGGTCTGGCGCTGGTGCTTGTGAACAGCGAAGCCAACAAGACTTTGCCGCTGGGCCTCGCAAATCTAGTAATGACCGAGCACTATCAAAGCGATTGGGGCGCGCTATTTGCCGCGCTCGTCATCGTGATGTTGCCCGTGATGATCGTTTATTGGATCTTCCGGGATCGGATTTACGACACCATGCTGGCCGGCGCAATCAAGGGTTAGTAGGTTCTGTAGTGGACGCCCCCAGAGGACGCCCCTATGACGAACATGACAGCGTAGAAAATGCCGATGCAAATTCCTATGCCAATCGAAATGTTTCCCAAAATGTGGGCCGTTTTTATTTGCGATTCACCATCTGGCAACCCCTGATCGGCCTTGCTCTTACCCATTATCGCGAATATAAGCGCTACGATTCCCAAAGGCATACAACCACAACAGATCGTGCCAACGACTGCCTTGATAATCGCGTTCGTTCCAGATTTTTGCAGTTGCGGATTAATCGCGCTGTAGCCCGCTTGCCGATAATATTGGCCTTGGCCGGGAGGCTGTTGGTAGGGATTGCCCTGCTGCTGATAAGGCTGCTCCGGCCGAAGGCCAGGACCAGGCTGCCCAACCTGACCTTGAGGGGCGCCGGTGAGAAAGAGTCCTGGCACGTCTCGGGCTAAGAGCACTTTTCCTGTGCCCTGTTCCTCGAACCGCATATTGTCGTGCAACCGACCCTCGGCCGACCATTGGGTTAAGGTGGCCGCGTCGGCGGGTCCAAACCGGTTGGTTCCGTCAAGAATGAAATACATTGCGGGACCAGCGGACGCTCCTGTGGCCGCGGCTGCAGTCGGTGTGCCGGCTGCTGGATTTGCAGGGGCGGCTTGAGGCCCAGGCGCTGCAGTCGGGGCCGCCGCGCTAGCGGTAGGGGTGGGAATAGTGACGCCCAAGACGTCGCCCCAAGTTTGCAGGATCCAGCGCGCAGCATCGGCGGACATCGGTCCACCTTTTTCAAGCGTATCCACGAGCCTGTTAAAGAACGACTCATCCGTCCTTGGCCCTGCATTGAGAAGCTCCCAAGGAATGGACAATCTTTGTGCGGTTACCAGAGCTTGTACTTCGGAAGTATTGTTCGGGCAGGCTTCGCTAAGAAGCTGCTGAGTCTTGTCGGCATCGTAAACAAGCGATTGGCCGTGCTGAGCGACTAATTCCTTAAGTTTCGCGCCGGGAGTATTGTCCATGTTCACCCACTCACTTTAACAGAAGCGGCGAAGCATGTGCAAGTGGCTCGGCACGATTACTAGTGATGGTGTTGGATTCGGTTCTGGCTCTTGCGATCATGTTCGTATCGCAACGCACTGTAACCGGCTCCGGCCAGACCAAGAGTTGCAAGGGTGCCGTTGTGGCTAATCAGCCCTAACACGCCTAAAACGCCCGCGCCGTATGCGGCGTTTCTCCAAGTGTTTTTCGTGTGCTGCCTGTGCGTTGTCGCATGATGCCTGGAGTAGGTGTGGTGCGGATATGTGCCTGCGAAACTCCTAACAGGCGCGAAGCTAAGAGATCCCAGAGCTACGAGCGCGACCATCTTGGCTGTAAAATCTTGTGTTTTCATAGGTTCCTTCTTTGGGGCCCATTTCCTTATGAGCCTAACTGTTTGAAGAAATCCGAAGGCATCAGGACTGTACGGGTTTTCCGCTACAGAACTTAGAATGCGCACGCCAAGCTAAAGAATGCTAAATCTCCTAAAGAAGTCTGCAAAGACTAAGAACACTGCGAGACTGGTGCCCGCAAAAGCCATTATCACGACGAACCACTTGTCCTCGGCTTTGAATTCGAAGATGCCGTAATACAGAAGGTAAGGGCCGAACCATAGGCCAGCAGCACCCTTCCAGATTTGATTTTGAAACGCATCAATTAGAAGGAGGAACCAGCAGACAACTCCGGGAACACCCACTGCTCCCGCAATCGTTAGCAAAATGAGGTGCATGCTCTAGTAACGAATACCCTTGCTCTTCGTGCCGTGGGATTTTATAAAGAGGCAGAGATGGATTCAAAGAATGCGGTCGCAAATAATGACATGGAACGCCAACAACAATGCCGTCAAAGAAAATAGCAAGGCATTGATTCATGGGTGAAAACACACAAAGCTCGTTAATAGATTGGTTCGCTCTTGTTCCAGAAGAGGACTGGAATCAGTACGCGCCGGTTTTTGACGAGCTCACAAAGCCAAACCTCAAGTTCGCTGTAGGCGGAGGGCTTGCCTTTTCCGAATACGCAGGCCGCTTGCGAAACACGAAAGATGTGGATCTATTTGTTCTGCCCGAGCAGCACGAGGCCGTTATCCAAGTTCTGTTGCAGGCGGGATGGGGCGATTACTACGAAACCTTGGCTTACGATCGGTCGTGGATTTTCAGAACCTGTAAGAACGACTTGATCTGCGACATTATTTGGACTCTGCCAAATCACCGAACTGTGGTGGATAGCAACTGGCTTTCAAAAGGCAAAGAAGTTGAGATCTATGGCCGCTGGACGCGCCTTGTCGGCATTGAATATCTCATCCTTGCCAAACTTTACGTTTTCCAAAAAGACCGGTGCGATTGGGCCGACATTTTCAACGTTTTGAACGCATCCGCTTCTTGCGTAGATTGGAACTTACTTCTCAAACTTCTTAAGCAAGACCAAGAATTATTAGCAAGCCTGCTAATTGCTTTCCATTGGCTTGCGCCTGATAAATCTGCATCGATTCCGGCGTTTGTTTGGGACAGGTTAGGAGTGAACCTTGAAGTTCAGCCAGCAATCGGGGAAGGAGAAAACAGGCCATTTCTTCTGGATACACGTGATTGGTTTGGGCAAAACGTAGGAGGGAAATCTTGCTTATCGGGGCGATGAATCATCCTGAACGCGATGTTGTTGAAGAGATTCAGTGGATGTCCGCGATGGGCTTGCAGTTCTTGGACTTAACATTAGAGCCGCCATGTGCAGCTACGTGGGTTGTGAATCCTGCCGCAACTAAGAGTGCCTTGCAAGAAGCGGGCATGCCGGTTGTAGGCCATACAGCTTATTATCTACCGCTTGGCAGCCCCTTTGAATCCTTACGCAAAGCTTCAGTTGAGGAATTTAAGGCCTGCTTAAAGATATTTGCCGAGGTGGGCGCGAAGTGGATGAATGTCCACCCTGACCGATATGCCCCCATGCATCCTCGGTCTTTTTACATTAAACGAGATATCGAGAGCCTGCGAGAAATAATCGCTTTTGGGGCTGATTTGGGTGTGGGAGTAATGATCGAAAACCTCCCTCATGATTTTAACGATGCACACCAACTTGGCGAACTACTAGACCCATTGCCCGAGTTAGGTTTGCATTTGGACTATGGACACTCCAATTTGGAAGTTCCCAAGAACACCGCCGGCGAGATTTTAAAGCAGTATGGCGAAAGGCTAAAGCACGTTCACATGCACGATAACCGCGGGGGAAACCAAGACCTGCACATGCCTCTTGGGACGGGAAACATCGACTACTACGATGAAGTGAAGTCGCTAAAGGAATGCGGCTATGATGGCACCATAACCTTGGAAGTCTTCTCGCCGGACAGGCATTTCTTAGAATACAGCAGGGACGTGCTGCGCGGAATTTGGGACGCGGTTTAAAAAAGTGCGGCGTGCTGCCGGAGGTATTGTAATCGTTTGAAACAATGACCGGTAAAGAGCTCGTAAAGAAGCTAACCCAACAGGGCTGGGTGGTTGATAGGATACAGGGCAGTCACCATGTGCTTAAGAAGGGAAACCTTATTACTTCAGTTCCAGTTCACGGAAGCAAAGATTTAAAAACGGGACTGCTGCATCGCTTGTTAAAGGAAACTGGATTAAAATGAGAGTTGTGGACAAAATTCTGACTTACCAAGCAGTGCTAACCCCCGAAGATGGAGGCTGGGTCGTTTCCGTGCCCGACATTAGGGGCTGTCATACAGAAGGCGACACTGTGGAGGAAGCAAGGGCGATGGCGGAGGAAGCCATTACCGGGATTTTGGGCGTCCTGGCCGATCAAGGGCGGCCCATACCGAAACCCTCAACGACTGTGGCACTAAAGCCCGGTGAACAAGCCATATCTGTCACTGTGCACGTTCCGAAGCCTGAGGGCCAGACTCGTAGCGCTTAGGCGGAAAACCTATCGGTTCCCACATAACTCCTCAGTGGCTCCGGAATAACCACACTCCCATCCGGCTGTTGGCAACTCTCTAAAATCGCCGAGAACAGCCTAGGTGTGGCTAACCCGCTTCCGTTAAGGACATGCACAAACTCTGGCTTTTCGCCTTGGGCGCGCCTAAACCGAATGTTCGCCCGCCGGGCTTGAAAAGCCTCAAAGTTGCTGCAGCTCGAAATCTCCAGATACTTGCCGATCCCAGGCGACCAGACCTCGATATCATATTGCTTGGCATTGCTAAAGCTCATGTCGCCCGTACAAACCAGCACCACACGATAGTGCAAGTTTAATAATTGGAGCACGCTCTCAGCGTCAGTCGTAAGGCTTTCTAGTTCATCAAAACTGTCTTCGGGTTTGGTGAGCTTTACGCATTCGACCTTATCGAACTGGTGGATTCGCTGGATGCCGCGCGTGTCTTTGCCCGCCGCGCCCGCTTCTTTTCTAAAACAGCCGCTGAAGCCGGCCATTTTAAGGGTTAGCAGCTCGCCATCCAAAATCTCATCGCGGTAGATGTTGGTGATAGGCACTTCAGCAGTGGGAATTAAATAGAGATCGTCATCAGCCTTGTACAAATCCTCTTCGAATTTGGGCAACTGGCCAGTTCCGTAAAGGCTGGCCGAATTAACCAGAAAAGGAGGGTAGATCTCTTTGTATCCGTTCTTCTGGGTCTGATGGTCGATCATGAACGTGAACAGCGCGCGCTGAAACCGCGCGCCCCAGCCCGTGTAAAGTGCAAATCCGCTGCCCGAGATCTTGGAGGCCCGCGCCAAATCCAGGAGCTTTAATCTCTCTGCGATGTCCCAATGGGCTTCCGGCTCCTTATCGAATTTGGGCTTTTCTCCCCACTCTCGAACGAATACATTGTCGTCCGAGTCTTTACCATCAGGTGCGGTTTCGTGAGGCATGTTCGGGATGCGGAGCTCGATATCCCGGAGCCGCACTTCCAACTCCCTTTCCCTTGGTTCACCTTCGGCTAGAGCTTGTTTGAGCGTCGCTGTTTCTGCTTTCGCCGCTTCCGCTTCATCCTTTTTGCCCTGACCCATGAGCATGCCAATGGTCTTGCTCATCTTGTTCATCTCGCCGCGCTTTTCTTCCAACTCGAGCTTTAGCTCGTGCAGCGCGCCGTAGGTTTCCACGAACTCATCGATCGGCCCGGACATGTGCTTACGCGCGATGGCCTTTTTAACAAGTTCGGGGTCTGATCGGAGGAGGTTGCGGTCGAGCATAAGGGCCTATTTTACATTGATAGGAGAAGCTCTGGTATTTGTATCGTCCCAATCCGTCGCGGCTTGGGCCGATACAATTAACGTGTACCTGCAACTAAAGCCGGCCCTCTATGTGGCCTTAACTTGCATCTATTCGCTGGGTGCTATCCAATGCTTCGCCCAGTCACCCAAAGCAGGCGTTACCTCCGAAACAACCGCGCCAATTCCATTCATCTCAGCCGTTGAGTTCGCTAAACGGGGCTACAGCCCGATTTCGATTAGCCCAGATGGCAAGACCGAACTGTGCAAGATATCCTTCGACGTCAGGTGCAGTTCATCGTCGACGGTAGCCAATCTGCTCTATAAATTTGAGCTTCTTAACAAGCAGGGCCAGATGATTTACACGGTTCCAGTTAGTACTGCCACGTTTTACGAAAAGTGCAGTGGGTTCAAGGGACCGCTCCTCCCAAAAATCTATATGAGCGTGTCCGCAAGTTTGTCCATACCCATCGATAAGGTGCGGGAAGGGACAGCGTATTGGATAGAGCCCATCAGCGGTAACTTTTTGGCCCAATGGGATTTTTCCAAGCCAAGCAACGTGTTTGGAAGACTCATCGAAGGCGGGGAAGCCGCGATTGATCAATATAAGAAACAGGATCCGAAGTTGCTGAAAACTGTGGAGCCCGAATCGGGCTTATCCGTCTTAGATGTCGCGATATTGACGTCGGATATTAATTCAGTCCGCCGATTGGTTAGCGAGGGTGCGGATGTAACCCAGAAAACGGCGAATGGGCTCCAACCCGTCCATTTCGCCGCTCTGGCGAACGCTGAGATTCTTAACTACATTCTTTCTATGGGCGCGAACCCAAATGCGCTCACAATCGACAACCGCACGCCCCTCATGGTGATCGCGCAATCGTCTCTTGAGGGAGCCCAGATTGAAGAAACCGTAAAGGTATTATTCGCCCATCGCGCCAACCCCAATTTATTTGATGAATGGGGCAGCACGGCGCTTATGTTCGCTGGAGAGGCCAAGAAACCTGCGTTTGTAAAGATTCTTATAGAAGGCGGAGCTAAAGTGAATGTCGCCGATCCCGCTTCAAAAATAACCGCTTTGCACGTGGCTGCCGCACAGGGGGATATCGAATGCGTGCGGATCCTCTTGAATTATGGAGCGAAGGTTGATGCCCGTTCAGCTCTTAATACAACACCCTGGGACCTAGCCACGAAAAATGGCCGAACTGAGGTCGCAGCTTTCTTGGTGTATGCAGCTACCGCACGGGGCATGCACTACACATTTGGGCCTACCGCGGCAAAGTAAATATCCCTGGCTAAGTTCTGTCATCTCTTTGGCGTGGAAATGGCGGGAACCGCAAAACCTTTAGACTGCGCGAGCTTGATCGCGCTTTTGCTCCAGGCGGCTTGACGCCTCAATGTGTGGCCATAAAAAGTCGAGGGGTTTGCGTTTATCCAAATGGAAAGGCGCGATCAAGCTCGTCTAAAGACGAGCCCAACCTCACCAGGATTCCCAAATCACGTACGGATAAAACTTCTCGCAATCGAAAATCAACAATCAAAAATCAAAAATTTGAACCTTTGGCCCCCCTCGCAACATTCACTCCTTAGGAGTTCAAAAATGCGAAACCAAAGAACAATGCTACTGGCCCTCATCGTCGTTGCCACCGCTTCGGCGGGATGCGGCAAGATCATAGCCAAGGCCCAGGAAGCCCCCGACCCTACCAGGAAGAACATCCAGCTAACGGTCTACAAGGAAGACTTTGCCGTTGTTAAAGAGGACCGGCCGCTAGAACTGGCGGAAGGAACTAACAGAATCGGGCTTCTCGACGTCAGCAAGACCCTCGACCAAAACTCGGTCATGTTCAACTGGCCCGGCAGCTCCAATAAGCCGGAGATCCTCTCCAGCACCTATGATTTGGGCGTAACCGAAGGCAGCACGGTTCTAAAGCAGTTTCTCGGTAAACCGGTTGATTTGGTTCGGTACGGTGAAAATGGCAAGGAATCGGAGAGACAGCATGGCATTTTAGAAGTCGCCGACCCAGGCGATATGGTTATCAACTGCGACGGCAAATATCTCATCAATCCTCAGGGGTCGATTGAAGCTCCCGCGGGCGGCATCGCCACCATTCCTCAGCTTTCGGCCGAGGTGAAAAGTCCGGTAAAGCAGAATAGCGATTTGGCTTTAACCTATCTCACCCGCGGCCTCTCGTGGAGTGCCGATTACGTGGCAACCTTGGAGCCGAACAGCGATGCCATGAAGCTGGAGGTCTGGGCCTCGGTGACCAATCAAACCGGCGCGAATTTCCCGAACGCGAAAATATCTTTTGTGGCGGGATCGCCCAATCGAGCAGCGGTTGACCTTGGAACTGCTACGGCTGGCTCCGTCTTTGACGACTATTCGACCGCGAAGGTCTACAAACGGACCGGGAATGCAAACCTGATGAACCTCCGCGAAAAGCCAATGCCGGAATCCGTTGGCGAGCTCTACGCTTACCCAATGGCCTCGACCGCCTCCATCGCCCCCAACCAAAACAACCGGGTGAAGATGCTCGGCTCGGAGGGTGTCACCGTCAAGAAGGATTACAGCATTGCATTGCCGCCGGCGAGCGGTTATTTCGGTTACTACGGAGACAATCCAAATTCAGAGCAACGCTACAGCGCAACCCTCGCCATCAGTTTTAAGAACACTGACAAAAACGGCCTCGGCGTCCCGTTGCCAGATGGCTCAGTTCGCGTTTACGAACCCGGTAAAGATGGCTCTCTCGCCTATATCGGCGCGGCGGAGATTTCGGACACCCCGAAGAAGGCGGGGGTCTATCTCACCCTCACCAAGGTGTTCGATGTTTACGCCCAGTGCAAAATCGCTGCCCGGCGTAAGGTCGACAAGAAAACACTCGATGAGGATATCGAGATCCCGATCTCCAACGAGAAGGCTTCGGCCGCCGATGTGCGCTTGGTCTTGCCACTTCAGGGGAACTGGAAGATCATGACTGAAAGCGATAAGAGCAAGAAACTAGATCAGGCCAACAACCAGTGGACGATCCATATGAACGCGGGACAGGAGAAGACGCTGAAAGCGAGGATTAGATTCAAAGTTTAGCCCTTCGGCGGATTGACGAGAGGGGATGGCGGATACCGGATGGCGGATTGTTCGAAGTCACATTTAGACTGCGCGAGCTTGATCGCGCTTTTATCCGAGGCGGCTTGACGCCCGAACCCTCGGCTTTCTGAGACCAGCATTCGAAGTCGGATTGGTACGCCTGGCGTTTATCACTGCACGCTATCCTTAATCACCCCGGGCCAAGTTCTGTCATGCCTCCGGCATGGGGAAGGGCAGTCTAAAGGGCTCCGGATTTTATTGATCCGTCTGAATGGCCTCTTGCCTCCCGACCACCATCCGCTAACCGCAATCCGCTATCCGCCGAGACCGTTTTTTCCTCCTCCGACATATGCGGCTTCGCCAGACCCAAGGCTAGGTTCTTCGGATTCGAGTACATTGCGGTATATGTTGCCAATCATCGCCGCCGTTTGCATGACCCTCTGCACCGGCCCCCAGTATAGAAGCCCATACGGGAACTGGCTATTTCCTCATGGAGGTGGGCAAAACGGATACGCCGATTACCTTCGCGCGGCGGATTTCTATAGGGCTCATACCACCTCCAAACAACGAGATGTAGGGTTTACGGCGCCCTATGACAACATGAAAGCTTGGTCCCTCCTCATAGATCGGAGCGAGCCTGCGTTGAAGCTCATTGCATCCGGGAACATGAAGTCGGTCTCGGACCCCAGAACAACTTTTGACGAAACCACTCTCTTTCCCGAGTACGCGGACTTCAAAGCACTAGAAAAGATCCTCGCTGCCAAAGCCTACCGGCTTGCTAAGAATGGCCATTCACGTGAGGCAACGGACTGTTTGCTTGAAGGCTTGAAATTCTCGGAGAAAATGCCGCCTGTGAATTTGATCAGCTATTTGATTTCAATAGCGGGCGGCGCCATACAGTGCCGGTCAGCATATATGTGTTTGCCTTATCTGGCTCCGGCAGACTTAAAACGGGTAAGCGCTTGCGCATCCCAAGGGCACGATCAGCGAAGAAAACTTGAGCGAACCCTTAACAGTGAACTAAATCATATTTGCAAAAGATCCATTGTATTAATCGACACTAAGTTTGGGGCCAAGCACGATGAATCGTATTTTGAACCGATTCCAGATCCCGAACCTGAGGTTGATACGAACGAAAAATGGGAAGCTGTCAAAAAGCAAAGCATGGACTCAATCAAATCTGCCTCGAAGGATGCACTTCGGAAATATGCTCAAGAGGAGCAGACCTACACCTCAGACACGGAAGCGGAGATCCATCATTATTTAGCTGGCCCTGAGACTCGTTGGTCAAGGATTAGTCTGCGTCGCCCGAAGGACCCGGCTTTGTGGCTTTTCTATTACTCTTTCCAGGACTTCGTGATTAAAAACGTTACTGGTGCCGCAGCCCGGCACGACTCCCAAATTCGACTTTTGAGATCGAACTGTATTTTGCGGCTTTACAATCACGATCACAGGCACTATCCGAAAACTCTTGGCGAACTTGGCCAAACCACTCTCACCGTCGATCCGAGGACCGAACGGGAATTCGAATATGCCTTGACCCCGAACGGATACACCCTCGGCATGTATGCAGAGGGTTCTTTAAAGCCCAAAGTTTATTGATCTGATTCGGTTTTTGCGGTGGAGGGTTTGGCGGGCTAGTTTCTGGCATGCCTCGGGCATGGAAAACGGAGGGTGCGCATAACCTTTAGACTGCGCGAGCTTGATCGCGCTTTGGCTGCGGCGGCTTGACGCCCGAGTTCACTAATTGCCGATTACCAAGCAGTCCGGCGAACTCGGAAAAGCGCGATCAAGCTCGCGCAGTCTAAAGATGCCCAACCCCTTCGAATCCTTAAATTTGAATCGGACGCCCAACTATTGACCACCGACTATCCTCCGGCTTTCGACCTTCGACCTTCGACTTTCGATATCACTATCCCCAATCGCCAATTCCCGCGCATGCGTCAACCTCGACCCCGAGAGCGTACAATTAGACATGGCATTTGCAACGATCCCGGAAGCGATTGAGGATCTGAAAGTAGGGAAGATGATCGTCGTCGTAGACGACCCCGACCGCGAGAACGAGGGCGACCTCATCATGGCAGGCGAAGCCTGCACACCCGAGGCCATGAACTTCATGATCCGCTTCGGCCGCGGCGTGCCTTGCATTCCAACCACCAACGAAAGGCTGGAGCAGCTAAAAATCCCCATGATGACCAAGCAAAACACGGCTAAGCTTGGCACCGCGATGGGAGAGACGGTGGATGCTGTAAACGGCGCAACCACGGGCGTTTCGGCATACGATCGAGCTTTAACGGTCCAGGTTTTTTGCGATGACAATGCAGTTCCCGAAGACCTCGCGAGACCTGGCCACATCATCCCCCTCAAAGCTGAAAAAGGCGGTGTGCTCAGGCGCTCTGGCCACACGGAAGCAACCGTAGACCTAGCAGTTCTCGCTGGATTCAAACCGGTTGGAGTCCTTTGCGAGATCATCGCCGACGACGGCCGCATGATGAGACTCGATGACCTTCAAACTTTTGCCCAAGAGCACGATCTCAAGCTCATCACCATCTCGGACCTCATCGCATATAGGCGAAAAAACGAGAAACTTGTAAAGCGCGTGGCGGGGCCGATTGAGTTCCCCACCAAGCATGGCAAGTTCACCCTTTACGGATACGAAACCAGCGTCGATCCCCATCCTTACATCGCCATTGTAAAGGGCGATGTGTGCACCGAAGAGCCGGTGCTGGTAAGGGTTCACTCAAGCTGCGTTACCGGCGACCTATTAGGTTCCTTAAGATGTGATTGCGGCGATCAACTCGCCATGGCCCTCGAAATGATTGAAAAAGAGGGACGTGGGGTAGTTCTATACATCGCTCAAGAAGGCCGCGGAATCGGTTTGCTTAACAAACTCCGCGCATACGAGTTGCAAGATGAGGGGCTCGACACGGTTGAGGCCAACCACGCGCTCGGATTTAAAGCGGATTTACGAGATTACGGCCTTGGCGCGCAAGTCCTTGCCGACCTGGGCATTAGGAAAATGAGACTCATGACGAACAACCCAGCCAAGGTTGCCGGCCTTCAGGGCTATGGCCTAGAAATCGTAGAGCACGTCCCGCTCATTGCCCATGAAGCCGCCCCGAGAACCAAATATCTAGAAACCAAAAAGAGAAAGATGGGACACTGGATAGAATAAGTTATGCACCAACTTCCAAGCGGCCTGGACCAACTGACGCTTCAAGGCGATTTTGAAGCATTTTCCCCTCAGGAGCTATTTGACTACTGGATAACCCCCAGCCTTCTAACCCAATGGTGGCCGGAGGAAGCGGAAGTGAACCCTTGCAAGGGCGGGACTTACAAGTTCTCGTGGCCCAGCATGAACTGGGTGTTACAGGGCAAATTTAAGGAGATAACCCCGGGCGAAAAGATCTCGTTCACCTGGAAGTGGAATCACGATCCGGAAGATGAGAAGCACCTGCTTGTAACCGTTCAGTTTGCGGGCGCTGAGACGGCGGGAACCCTCCTAACTATCAACCACGGACCCTATGGAGCTTCGGAGGAAGACCAGGAGTCTCGTCAAGGACACTTGGAAGGCTGGATCCACTTTTGTATGAAGCTAGCCGGACTCCGCGAGGGAATTCAGGACTCAACGCTTGTTGACGGCGAGGCTTAGTTCACCAATCGTAAGGGTTATCTCCCTTGGCCCACATATAACTGTTCAGTTGCCCAACGTGGTAGAACTCGTGCTCCGCGATGTTCCTAAAATGCTCCCCGCGCGGGCAAGACTTTGGCCAGTAGGCTCCATACCATTGGGGCAAGGAAACTTCCGCCGTAAGCTCAGTTTCGCTAAGCAATTCCAGTTGTGCAAGAGTTTTTGCTCTTACGTTCGTTAGGGCCCCTTTGAGCGCCTCCAAGCTGTTCAGATCCCCGATCATCGCTTCGATTTGCTCGTCTGACAGCTCCTGCTCACCCTTAAGAACCGGAACAAGCTGTGCTTCTACCGAGATGATTTCCACTAGCTGCCCCGCGATTGTTCGCATGCCATCGACTGGTGCCCAAGGAAGCATTTCTTGGGTAAGCCGCGAAAGGATAGGGTTTAGCCACTCCCTAACATAGTCGAGTCGGCCCTTGATGATTTCTTTTTGAGTCATAGCAAGAATTTACCGCGGAGACGCCCTTTCCTCGATGAGCTTTCGACCCCTCGATTTCTGAATGCAAAGCTGTGGAGTGCGGGAGCTTGCTCCTGCTCAAACTTAGGAAGCTTGCTTCCGTAATAATAAACTCGCTCGGCAGCAAGCAGCCTGATTTTAAGCAGGAGCAA
>DASXZH010000009.1:0-20692 GCA_036502005.1 Fimbriimonadaceae bacterium
AACGCATACGGACGGTGCGCATTCTCCCCCACGGTTCTGCACCAAGGGCCCGGATTCGCGCCTCACCCAGCCGTACGTCCGCTCATAACCTTACTAGGTCCCGTAAGCTAACCTCGGAAAAAAGGGGTTCCGGGCTTAACTTTACGGCTATGAGGGTTGGGATGGGGGTTTCGCAATGAGCCGATCTTAGAAGCGAATTGCCAAGTTTGAGCCTAAGGGAAGAGTAGCGGAGAAGTAGCACCCACTCCCGGGGTGCCGGATTAACTGGACTGGACCGCTACCGGTGGTGTCGCCTGGTGTCGTGACTTCGTCACTCCACCGGGCTCCCTACCGGCTACCGGGGTTCAATGCCTCCGGCATGGGAAGTAAGTGGAGGATCGAAGTCATCCGCTCCTTATTTGGGAAGGTCAATTTTAATGCGAATATTCTAAGCGGCAACAGCCAGGGCCTGTCAAACCTTAAGATTCAGGGAGGTGCGCTTTCAGTTACCGACCACCATCCGACGGCCCCATCATGGGCCGGTCATTCGTCACCGCGTTCCCGAAGAACCCGCCAATGATGTACGGAAACTGCCCAGGCGTTACGTGGTAGTGCCAACCGCGTTCCGGATCGTAATGCGCGTTGAACGCGTTCAGCTTATTCTCTGTTAGGTCTTTGGCCATAACACCCTTGCTCTCGTAGGGGCCGTAGATGGGCAGGCCATCAAACGCGAAGCCGATCAAAGGGCTATGGGTTTCGCCCCTATCGATAAACGGCGTGTTCACGCAGATCGGATATTTGTGATAGTGGTAACGGTTATCGGGGCTGGGATGGCCGCAGCAGCGGTCCATAATTCCGGTCGCATCCTGCATTCCGGCATCGAAGGGATTGTAGAAAACAACGCCGTTTACGGCTAGCCCAATCGCGCCCATGGGGAGGGCCATGCCTATATTTTGCTGGTCCACCGCCCGCGGATTTGTGGCAAGAGTTGGCACCAGGGGCAGCTTGTAAGTGTAGTTGTGTTCTTGAATATGGTTGCCGTTGTAGCCTTGAGTGCCGTAGGTGTCAGGGAACTTGGCGGTGGGGTGGTTGGGGATGTTTCGGGCGTGAATAGTGAAATAGGCCGAGCCATCGAAAGTGAGGGTTACGTTGTTTGGAATGAATCGGTCTTGCGTGACGAGGTTGCCGCCTTCATCATAAAAGCCTTTTCGCAGCCAGGCAGTCATGTTGCCTTCAAACGGGTTTGACAGGCGGTCGTCTTTGTAGAAAAGCTGGCTTGAGTTTGCTTCGGTGATGGTTAGGGGCTGTGACAGGGTTAGATTTTCTCCAGCGGCAGGTTTGTAATACCAGCGCCCACCGAGGCGGATCATCCCTTCGGTGCTTGTGGCGCTGCTTGCCGGTTTTGCAACGCGGTCTGCTGGATCAACCCGGCCATCGCTGGAGGTTGGATTTAGCCTAACTTCAAAGTTCGTAACCACGAAACGGGAAAAGTTGGGCTTGCCAACTCCGTTTTCGAACCCGACGCTTACCTTAACCGCATCTGTTTCAGCGAAGGGAAGCAACTCTTCCAAATCGTAGGACCGCCAAACGGCTGCGCCGTTTTTGTGATCGTCGCCGTTAACGGCGAAATCCTTTCGATCCTGCAAAACTTGACGGTAGATTAGCCGCCGAATGCGGTCTTCGTATTTGCCGCCGTGACCGTCGTAGAAGTCGATTTGTAAAAAGAGCTTGCCATCGTTTACAGCGAAGCCGTCCTCGGCTTTGCCGCGAATTCGGAATGTGACCCACTTGCCCTGGTTTCGGTTTAGTTGAACGAGCTGCCCAACTGACCCGGCAGATTGGGTGGAATCGAGGCTTATTCCCTTACCGGCGATCTCGTCAGCATAGCCGGCCGAGGTCCACTTTGCCGCGCCTGTTAACTCGTAATTGGCGGGGGCCGCTCCGGAGACGTCTGCCATTGTAAAGTCAGCGTTCGAAACCAGGTTTGATCCCGATCGCATAAGCATGCAAAGAACCAGGGCGGTAATCATGGACATAGGTTAGCTCGTGGTTGTTTGATTTCTATTTGGGTCTTCATTTAACTAAAAAAACGTCTTCATTTCATGTCCGAAAGGCAGAAGCAGTTATGGGGGGCGTACGGCACAAGCATTCTCATCGCTTTCTGTATAGGTCTGCCAATGCTTCCGATCTTTATGACGGGTGACCTGCGCCTTGGTCTGCCGATCAGCCTCTTGATTGTATTTCTCTCCGCCCTTGTTTTTGGAACGGCGTTTTTCATCCTGGGTGCTATCCGCGAAATCATTAAAATTCCTTCGTTTGGACTGAATCTACTCGCTCAAACTGGCCTGATTTCGCTTACCGTTGCCGTTGCTTCAATCCTCGTCATGTGGCTTTCGATGAGCCTGGGATCCAAGGTGAGCCCCCTCGACCACCGAATCCTTGCGGCCATGGCGGATGCTTTGTGGAAACCGTTGGCTGCAGTGTTTCTAGGTGTTGGCGTCTTTATAGCCTTTCTCATTAATGCCGTTTTTCAGATCGACCACAAATTGGGGCCCGGTGTTCTGTGGAACTGGATCACGGGCAAATATTACAAGCCACGTGAGGAAGAGCGGATCTTCATGTTTTTGGATATCAAGGGTTCCACGACCATCGCGGAAAAGCTTGGCAACCTGTTATTTAGCGAACTTGTGCGGGATTTCTTTAGGGACATGACTTATCCCGTTCTAGAAACTAAAGGCGAAGTAAGCCACTTTATCGGGGACGAAGCGGTGTTAACCTGGCGCCCCGAAAAAGGATTTGCCAAAGCCAACTGTGTAGAGATGTTTTACAAAATGCAGAAGGTGATTGAAGACCGAAGCGTCTATTACACCAACAAATATGGCTTTGTGCCGGAGTTCAAGGCCGGTATTCATGTTGGGCGAGTGGTGGCGACTGAAGTCGGCGAAATCAAGAGCGAAATTGTTTTCCACGGCGACGTTTTGAATACGGCAGCCCGCATCCAGTCCCTATGCAACGAGGAGGGACATGCGCTGTTACTTTCCGCGGACGTGGCCGAAAGACTGGGAAATGACAGCCGGTTTCAGCTAACCTCCCTCGGCGAAAAGAGGCTAAAAGGCAAAGAGCACGAAATCGGGCTTTACGCGGCTGAAATCAAAGCTTCTTAGATAAGAAGTCGACGGCAGTTTGAATATAGAGGTCTTTTCCGCTATCATCAAACTCGCGTGCCACCGAAATATCCGGGGCAACTCCTTTCCCCTCCAGCCTTACGCCATCGGCGAAGACTTCTACAATCGGGACCTCAAGATACGCCCAGTCGCTTACTCTTGCTGGGAATGTACCCAGAACATTTCCGGCTGTGTTGGAGCCGATTAACGTCGCCCGCTTGCTCTTCTTAAAAATAAAGCTCAGGACTTCTTTTGCGCTTCGAGAACCGCCATTAATAAGAACCACCAATGGGCGCTGATAACCAAAAAGCTGGTGCTGTGTGAAGGAAGTGGACTTCCAATCGAGTTCCACTTGCGGCCTAAAGAACGGATCGCCGTAACCCTCCGGCCGGCCACCAAAGCCATCACGCAAATCCAAAATCATGGCATCGGTGTCCTTTAGTTTGTTGTAAACGAGGGAAGCGAGGGCGGCAGCGAATTTGTCATTGGCTTGCGTCCAAAGATGTACATATCCGATCTTATGCTTGCCGCTTGTGATGATCCTTTCCGATTCGGTGGTCGCATCCAGAAACATTTGAAGGGCAGGTTCGGCGACGACCGTTACCTTCTTCTCCATCATCTGCGAACCGCGTTTGATCTCTAGAGTTGCCGTTTTGCCGATATCGGGCTTTAGGCCCTCTACAGGCGAAAATGGCTGACCGTCTACAGTTGTGATCAGGTCTCCTTTGTGCAAGCCCGCTTTCTCGGCCTCCGTTCCTTCCAACACCATTTGCACGGTGTAGCCATCTCCGGCGCGCTTGAACCAAGCGCCGAATTCCGGCATGGAGGCAGGCTCTTTTTTGGCGAGCCCATCCATCAGGTAGTAGCCCTGGTCCTCGTCAGTTAGAAAATCGAAGTGAGAATCCTTAAACTCGCCGATCATCTTGTCGAGGGTGTCCCGAAACTCGGCTTTAGTGTGAGAGGCGCTTGCGAGAGGGCCATACTTCTTGAGCCGATCATCCATCTCTTCTTTCCGGGAAACGCGGCCGTAGTAGGATCGCTGGATGGTCTGGGCGGTCTTTGCCCATACGGCGGAGTAGTCGATCGGGTCGGTTTTGGGAGCGGGGAAGAAAAGTAAAGTAAGCAGCAGCGGAGTCACGGAAAGGTTATACGCTAAATCCAAGGTACAATTCACCTTCATCTTATGGGAGGCTGCACTTGCAGCCGCCTGCACCACAGGAGATTAGATTGAGACAGAATATTAAGAAGACGCCGCATTCCAAGCGGTTTAACGAAGTTGCGACGGGCGTTGACAAAGAAGCCCCGCTAGAATTGGCCGAAGCCATTTCCCTTCTAAAAAAGAAGGCCACCGCCAAGTTTGTAGAGAGCGTGGACCTTGCTGTTAAGCTAGGGATCGATCCTCGCAAGAGCGACCAGAACGTTCGCGGCATCACCAACCTTCCCCACGGAACCGGCAAGAAAACGACGGTTGCCGTTCTTGCCAAGGGCGACCATGTGAAAGAGGCTGAGCAGGCCGGAGCCGACGTCGTTGGCGGCGAAGATCTGATCACCAAGATCCAGGGCGGTTTCAAGGATTTCGATATCGTGCTCGCGACCGAAGAAATGGCGCCTCAGATCGGTAAGATCGGCCGAATCCTCGGAACCCGAACTCCCAATAAGAGGAACGGCACCGTAACCAACAACATCGGAACCGCCGTTAAGGAGCTTAAGGCTGCTACTCGAATCGAGTATCGAGCGGATAAGGCCGGCGTTGTCCATCTTCAAATCGGCAAGGTGAGCTTTACCGATGAGCAGATCGCGGAGAATTTTAACGTTGCTTTGGGCGCGCTGCTTCGCGCAAAGCCGGCTTCGGCAAAGGGCAAATATGTGCACACCATCACGGTGAGCAGCACCATGGGCCCCGGCATCCCGATCGATGCGACGACTGCTTCGAAGGGAGCTTCGACAGTCGGCGGACACTAGCTCAGGAGCCCGTGCAGAGACAACTCCTTTTGGTGTTGTGCCTTTTGGTTTTTTTCTGCGCGGGCTGTTCTAATTCTCATTCGCTTATTGGCACTTGGGCTTCCGGGAAAGGGAATACCTATAGCTTCGATGACTCCGGCCATGTCAGCCGCACCGACGAGTTCGCGGGCACTATCGCGAAATATTCGGGATCGTATAAGCTAAACGGTTCGCAGTTATCTATAACGATGACTGCTGGGTCCAGCGTGGAAACCAATACGGACAAGGTGGCGAAGCTGCTTGTTCGCTCGAGCCCGACGACTGTTTTTCAGGTGCAGTGGTTAAGCGGTGATACGGTGGAATTTAAATCTAGCTTGGCCACGGCCGTGTTTAAGAGACAGGATTAGGCAGATTTCTCTTTATTCCCGCCGTCCAGCTCACCCTCGGTTATCGTAATATATACTTTAGGAAACGGTGTTCCTTATGAAGAAGATCGAATATGACGACGGCCGTATCAAGCTTCCTCCCGAAATGGAAGCAGCGATTCGGGAAGGTTTAAAAGGATTTGAGAACCTAGAAGGCATGAGCTTAGAACAAGCTCATGAGCTAGCTCGAATGCGCACGAAGGCATGGATGCAAGTGAAGCCTCAAGACAAAAGCGCCTAATAATTCTCAGCGATTTGGCTGGGGAGGATTTGGCCGAAATCCACGTGTCGACAAATCATCGCTGGGGCTGGAAGCAGGCCGAGCGTTACATTGAGTTCCTAAAGTCAGAGATTGCTGCCGTTGCGGAAGAGCCCGGCTCGGGACGATCTGTGGCTGGATTTGAAGGAGTCCGCTTAGTTCTAGCAACCTGGAAAGGTTGCTCGGAACGGGCACTACATCTTATATCGTCAGATCGAGGGCGGCATTTACGTCGTTCGAGTTCTGCATAGTGCGATGGATCTTGAGAGACACCTCCCTGGAAGTTAGACCTCCAGAGACCCAACCAACCGCCGGATATCCTGCCAGGCAGACTGCAGGTCGGAAATCAACGGCTGCGCCGCGCGCGAGATAAGAACCTGCTCCAAGTCAATCGTCGAAAGCAGCAAATGCTCTTCCCCATAAGGGCCCCGAGCAATAATCTCGCCCATGGGGTTGCTGATGCAGGAGCCTCCGATAAACCCCTTGCCGCCTTCAAAGCCGGTTAATTGGCAGCTGACGCAATAGAGGCCGTGCTCCTCGCTTACAGTACTGATCATCCTCTCATAATGGGCAAGATTCCCGATAATGGGACCCGAGAAATCCCGGGCGGGGGATGCGCTGGGAATTAGGATCATTTGAGCCCCGGCCACGGCGGTAAGAGTTGGCAAGATCGAGTGCCAAATATCTTCGCAGATCAAAATGCCAAATCGGCCAAAGCGAGTTTCAAACACGCCCAAGTCGTGGCCGCGAGAAACAAAACGCTCCTCGTCAAAAACGCCGTAGGTGGGCAGAAAGAATTTTTGATAGACGTGGACGATCTTATTTTCCTGCGCTCCTACCTGCAGATAGGCGGCCGAATTGTATAAGATTCCCTGCAGATTCTCGTAAAAACCAACGAGCACATCAACCGGCTTGGTCAAACCTCCCAGCCGATCCTGCAAGGCGCAAGAAAGCTCTTGGCGAGTGATTGCCGACTCCACAACGCCGCCCTCAAGGAAATACCCCGTAGTAGAAGCTTCGGGGAAAACCACCAACTCCGCGCCTTCGCTAGAAGCCTGCACGATAGCCTTCGCGATCTTATCAAGATTGGCTTCGACCTGCGCTTTTTCCGGAGCTATCTGAGCGCATGCGACGTTAAACGGCATGGGTTGAGTTTACTCGCTTGGCCTGACTTTGACCCCAGGCGGGGCAGCTTCCCTAAAGTTCAGCAAGCGGCAAAGCCGGTCGGCGATCTTGTCGCCGCCGCCCTGCGGGTTCACGACCACGCACAGTCTTTCTTGGGCACGCGTGAGGGCGACGTACATCACGCGCCACTCTTCCTCGGTTTCCCGCTCTTGGCGCTCGTGGGCAAGCCACTCGTGAAACATAGAGGAGGTTTTGTCGAACTTGGTAGTGATCAGCCGCAGCGCCGGGTCTACTTCCACATCCTTGGAAGATCGAGAGAGTTTTTCATGGGTATCGGGAAGCACCACTATCGGAAACTCCAGCCCTTTACTCTTATGGATGGTCATGATCGAGACTTCGTCGGCTTCCTGGTCACCGGCAGGGGCATCGCCTTCTTTATGCCTAATAGCCTGGATTTCCCGGATGCGCTCGGCAAAATCTCGCGGGTTTGTTTCCGGCTCTTCGGCGGCTAACGAAAGAAGCTTTCGCACATTGGCCAGTTTCTGGGCCGCGTCCTCTCGGCGGGCCAGGTTTTCTAAGTAAGGCGATTTGGCAAAGAGCTCGCCAATGATTTCCCAAGCCGAAAGGCGGTCGGCGTACCGCTGGGCCGGTTCAAACCAAGCCATAAACTGGGCTATCTTGCGGCTGTCATCTTCTGGTTTGGAATCGGAAAGAAACAAGAACTGGTTTCGCAACTGCTCGATAATCGGTTTCGACTGGGCCAGCAATACTAAGCTATCCAAAGAAATGCCCACAAACGGGCTGCGGAGCAACGCGGAGAGGGCAAAATCGTCATAGGGGTCGGTGAGAGCCTCCATGGCGTTGGCTACGTCTCGGACTTCAAGCCTTGTATAGAACTGTTCGGTGCCGCCGGAAATGCGGCTTGGCACGCCCAAGTCATCCAATTTCTTTGCCAGGGCGATCGCATATTGAGATTTGCGGACAAGAATCGCGATATCCCGCGCATCGCGGCCCTTGGCTTTCATCTCCCCAACCAGATCTCGAACCCATTCGGCGGTTTGGAAGGTGTCCTTTGCCTTTTGAATCCACAACTCCACCCCGTGGTAAACAGATGGCGGGGAAGCCAGCATGGGCGTGTATTCGCCCTGCCAAAGCGCACCAAAAATGTGGTCCACAAAGCCAAGGATGCCGTCCGTAGAACGGTAGTTTAGGGAAAGTCTCGTTGGCTCCGAAGTCAGCATTTTTGAAGCGAACAGCTTCACATCGGCTTGGCGAAAACCATAGATCGATTGCTGGCGGTCACCCACAAACATCTCAGTTTTCGGCTTCAACGCTGAAAGCAACTCATATTGGATCGGGTTCAGGTCCTGCGCTTCATCAATCAAAACGATGGGGTACTGATCGCGCAGCCGGTTTTGTGTAGAAATGGAGTTCTTAAGAAGCGCAACGGCAGAAGATTCTAGCGCCGTAAAGTCCATCTTCTGTAGCTTGCGCATTTTAGATTCGTAGCTTTGCCAAGCTTCGCAGGCGAGTTGCATGAGGCCGCACACGTCATTTGCCGCCTGCAAATCCGCTTCAACGGAAGGGCGGATATAGGCCGGTTTTCTCTTCTTAAGCTGCTTGTAGGCGTTGGTTAGCTTGATCGCAAAGCTGTCGTTTGAATGGTCGTTTGCGTAAACGATTTGAACTTGCGGATCAAGCGAAGCCAACAGTTTCTCCCTCCAGAGGGAGAGGAGAGCCACTGGATTTTGGTGGCATTTCATCAGTTCCGAAAGCGGAACTCCCGTTCCGCGCCAGCCATAAATGGCATCCCGAACGGCAGATTCCAACTTCGCATGTGGCGAAAACGACTCCCCAAACGTGCGTTTACCGGCCATCTTGGCCAGAAGCTCTTGAGCTTGTAACGCATCTTCCGGTGGGTAGGCGAAGGCTTCTTGCAAAGCTTCTTCCATCAATCTGGCCGATTGGGCCTCGGACAGGATCTCGAACTCCGGATCAATCGCGGCGGCGATGGCGTTCTCTCGCAAGAGTCTTTCGCAAAAGCCGTGGATGGTTTGGATTGGTCCCGTCTCCGCAATCTGAGCTTGCTCGCCCATGTTGAGGGAAACCAGCCGGTCCACAATTCGCCGTTTCATAACGGCGGCCGCTTTACGCGTGAAGGTGATAGCCAGAATCTGGTCGGCCCCGAAACCCTCTTCAACCACGTGCTTTAGGTATCGCTCAACAAGCACGCGCGTTTTGCCGGAGCCGGCAGCGGCGGAAACCACCAGGCTGGCGCTAGTAGAACCGATCGCGGCGAGCTGCTCGGGGCTAAGCTCGATCTTATCCGGGTTCGAAGTTACGACCGCCAAAGGGTTCTTCCTCCTCGCCAAACTCTATATGCCGACGGCATAATTCGCCGTATTCGCAGGTTCGGCAGTGGTCTCCTGGTTCTGCGTCGACTTCTGCATCTCTTATTCTTCTCAACGCTACTTGAATGTTTTTCGCGGTCGATCTGACAAGCTCTGCTTTGTCTTCCTGATCGATAACGGTCACCTTGAACCCAAGCGCCTGTTGGTTCTTAAAGGGCTCAGTTGGCCTTGGCATCAAAAACAGATTTCGTGAGCCGCTTGCGGAATCAATCTCCAGACCAACCTTATCCGAAGTTGCATTGGACAAAGCCAGAAGGTAGAGCCCGAACTCGAAGGCCTCTTTCTCCTTCAGCCGGTCCCACGGCCGATCCTCGCGTGTGATTCCGTCTTGCCATGGTTCAGCAGCCCTAAAGAGATGCAAGATCTTGTATCCATTCCGGATGGATAAGGCAGGCGCGTCGCCCTTAAGGTGGATATATCCATCGCCTGCTTTGAGTTTGCTGCGCAACTGGCCGTTCTCAAAACTGGGCTTATCTTGAATGCTGTCGCGGGGCCAGATCTCCCTAGAAGCAAACTCCCGCTCCAGCCATTCGTCTCGCAGCCGTTTCCCGCCTGCTCTGATAAGAGCCAGATCATGCTCTGCCGTATCTGCATAAAGCTTTGTTAGCTGGTTCTCAAGGGCCAAATCCAGGGCATTCTCAGCCGCCTCCTTGAATGGAAGGGAAGCCAAACCGGTTCTTGCGGGCAGCGCAAAAAGGTTATGCCATCGACTTCTTCTTCTATTAGGCGCTAGGTCCAGAGTTTCATGGGCCAAGAACCTGAAGGGACATTGTAAGACTTCGCTCAAATCGGATGGGGTCACGAAGCTGCGAGCCTTCCGGCTGACCGCTTCCTTTGCGTCTTCTCTCTCCAACACGTTAGGCAGAGGAGGCTCCGCCGCCGCTCGCAACGCAATGTGCAGCCGGGCGTCGGCATCTGCAAACGGCACTGAAGGGGTCAGTTCGCTGCGTGAGTGATTTATGAATTTGACATCGTGGTTAAGAGCTCGCTCCACTTCCACAAGATAGAAGGCCCGCACATTGTCGCGGTCGTCATCCGTTTCCGGGTAGCTGAAAACAATCCGTTTAGATGCCGCGCCGCAGATCCGGTAGAACTCGTCGCGTTCGGCCCTCGCACGGGCATGGGAGTTCGGCAAGGGCAATCGATCGGGAAACAGAGAAGACATTGTAAACCGATCCGCATCGGTAAGGATTGGGTCCTCCGAGCGTCGGCGTGGGAAAACGCCTTCCAGCATCCCCAATACGTAAACGCTCGACAGTTCCCCAAGCTCAAAAACGGAAGAAACAACTTGGATCGCCTCTGCTTCGGTGGGTGAAGAGACTTCCGCCGTTTCCCAAATTCTTCGGCAAGTGCGCACGAACTGAGCCATGCTCAAGCTCCTTTTCCCCTTCGTGCGATCAATACTGGCGTATTGGGCAAGGCTTCTTCGGATGGCCGATTGCGCGTATCCGTCCCGAACGCTGGATTTTTCCGTACCTCGCAATGCCTCTTCGTGCCAGGGGTGTTGCCCAAACTCCTCCAGCCTTTCACACCATGTGCTTAGGGTTGCGGGATCGCGCAGGTAGTCCTTTCTCCACTCAAGCATCGGGGACAGCCACGAGCCTTCTTCTTCATGCTCGGCCACCCAACTTTCCAGCACGGACCACTGATCTTGGCGCCGCATGTAAGCATCTTTTAAGGCCTGCTCGCAAGCTTCGCGCTGCTCGATTTCCAGCGCAAGATAGCTGCTGCGAAGCAGGCGATTCAGATTCCGAACGTCGTCCGAAACGCAGAACTCCAGAAAATCGAGGGTGAGCTTAGCAAAGCTGTTGGCGAGCAAAGGCCCACGGCTGGAACAGGAAAGTGGCAATTCAAAACGTTGGGCCACCGCCCTAAGCAAGGGTAAATACCCGTCGGGGTTTCGGCAATAGACAGCGATACTCGAAAGTTCGGCCCCATTTGCAATCTCGGCCAGGACCTCGCGCAGCGCCCATTCGCATTCGGCAAGCGCGTCGGGCGCGCTAACAATTGCGGCCTCCGGGCCACCTTCTACAAAAAGGCCATCGGCCATCGCCGTAAACAGATTGGATTGAAGCCGGTTCGCGGAGCCCTTAGTTTTCACCTTTCCGCCAATTTTTTTCATTGCCGCAGCGGCATCTTGGAACAGATCGCCGGCGGGTGCGTCAAAAATGAGGGTAATCGAAGCGCCTGCTTCGGCTACCCAGTTGATCCAATTAATTTGTGTTGGACTAATTTGGGAACCTGCGACTAATAACAGTCGTCCCAGGTCTGTGCTCTCTCCCGCCAGACCTACGCTGGCCGCTACCCGGTCGGCATTTCGCTCCCGAGCGATAGAGCGCAACGACTCGCCAACTTCCCTCTCCACAAACGCGAGCGACTTAATTTTGTTGGCTAAATCTCCCTCCAGTTTCTCACTGGCGGAATCCAAAGAGTCGGCATCAAATCCCCAATCGCGCAAGTCTGAGAGAGCTTGCGCGACTTTGCGATGGGTGCCCGCGAACTGCGCGGCAGGGGCAAGAACAGAGTCTTCGGGCAGGTTAAAACACGCTTCCGAGGTTGCCGCTTCGATATGCCCGGCCTGGGCCAGCAGGAGCTTTTGGCCCTGCAATCGGGTGATAAACGAACCCACCACGTCGCCAAACGATTTCACAATCTCGGATTCGTCTTTGGTCAGCAACTTTAAAATCCGAAGATGCGAATCAGAAAAAGCGGTCACGATGCCGGGACCCTTTGCCAAGAACTCTTCAAACACGGGGGCTAAGTTCGCAGCACCAGGAACGACGGCAACCAGTTTGATTTTTTCTTTAGGCATTCGGCAATTGGGCCCAGAAGTGCAAACAACTTACGGGCGGGGGGCATCTAACAGACGAGGTATTGAATGCACCTTGTATCTACGAATTGTATCGCAGAGGTGGCTAGTTTGCCGACTTTAACGACGAGGCCGCCAAACGTCAGAATAAGAAGACCTATGATTTCGACTCGGGAACGCGTCTGGACCACGCCGCAAAAAATCATGGGCAATTTAATTCCGGCCCTCTTTGCCGTTCCATTTGCACTTTTCGGTCTTTGGTGGATGTCGTCCAAAGGGCAAATCATGGGGCCCGGCTTTATCATTTTTGCCATTTCACCCATCGTTGGCTGGTTCGCCATGAACTTCTTTGGCCTCTATCAGAACCGGGCCATGAAGCGCTCGATCGCGAGGTTTTTGCGTGGAGTAAGGCCAAAAGTGTGCGAGCCGATGTATTTCGTTGGGATTGCCACTCCCAAATACGCATCGCTGTTGGATCCCCACGAGGATATTGGATTCCTGATCCTTCATGATGATCGGCTTGAGTTCTTTGGCGACCATCTTAATCTTTCGCTCAATAGGAAAGATATTTCAAACGTGGATTACCGCATGAATCCACATTCCCTTGTAGGATTAGGCAGATGGATTGCCGTTGAAGGAATCATGGATAAGCACAGGGTTCGGCTTCAGATCGAACCACGCGAGAAGAGGACGCTGCTCGGCAATCTCATCTTCAGTAAGGTTGTTAAAGCTCACCTCAAATCCTGGGTAAATGAAAAGGAGTCCCGGGACTAGTCCGGAACCCCTCTGACGTACTTCGTTTCCGAAGGATATTCTTAACCGAGAAGCTTAAGGATAGCTTGCGGTGCGGCGTTCGCCTGAGCGAGAACCGATACACCAGCTTGCTCAAGGATCTGAAGCTTCGTGTAGTTTGTCATTTCAGATGCGACGTTTACGTCTTGGATGCTCGACAAGCTCGAAGTGATGTTCTGCTGAGCCGAGTTCAAAGACGCTGTCTGTGCCTGAAGAACGTTGGTTTGGAAGTTACCGATGTTGCCTTGGGCCGTTGAAACCTGATTGATGGCGGCGTCGATAACGTTAAGAGCGTTGGTAGCTCCTGTGGTTGTGGTCAAGTCGAGGTTTGCGAGCGAAAGGCCCGAAACCGCGCCGAGTCCCAACTGGCTGGAAGCGAAGTTGCCGATCGAAAGACTGGCTGTGTCACCAGCGTTGCCACCGATCTGGAACTGAGCAGAACCAACCGAGAGCGAACCGGCTAGCTGAGCCGTCGAAGTTGCGTTTCCAGCAACTGTGAGGTTAATCGAGTTGCCGTCAGCGTCTTGAAGGTCCAAGGCACTGTTGCCATATTTACCACCGGTGAAGTTGACCGTAACAAGGGATGTACCATTGTTGATGGTGGCCGTTCCCTGGGCGTTAAGGCCGCTTGCGGTGGCGCTGCCCGCCGCCGTCTCAAGAACGCCTGTTGCGTCCGAAAGATTCACGGAGTTCGCGGAACCATAGTTGGTCTGGGTTAACGTTACCGCTCCGCCAGCCGAGAAGTTAGCGGTGACGCCAGTCTGACCCTGTGCGGCGTTGATTGCCTGAACAACCTGGCCGATGGTTTCATTGGCTGTGGTCGTGAAGGAAACACCGTTCAGAGTGAAGCTACCTGCGGAAACTACCGAAGCCGCCGCTCCAAATGTCTTCGAAGACGCGATCTGTGCCTGAGTTGCCGCTTGAGTTACAACTACAGTCACGGCCGATGCCGTCGTGATAGCCGTTCCGTTAAACTGGCCGGTGAAAGAAACGGCGGAGAAGTCTGCCGCATTGGCGTTGCTGGCAGTTACGCCGGCGCTGCCGTCGAGGAGGTGCTTCGTACCAAAGGTGGTCGTCGAGGCAATTCGGTTGATTGACGAAACGATGGAGTTCAACTGTGCCTGGTTCGCTTGGATAGCGTTGCTGTCCAAAGTTGCACCGTTGCCAGAAGCAACTGCAAGTGTGCGAGCGCTGTTAAGAAGGTTGCCGACTTCGGTTAAAGCGCCGGCGGCCGTCTTGGAAAAGTTGATAGCGTCCTGGTTGTTCGACAAGGCCTGGTTGATACCGGAAAGCTGGGCGTTGAAATCCTGCGCACGAATATATCCTGCGGGGTTATCAGCAGCCGACGTGATTTGAAGACCGGTTGAAAGACGATTGGTCGATGCGCTTAATGCATTACCCGTGTTATTAAGGTTTTGCAGTGCGGTAAGCGCGTCCGAGTTAGTGTTGATTCGAAATGACATTCAATCCTCCGTGATGACGTCTGAAGGTGAGCTCGTTCTTCGTTAAAAGTTCGCCAAACCCGTCCTTCGTGGAGGCTTTTTCCTCGCATTGGTGCGGGCTTGCCCCGCACGATTACCGGGCTTGCTAGAACCCGGTAGGAATGCCAGGCAGTTGCGATAAACTGGATAAATGACGCTGAACGCCTTTGTCTCCGACAAGAAGAAACTGCTGTTTGAAGACCTTTCCGCTGGCCGCGCGCCTAGGGAGGGGGAGTATTCCGAAGCTATTCTAAAAGAGGGGCGAGTTAAAGAGAAACCTCAAATGGGAACCACCCGTTTTGAACCCAACGCGGTTATTTTGGAATACATCTACCCGGACAAACAAGGAAGTTCGGTGGTGCTTCCGGTAAAGATCGCCTCACCCGAGCGGATCCTCTTTATGCCGGTTCCAGGTTGGGTCGTGGAATCGATTTGGCAAGGCGAAATCGATGGCAGTTTCCACTTTGAAACGGAAGCGGCCACCATGCTGGCAGAGTTTGCCAAGATGCTGGAGGCCGAAGACAATCAAAAACTGTTCGGCCCGCGGCAGGCAACGCGCAGAGAGTAGCTAGCGGGCGGTTGCGAGTTGAGCGGTGAGCACGTTTTCAAAGATGCTCAGGGCCTTCTGAACTTCTGCTGCGTTGACCGTTAGGGGTGGAACCAGACGGAGGGTCCACTCATCGGTGGCATTAGTGATCAGGCCCAGATCGAGTGCCTGAGCCACTACGTCGCGGGCGATCGGCTTGGATAGCCTAATGCCAATCATGAGTCCGCTTCCTCGCGTTTCCTCAACGATGGGCCCCAGCTTCTTAAATCCGCTCTGCAAGAGATTGCCCATCTCAATCGCATTCTCAAGCAGGTTCTCCTTTTCTATCGTTTCCAGAACGGCAAGGCCCGTGCAAGTCGAAATTGGATTGCCACCATAGGTGCTGCCATGGTCTCCCGGCTTTAGGATGTGGGCGGCATCGCCTCGCGTAAGACAAGCCCCAACCGGCAGGCCTCCTCCTAGGGCTTTGGCCAGGCATAGGATATCGGGCTCTACGCCCAAGTGTTGAAAAACAAACCAATGGCCGGTTCGGCCGAGGCCGCATTGGACTTCATCAACGATCAAGAGCGCATTGTGTTTGTAAGCTAAGTCTCTTGCCTCACGCGCGTATTCTGCGGTTACCGGCATAACGCCTCCCTCGCCTTGAATGGGCTCAAAGGTGAAAGCAGCCGTTTTATCGCTAAATGCATTTCGGAGGGCAGCTACGTCGTTAATCGGAACCGATTTGAAGTTGGGAAGCAAGGGTTTGAAAGGATCCTGGTAGCGAGGCTGCGCGGTGGCAGACAGGCTGCCCAGACTCCGGCCATGAAAACTATTGTTGAGAGAAATTATCTCGTAGTCGCCGTCGGGTCGCTTGGCTAAGCCATGCTTTTTGGCTATTTTAAGCGCTGTTTCGTTCGCCGTCGTGCCATCGGTGGTGAAAAACACCTTGTCCATCCCGCTGATCTCGCACAGTTTCTTAGCCAAACGAGCCTGTGGTTCAGTAACGAGATAGTTGGAGGTATGCAGCAGGGTTTGGGCCTGTTCGGTAATCGCTTTTACGACAGCCGGATGGCAGTGGCCCAGTTGGCAAACAGCGATACCGGCCAGAAAATCGAGATACTCTTTGCCGTTTTCATCATAGAGGTAACAGCCTTTGCCGCGCACGAAAACTCCGGGCATTCGCTTGTAGGTGTGAAGGACGTATTTCTCGTCGAGCGCCTGGATATTTTCATTGGATAACATTCGATGATTTTACACCTCCGAAGGGCCCTGAAAGCGGCTCAAACGCGCTTTGCGGTTTCTGAGAGAATCCTCAGCTTGAAAAGAAAAAGTGACAAGACTGTTGCCAAAACACTGTACTGCAACGTATCATAAACTGATACCGTCTTATAGGTCAATTGGCATAGCATTCGTGCAAGAGAAGCAAGTGGGTGAGTGCCGAGGTATAAAAAGACCTGCGAGGCGTATCTCGCATGTTTATGCATAAACAGCGAACACTGGAGGTGTTTTGGATATGAAGAAAGTTTTGGCTTTACTTTTGGTAGTTAGTGCTATCGGTTTTGTAATCGGCGGCTGCAACAAGGGTGCAGATGATGCAAATGCTCCCGCAACGACAGCGACCACCGGCGGCGCAGCTACGGCTGGCACGGCTGGTACCGCTGGCGCTCCTGCGGCTGGAACTGCTGGTACGGCTGGCACAGCCGGTACGGCAACAACTGGTGGCTAACACCAACTAGAACTTTGGCCCCGGGGTTCACCCTGGGGCCGATTTTAATTTACTAGTCTCCGAAATGAGCTTCGTGGACTTCCTGCGGCTTGGGCAAATTCTTTAACAGCCTCACGCAGGTGTTCCACCGAAGCAGCGCCGCGTCGTTACCCGCTGGGCGGATTTCCTGGGCCTTTGAGAAGGCATCCATGGCTCGGTGCAGCCAGTCGTGCACGAGATTAATGTTTTGGTGTTCGTGCCATTTCGCCCGAGCCCAGCGCTCCATAAGGACGCCTGAGAAATATTGCTTCTCATACGGATCGGATAACTGGGAAGCCAACTGCTGAGCGTGCTGAAGGGTGGCTGATTTATGCCTTCCAAACTGGTCGCTAATTGCGAGCAGCATGATTCGAGTTGCCAGTTGGTTTTTGGGATCGATGTCGAGGACGTCTTGGCAGATGCTTTCCGCCTGTTCCGATTCGTTCAGCAGCCGATAGCGTTCCGCTAACTCCAAGGCACTGGGGATGCCTTCCGGGGTGATCCTCTTAAGTTCCATTCTTCTTTTTCCCTAGCCCTCTAAAGAGCATGGCGATGGGGTCGTAATAGGCATCGACGACACGCTCCTTGAGGGGGATGATCGCGTTATCGGTGATTTTAATGCTTTCGGGACAAACCACCGTGCAGCATTTGGTGATGTTGCAGTAACCGATGCCATCCTGGTTTTTGAGTTCTTCTAGTCGGTCTTCCACGTCCAGGGGGTGCATCTCTAGCGCGGCTGCGTAGACGAAGAATCTCGGCCCAATAAACTCGGCTTGCTTATCGTGCTCCCTTAAAACGTGGCAGACGTTTTGGCACAGAAAACACTCGATGCACTTGCGGAATTCCTGAACGCGCTCAACGTCGACCTGGTCAATCGTCCAAGTGCCATCGGCGTTGTCTGGTTTTCGTGGCTTAAAAGGCTTTATCTTTTTCTTGACTTCATAGTTCCAGGAGACATCGGTCACGAGGTCTTTTATGTGCGGGAAAGCCTTCATAGGCTCAACCGTGATCGGTTGAGTGGTGTCGATTTCGCTTAGACGGCTCATACACATGAGCCTCGGCTTGCCGTTAACCTCGGCGCTGCAGGAGCCGCATTTGCCCGCCTTGCAGTTCCAGCGAACGGCCATATCGTTGGACTGTTCGGCTTGTATTTGAAGAACTGCGTCGAGCACCACCATTCCTTCGCTTATCTCGGCTTCGTGGTCTTCGAACTGGCCCTGTCCTTTCTCGCCGCGAAAGATGCGGAATGTTGCTTTCGGCATCAGTTCTTCATCTCCTCGACGATAGCCTCTTGCTCGGCGGTCATTTTCTGAACCGGCACGTGCTCCACATCCATCTCTCCTTTTGGACCCTTGCGAACGACGATGTTCAGCTTGGCCCACTTTTCGCTCTTTTCTTCGAAATCGGTTCGGAAATGGGCGCCACGGCTTTCTTGACGATCAATCGCAGACCGGGTGACTGCTTCCGAAATCGTGATAAGATTTTTCAGGTCCATGGCCGTGTGCCATCCAGGATTGAACTCCCGGTTGCCGCTAACGCTTACGTGTTTTAGCCGGTCTTTGAGTTTTGCTAACTCGGGGATAGCCGATTCAAGTTCATTGTGAAGCCGCACAATGCCCACGTTGTGCTGCATCATCTCTTGCAGGTCCTTCTGGATCTTGAACGGGTTTTCGCCGTCAGGATTCCCGAAGGGCTCCAGGCAATCGGCGATGATCTTGTCGATCTCTTTGTCGTCCGTTTTGCCTTCGGCGGTTCCTTTTGCGTATGCCGCAGCATGCTCACCCGCGAGTTTTCCAAAAACTAAAAGATCGGAGAGGGAGTTGCCACCAAGGCGGTTTGCGCCATGCAATCCGCAAGCGCACTCGCCCGCCGCGAACAATCCGGGAACGGTGGACATTTGCGAATCGGGATCGACCCGGATCCCGCCCATCACGTAGTGTGTCGTCGGCCCAATCTCCATCGCCTCTTTCGTGATATCGATATCGGCAAGCTCTTTAAACTGGTGGTACATGCCGGGCAGCTTTTTCTTGATGTGCTCCTCGGAGTTCGGGATCTTTTCTTTAATCCAGGAAATATCCAGGAAAACTCCGCCATGGGGGCTTCCGCGGCCCTCTTTTACTTCCCGAACGATGCACCGAGCAACGTGGTCGCGCGTGAGAAGCTCCGGCGGACGCCGGGCATCCTTGTCGCCCGTAACGTATCGCCAACCTTCTTCTTCTGAGTCGGCCGTTTGCGGCTTGTAGTTGTCGGGAATGTCATCGAACATGAACCGGCGGCCTTCTTTATTTCTAAGGACTCCGCCTTCACCTCTCACGCCCTCGGTAACGAGGATCCCCGCCACGCTGGGTGGCCAAACCATACCGGTGGGGTGGAACTGTATGAACTCCATGTCCTGCAAATCAGCGCCAGCATCGTAGGCGAGCACGTGGCCATCGGCCGTGTATTCCCAGCTATTGCTTGTGATTTTGTAGGCCTTGCCGATGCCGCCCGTTGCCAGCACAATGGCTTTCGCCTTAAAAAGGACAAACTTGCCGTGCTCTCGGAAGTATCCAAGAGCGCCAGAAATGCGATCCCCATCTTTGAGCAGGCTCACGATGGTGCATTCCATGTAGAAATCGATGCCCTTGTGAATGCCGTGATCTTGTAGGGTGCGGATCATTTCCAATCCGGTTCTATCACCCACGTGGGCTAACCTGGGATAGCGGTGCCCACCAAAGTTGCGCTGTAGTATGCGACCCTCTTTGGTCCGGTCGAACAGCGCTCCCCACGCTTCTAACTCGAGAACCCTTTCCGGAGCTTGTTGGGCATGAAGCTCGGCCATGCGAGGGCTGTTTAGATATTGCCCGCCGCGCATGGTGTCGGCGAAATGAACACGCCAATTGTCTCGATCATCTACATTGCCGATTGAGGCGGCCACTCCGCCTTCCGCCATAACGGTGTGGGCCTTGCCCAAAAGCGACTTGCAAACAACGCCAACCTTTACGCCGTCGCTGGAAGCTTCTATGGCAGCTCTCAAGCCAGCGCCGCCCGCGCCGATCACGAGCACATCGTGATCGTGGACCTCGATGGTTGGCATTTAGAGGATCCTCCAATCGTGCCAAGTGCCCATGGAGACCAATCGCACGTAAATGTCGGCAAATCCCACCATAAAGAGGCTTAGCCAGGCAAATAGCATGTGCTTTTTATTAAGGCCGCTTACGCAGCTATAGCAGGCAAGGCTTACCGGCTTTCTGCCAAGGCAGTCCCGGCGCCCGCCGATAAGATGCCGCAGCGAGTGGCAGGAAAAGGTGTAGCAGGTAAGCAGGCTGGTGTTTATCAGAAGGACGAGGGTTCCCACCCCGATGCCAAAATGGCCGTCGAAGTCGAAGGCTACGATAACATCCCGCCAAAGGAAAATGAGGAAGATCAGCGCCGCGTAAAAGAAATAACGGTGAACGTTTTGTGCAATGAGCGGCCATCCGTGCTCGCCCGTAAAGCCCTTTCTCGGCTCGCTGACGCCGCAAGCGGGCGGATCGGCCCAAAAAGCCTTGTAGTACGCGCCACGGTAGTAGTAGCACGTAAATCTAAACAGCGCCGGGAAGGGAAGAATGAAAAGCGCCGGCGAGAAAGGCAGCCAATGGGGAAACCATCCTGGCCGGTTCGTAATTACTTCAGGTGAATAAAAAGGGGATAAATAGGGCCCCCACCGGTAATGGTTTCCCTGAAGCGCCGCCCACGTCGAGTACACGATGAAGGAGGCGAAGACGATGAAGGTGACGGCAGGAGTAAGCCACCACGCATCGCGGCGCGAAGTTACTCCAAAGCCCCGTCGCTTTAGTGCGGTTGCCGGTTTGGCCACCCAAGCATTCTACATGGCGAGGTTAGGTGATTTCCAAATATCTAATCGAAAATCAAGGCATTATGGGGTTTTTTGTGGGTTGAGATTGAGTCTCCCCAGGAAAAAGAGAATGGCCACTCTGAACCCTTGGAAGGTTCTGAAGCCTCTGGCTGCGAATTTCACTTCTTGGATCAAGGCATTTGTGCCTTCTGCTGC
>DASXZH010000010.1:0-11167 GCA_036502005.1 Fimbriimonadaceae bacterium
AAGCTTCTTGAAAGAGTCGTAGTTGTGATCAAGCGAGGAACGGCTTACGAGGCCGTTCGACCAAAAAACCTACAGGTTCAAAATGAACCTTGACAAATCACCATACGATCTCCCCCGGTTCGCGGACTCACCGGCCCCTCCGCCCGAGAGGCGCTTGGGTTTTGCGGCACTCGAAAATTCCTTAACTTTATAGCCATGCCCTGCCCCCTACCCTCCTAGGGAGGGCAATAATATACTTCGCAAATCACATGGCAATTTTACGTTGTATAATAGTTCGAACAGTAACCGCTCAAAGTCCAGGGATTTTAAGCGGTTAGCCAAGGGGTAAGGCGGCGACCTGAAAAATCGCTCATGCACGGGTTCGAGTCCCGTATCGCCCTCAATGGGCTCCAGGGTGATAAGCCTATGGAGCCCTCTTTGGTTCCATCACTAACTCTTTTTGCTGGCCTGCTTGCGCTTACTGGCTTTGATGATTGATTGTGCATCCTCAGGCGATTTACGCACGACTGCCTTTATTGCATCATCGAAGTGACGCTCCTGGTTTATGTCGTCGCACTTTGCCGCGAGTTCAGGACTGATCTGGATTGGTAGCTCTTTTCTCATTTGTCGTCGGTATTGTCTGAACGTTAGGTTCCACGATGGTTACCTTACAATCATGGTAAACAATCCAAGTCGTCCCCTCCTGTGTTGAGCCTACCGTGGATACGATTTTGGTCAGGTTATTTGCCAACCATTTCAGTAGATTCCAACGGTGCTGCTGTGATACCCGCGCATCCAATAAAAATATTTTTGCGTTATGCAGAGCGGCAAATTTTGCAATGTCGTGATCACTACGCATTTTCATATCTGAAGAAACCAAGACGTAACCGTGCTGTGCCCTCTTTGGTAGCCATTTAGTTTCGCAGATACCAAATTCATCATCAGTTACGTAGTGGACTGAAAACGGCGGGTCGCATCTTGACGCACAGTGATCTAGCACCTCAGCGATTTTGCTTGAGACGCACTCATCAAAAAGAATCTTAACTCCTACGCGGCTAGCCATTCCTCCTGAAACTTAACAGCAGCCTTCACCTCTTCAACCGGGATACCGAACCAGTCGGCGGTGTCTTCTAAATCTTCTCCGTCTAGTTTGAACCGGTTGTATATCGTTTCTACGGTTCGTCCGGACGGCACGATGGGTGCGCCAAATCGCATATCTGCATCTAGCCTAACTACGTGGTCTTCTTTCGGATACCATACGGCGGCAATATCGTCACGAAACACAAGATTCTGCGCTAGTTCGTCGGCATAATCAGCCAAGTGCTGCATTGTTTGCGGATTCGTTAAAAACTGTGTTTGCCCTTGACCTGCGCCTGTATCGAAGAGCGTTACTACATTTGCGTTGGGTTGTGGCAGGAGTTTGGCGGTAACGAGTTGGTTGCCAACTCGTTTGAAGTCAGCCCTGGCAAAAGGATACTCGCCAAGCTGGGGTCGGAGATTTTGCGCAATCGTGACAAGTTCTCCAAGTTTTTTCCTCATAAGTTTTGAGCTCGACTTCTCGTTTGGCTGAGGATGCGTAAGTTCCTTGACAAACAGGAGTTCAATCAACTCTGGGAAAGTAAAAAGAGTTGGCTCGTCTTCGCGTTCTGTCTGCAATACCCCAGGCTTTTTTATCTCCCGGCCGCGCGTCACTGTCGTGTAGCCATTTGCCCATTGCTTTATGGTGGTACGAGGAACACGAAGCAAAAATGCGACCCCGTTAAGTGTGTAGCGAACACCACTATAAGGAACTTCAGCGCTTGGAGATGACATCTTTGTTAACTGGGACCTACCTGGACTACACCAAGGGTTGTCTCGGTGCTTTCCACGCCTCGACCGGCGCGGCCATGCATCCGAAACATGCACTGCTTTATGCTTATTGAGGTGCCCATCCTCCCTTGCCTGTAAGAGCCTTATAGGTAAGACGCCGCCCTGCGACAGACGACGCGACAAAATGAAACCGATCTGAATCCTTCACTGCTCTCTCATTGTATCGGAAAGATTGCTCGTCCAAGTAACGGAATAAGTGAAAAGGCTCTACTGAAACATAGGTTCCGCGAAGGGTTCTCTTTAGGAGTGACCAATAGTTTTCCAAGCCATTTGTGTGAACTGTCATGTCCGTCACATATTCACGGCATGATCTACGGTCCGATGCTTGAACCATTTATTCAGGAATCGGTAAGAACCGTGCTGATCGGAGTACAGATAAGAACCTGCGGCAACGTTGGCACGAACCATGCCCTCCATAAGAGCCTTTCCTGTTTCCTGAATGTGGAATGTCCGAACTTCACCGGCTGAACGGTCAAGGAATCCCATAACAGCCTGTTTGCCAACCATGCCACGCTGGCCCGGCTTTCTTTCCTTATGCATATTTCGAGCTTTGGCACCGATGTAAGTCTCGTCCACTTCAACATGACCGCCAAACTGTGCAATCGAATCATCCTGCATAGCCAATCGAATACGCTGAAGCATGAACCAAGCTGTTTTTTGCGTGACGCCAAGGTCGCGATGAATCTCGTAGCTGCTGACTCCGTTCTTGCAGTTGACCAAAAGCCACATGGCAATAAGCCACTTCTGTAAAGGCAATGGCGAATCCTCAAAGATCGTGCCTGTCTTAATGGTGAACTGCCTTTTTGGATGCCTTTTCGAGCACTGGTAACGCTTTACACTATGAAGGAATGAAACCTGCTTAGAACCGCAAATTGGGCAAGTCACACCGTTAGGCCATCGGCGGCTAGAGATGTATTCCCGGCAGTTGTTCTCATCGGAGAAAAAGTTGACTGCTTCAAGTAGAGTTTTGGGCTCAGGGTTCATATTGTAAGTATACAATAGAAAACGTGATTTGTCAAGTATATTATTGCCCTAGGGAGCAGGGCAGGTGGAGCCATATGCCAAAATGGGCCGGCTCCCTGGTATTTAACTGTTTACCGTTTACCGTTCACTGTTTACCGTTTACCGTTCACCGTTTACGGTTTACGGTTTACTGCTCACTGTTACTCTCCCTAATGCACCGTTTCATGGCTGGAATGAAGCGCCTGCTTGAGTTCCGATGCAATACCCGCGTACTTCATGGCCATGTCCGCATCGACAACGCCGGCTCCTACATAACGGATCAGGCTCTCGTTCATGGTTTGCATGCCCCAGTGGTGGCCCTCTTTCATCGCGGAGTAGAGTTCGTGGAACGCGCCGTCTTCAATCATTTTGCTAACGGTTGGTGTGCAAACCAAAATCTCGTTGCAAACCACACGCCCTTTGCCGTCTGCTCTTGGAACCAATTTCTGAGCGATGACACCGCGAAGGGAGTTTGCCATGCGCTGGCAGATATGGTGCTTTTCGTGAGGAGGGAACATATTGATAACGCGGTCCAGCGTCTCGTAGGCGCTAGCAGTATGCACCGTTGAAAAAACCAAGTGGCCCGTTTCGCCGGCCTGTAGGGCCACGTTCATCGTATCTGTGTCGCGCATTTCTCCAATGAGGATGATATCCGGCGCTTGGCGCAGCGTGGCGCGTAAAGCATGGTTGTAGTTGTGCGTATCGATCCCAAGTTCGCGCTGGCTAACGTAGCACTGTTTGTCTTGGTGGACGAACTCAAGGGGGTCTTCTATGGTCACTATGTGGCCCTTTCTGGATTGGTTTATAAGGTCCAACATGACGGCAAGAGTCGTCGTCTTGCCGCAACCGGTGGGTCCTGTTACAAGAACTAAGCCTTGGTTGAACGTAGTGAACTGCCTAAGGATCGGGGGCAGGCCGAGATCTTCTAGGGTTGGAATGCTCAGCGGCACAACCCGGCAAACGGAAGCGTAATTGCCCCGCTCACTGTAGATGTTCACCCGCACACGGCATTTGCCGGGAACCATGATGCCGAGGTCAAACTCTAGTTCCCGGTCGAATTCTTTCTGCTGTGTATCGCTCATGACCGCGCGCAGGATTCGCTCCGCGTTTTTGGGATCGAGCAGGGGCCAGTCACCCATGAGCGGGCTAACTTCGCTGTACTGTTTCATCATGGGGTATTGGCCGCCTTTGATGAATAGGTCCGAGGCCTTCGCCTCGTAGGCAGCTAGAATCAGGTCTTCAAGTTTAATTTGCGCAGCATCCATCGCATCCTCCGGTCGGCAGGCTCGCAAAGTTGAAATATCGATTTAGCTCTATCATCGGCGCTCAACTTTGAGAAATCACCTATTCGCTATTCTATAGCGAATAGGCAATTAATGTGTGTGCGACATTTGGAAAACGCGTGGCCGCACCGCTTCAGCGCAGGTCGAGCAACTCGAGTGGGTTAAAAGGGGCAAGCAAATATTTATCGGGCTGATGCGCATAGTCCTTAAAAACTTCCTGGTCATCAGTTTTGGCGATTTTCATAATGACCCGGATGTTTTCGGTTTCCGGATGTGTTCGAACCCATTTAAGGACCTCAAATCCGTCTTTTTTTGGCATCATTACGTCTAAGAAGATCAGGTCGAACATTTTGCTTTCGCTATTGATGCGCGATTGAATTTGTTCGATTGCCTGTTCGCCATTGAAAGCACAGACAACGGTATGCCCTTGGCGCTCGAGGTTAACTTGAATGAGCCTCACGATGTGCCGTTCGTCATCGCAGACGAGAATAAGAAGGGGCGGCCCGTTGTAGTTGCCCGCACCGATATTAACGGCAACAGCACTCACCTTATTTGCCGTGCAGCCCTAACCTTTTTCTCCGTGAAAGGTCCGTGAACGCCGCGTTCGTCTGCGTAAACCAAATCCGAAAGATCGGCCAAATCCTTCTTGATATTGTCGCCCTCCTTTAGATTCGATAGGCTACTCGGTTGGTTTAGCAGGATTCCCGTGAGGTCTTCGCCCACGATGGAAACGACTTCGACCCACATATGTTCAATGTCGTCACCTTCCTCAAATTTCATCTTTACGAAAAATGCTTCGTTTGGCTGGGCCCTTACTGCCGATATTAGGTCTGGGATCAATGCTCTGGCTCTAGCTATTTCGGCGTCTAACTCGCCCGATTTAACAGCTCCGATTTGGCCCATGTTATCGGTCTGCAGTAGGTAGCTTTGATCGTCTGAGTCGCTAGCAATGTGGATAAATGTTGGCGCATCGCTGATGCCGTTTGTTACAGTGTCCCAGATCGCCATCGTGGTCTCATCCGTCAGCGCCCCGACCATTTTCGTTAGCATTTCCCTTGAAAGGCCGCGACGCTCAGGCTCGGTTTCGGCATCCATATGGATCGAAACGAAGGCACGATGAAGGTTGACTGCATCCGATATGACCTGGTTTTTGGATTGAGCAATAATGCTCTCTTTTGCATTCTCAGGCAGGTATGGGTGGGCCGCGAAGAGAATCTTGAAGCGAAACCCTTCGCCGGAGACGAGCAACTTGTCCGAATCCCTCTTGAGAACAAGGGCCTCATGGAGTTCGGGAAGCAGGGTCTTAACGTGTTCCTGAGTCAGAATGCGGTACTCGCTGAGGAGCATGATCTGCGCCTCAAAAAAGTCATCCCGTTTTCGGAAAAGTTTGCCGAACAACGACATTGGTTAATTATAAGCCAACCGTGCGGCAGAGCCTAAGGGCTTATTCTCGCCTTGAGGACGATATCAAGCCCAGCCAGATTCCTCATAAGTGTTGATGGGATGGCGCCTTCTTTTCCGCTCGATAATCTCAATACCGTTCCCGTTTTGGTGCCCCTGAATTCCACGTCAACGAGCAAAGTAATGGTGCCATCGTTGTTGATTCGTGGCTTGATTGATGTGCTCTCTTGCATGGCGTCCCATTTGCAGTCCCAAGTGGTTTGGTTCTCGATTGTCGCCTGCGAACTGTACTTGAGCCCATCCTCGGAGGAAGAGCAGCGGATTTCCAACGTAACCTGCTGGGGTTTAACATCGAAAAAGTGGATCATGTCTGCGACTGTATCAAGATAGGCCTTCGGCCCATCCAATACGACAGAATTAGTAGCTTCGTTAACGCTGAATTTGAACGCGGGCGCTTTCGAATCTGCATCGTGGCCGTACATGATCTGGGGCCAGGTCGCCCTCATGAAGTAAGCAACCCTTCGATTTTCGTGCGGGACCTCTAGGTGGGCGGTGGAAGCGGTTTGGCCAAGCGATAGACAGATCGGAAGAAAACAAAGAATCATTTAAACCCTCAACCGGGCAGGACGGTTACAAAGGGCATAAATGTTCAACCTTGCGGCTGTGTGTCACAATTGAACCAGTGGAGCCCTTTACCACCCATACCGGAAAGATCGCGGTGTACAACGCGGATAACGTCGATACCGACCGTATCATCCCCGCGCGGTTTTTGAGCATGGTCACCCGATCTGGCTACGGCGAGTTACTCTTTAACGACGTAAGAGGCGGCGACTTCTTTCTCGACCAGCCGGATGCCAAAGGGACAACCATTCTGGTAGTTGGAACCAACTTCGGTTGCGGTTCCTCGAGGGAGCACGCGGTATGGGCGATCCAGCAGGCCGGATTTAAAGCGGTTATAGCAAGAAAAACCGACAGCGCTCCCGGCTACAGCGATATCTTTCGGCAGAATGCCGCTAACTGCGGATTGCTGCTTATAGAGCTTCCGATAACCTCCCATGAAGAACTCGTGCAGGCCGGAAGCGGAGCGGAGATCACCATCGATTTGCCGGCGCAAACCATAAACTATAAGGGCGATATTTTCGCCTTTGATGTCAATCCAACCAACAAGGATGCCATTGTAAAGGGTCTGGATTTAATAGGAACAACATTGGAATACGAACAGAAAATCTCGGAATACGAAAAGAACTCCCACGCTTTTGTGCCCTCCCGCGCGGAGGTTGGCGCTTGAGAAAATATCTGCCCATCGCTCTCCTTGCTTTTGCAGTTGGTTGCAAGATCAACGTTGCTCCACCAACGGCGAGCAATACACCCGCTCCCGCCACGGCGACAACCCCCACGGTTACGATGTCGGAAGGGGCAAAACCAGGAAGCAAATCGACCGGTTCCGCCGCGCCTGCCGTTGAGACTTCAACGACGGGTGGCAATAAATCCACATCTCCTTCAAGCTCGCCGTCTGCCGATACTTCGGCGAGCAGCACTGCTCCGGCAACGCCGACGACCGTTTCCGACGAGAGCAAGCCGGGATTTAATAAGGATCGGATCCACCAACTTAGCGATATCCCGACTGTGAACCTGACCATCAATGGACACAGCCTAAAGGCGTGGGTGGCCGATGTAGCGCCGCTCCAAGCGGAAGGCCTCATGTTTGTCCGCGATAAAGACATGACTCCCGACGAAGGGATGATATTTGCGTTTGCCGCCCCCAGCGAACAAAGCTTCTGGATGAAACATACGATTATTCCGCTCGACATCGCCTACATCGGCGCTGATAAAAAGGTGGTCAGCACCGATACCATGACTGCATTGAACGAAAAATCGGTGCCCAGCCACGGAGCGTCGCAGTACGTTTTGGAAATGAAAGTAGGAACTTTGCAAAGATTGGGAATCCAGAAGGGCACGGAGATCGGAATTCCAGCTTCGGTGAAGGATATGGACCCGCCAAGACAGAATCCGCAAGGCGGCATGATGGGCGGTCCGAGCTAATCTGCGCGGGTGATAATTCGGGCTCCTCGGTCCCAGGTGAAGTAAGCCCAAGCCCACTGAAGTAGGACGGAGGCCTTGGCCCTAAAGCCGACTAGGTTCATGATGTGGACAAAAAGCCATACGAGCCAGGCAGCAAATCCCCAAAGATGAACGCGCCCAAACTGGGCGATGGCGCTGCTTCGGCCGATGGCAGCTAAGCTGCCTAGGTCTTTGTAGCGAAACGCTTTCGTTTTTGGCTTTCCGGCGAGTTCCTCTTTAATGGCAAGCGCAGCATATTTGCCCTGCTGAATGGCGACTTGGGCAACGCCGGGCAATGGGTGCCCATCTTGCATCAGTGTCGCACAATCGCCGATCACAAAAACCCCAGGGCGGTTCTTTATCGTTAAATCCTTTTCGACCCTAACATGGCCGGCTTTATCGTGATCGATTTTGAGCCAATCGGCTACAGAGGAAGCCTGGACCCCAGCCGCCCACACCACGGTTCGACCCTCGATGCGCCCGGTGTTGGTCGTAACTCCTAATTCATCGATATCTTGAACCGTTGTATTAAGTCTCACCTCAACTTGTAGCGTGGCAAGGCTTTTCGCAGCTTTGTCCGAAAGGATTTGGTCGTAGGTTGACAGCACCCTCGAACCTCCTTCAATGAGGATCACCTTTGCGGAACCAGGTTTGATGCGCTTGAAATCGTTCTTTAGAACGTGATGCGAGATCTCCGAAATGGCGCCCGCCATTTCCACCCCTGTTGGCCCCGCGCCTACTATGAGAAAGTTGATCCAACCGGCGCGTTCAGTCGGGTCGTCGGCTCTTTCGGCGTATTCAAAAGCGGCCAGGATCTTGCTGCGAATGTAAATTGCATCATCGATAGATTTCAGGCCACGAGCATATTGCTCCCAATCGGGATGCCCGAAATAACTGTGGGTTGCGCCCGCCGAAATGATTAGAAAATCGTAGAGAATCGGATCTGTATCCTTCAGCAAGACCCGCTTGCCTGTAACGTCGATATCTACAACTTCCCCTAGGAGAACTTCAGTGTTTCTCTGACGACGCAAGATGTGCCGGATCGGCATTGCAATCTCGCCCGGAGATAGGGTGGCTGTTGCCACTTGGTATAGCAATGGCTGGAAAAGAAAGTGATTTGATTTATCAACTAGGGTGACGTCGACAGGGGCTTTGCCCCAAACTTTGGCTGCTTTTAAACCGCCAAACCCACCGCCGATGATTACGACTTTTGCTCTTGCCACCAAATGACTCTACGTTCCCGGTGGTAAAACTTGCTATACGGCTTTATTGCGACGTCGGAGGGCGTCAAAGGGGAATCGCAATGGAAAACGAAACGGGTGTGTTGATTGTCGGAGCGGGACCCACTGGTCTCAATCTGGCCCTTTCTCTTGCTCACCAGAAGGCATCGTTTAGGATCATTACTGCTGCAGAAGGCCCGGTGAGCAATCGAGAGCCATGGCGATCCAAGCGCGGACGCTAGAGTTCTACGGGCAGTACGGCTTTGCGGATGAGATCATTCAGCAAGGGATCGTAGTCGAGGATGCTCGGCTTCGGGAAGGGGATATCGAGCACGGCGCCCACGAGGTGCTCCATTTTAGTTTTAACGATCTTGGCGGAGGGTTAAGTCCCCATCCTTTCGCGCTCACCTTTGCTCAGGACTATCACGAAAAGTTCTTGGTTGGCAAGTTGAAGGAACTCGGAGTGCAGATTGAATGGAACTCCAAGCTTGTTGGATTTACGGAAGAGAGCGATTGCGTTAAGGCCACCGTCCAACTTCAAAATGGCAAAACCTCGGAGATTGCGGCCCAGTACATCGCCGGATGCGACGGGGCGCATAGCCAAGTTCGGCAAACCCTAGGGATCGGTTTTCCGGGCGGGACGTACGATCAGCTTTTTTACGTTGCCGATGTGAAGCTAGTGGAAGGATTCGAGCGAGATTTCATCTTCAACTTGGGCGAGCATATCCTCACTCTTATGCTTCCTGTTCGCGCTAGCGGCATGCAACGGCTGATCGGGCTCGTGCCTCCGGAACTCACGAACAAAGAGGATCTCACTTTTGAAGATTTTAGGGATCAAGTTGAAAAGTTGGTGGGTATTCACGTGCAAGAGGTGAACTGGTTCTCCAAATACAAGGTTCACCACCGGGTGGCAGAGAAGTTTAGAGTTGGTAGGGCTTTCCTTTGCGGCGATGCTGGGCATATCCACAGCCCAGTAGGCGGACAGGGAATGAACACCGGTATCGGAGATGCCATTAATCTGGGGTGGAAATTGGCCGAAATGCTAAACGGCCGCGCGGCCGCGTCCATTCTGGATAGCTACGAACCAGAGCGAATCGGCTTTGCCCAAAGCTTGGTGAAAACGACGGACAAGGTGTTTACGCCGATGACGGCGGAAGGCGTGAAAGGCGAATTCTCGCGTCAAGTCATCGCACCGCTGGTATTCAGCATAGTCACTCGCTTTGCGGTTAGTCGCCATGCCATGTTTCGCGTTCTTTCGCAGATCGGGATCCACTATCCACATAGCCCCTTGAGCGAAGGGGAAGCGGGTCACGTTCATGGAGGCGACCGTTTGCCGTGGGTGGGCGATCGCGATAACTTTACGCCGTTAAAGAGTTTGGATTGGCAGGTGCATGTTTACGGCAGAGTGCAGGAGCCCTTTGCGGATGCCTGCCGCGAACTTGGTGTTGCTCTCCATTCGTTTGCGTGGAGCGAAGACGTGGCTGATGCCGGCCTGAAGGAAGATTCTAGTTATTTGGTGAGGCCGGATGGTTACGTAGGACTAGCTGGAGATCAAGACCCGGAGAAGTTAAGGGAATATCAAAGGAAGTTTGCCTTGCGCTGGCTAGAGTAGCTTCTCGTAAAGCCGGTGCTGCTTTTCTAGCGTAAAGCCAAGCTTTTCGTAAAAAGCGTGTGCGTCGTGGCGAATCACATTTGTGCCAACGCGAAGTTTGTTGTGTCCGTTGTCCTCTGCCCACTCTATTGCTGCGTTTACGAGTTGTTCACCGATGCCTTTTCTACGGTGGCCGTCGGCCACGACCAGCGCACCGAGTTCCGCGCGGATTCCGGATATGAGCGTATCGCTTTCATGGACTTCTGCCAGTCCGACGGGCTTTTGGTCTTCGATCGCGATGATGATTGCAGTCTTACCTTTAGCGGCTAAGTGTTGGATCCTTTGGGCAATTTCTTCCGGCGCGCGCGGGTAGCCGAGTTGGGTTAGGATAGGGATCAGGGATTCGGCATCGGCGGGAACAGCTTGGCGGAGGGTCATAGGGATATTTTGGCTTCTGGGCCCTTCCCCTTGCGCTCCGGGGAGTCGAATCCATTCGGAGGGGAGTTAAGGGGGAAACCTGACCGATGGTTTGTGCCGTCTGGTGCCCCTTTTTAGGGGAGGGGGAAAGGTTGGGATCATAGCTATTAAGTTAGGAAATTCTCGAGTGCCGCAAGACCCAAGCCCCTCTCGGGTGGAGGGGCCGGTGAGTCCGCGAACCGGGGGAGATCGTATGGTGATTTGTCAAGGTTCATTTTGAACCTGTAGGTTTTTTGGTCGAACGGCCTCGTAAGCCGTTCCTCGCTTGATCACAACTACGACTC
>DASXZH010000011.1:0-89993 GCA_036502005.1 Fimbriimonadaceae bacterium
TGATATCTACCTCCACATATACAATCAGGAAAGACTTCACTCTTCATTAGGATACAAATCCCCTGACCAGTTCTACCGAGAGGCTCTAAATGTCTCTTAACAACTTATCAATAGGTGTTTACAAAAAAGGGCTCACTCCACAATAGGCCAGATTTGAATCTAAGCGGCTACTGCCAGTGGCCGCCAGCGCCACCACAAGCCGAACAGGTTACGGTGCCATCAAAGCCGCAAAATGGGCATTCTGGCGGAGGCGGGGGTATCGAGTCTTCAGGTGTAGGCGTCCAGTTAGATTGGAGGTAGTGCCTGCCGCCACAATAGGGGCATTTCATTCGGCCCTTTCCACCGCACACCGCGCAAGCGATCCACTGTTGAGATCGCTGAGTATAGGAGCTGTCAGAATTTGTGGAGGTAACGTTCTGCGTCGGTGACACCGCTGTGGTGTTTTGGGGCCGAATCACAGGATCGGCAACAGCGGTTTTCGTTGCCGAATCTATTTTCCAAATAATGAAAGCCATGAAGGCAAAGAAGGCGACGAATCCTATGAGCACCCATTGAAGAAAACCCTGAGCAGCTTTACGCCCAAAAACAAGTGAAACTAGGGCGGCAAACGCCATTACCATAAAGGCTATTTGAAGCATGTGTTACTTATTAGGTTACATCAAATCGCCTAGTTTTGGTAGTGCCAGATAAGAGAGCGCGACCAGGAGAACCGAGGAATAGGAATAAGGATCGTCTTAGCAGGCCCGAATACACCGTTCTTAAGCAGAGGATCGTAGCTGCGTTGGAAACTTCTGGACTGAGCCAACGACAAGTGTCTGCTAAAATGCGCATGCCAAGTTCATTCTTAAACAAGGTGCTAAATGGAACTCGTCCAATCGAGCTCACGGAGTTACACGATCTAGCGGCCGTCCTAAATACGACATTTGATCACCTTACAGGAATGTAGTCGGTTCAAAACAGCCCTTTACGGTCTGACTACGTGGTTCGAAATGGCTCCGACTAAACCAAAAGTCTGCTCGTCTCTTAGAACAGATTCTCATGGCTGAACTTTACAAAATGACCAAGGGCCAAGCAGCTATTATATATCGGCAACAGGCCAAAGAATACGAAAAATTGGGCGGAAACAAAAGCAGTCTAAACAATCTTGTTCCTGGCTTTAGCAAGGCGTATAAAGCAACTGCGGACTACGCCTATAGAGTGGCAAACGACCTGGAAAAGAATCCAGGCGACGTCGTGGAGATTGAGATGAACTCAACCTCTCCTGTAGATGTTGTCAGCTTTCGCGAGAAGGTGCTTGCGGATTGTGTCACTGAGCCGTTTCTTGCAGGGCTAAGTCACTCCGATTAGATTTTCACGCACTTGCTTTATTGCGGTTCTTCCATGGCGTTAGGGTGCCATTTATCTCTATGTCTCTCCCATCTTGGATGTTTGGATAATGTGGAAATTGTTGATAGATCTCATCTTATTTCTGGCTCGCGGGATCAAGCCAGAGCCACTTAAAGATGGCTCTGCCCCCGTTATTCAAGTAGAAGCGACCGCTAAGGAGCAGGAAGCTGAGCGAAAGCGGGCAAACGAAGCCACATATAACACTTATCGAGAACATCTCTGGACGCTACGGCAAACGAACTTTGACAAAGCTGACAATATGATCCTCACTCTCTCGAGTGCTTTGCTCACTTTTTCAGTAGCGTTCTTAAAGGACATCGTTCACGCGAAGGATTTCGGGGGACTAGGATGGCTAGTGGCTTCGTGGATATTTCTCGCTTTCGCCATTCTAGTTTGCTTCTGCAGTTTCTATGTAAGCAGAAAAACCATGGAAAGGCAAGATGAGCTGGCGTACGAGTATTACATTCAAGACAAGGATCACGATTTTAGGAAGGAAAACAAATGGCTGCGAGGGACTGAGGTGTGCAACTTCATCGCGGCCGCTTGTTTTGTGGTCGGTATTGCACTTACGATATACTCGGTGAGTGCGAACCTCGCACAAAAAGGATCGGACCAAGTGAGTACATCAAGCAACGATAAAAGCGGCAAAGGCAGCAGCCAACAGCAGCCCCAAAAGGGTGGCGGCCAATCCAACCCAAAGCCTTCCGAAGTAAGAAAAGAGGGCGCTATTCCTCCGCCACCGCCGAAAAAGAAGTAGACGCTAGACCGAGGTGAGATTAAAGAATGGGTAGCAAGTCAACAGGTGGTAAAGGAGGCGGTAAGAGCCCCAGTAAACCCATTAGCCCGAATAAGGGAAGAGACTATCCAACTGACCCTAAACCTAGCACAGGCGCCGTACCGCCTCCGCCACCCCCGAAAAAATAAAAACTAGGAGAAAACCATGTCTCAGAAACCGCTTCCTCCTCAGCCAAAGCAAACGCCGAGCCAACCTCCACGCGAAGGGCCCAAGCCTTCTCAACCACAGACGCCTAACTCTGCGCCTGGGCGTATCGAAAGGGGAGCTACACCTCCTCCACCGCCCCCTAGGAGGTAGAGCCATCGACTACGAAGACGATCTTTGTTATAAAGCTTCTCACTACTTGCTCGAAGGGAATGACTTAAAAGCTCTTGGAGTGCTCCTGTCATGCAACGCGAGGTACAGCTACGAGACTCCCTCTGATCCTGCAAAGATCGTCCTAACTGGTTCAAGAGCCATTTACAATAAATTACAGGATCATCGCGATCTTGAACTGGCTCTGATTAAGAAAGCATTCGAGGTGGCTGACGGAGGGCGCGTAGACGTCGAAGCGCGCTATCATTTTGAAGTAGTGGAGCAACCTTGGAAGGAGCGGATTAAGGCGAAGATTCCAGACAGCGATGTGATTGAGGCCGAATACACAGAGGTCGTAGAGATAGCCTCCCAGGCCAGCCTGCCTGAAAATGTATAGTAGTTAATGGCCAACGGTCAATAAAGACCTTGGGTCCAAGCTACGTTGACTATTTTTTCTTATAGTGCAATTCTGAGCTTGAAGCCTTGACACGCGCGTCTAGGGAAGTTTGACGCTCGGTAGCCCGTGCAACCGACTTCTTGGCATAAACGCTATCTGTCTTCAGCGTCTTACTACTGCTGGCACAGTCCTTTTTAGTGAACGGGGTCTTTGGCATATTGAACTCAATTCTTATACGACAAGTATAAGCCAAGAATGGCTGCAAATGTCTTAAAAACGTCGAGACTATCTTCTTCGTTAAAGACGTGCGGAGAGTCACTTGAGATGCAAACTGCTCCCTTTGTCTCTCCGTTGACTTTGAATGGCACCGATGCGAGTGCCCTGTATCGTTCCCGATCGGTTGCGTCATACTCGCTCAAATATTCTGCGGACTTGTGCAAATCACCTGTAATGATGGGGCGTTGCTGCGTAACTGCTTGCCCCACGTGCGAAGTGGCAAGTGGCCACTCCCTTTTTCTCGGACTATCACATGAAGACTGATACATCGGCTTCAGTGTTGTTCCATCTAAAATGAAGACCGTCACAATAAAGTTTGCTGTTTCATTGGTGATGTTGAAAACGTAATCGCTCCACGTGAGATAGGGCGTACAGATTGCTTCCAAATCCTTCTCTAGGTCAGTCTGTGTTCCATTCGCTTGTCCATTCAGAATATCTCTGGCGATCTCCAGCGATTCCGCATCACACTGTGCGGCCGACCCATAACTGTTCCGCTGAAGCAGAAGCAGCTTGGATCGGGCAATGAGGCCCTCCCTCTGCCTAAGCAACCTATCGTAAGCCACAACAATGTTTGCTGGCGTGGTGGGCCCCATTAGTGACACTGCGAACAGGCCAGCTTGCACTATTAACAAGAAACCAATCGCAATCCATGCCGAATACTTGATAGAATCGTCGGATCCTGCAACTATGTTTACGAAAAAAGCAACGGCTGCTGGAACGACAACCATTGACAATATTTGAATCGTAACCATGCTACGATTCGACTTTCCCGCTTGTAAGGCAATTTCCTTAAAGACCGCCCGAATACGATTTTCCGCGGGAAGGTCAAGTATCTCATCTAGTTCTTCCTCTAGATTAGGAAGGTCGTGCATGGATTAAGTGTACACACCATCGTGGGTTAATAGGGATCAGTATATGTGCTCGTCGAAAGGTGCATAAAAAACCGATACAGTGAATCTTTTTATAGATTAGTAGACATTTGCGGCCCCTTGAAAGGGGCTAAAACGTCGTAATGGTGCGTCAACTTGACCACAAAGGAGGTGAAGCGCAACATGAGTGGACCAAAGAAAAGTGAAGTTAAGAAAGCGGCTCAAGATCTAAGTAGTCCGAAAACGTCTGCCAGGCAGAAATCGGAAGCAGCCGAAACGCTGAACTATCACAAGAACGCAGACAAGAAAAAGGGCAAGTAAGCTCTATTTGCCCATTGGACCAGGTCGTACGGCTTAACCAGCGCACGACCTTTCTTTTGCCCTTGACAACGGAGCCTGGTCCATCTCAGCCGCTCATTGGCGTGGCGAAACCCCCGAGCCAATATGCCCGTAAAGATACTGCTGTATGGTCGAGGATAATTTAGATCAACTCTTAACAAAATTGGACGACCTCCCAGGATCGTGGATAGAGCTTTCCGCTTTCATTCTTTCCTGGATCCCTTACATCGACGGTCCCACCAGTATGGTTCCCCTGTACTTTAAAAACAAGAGAGCTCAGAAACGTCAGGAGGATTTACTTAAAGAGTTCGCCAGACTAATCCAAGACTTGGAGATTAGAATAGACAGCCCAGTTAAGTTCGATCAGATTCAATGCCTAACTTACAAGGTTCTAGAGGGTGTGGCCCACGAGAGTTCCCAGGAAAAGCTCGATGCGTTTGCTACGTTCCTTGGGAATGCCGCCAAGAACATCGAAACAGGCGACCGATCTGCGGACGGGCTAGAGTTCATGCTTTCAAAGCTTGCGCAGCTCACAAACATAGAGCTAAGGGCTCTGGCCGCAATCCTGGATGCCGCTGAGAAATGGCAGGCTCGATTGGACGAAATGAACCCTGACGATGGCAGACCTGGTCTAAAGTTTCTCAAATGTTTAGCGCGTGAAGACATCCAGATGGTTTTCAATATGCCCCAACAAGAACCTGTTGATGGAGAGTTCTGGATGTTCGCAAGCTGCCTTTTGTTTAAGATGAAGCCAGAAGATTCTTCCTACATCACGGAAACTCTGAAGAGCTTAGCGCTAAAGGGTTTTCTTAGTTCGGTTAATGGCCAGGGTGAGCCCAGTGAGCTGGCGTTTCTAAATCTATTGAGAAACCTAGAAGACTTTAAGTATTACATCACTCCAATCAGCTACGAAATTCAATATATTGCGCTTACACGTGCGACACGTACCTCCGAAACCAGAGCTGCTTTATAAAATGGAAGACCGCCCATTGGAGCAAAAGATTCAAAAGTTGGACGACGCCGTTGTCGGAACAGGTCTCGACGTTGAGAATCTTCTCATTCAACTTATAGGAATCCGCAATTCGACACGTGCCTGATCTTTTCTAAGGAAGCCATTGTCGTGAAATACAGGATGCAAATCGAAGCGCTTAAGATTACGCGTGAACGTATCGTGCAGGATGCTATTCGATTTCCAGATCTGAATTCGCAGGTATATGCACTAGCATCTTCGGTAATTGAAGAGTTCCTTGGGTGGCATTGGCGTCGACATTTTCTAGGCACCGATGCTAATGACCCATTCTTTAGAATGGACAAGCTCGAATGCGAAGCGGATGTCACGATAGCCCGAACGGTATCTCTCGGGGAGATGCTTTTAAACTTACAGGACGTGGAAGGATTTGAAGACTGCTTGAAGCGCTTGAAATCAGGTACCCGACCAGACGATACGTACTGCGAGTTTGAAGTGGGAAAGCTTTTGCGTATGCGAGGGCGCCCATTTAGATTTGTTGAGAGTAGCGGGAGTCTAGGCAACGATTACGACATTGAAATGTTCTGGCCAGATGGAAAGACTGTACCAGTGGAGACCAAGTGCAAGCTCGACAGCACTACGCTCTCTACTAAAACAGTGCGGGACACATTAGAAAGGGCACGCACGCAGCTACCGAAATCTGGAAAAGGATTCATATTCCTCAAAGTGCCACAGGGGTGGGTCTTAGAGGGCCGAACTTTTAAGACCGACGCCCTGGAGATGTTGGAAGCCTGCGCTGAAGGCCTCTTGGCAAGAACAAGCCGCGTTGTTTCCGTGAAGATATATTCACACTACATCTTACAAAAGCCTCCGTTTGTTGGATCAGGTTATGTGGTCCATGAGGTGCCCTCTTGCAAGGATCCTTTGCAGGAAAACTGGCCCATTTTTGAAAAGGCAACCATCAGTAGTATAAGTCCGACTTGGCTCGATTTCTTTCACTTCACGGAAGGCCAGATGATCCCCATGGAATCGCCAAAAACTACGTAAGAACTTGCTTGGACACAAACAGTTCCTTTCTAAGAAGGAATTGCCGAGTTATGGACGAGCAGCCCGAAAATTATTGCAACCTAACTATGAAGGGATGTCCATTGGAGGAGGGAGGGGTCCTGTACCAAAACCAATGTTCAAGACGTCCACCATTGGAGCTTGGAACCCGCAAAGAGCACACGAAAAAGTCTCAGTCATGTCCTCCAAGTTGGCTTCATCTTCTGGCATCGGCAAGACCCCAATGTGCCCGCAGCAGGGACATTTTGTGGGCCACCCCTCATCCAAATTGATAGAGACACAATTTTCGTTTATGATTCGCATTTATTGCTGACGTTTTTGGGTTCTACCAGGTCTCAACGGAGTTTGCATTTATTGTATTGTCAACCATGCGACTGGAAACAACTGCTAATGCGTAAGAAATTTTGGCTAACGCAAAACCCTTCACCCCTCTCGGGCGGAGGGGTCGGGGAGTCCGCGAACCGGGGGAGGTCCCGCAAGAGAGCATCGGAAAGAGGGTTCTGGGCTTAACTTAATTCAAAAAAGCGCCTCTAGCCGAAGCTAGAGGCGCCAAGTTCGATTTATCTTAGAGCCAGAGGATTACTGGATCCAAGGCATTTCGCGCTTCTGGTCGAACGGATCGCGATAGAAGAAGGCAAGGGATCTTGCATCTTCCAGGTGGTTTTGAACCTTTGGTTGGATGTTCGTTATCATCGTTTGAATGTCGGTGTTCTTGGTCTCCCGGGCATGCATATTGAGCTTGTCGAGAACCATCGCATGGTCGGCAGCCATCATGTCAACGTACTGCTGATCGAAGGCGTAGCCATTGAGGCCGCGCAACGTATGCAGGTCGTTCCAGTCAGACGGGAAGATATAGTTCCAGTTGTTGTCTGCGCGATTCCAATCGTAATCGCCCCAGCCGCCTCGGCCCCATGCCTTGTCGCCGTCGTTATCGGATTGGGCGCTGTAATTCTCAACCTTATCGCCCATTCTTCGGCCATAGGATTGCTGCCAGTTATGCATCCAGGACATGTTGCCGTAGGTGCTGAGCAACTGGCTCTGCAGTGCTTCGTGCGATACAACCATGTGGTGAGCAAACTCTGCGACTCCGTGGGAGTCGGCATTGTGCTCTGCATAGCGGCTAAGGATGATTTCCCGAGCGTTGGCATGGGCGAGGTCCATCAGGAAGATTTCGTCGCCAACGGAGATTCGGGTTGACCAGTCCACCATCGGAACGACCGACAATCCGTTTGTAGTCGTGGTCGTTGTAGTCGTTGTGGTCTGATCTTGAGCCATAGCGCTCGTGCTAAGCATGATTGCGCCAACTGCAGCCATGGCTGCCATAAACATCTGTTTCTTCATTTCTCTCTCCTCTTAATAAAGCCCCTGAGGCTATAGCTTCTCTGGCGTCTGGTTTGAAGCAAAGGTTCCTCTTGTTGGGCAGGTTTGAACCTGTTGTCAATGAAAATAAGTTCAGCATATTTCTGCCACGAAGATGATGGGAGCCTTTATCGCTATTCGCCTGGGTGGGGTATTGCGTTTAATAAACATAGTCCATAATATGACTATGATTCACGCGAACATTGCAGAAGTCAAATCGAAGCTATCGCATTTTCTCCGACTGGTCAAGGGAGGTGAAAGAGTCTTGATTTGCGATCGAAATCGGCCGATAGCGGAGTTGGTGCCCGTTGCGCCGCCGATTGATAGGAAGCTAAGAGAGTCCGCTTTTGGAATGTTCACCCCAACCATGACTCAGGCTGAACTGGAGGAGGCCTTACGGCCGATGACGGATAGAGAGGCTGAAGATTTTATCGAGGGAAAATATTGAAAATCTTGCTTGATACAAGCATTTTGCTTGGTATCGGCCTTTTTGGGACTTCGGCCCATCCAAAGTTATACGAAGCTATTCTTGCGGCAGAGACCTTGATGGTGTCTCCAATCGCTAGAGTCGAGATTGGGATAAAGGTTTCGATCGGTAAGCTAGCTCTGCCTACTGATGAAAAAAGGTTTTGGAGCGAATTAGTGAAGCGCTTACAGGCTACGGAACTTCCCTATAGCTGTGCACATGCTGCACTTTTGGCAAGCTTGCCCCTTCATCATCGTGACCCGTTCGATCGGATGTTGGTTTCGCAGTGCCTTGTTGAGGATCTTTATATAGCTACAAGTGACGCGATCTTTGTGGATTATGGTGTTAAGACCCTAAGCTGAACAGCCACTAAGCGAAACGAGGTAGTACCCCAAATCGTCGTCAGCGAAATCAAATGCGAAAGGCCGTCCTCATCATTCCCCATTGGTTATCCACACCGGAAGAGCAGTCCTTCCTGCGCGGCAGGACGCCAGCACTTCAATCGATGGCGGAAACGGGCGAGATTCGCAAATGCGCACCCATGCCGGAAGACCCCGAAAGCGAAATCGGGCCCGCGAGCCTAACCCCGGAAGCCGCTTGGCTGGGAATGGCGCCGTCGAGCCTGCAAATGCAGGATGGGCCGCTGACCGTTTCCTCGCTTGGCGCCGACCCGCCCGCGAAATCCGTGCACTTTCACCTTAATCTTTTAAGTTGGGAAGATGGTGTTGCTAAGTCCGTAAAGCGATATCCACCGGAGGACTTGCGAGAGCTTCTGGAAGTATCCAAAAAACTGAATACTAGGCTCCTAACTATCGTGGATGGTGAAGGGCCGGACCACGGCCTCGTTTGGGAGGATGGATCTATTGAGCTTGGGACGCACCCGGCGCGAAAAATAATCGGAAAGGACATAAAGGATTTCCTGCCGGAAGGCGATGGGGAAAAGTTGCTTCGGCGATTCATTGACGATTCGATCAACCTCCTATCCGGTCTTGAATTTAACAAACGAAGGCTTGACGAGGGGTTGGAGCCCATCAACCTCTGGTGGCCTTGGGGGCAGGGCTTTCGGGTGCCTGTTCGGAACTTAGCTTTGAAACGAGGGGAAGTGACCTGGGTTCAAAGCCGTTCCCTAAGGCTGCAAGGGTTAACGAGGCTGGCGGGCTACCGCCATACCGATCGGAATGCTTTTGGTTACGCCACGAAAACCAACCTTGAGGGCATCCTCAAGGGCATCGAAACGTATGAGAGCACTATTAGCTATCTGGACGCGTTCTCGGTTTTTCGAGCCCATTCCAGGTGGGAAGAATGTGATTGGTTCGCTGGCGAACTTGATAGAAGGCTGTTCGCGCCATTGCGGGCTTTGTCTTCAAAGGAAAAGCTCGATCTGACGGTTATCGCGTGTGGCGGCTGGACCGGCGAGCCGATTCCTGAAAGCGCTTCGCGCCAGGGATTGGTGTTGTCTTATCAGAGTGAGAAGAGCCGGCAAGACAGCGTTCCGTTCGACGAGCGGGCGCTCGAAGAAAGAACGCTCGGCAGCACAAATGTCTGGGAAGGAGTGGCGCAGGGCTTAGTAGGGAATTTTTGATTTTTGAATGTCGATTTTCGATTGGGGACCGGAACAGCCATTGGTCGGGTTTCCTCCTTCAACCCTTCGGAATTGATTGACTCCCAGGAGCGTAAGGGAAAGGTTTTTAGTAATGAGGAGCGACGTGAGACCATGTGTGCGCGTCTTCAGAATCGATGCGTCGCTGCCTATTCTCAATTCTTGGGATCTCGTTTTGCGCCCTGGCATGTTGCCAGGTGCTTCCGGAGGAAAAGAAGGCCCTTTCGGACACCCTTTTCCTGAACAATCTGACTCTAAACGATCTGAACTTCTTCCGTCGTCCCGTCAAGGAGCTTTACCCTAACGACGTCGTTCATCTGTGCGTGGATCAGCCGCTAAACGGTCTCGCCGAGATGATGCGCGTCCACGAGAAGGCGTATCAAGCGATGCCTTCCGATTTGATTCGGCTCGCCAGGATGGATTTGCTTGGCGACGATACCGAATACCGATCACCCTTAGCAGCCACCACGCCGGAGGCTTTGCCGGCCACTGTCCCCGCTCAGTTGACTCCTGTGGTTGAGTTTTATGCCAAGGCGGTGGCCGATGCGAACGCTTACGTTCACGCGGCGCTGAAGGGGCTCACCCCCGATGAAAAGCGCCAGCTTATAGACAGCCTGCCTCAATGGGCGGCGGGAGACGAGCCTTTAAATCTGAACTTCACCAAACGCAGTCCAGTTGGCCAGGAGCAAGTTCTAGCGCTACTTCAAAAAGTGAACCTGCCTTTGCTAAGAAGGGCGGCGGAGGCGCTTGCTGCGAAAGCGGAAACGGAGATGCCCCAACTGATTCAGGCAAGCCGGGCGCTGGCATGGAATGGCGAGGCTAAGTTCAAGTATTTGGGCATAGATGTAGACATATCCGGCCTTGGTGACCACCCTCACAGTGGCAAAGCTGCCCAGCTCGTGATCGACTTTGGAGGGCATAACCACTACCGAGGACGCGAGGGGGCAGGAGTTTTAGGTGCCGCTCTTCTTATCGATTGCGGCGGAGGCGACACCTTTGAGCAATCCGATCTTGGCGCCGGCTGTGGTTTCTTAGGAGTGGGGTTGGCCTACATCCTGGGGGGCGGCAATACATTTACCGAGGGCTCGATGGCCCTTGGCAGCGGAGTGGCCGGCGTTGGGGTTCTAACGGTTGAAGGCTCGTCCAATCTGTACCGCTCCAAAAACCTGAGTCAAGGTTTTGGAATTTTTGGGCTCGGGGCTCTCATAAGCACTGGAGGCAACAACAAGTTTGAGGCCGTTGCATGGAGCCAAGCAGCAGCGCGCACTCAGGGCGTCGGCTGGGTTGTCAACCGAGACGGCAACAACCTCTACCAAATGAAAGGTTATGGGGACGATGCCCATACCTTTGGCCAATCTTATGCGGCAGGATTTGAAAATGATTCGGCATGGGTTGGGGGAGGAATTGCCCTCATCAGCGAAGGGAGGGGCAACAACACCTTCTTGGCCACGAACAACTGCCAGGCAAGCGCAAATAACTTTTCGCTTGCTTCTATTTATCAACCGACCGGGGACCACGATTTTATCGCCGGCCGAGAAGCGCAAGGCTACGCATCAAAGCAATCTGCGGCGCAGATGATCACCCTGGACGGGAACGGGTCATTTGTCCTCAAGGAAAGCGACGGACAGGCATTTTCGGTTGGAGACTCGGTCGCGGTAGTGCTGAACAGAAAAGGAGACAATAACTTTATCTCCGGGGGGCTGGGGCCCGCTGAGGCGGTCAATCAAGGGTTGGCGCTGTTTGTGCATGATTCGGGCAAAGATCACATCTCGGGCACGCCCGGCGTGGGAATAAACACCGGATCGGGCGATTCGCTTGGACTGCTGGTGGATATGGACGCGAGCCAGAGCATGGGCGAATCAAGCATCGCAACAGTCCGTCCGGGCATGGGGCTAGCGCTGCAGGTGGAAGGCTCAAAACATGCGGTTATGGGCCAGTCGGTCTCGCGCGTGTTTCCGACCCCAGGTTCCAAACCATTGCCCGCAAACAACGTTTTAGAGGACTTGTACGCTTCGGCAACCAATCCGGAATCCTTCGAGCGGGATCGTCAAGGTGCGCAAGATCAGTGGATATCTTTTGGAATGCCAGGCCTTAACTGGCTCTTAGACAATAAGCTGAAATCGGCGACTGCGGCTGGCTGCATTCTGATCGGACTGGATGCGAAGCTTTGCGGAACCTCGGGTAAGGAGGCTCTGGGTCTCAAAATCACTGATCAAAATGATCAAATGGCCTTGAATGCGCTTAGGATTGGCATGATGGAAAACTTTCAAGAGATCGGTCCGTTGGTTTTAGGCGCTTTGTCGCGGCCAGCGTTGCAGTTAGACGCAGTGCGAGCGGTAGGCCAGTTTAAGCTGAAGGATACCGGCTCTACTCTCATGGTTCTTGCCGGCCAGAAAGACATGGAGCTAGAGCTTGCCTCGTTGAACTCCATGACCATCCTTGCCGAGCCGGGCGCGCTGACAACCGGGCAAGCTCTACTTGGTTCAAGCGATCTTCTCATTCGCGAAGCAGCCATGAATTTGGTGGCTGTGCTGCCTGGCGGGATGGACGTGGCTAAGGCTCTCTTGAAAGATCCCGATGAGCAAACGGCACGAACCGGCGTGCAACTGCTTGGCAAGATCGGTACGCCGGATGCCCTTGCTTTGGTTGGCGGAGCCCTTTCAAACATGAAATCAGGGGTTCGCATACAGGCTCTTTTGGCCCTGAACGGACGTATACCTGACAAATTCAAATCCAAGGTTGACTCCTTGAAGGACGATCCGAGCGCATTGGTACGAGCCGTAGTTGCAGGTCTTGCCCGATAGCAAAAAGGTTTATAAATAAGGAAAGGGGAGCCGAACCCCAACAAAAATGAATATATTTCTGATCTCACTCGTCATCGCAGTGGTCGCCATCGTGGCAAGGGATGGGGTGAGCGAAAAGTTCGGCCCTATTAAGCTGAATGGACCCAAGAACGCTCTAATTTCGGCGGTTGTCTTGGCCCTGTTAGCGGGGGCTTCTTTTGGCCTCTGGAAGAGCTCGCCAGGGGCTCTCGGCGGGGGGGCGGCTGCGCTTATCGGCCTCTTCGCGGGGGCAGCCGCAGCGAGCATCGCGCAATGGTTTGGGGCGAGCGAATGGCAGCGAAGCGCGGGACGAACAGCCCCTTTGGCCCTCGCCGCTTTTGCCGTGAGTGCGATAGTATCCCTCCCCAGCGATACGCTTATTTCGGCTGTGTTCGGAGCCGCTGCCGCCGCCTGGATATTTAGTTTAAGCCGCGTGGATGACCTAACCGAGTGGCCGGTAAGGACCGCGATTTACACGGGTTGCATAGTCGCTATCGATCTTCTCGGCACCTACCATAACCCCGGGATTGTGAGTCTGGGCGAACAGTTAGCGGGAGTTGTTGTCATTGCCGGGATTTTGGCGATCGGCATCGAAACTCAAATCCGGTCGCGGGACGCGAAGCTGGCGTTTATGGGACCGATTCTTGCCCTGGCGTTTAGCTCTTTTGGAGCATTTCTGCTCTTTAGAAAGATCGGCGCGCCCGACTCATCCGCGTTCATTTTTGTAGCTGCCGCCTTCATCGCCTTGATCTCTTCGTGGATGATTCGACAAGAAGCGGCGACCCTGCTGGTGCGCATGCTCCTGGCAGTAATACTGTGGATTGCATTGGCCACTGCAGCTTATGGTTACGCTAGAGGACTTGGAATGTCTATAGCATTGATGGCCGGCGCGGGCAACCTAATAATCCTTGCAAATCGCCGCGCGCTGCTGTGCATTGGGCCCCTTGCCGCACTTGTCGTTTACCGCGTATTTCGGCAGATGCACGCCGATACGGCAGAAGCTTTCGACATCGGACAGCACTATGCCGAAATCGGTTTCGTTCTTGGCATCGTTTTGCCGGTGATGGCCCAGGAGTGGACCCGGAACCTCAAAGCCAAATCCCCTTGGGTTGCTGGCGGGCTATGGGTTGTATTGCTTGCGGCAGCCCCCCTGCCAGTTGCGGTTGCTTTAAGCGATAAGGGAATTGTTGGCTACCTGGTGGGACTCGGCATCGCGCCGGTTTTGGAAGGATTGAAAGGCGAGCAGAGTTCTCAATCGCTCTCGCTAGCGCTGGGCCTATCCTCGGGGATGGCCCTCCTTTACACCTGGATGGAGCCGCATCTGGACGTGGATCGTCACGGCAAAATCGTGGCGCTCTCGTACATCGCGGTTGGGATGGCCATCGCCATAATCGGGATCGTTTTAACTTCAAGATCGAAATCTGTAGCAACTGAGGCAGTCGCGTGAAAACTCCAAAAAGCGGATCACTTTCGTCGTTACTGAGCCTGATTTTTGGGCTTATTGCAACGCTCGCTATCGTCGGTTTCGGCATTACGGCCGAAGTTCCAGTTGGCATCATTAAAGGCACCGTCGTGATGCAGGAAAATGGACGCCCCTTGCAGGGCGCATTCGTGGCCATCACGAAGCTGGACGCCAATGACGATGATGAGTCGGACGACAGCATCCGGACCGAGCACCACTTCAGGGTTAATAAATCGGGCGCGTTTGTTCTGCGCGACGTGCTGGCCGGCGATTACAAGCTCGAAGTCTCCGCCAAAGCTCACAATATCGCAAAGCAGATGATCAAAGTGGCGGAAGGACAGCCCACTGTTTTGGATCTAGAGGCGAAGCCAGTCGACCCCTACCTGGAAATGTACGCGAGTCAGCGCGTCTATCTTCCTTCGGAGACAGCACGTATTCAGTTGAAGGGATTTGACAAGGGCACGTCGATCCATTCCCATATTTACAAGCTAGATTTCGACAAGATCATAAAAGATGGCGGCGTTTACAATGCGCTTGCCCCCCTCGCTCGTCCCGATGCCAAGAGCCCGGTTAATCCCGCCAGCATGGGCCAGCTTGTCAGCAAGAATGATATGCAGTTAGCGGATCGCGATGCGGAAGGAACCTTCCGCGACAAAATGCAACTGCCGCCATTGGCAGAAGGGCTCTATTGGGTGCAATGCCAACTCGGAACTCTCACCAAGGGAACTTGGATCAGCGTGAGCAAGATCGGGTTGATCATCAAGCACTCCTCTAAAGATTTGGCAGGCTATGTGACCATGCTTGATTCGGGGCAGCCGGTGCCTGGAGCAACCGTTGGTTTTGCCTCCGCGAGCGGCATGCTTGCTTCCGGTACGAGTTCTGCCGATGGCCTCGTTAGGCTTTCCCTCCCTAAGAAATCAGCCAGCACTGCTGAAGTGGTGGTCGCCTCTTTTGGAGCTTCTAAGGCGATGGTGGATTTCCACCGAGCCGATGAGGGTGACGACGCGGGCGACGACGAAACAACCGGCGACTCCGAAGTCAAGATTTATTCCTATACTGATCGGCCGATTTACCGGCCGGGGGATTTGGTTCAGTTTAAAGGGATCGTCCGCGTTTTAAAGGGTTCTAAATATGTGCTTCCTAAAAAGCAGAGCGTGAGCATCCAGGTTCAGGATGGGCAGGGCAACGTTATCAACAACCAGACTTTGGCGCTGAACGCGATGGGGTCCTATCATGGGCAGTATCAGTTCAGCCCAGATAGCTTGCCAGACGATTATTCTTTGGTTACCCACTATGGATCGGCAAGCGACACCAAAGACGTCGGCGTCGCTGCCTATCGCAAACCCACTTTCAGTATCGACGTAAAGGCGGAGAAACCCAGCTACATTCGCGGTGAGTCGGCCAAGGTCGTCGTTGCCACGAAGTATTACTACGGCGCGCCCGTGGTCGGTGCGACCGTCACGGCAACCGTTACCCGTTCGCCCTATTGGGATTGGAGCGATTACGCCGATTCCGAAGAAGATTATTCGGATGAATACGGTGAGGATGAGTCGCCCGATCAATCCTATGGCGGCCAGCAGTTGGATACCTATAGCGGCGAGCAAACTCAACAGCTAACGGCGGTAACGGACGAGAACGGTAAGGCCACCTTTAACGTGCCTACTATCGGGGCGAACGAACCCGCCGAAGCTTCGAACGACTTCACGTATGACGTGAATGTGGACGTGAAGGACCAAAGCGACAAGGATTACAATGGCGATGGCACCTTTACCGTCATGCGGAGCGACGAGAAGGTGAAGCTCACTTCCGATCTTGAAATATCCACGGCCGGCAAAGCTTTTACCGTGACTGGTATGGCCACCTCGATGGGCAAGCAGCCGCTTGCCAACCTATCGGTTGATATCAGCTCAGGCTATTTGGAATGGACCAAGAAAGGCGACGAAATCGTAACCGAGCAGCAGAATCAGACGATCACAACCGGGCCTGATGGCAAGTTTACGCTTCAGTACAACCCTCCGGGGTCAGGGTTTTACCAAGTAAGCGCCTCATTTAAAGATGAGCGCGGGCACTTGGTGAGCAGAAAGATCCAGGTTTATATCTTTAACGATGTTTCGCTGCAGGAGGAGGCTGATCGCTTCCCATCTTCGAACATGTCCATCCTTCTGGACAAGAAGCAGTACAGGGCGGGCGATACGGTTAGAGCGCTGATTACTTGCGACGATCCCGGCGGCACGGCCATGCTATCCATCGAAGGGGCCATGATCTACCAAGTTCAGACCCTGAAGCTGGCGAAAAAGGCGACGATGTTCGAGTTCAAAGTGGTGAACGACTATTCGCCGAACGCGTTCCTTTCGCTGGCTTACATTCACAACAAGAAGTATGCAGACGCCAACCGACAGGTTCTGATCGACCTTGGAATCAAAAAGCTTAGCGTTAACCTAACGCAGGATAAGCCGGCCTACCACCCGGGAGATACGGCTCATTACACGGTTACGACCAAAGACGCCGATGGCAAGCCAGTCCCCGCTGAGGTCTCGCTCGGCGTGGTCGATGAGCCGATCTACGCGATCTTCGACGACCACTCGGACATCGTTAAAGGCTTCTATCCCAAGCGATCCGACGATATCCAAACCGATTATTCCTTCCCAGAAATGTATCTGGGTGGCGGCGACAAGGCGCCCACCAACATTCAGGTAAGGAGCAACTTTAAGGACACGGCATTCTGGCAACCCGACGTTTCCACCGACGCAAGCGGCCAAGCAAAGGTGAGCGTGAAACTGCCGGACAACATCACGAGTTGGCGAGCAACGGCGAGAGCCGTTACGAGCGACACTGAAGTTGGCCAGACCATGGACAACGTTCTTGCCCGCAAGGACCTGATGGTTCAGCTTTCCGCGCCCGCCTTCGTCGTGAACGGCGATCAGCAGCGCATGGTCGCTATGATCACCAACAATACGGGTCAAGCGGCAGATGTGAAGCTGCAGCTAGCTGCAAACAACGCCTCGGTGGAAGGCGATCTGAACCAGACCGTTCACATCGAAAATGGGGCGCTGCAAACGGTGGAATATAAGATGACCCCCGCCCACAGCGGTGAAGCCGATTTTGTTGCAAAGGCCTGGGTGCCTGGTGGGGCATCTGACGGGATGGAGCTCAAAGTCCCAGTTACGCCTCACGCCAGATTAAAAACCGATGGCTATGGCGGGGATACAAATACCACCCAAACCCTACCGCTGACGCTTGATCCCAATGCCGATAAGTATTCGGGCGGGTTGGCCATCTCCGTAACCCCAACCGTTGCCACAAGCCTCTTGGGCTCCCTAGATGCCTTCATCCAGTATCCATACGGATGCGTGGAGCAAACCACAAGCCGCTTCTTGCCGACCGTGATCTTCGCCAAGACCTTTAAGGATTTGGGCTTGCCACGGCCGAAGCTGGAGAGCCAGGTGCCTCAAATTGTTCAGGATAGCTACTCCAGACTTCAACAAATGCAGCATACAGATGGCGGTTGGGGCTGGTGGGATTATGATGCCAGCGACCCCTACATGACGGCTTATGTGTTAGAAGCGATCCACCGGGCTACCATAGCGGGTTTCCCGCCTCCGAAGAGTATCGATGTGGCGAAAGCCATTACGTGGGCCGAAGCCTTTGCGCAGAAACCGAAATTGCCGGCTGGCTTTATAAAGCCGACCGCGCAAGACTACCAAAAGCTGGCTACTGACACGGATTATCTCATTTACGCTTTGGCCCTTAACGGCCGGCCCTCGGCAACCACGCTATTAGATAAAGCCGACATCGGCAAAGCCGATGCTGCGCAGTGTGCTTTCTTGGCCCTAGCCGCAAACACAATAGGGGCCAGCGAAACGGCAAAGCGCGATCAACTGATCTCTAGAATGCTCTCACTCGGGCACGAGACCCGTTCGACCATGGAGTGGGCGCCGGAAGACTATTGGGGCTACGAAACGACGGGACGGTGCTTTATGGCCCTCGAAACCGTGCAGCCTGATAGCCCGACAATCCCGAAAATTGTGAATCTGCTCATGCAGAAGCGCACCGGCGATATGTGGTTTAGCACCCGCGATACTTCGGCGATCTTGCTCGTCATGGCAGATTATCTGCGCCACACCAAAGAACTTCTATCCAACGCCGATATCGTGGTTAGCCTTAATGGGAAAAGCATAAAAGAACTGCAATTCCAACAAGGCTCTTTCGATGATGAAGCAACTCAGATCAAGCTGCCGATTAGCGCACTAACCACGGGCCAGAACAACTTGCAGTTCCAAGCGAAAAGCGGCACTTGCTACTACACAACGACTCTGAAACAATATGTGGTTTCAGCCGATTTAGTAGCACTTACTCCCACCAGTGGATTCTCGATCACGCGCACTTACCACAAACTCCAGGCACAAAAAATGGAAGATGGCACGCTAAAGCTGCTGCCGAGCAAGGATCCGGTCTCCGAATACAACTCAGGCGATGTACTTCGTTGTGAGATTAAGATCCACTCCGACGTGCCGCGAAGCTACCTCTTTATCGAAGACCCAACCCCTAGCGGTCTCCACGTCACCGATAAGGAGAGACCCGACGATGGCGAGCAGTGGGTTTTCTGGTGGTCAAGAACGGTGATCCTAGACGACCGTGTTTGCTTCTTCGCCCGCGATCTTCCGTCTGGTGACCAAGAAATTGATTACGTTCTGCAAGCGGAAAATCCAGGCAAGTGCGACGCCCTTCCGGTGACAACTTACAACATGTACGATCCTTCGGAAATGGCGAGCGGCAGCGGACTCGCGCTTCAGGTGAACCCATGAGGGTCTTGGTCTTGCCCGTCGCCATCGCTCTTTGCGGAGCAGCATTCTTGATGCCTGCCCCGGCAAAGCCAGTGTTGCTGGCCAGCTTTGAAACAAGCCTGGTCGGACGAACGGCGGCTCAACGTCACAATGCCGAGCTAGCGATCCGCAAACTAAACGGGGCCGTGATCCAGCCTGGGCAGGAGTTTTCTTTTAACGATCGAGTCGGGAGTTGGTCGCGAGACCAGGGTTACCGGCGCGCGCCCGTGAGCTATAATGGAACTCTTATTGCCGATTGGGGGGGAGGCGTTTGCCAGACCTCAACCACCCTTTACAACGCGGCGCTTTTGGCAGGAATGGATGTCACGGAACGGAACCACCATCGGTTTGCTCCCGAATACGTGGATCCGGGCCGGGATGCCGCCGTAGCCTATGGCGAGATCGATCTAAAGTTCAAAAACCCTCTCCAAGTTCCAGTTAAGATTGAAGGAAAAATACAAGGTGATAGGCTTGAACTCAGTTTTTACGGGTCGAAGCAGTTGCCCGTAAAGCCAGAGATTGTAACGGAAGTGAAGTCGATCCAAGAACCCAGGATTTATCGCCTTCCAGGCGATGGAGGCACCCACTTCATTCGAAACTCCGGAAAAGCCGGATGCGCGGTTTGGACCTATCGGATTACGGGTCCCAGAAGGGAACTGCTATCCACCGACGAGTATCCGGTCATGAATAAGATCGAGGAATCGGAGTAGGCTCATCACTGTTCGGTGATGTGAAACCAGATGCCCCCGCCCTTTTCCGTCCACGTTTTGACCGCTGCTCCTTTTGACACCACCACGTTAATTTGCCCCGACCCCTGCCAGGCCCACTTCACAAACTTGCCGTTGTGCACGGTGGCCCAGGCGCTGTTCGTCTTGAGAAATGCGTGAGCTCCATAAACATTAATGGTATCGGGCTTGCCTTCAATGAGCCACGCTCCATCGGGGGAGCCCAACAGGCTCCCACCAAAAACACGCGCCGCGTCAATCAAAAGGCCCATTATGGCGATTATAACGATGAACCCTATGAGGCCGGGCACGCGGCTTTTAAAACGTCGCCACGCACTAATTATCATGAGACGGTTTCGATGTGGCTGCATGTTACAAGCATTTTTCCCACAAGGTCTCCGCAACGGTTCTAATAACATTTCTGGTTCGTCTTAGGTATTCTCAGGATCGAAATGCCACTATTAATCTTTAGCCTTCTCGCAACCGCATTTTGCGTTTGGATGTGGAAAAAATCAGTGATAAGAGGCACCGGCGAGGGAGCAGAAGCGAGCATTTCGCGCGCTGTCGCTTCCGCTTTTTGGATCACGGCGGTCATGGTGGTCTCGTTTCTCACGCTTCAGCTTTTCGCCCGAGAATTAGCCGTTTGGTGCGGTTACGCTGGAAAGCCCTTTTAAGCCTTAACAATCCCGCCTCAAAAACGGTAGCATGGGCTACCCGACATGGAGAGGCGGTCCTGCACAGTTGAAGCGGCTGATATCACGGTCACCTTTTCTGGGGTCGACGTACTCAAATCTGTTTCCCTGGAGCTAAAGCCCGGGGAGATCCACGCCATTACCGGCGAGAACGGGGCCGGCAAATCGAGTTTAGCCAAAGTTATCGCCGGCGTTTATCGACCTCGTTTGGGGCGAATTTTGCTCGATGGCGAGGAGATTAGCTTTAAAAACCCCCGAGAGGCCTTACGCCACGGGATTGCTCTAATCCACCAAGAGCCGCTGACTTTGCCTGATTTAGATATCGCGGAGAATATTTTTGCCGGCCATCACCTAGTGAAAGCCGGCTTAGTGGACTGGAGGTCGCTTTATGCTCGAGCGGATGCGTTGTTGGCGGAACTGGGGGTGACACTCGACCCCCACGCGAAAGTTGGCACCCTAAGCGTGGCCCAGCAGCAAATGGTGGAGCTTGCCAGCGCCCTTTCGCAGGACGCCATGGTTTGGATATTCGATGAGACGACTGCACCCCTAACGCCTAAGGAGGTAGAAGAGCTTTTTAAAGTGATGCGCGCGTTAAAAGAGCGCGGCTGTGCGATAGCCATGGTCACTCATCACCTGGAAGAACTGTTTCTTATTTCGGATCGAATCACCGTCTTACGAGATGGAGAAAAGGTGGCCGAGAAAGCAACCGCCGAGACCAACATTTCTGAGATTGTCCAGCTTATGGTTGGCAGAGAGCTGAGTTCCGAAAAGCTGCATGCGGAGTCAGGGTCGGCTGCCGCGCCATTTCTTGCTGTCCACAACCTTAGCGGGCCGGGATTCCACGATGTCAGTCTAGATGTTCGCCCGGGCGAAGTGGTTTGCCTTTCCGGCTTGGTTGGTTCGGGGAGGACAGAGTTCGCCCGCGCTTTGTTTGGGATCACAAGAGCCACGGCAGGATCTATTCAGTTAGGCGGGGCCGAAGTAATGATCACTTCTCCGAGGGCAGCCAAACAAATGGGCATCGCGTTGGTTCCGGAAGATAGACAGCACGATGGACTCTTAATGCCCCAGGCCATCGCCTTTAACGCGACCTTGGCGCGGCTATCCAAGTTATGTCGAAGTGGCTGGCTGAATAGAAAGAAACTCGAACAGGCCTCGATGGGCTATGCGGAAAGGCTCAGGCTTGCCTATCGTGGGCAAGATCAACCGGTCATGGAACTCAGCGGAGGCAACCAGCAGAAGGTTGTTATTTCCAAGTGGCTGATGACGGAGCCAAAGCTCCTGATCCTAGATGAACCTACGCGCGGTGTGGATGTCGGCGCTAAACATGAGGTCCATAAGCTGATTCGAGAGCAAGCAGAGCAGGGGCTGGCGGTGCTCATGATCTCCAGCGATTTACCGGAAGTTTTGGCACTGAGCGACCGCATTCTGGTGATGCATGCAGGAACCGTGGTGGCGGAGATAGAAGGGAAGTCGGCAACCCAGGAACAGGTTATGTTTGCCGCAACCGGGCAGGGCGCAGCTTGAAACTCGGCCTTCGTGAGTGGCTTGCCCTCACCTTTGTGGTGCTCGTTTGCCTTTTCGCGGGGTTGAAAGATCCGCGCTTTTTTGGTCCTAAGAGCATTGATTCCATTCTGCTCTGGTTGCCGCTCATTACGGTCGTTGCCATGGGCGAAATGCTGGTCATTGTCACTCGTGAGATCGATATTTCGGTGGGCTCCATGCTGGGTTTTACGGGCATTGCGGTGGGATTGATGTTTAAGGCGAATCCTCACTTATCGGTTCCCGTAGCCATCTTGGCTGGGCTTGGCGTTGGGCTTTTGCTTGGTTTTGTAAATGGCGCCCTTGTGACTTGGGGCAAGATCTCGTCGCTAATTGTCACCATTGGCACCTTGGCTGGATTCAGGGGGCTAAGCTTCCTAGTTAGCAAAGGAGACGAGATCGATTCCAGCATGGTCCCCGACAGCCTAACTTCGCTTTCAACGAAAGGCATTCATGTTGGGCATGTGACGATCTCGGTTCTGCTGATCATCGCGCTCGTTGTTGCAGTTATTACGGCCCTCTTTTTGCGGTTCGCCAGATTGGGCCGCGATATTTATGCGATGGGCAACAACCCGCAAGCAGCCTATCTTCGTGGCATTTCGCCCAATAAGATCACCATGTTTGTTTTCTGCGTCGCAGGCGCCCTAGGTGGATTGGCGGGCGTGATGTATGCCGCTCGGTTTGGGTTCGTGAACCCAGGAAGCGCAGGGCAGGGATTCGAGCTAACCGTCATTGCCGCCGTCGCCATCGGTGGCGTAAAGCTGATGGGCGGCTCGGGGTCTGTATTCGGCGTTCTTATGGGTTGCCTACTGCTTTCGTGCATCAACGTGGCTTTGAGCGTGCTCGGCATCGATGCCAACTGGCAGCTTCTTGCCTACGGCTTGGTTATACTGGCCGCGATTCTGCTAGATGCGATGGCTACAAAGTGGCATACAAGGAAGGCTGCGGCATGAAGTGGCGCGCGCTGGTTCCAGCCGTATTGTTGGTGATCGCGACCTTTATAGGTTCCCGCCTTTCGCCCAAGTTTTTAGATTTCCATTTCCTGTTGGACCGTTCGACACTGGTGATGGAAACCGGTCTCATCGCGCTTGGAATGACGTTCGTGATGATCTGCGGCGAGATCGACCTTTCCGTAGCTTCCAATATGGTTCTGACCGGATGCGTAACCGCCAAGCTGCTTGAAAAAGGCTGGGGCATTCCGGCTGGCGTAGCGTTTGCCTGCCTTATGGGAACAGGGCTGGGATTCTTGAACGGCTTGCTTACGGCAAAGCTCAAGCTCCCCTCCTTTTTGGTGACGCTTGGAACGATGGCCGCCTATCGTGGAGCGGCCCAGGCCATGATGGGGCCCGATTCGGTGAAGCTGCCCAAGGGGTTTGTGAACCTAGATGAATCCTATGTGCTTGGCATTCCATGGCCGGTAATGATCTTTCTGGTTATCGCCGTGATCACGGCGATTGTGCTGCACCAAACTGTGTTTGGCAGGTGGGCATTTTCAACGGGAACGAATGAAAGCGCTTCGCGCTACTCTGGAATCCCAACGGACCGAGTGAAGATCCTGGTGTTTGCTCTTACCGGCCTCATGTGCGGTATCGGATCTTGCATGCTTACTTCTCGGCTGGGAGTGGCGCGCTACGATCTTGCCAATGGCGCGGAGCTGGATGCGATTACGGTGGTTGCCGTTGGGGGCACTTCGATTTTTGGCGGCAGTGGGACTATGTTGGGGACTATTCTTTCGCTTTTTCTAATCGACATTATGCGAAGCGCCATGGGTGTAGCTAACATGAAGGCGGAATACCAACTGACTGCGATTGGGTCGTTGCTGATCCTTTCCGTGTTGGCGATGAATTTGGGGGGCAAGATTAGGTTGAGCAAAAGAAGCAGCGCAGGGGCGACGTAACCCACAAAGCTATTACGTTAAGGAATTCTCGATTGCCGCAAGACCCAAGCACCTCTCGGGCGGAGGGGCCGGTGAGTCCGCGAACCGGGGGAGGTCGGTTAACGAGCCTCGAAAAAGGGGGTTATAGCTTAAGTTAGTTGGTGGTTATGACATAACCCCATTCCCGCACTCCACAGCTTCGCGACCCTGCAATCGTAATTCGTTCTCTCCTAGAGCCCCGAAATTGTGACTCGGCGACCATCTCGCACCCCTACCCGTCTAAACTGAATACATGACAGCAAAGCAGCTATCGATCGGACTTGTATTCGCCCTGGCGCTAGGCGGGTGCGGTTCCTCGTCGTCGTCTTCTTCTTCCTCCTCTGGTGGTTCCACCGGCTCAGCCGATTCTGGCGCGAAGCTGAAAGTTGTCTTTATCCCCAAGAACACGGGCAACCCTTACTTCAAACCGGTTATCGACGGCTTCCAGAAAGAAGCGGGACCTGCCAATATTGACTTTGATTCGCAAGCTCCCGCGACCGCCGAGCCAACCTCACAATTGTCCACGATTAAAGACCAAACCCAACAGGGCGTGGACGTGATTGCGATTTCCGCAAACAGCCCCGACGCTCTAAATGAGGCTCTCGACACCGCCCATGGCAAGGGGATCACGATCCTGACCGTCGACTCTGACCTTACCGGCAACGAAAGCCACCGAGACCTAGGCGTTCTCTCCACCGACTTCAGCAAGGTAGGTCCTTCGCAGCTTGAGTTGCTAGGCTCCGAGATGAATTATCAAGGAGATTTCGCTATCCTCAGCGCAACGACCTCGGCACCAAACCAAAATGCCTGGATTGCCGGCATCAACGACGCCTTGAAACAGCCAAAGTACAGCAAAATGAAGCTTCTGACGATCGTGTACGGAGACGATGAGCCGCAGAAATCTTCTACTGAAATGGAGGGGCTGCTCACGAAGTTTCCGACGATGAAGGGGGTGATTTCCCCCACAAGTGTTGGCCTCGCCGCCGCTGCTCAGGTCCTGGAGAACTCTGGCCAATATCCGGGCGGACCGAACGCCAAAAACGGAGGAATTATCCTTACCGGTTTAAGCACGCCGAATCAGATGAAAAAGGCCGTAGATAAGGGTGTTGTTGCGAAGTTTCAGCTTTGGGACCCCGCTGCGATGGGTATGATCGCGGCCTATGTGGGTGCCCAGATCCACAACAAGAAGATCGAAGCGAAGCGTGGTACCACGGTGGATGTGCCCAATGTGGGCAAGGTGACGATTCAGGATAAGAATGTGGTTTTCGCGGGGCCGATCCTCACCTTCGACAAGACGAACATCGCGAAGTACGACTTTTAAAATTTATGGCTACAACTCTAGACCGATCTCAGACTCAAGTTCCCAACCTTTGGAAGGACGGCGAAGCTCCTAAAGACGCCGTAGACCTTTTGGTTTACGTCTCCAACCTGCTTGGTTCAGATCCTCGCATTACAAACTTTGGCGGAGGCAACACCTCAAGCAAAGTGGCGATGACCGATCCCTTGAGCGGGGAACCGGTGGAAGTTTTGTGGGTGAAAGCAAGCGGCGGCGATCTTGGCAGTGCCAAGCGAACCGGCTTTGCCTTGCTCTATTTGGACAAGGTTTTGGGCCTGGAAAAGCGGTTCAACGATCAGAAGATGAATGAGGACGACATCGTTCCTCTCTATCCCCAGTGCGTGTTCAACCTGAACACGGCTGCCCCATCCATCGATACGCCTTTGCATGCCTTTGTGCCATACCGGGCGGTTTCTCACATGCACTCCGATGCCGTGATTGCCGTTGCTGCAGCCGAAGATAGCGAGAAGCTGACTCAAGAGATTTTTAAAGGCGAGATGGGCTTTCTGCCCTGGAAACGTCCGGGTTTTGAGCTTGGCTTGATGCTTCAGGATCTGATCAGGGCCAACCCGGGAATTAAGGGCGCAATGATGCAGTCGCACGGCTTCATCTGCTGGGCAGATACCTGGAAGGAATGCTACGATCTGACGCTACGCTTTATTAATGAAGCAGCCGCTTATATTGAATCCAAGCAGGGCTCTGTGCATCCGTTTGGCGAGGTTGTTGGTTCGCACCGTGCTGATGCGGAGCAGTTATTGGTAGATTTGCTGCCGCGCTTACGCGGCAAGGTGGCCCACAACGGCCAGCGGCTTATTGCCTGTATCGACACGAGCGAAGACGTGCTGGATTATCTGAGCCGGGCGAAGATGGACGCGCTTACGAACTTAGGCACTTCGTGCCCGGACCACTTCTTGAGAACCAAGATCCGGCCTATGGTTTTGGATGCCGCCGCTTCGAACGAAGAGTTGGATAAGGCCTTGGCGAGGTTTAGAGAAGGCTACGCGGCCTATTACAACCGCTGTAAAGTGGCCGATTCGCCGGCGATTAGGAACCCCAATCCCAGCGTGGTTTTGCTCCCCGGGGTTGGAATGATCAGCTTTGGCAAGAACGCGCAGGAAGCAAAAGTTACAGGCCAGTTCTACCGAAACGCCATTGCCGTTATGCGTGGCGCGGAGACGATTTCCAAGTACACCGCTTTGCTGGAGCAAGAGGCCTTTAACATCGAATATTGGCAACTTGAAGAAGCCAAGCTGAAGCGAATGCCGGCCGAGAAAGAGCTTTCTCGTCAGGTGGCTGTTATCACCGGCGGGGGCTCTGGCATCGGAAAAGCTGCCGCTATAAAAATGGCGAGCCTTGGGGCACATGTGGTGCTGCTTGATATCAACGAAACGAGCCTGGAAGATGCACGGGCGGAGGCCCAAAAAGCCAGCGGAATTCCGGGCGCGGTGACGACCGCGCGATGCGACGTCACCGACCCTGCTAGTTTGCAAAAGGCTTTTGAGCACGCGATTTTGACCTTTGGCGGAGTTGACATTGTCGTTCCAAACGCGGGCAACGCTCGCCGTGGAACTGTTGCGGAAACCTCGCCAGAGGACTACAATTTCCTCAGCGATCTGCTAATCAAAGCCTATTTCGATACTATGGCCCAGGCAACTAGGCTGATGGTGAAGCAGGGAACAGGCGGCTCAATTGTGGTGGTCGGCTCCAAAAACGCGGTCGCGGCCGGTTCCAATGCAGCCTTGTACAGTGCGGCAAAAGCCTTCGAGCTTCACTTGATGAGGGTAACGGCGGCCGATTTTGCAAAGCACAAGATCCGCTCCAATGCGATCAATCCTGACGGAGTCGTGGTCGGCTCTGGCATCTGGTCCGATGCTTGGAAAGATCAAACCGCTAAATCGCTCGGAATACCAGCCGATGAGTTGGTGGATTACTATGCGAAGCGTTCTCTGTTGGGCACCGTGGTGACCCCCGATGACTGCGCAGAAGCCATTTGCTGGCTCGCCAGCGAAGCCCGTAGCAGCCGCACCACGGGCGCGGTAATCCCAGTCGATGGCGGAAACAAGGAAGGCTTTTTACGGTAAAAACCCGCGTCCAACTAATGCTCACCTGCCTGTGTGACGCATTTTATGGCGAGGTTGGAATTGCGACGGTTAGGGTTCTGGAACATGCCGGGTGCGAGGTTTCGTTTAACCCGCGGCAAACTTGCTGCGGACAGCCGCCATTCAACTCGGGGGACTGGGATACTGCCCGCAAAATTGCTGGGCATTTTAAAGAGGTCTTTAGCTCAAATCCTGCACCTATTGTGTGCCCTTCCGGCTCATGTACAGCAATGCTCCGCGACGGCTATTCGATGCTGTTTCCTACCGAATGTGTGCCCAACGGGTTCGAGCTTTCCGAGTTTTTGGTTAACGAGCTTGGCCTAAAGTCTTGGCCTTTTAAGAAGCCCTATAACAAAAAAGTGGCTTACCATAAGGCCTGCCATGGGCGTGGTTTGCATCTAACGAACGAAGCCGAGTTGCTTCTTGGCTCGATTGATGGGCTAGAGTTGATGCCAATTGAGAACGCAGAGCAGTGCTGCGGTTTCGGCGGCGCGTTCTGTGTGACTCAAGGGAAGCTTTCCAGCGGGATCGGGCTTGAGAAGTTACGCACCCTTAAGGAATCAGGCGCGGAAGAAGTCGTTAGCGGCGACATGGGCTGCCTCATGCACCTACAGGGGCTTTCGGATAAGCAGGGATTGGGCTTAAAGTTTAGGCATTTCGCCGAAGTTTTGGCGGATACGGTGCCCGCGTGAAGACCCGAGTTGAGACATACGCCCGTGGCTTGGATCAGGGCACGACGAACAGCGTGCGTTCCGCCAGCGCTGCGAAGGTTAAAGCGCGGCTGGAATCGCTGCCGCTTATTTTTGATTCACCAGAGGACGCGCGGTCTCATGCCGCGGCTGTGAAATCTTACGTTCTGGATAACTTGAAAGAGTTGTTGCTGCAGTTCGAAGCGAACTGCGTGAAAAACGGGATTCAAGTTCATTGGGCAAAAGATGCGGAGTCTGCCAATCGACAGATTATAGAAATCTGCAACAGCGCGCGAGATTTGGACAAAGGCTCCCCCTCCCCTGCGGGAAGTGAGTCCATTCCATTCGGAGGGGGTTATAGGGGGAAACCCGACCGATGGATCGTGCGGCCGGGTGCCCATTATCCTGAGGACGGGGAGGGGGCAGGTTCTGGGAAAGTTGGATTGGCTAAAAACTTGGAATACCAGAAAACCCCTCACCCCTCTCGGGCGGAGGGAGGGTGTCCAATCCATTCGGAGGGGGTTCAAGGGGGAAACCCGTCCGATGGCTCGTGCGGACCAGGTGCCCCTTATCCTGAGGAAGGGGAGGGGGCAGGGGGGAGAGGTTCGTCCCCAACCGAAAAACGCAAATCGAAAATCGAGAACTCACAAAACTCTTCACCTCTCCCGGAAGGAGAGGTCGGTGAGGCACGAACCGGGAGAGGCTCGGGCCACACACTTAGTGAAGACGCTCGTTTTCTCCCAATCGAAAATCGAAAATCGAAAATCGAAAACTCCCAAGAACCAACCTCTCCCCCTAGCCCCCTCTCCTCCGACACTTTCCGCAGGAGAGGGGGAATTGTTGTTAAAGCGAAATCCATGGCCTCCGAGGAGATCCACCTCAATAAACACCTAGAAGAAGCCGGATACGAGGTCGTCGAAACCGACCTCGGTGAGTTCGTGGTCCAGATCGACCAGGACACTCCGAGTCATATCGTCACTCCTATCATTCACAAAAACCTGAAGCAGGTCTCCCAAAGTTTCAAAAGAGAAAACCTAGGCCCTTACACCGAAGTGGCTGAAGAACTCACCATGCAGGCGCGGGTTTACCTTCGGGAAAAGTTCAAGAATGCGGATATCGGCATTAGTGGAGTCAACTTCGGGATCGCCTCCAGCGGCAGGTTGGTGCTGCTGGAAAACGAGGGCAATAACAGGCTATCGACAACCGCGCCGAAGACCCATATCGCCATCATGGGAATCGAGAAGATCGTGCCAAGCGAAGCGGATTTGGCTACCTTTATTCCCCTCCTTGCCGCCTCGGCGACCGGCCAAAAGATCACCACCTACGTTCATTTCATAGCCGGGCCGACTGGAACAGAAGGTCCGGAAGAAGTCCATTTGATACTCCTGGACAACGGCCGAAGCAACATCCTTAAAGGGCAATACAAAGACATCCTACGCTGCATCCGCTGCGGCGCGTGCCTGAACGTTTGCCCGGTTTATCGTCAGGCCAGTGGGCATGGCTATGGCCACGTTTACAGCGGCCCTTTGGGGGCTGTTTTGGCGCCCGCTTTGGAGGGCGTGGAACACATGGGCGACCTGGCGAAAGCCTCTAGTCTTTGTGGTGCGTGTGAAGAAGTCTGCCCGGTGAAGATCCCAATCCCGCATATGCTGCTTATGCTTCGCGACGAGGATTTCAAGAAGGGCGTAGCGCGGGATGGAATCCCATGGAGCACCTACGATTTCGGCGCAAAACGCTCCTTTCTTTGGAAAGCGGGACTAAGCATGCTACCAATGGCAGAGGCGTTCCCTAGCAAGTTGAAATCGGAATGGAAAGAGTTTAGGGATCTACCCGAACGCAAGGGGAGGAGTTTTAGGGGGTGGTGGCGTGGACGATCGTGAGCTGATCTTGAGTGCGATGCCCCAAGGATCTGGGTTAAACGCGCCCGAGTTTAATGCGGCAGAACACCTAGAAGTAAGAGATCCCTTCAATCTCTTCTGCTCCAACTTCGTGGCCCTCGGCGGAAAAATCGCAACGCCCGAAGATTTGGAAAGACTAAAAACCCGAAAGAAGTGGGTCGATCCCGATGCCGCAAAAATCCTCGGACAAACCACCGATGCGGAGAACATTTGGGACACTGAAGTCGGCTTTGCCGTCGCTCAAGCGGGAATCGCCGAAACCGGAACCCTCCTCTTTACACCCAGCAAAGGCGTGAACAGAATGACCACTCTCGCCCCACCCGTGTGCTTCGCATTTCTGCCAAAAACGGCAATCATTTCCTATCTGGCAGATGCCTTAATCGCCATCGCAAACCACCAAGGAAACGCAGTGATGGTGAGCGGCCCCAGCCGAACGGCGGATATCGAAGGCGTCCTCGTGCGCGGGGTCCACGGTCCGGGCGAGTTGTATCTGCAACTCACTTAGGCGCTACAACTCTAGCGTCCGTCGATCATGCGTGCAATATAGCGTCGCATTGCAGTGTCACCATAAACCTGGCCGTTTAGCCACATAAGAGCGTGTTGCCTTCGGCCCCAAGCCTCCATTAAATCGTAGGTTGCAAGCACGGCCTCTTCTTCCGACCCAAGAGAATAGTAATCGGGCAAAAAATCGGGCAACTCGCGTTTGCCAAGCAGGAATTCCTCCATGAAAGGATTTGCCGTGCGGGCCCTCTTAAGCAGTTTTGTCGCAGTGGCTCGATCCTTCATCACGAAGTAATAGAGCACCTTTCCCCAGGTGATCCAAGCATATGGATCGTCTGGATATCTCTCCAATATCTTTCTGGCTTTTGGAAGCATCCGCTCGGCAAGCATAAGTCCGATAGCTGGGTAGCGAACGCCCTGGTTATCGTTTGGATTAAGCTTTAGCAGGTATTCATGGAGTGCAATCGCTTCTTTGCGCCGGTCCAGCCTGCCCAATATCTCCGCTTTAGCCAGGATAACTCTCATATAGGGCCTTGTGTCGAGTTCAAGCCAAAAAAGCCCTTTGTATTTCTTTTCGAAGGTCGCCCCCATTCGCCTAATTGCGCTGGCTTCAGCGGCGTCAAGCATTGCAAGCGCTTCCTCGGGGCTTTCCGCTGTTTCGGATAGCAGAGAAAGGCCATCTGGATGGTCAGGATCAAGTTTGAGGGCCTTCTTGAGAGCGGCCAAACCGATTTCTGTTGGCCACTCTTCCATGGCGTCGTAAATGTAATCCTGAGCGTCTTTGGGCACGTTTTTGTTTTACACTATTAGTAGAATGGAATCAACTTATTGGCTTTTGGATTGTCAACGAAATAGCTCTTGGCTCTTGTGATTGAAGCAAAGATGTGCTTCGCGATTCTTGAGGCAATCGCGAAGAGGTGATATTTGCCCGATTGTTCGAAGACCGGCTTAGGCCGCGTTAACCACTCCGGCACTCCGTTCGGGAACCTATTCCGAAGGTTCTGTCTGGCCATGCTCCATGTCCCCAAGCTCATCCTGAATGACTCGTGTGAAACTCCGAGCATTATCAATGTTAACGCCCGCATTGGCCAGTATGCGTCCCGCCAGACCATCTCTTTCCCTGACTAAACCTAAGAGCAGGTGCTCGGTTCCAATATAGTTGTTCCCGAGTTTTTGCGCTTCGTCGTGAGCAAGGTCAACCACCCTCTTGACCCTCGGAGTGAGTGTCAACTCGGCGCATTCAATGGGTTCGCCCTTCCACGCTTTTTCCGCAACCTTCGACTCTAGCCATTCGGAGCTGATTTGCATTCGCCCAAGCACTTGGAGCGCCATGCAATCCGGATGCCGAAGCAAGCCTAACAAAACGTGTTCGGTGGACACATACCCATCTCCAAGTCCTAGTGCCTCTTTCTGGGAGCTAAGAACTACATTTTTAGCTGATCGTGTAAAGAGTTTCCACATGCCAAAACTTCAGTTGATGACGCCGTCAACTTGCCATCGTAAGCTTGATCGCCCAGCCATGGTCACCGGCGGATTTGTCTCGGTACGAATCCGGAATCGCGATAGATCCCGTAGCGTCCATCTCCAACTTTCCATAGCCCAGCATCTTCAGGCTTTTCACCCTCGAAGCAATTTCTACCGGCAAAGTCACCTTCTCCGGCAAACCGGCATCATCGTTCGCCGCCAGCACAATAGCGTAGATAGTGCCGTCTCGTTTCTGCGTGAACATCACGTCGCCATCCTCATAAGGAGCAACAGACCGCGTGCCGTAAATGGCTTCGCCATTCAGTTTCAGCCAAGCTCCCAGGCCTTTCAGACGGTCGTAAACGCCTGGATCAAACTCGCCATTGGCATCGGGACCGATGCCAATTAAATAATTGCCGCCCCGTGCGACGATATGGCAAAGGTTGCGCACCAGCGTGCCCACGCTCTTAAAGTGGTCGTTCTTCACCCAAGGCCAGGCAGTGCCCATCGGCATGCAGGTTTCCCAAGGGTAATCGAGAAGGTGGGGTGGGATTTGGCCCTCCGGCGTGATGTAGTTTTCGTTCTCGCCAGCCACCGTTCGGTCGGTGACGATCAGTCCGGGCTGATACTTGCGCGCCATGGCCGCCATCCCGTTCATATCGATGCCCGCCTCGGGCGGGCGCACTGCGCCGCCATCCAGCCACAGAACCTGTTGAGGGCCGTATTCGGTCATCAGCTCTTTGATCTGAGCCCAAGTGAAATCCTTAAACTTCGCCCACTGGTCGGGGTGCTCGGAAGGCGTGTAGTTTGGCCCTTGTCCCGCCCCTGGGCCAAGTTCCGGAAGCCAGTAATAGGGTGAATGCCAGTCCGCTTTCGAGAAATAGAGACCTGAGACGATGCCATGCTTCCGAAAAGCGTTGCAAGCTTCTTTCACAACGTCGGCGCGTTTGTCGGTATGAAAAGGGCATAGGGGGCTGGTGATCTTGTAGTCGGTTTCTTTGGTGTCCCACATGCAAAAGCCGTCGTGGTGCTTGGTCATGGAAAGGACATATTTAACGCCGCCTTCTTTAAAGGCCTCGGCCCACTTGTTGGGGTCGAACTTGGTGGGATTGAAGGTGGTTTGCAGGTGCTCGTAAGCTTTTACGTAGTCCCTATCGCTTAGCTGATCGTATGGCTTCGGACGCGGGTTCCAGCCGAAATGGGTGGTTGCCAGGCTCCAGGATTCCGTGATTCCCCATTGACTATACAGACCCCAATGGATGAGCAGGCCAACCTTTTGATCCTGCCATTCTTCGAGCTTTTTGATGACGGCCGGGTCCTTCGGCATTGTCCATTCTTTGCTTTCTTGAAGAGCGCCGAACACGCCGTGCTCTTGCGGCGTGGCAGCTTGCATTGAGGTCGTTGCGAGGATCAAGGGAAGTTGGAAAGTTATGAACACGATTGAAGATATGTTACCGACCTTTGGGGAAGCGTTATGCGTTTTGCGTTGAGGGAGAACTAGGGCCTTACTTCCGGTCGCATTCTTAATCGGCCAGCGAGTCTTATCCCAACCTTAACTCGGTTATCTGCCCCCGTCAACGCTCGACGCAAAACGCACAACGCATCCGACTCTCCTGGCACGCCAACCCCCAAATGAGGTATCAATTCTTCTCGCGTGCTCCGGTCGTCTAGCGGTTTAGGACATCGCCCTCTCACGGCGAAGATCGCGGGTTCGAATCCCGTTCGGAGTACACCCTTGTTTTGAACCTGAAAAGCTTGCGGTACCCAGATGGGATTCGAACTGCAAACCAGCGGTTACCCTCGGCAGAGTTCAGGCAAGGAGATAGTTCATGCCTTTGCGAGGAACATGCTGCATTCGTGCTGAGGTTAAAGATCTCACTTTTGAGCACCTGCCTCCCCAAGCTGCATTCAACAAAGGCTCAGCGAGAATGGAGACTTGGGAAGAGGCGCACGCTCGTGACCCACTTGACCATATGGGAGGTCCCATTATGCAAAGGGGCAGTGGCGCTTACACGCTTTGTTGTAAGTGCAATGCAGACACCGGCGCATGGTACGTAAATGAATACACTTGGTGGGCTTATCAGGCAGGGGTTCTTCTTGCTCAAACCCAGGGCGATCCGCGACTCACTCATCTTTACCACGGCTATCCCTTGCGGTTCTTCAGACAGGTAATCGTAATGATGATGTCCGTTGCGGGGCCGCCGCTAACGGAGCGGCATCAGTTTCTACGTCGCTTTCTCTTCAGCCGCAATAGTAGAGAGTTTAATAACCGGTCACTGAGACTCTATGCTTTCTATAATCCAAGCAACCGTATTCGGCAAAATCCGGTGGCGGCTATATTGGATGTATCGGGACGCAGGGGCACTTCGACCTTTACGAGTTTGCAGCTTATCCGTTTGGCTTCGTTTTGACCGACGAAGCACCGCCTCCAGATCCGCGGCTTCAAGACATTACATTCCTGTCTGAATACGGCTACGACGACTTTAGGGCAGTGGCCCTGACGTTGCCTAGTTTTCCGGTTGTCGTACACTTACCGGGGATCTATCAAGCGGCAGATGTGGTGAAGCAAATGCGCAAGCATGTCGATTCAGCGCCTCCGATCACGTTCCCAGGCTGAACCAAAAGGAGATGTGGTTTAAGGAGTACCGTAAGTGTTTCCGAGCATGCTATGAGGTATCACGATTCTCATGAGTGCCGTTGATGACTTCTTCGCTATCCACCAACCGATTCCAGGAAATGGCACAGTATATGCGGAGTTTCGAAATGGCCCAGAAGCTTCGCAACTTGGATCGGCCCTTCAAAAGCTTGAGCCCAGATTTCTCGAACTCACCGAGCTTTCTAGCGATCTCCGTAAAACAGATCAACTAAGGAGGAATTGGGAGAAGGCACTAACTGAGAGCTTGGGTCTCTCTGAGCTTCAATCTCTCGGACGCCTAGGCAAAATTGGCTTTCCCCCTGCTGCGGGCAATACTCCTCCATTTGAGGGCACGATCAAGGTGAGTGGCGGGTGTCTCGGCTTTCCCGGTCACGACATTCCATTTGATGTAAAGCCCGCCTATGGAAGTGGCGTGGAAATGGTGAGGGACCTCGTAGAGGAAGAAGTTGCGGGATGGGCTTCGCAAATTGGACCAATTCCTGATTGTGTATTTAGATCCACGGGTCCAGCGACACAGGGCAATCCTAGTGGACTTGCGGCACAGGTCCAAGCTGCATTGGCAAACCTTTTGCCCGGTTCGACTTATCCCCATAGCTTTGAGCTCACCATAGGCGCATCAACCTTCTCAGTGGACCTTGTTCAGCCGGGGCCGCTCCAGGTTCATACCTCTTGGTTTTCATTGGATGACAAGGACGCAGCCGTCGACGCTGGGCTGCGCGGCCATCTTCGAAAAAAGAGTCGGCAGGCGCTGAACCTAAATAAGAGCTTTTTGCTTCTGTATGTGAGGCCCAATGGTCGCGGAAATGCTGACCTTAAACAGTCTCAGATTGAAAACTTCACTCATTAAAGCGACACCGGCTCGCATCGCGCATCTCAACCTATTCCGGAGATCCCGGGGAGCCACTTTTGGCTAGGTAGTCTCTTCTTTGACTTTTGTCAAGGGGCTGATGGACGACCAAAGCGACAAGGGTGGTTACGAGAGTGCGCGAGTTGGCCCCCAGGAGTTACGCCAGAGAGCATCATTGAGCAACTACATCTAGAAAAATCTTCTAGTAGGCTGGCCTGAGCCTGGCATTATTAAGTCTGGCCCAAGTTCTAAGACGGCCGGTGCCGCGACAATTCTTGGATCTCGAGCGCTAAATTCCCCGCCACTCAGCATACTGTTGGGTCTTCGGCCTATAACTTGCGATAAATAAAGTATCCCAGACCCACCAGGGCTACGGCGCCACCAAGCCATGGAAGAGCAGCCAATAGGGCCGTGCCACCTGCAATCCCAGCCCCGCCACTAGCAAGAGTTCCTCCTCACCAGCCAGGCTAAAGGCCGCATTAGTCTGCGCTGTTCCCGCCAACGCGGCAATTGGCGTACCTGTTGAAGCTACGCCAACTGTAATGGCCTACCCACATCGCTACCGATGGGCCAGCCGCCGCTACTACCCCGCCCGCTACGGTCCCGGCGATATTGAGACAGTCTTTCGATTCCTCTGTTATAGCGAATTTACGGAGGCAGTGCATTTCTGGTTGGCAGTTGCTATCTCGCTTGTAAGCGGAGAGCCTCAGTCCGTGTCCGCTGAACCGAAGGTGAAATGTCCCTGAAACGGTATAGTGGTCCTGTAGAGGTAATCAAATATGAGTCCAACAGTTATAGCAGCTCTGATCACTGCTGGCGGTCGCATCGGTGAGTCAGTTTTCCAAAAAATTGGTACGGCAACCAAGAGAGAGTCAGACGATGCCGCAAATTTCATGAATCAGCGCTATAACGACTTTAAGGCGATGGCTGGAACGAGCAACACTAAACTTCTTCTTCACATCGAAAGCGGGGCACCCTTTGAGTTTCGCAGGCTATACACCGACCTATTTCGCGGCTACGGAACTCTTGACCCGAACATCCAAGAAGCGCTTGAGGCCGAATTCATGCAGCGCCTCCAATACTTGGTTACCATCGGTTTAGTTATCCACACGGGGACTGACTACATCATCACGACCATGGGAAAACACTATCTTGCCAAGGCTAGGGAAGACGTAGGTTTCGCACGGCTCTTCCACCCATCGGATTTTTGAGCGGACTCGGATTTGAGGCGGGCCGAGTCCAGAATTCTAACAATAGCCCTCTTGTCCAATCACGCATTAGCGGTTACCCGCATGCTCGGGAACACCTGCCATTGTTAGGAATCACATGGGTATTGCCCGCTCAGGGCAGAGTCGCGATTTCGCCTTTACGTAACGAGAAGTCAGACCTAAGTCGGCGACTTCAGTTCGAAGCCCAATCAGCGAAAATGCCCTCTCAAGAATGGATTAGAGAAAAGCATCAGGAAATCGGAGGTCGTACAGTCTCTTCGCTCACCCTCACTGATGAGGGTCTCGAGCGCATGGACCCGGCTAATCGGTTTGCCCTGTTGGCGTATGGCTGGTACAAGGACAAAGGAATGCAAATGTATTACGAGCAGTTACACGATCGTAGTGTCGCTAGAGCATTCCAAGTAGCCTTCACCATCGAGAACCTTGGCGAATGCCCGGCAGAATTCGTGGACATTTCAGTGCAGTTGCCGATAGATCTGCCGATTAAGAGAATTGCAACCAAGACTGAATGGTCTGTCCAAGAAGTGCCAGAAAAATGGAGGTTGCCGGTTGGCTCTTATCCTGTCCCGAACTCCGCATGGAATATAAAAACAGAGTGGTATTTCAGATCGGAGCCTCTAGCGGTACGACAGTTAACCCAAGACGAGATCTTTTTCAATGAAACGACTAAGAGGCTTTGGTGGAAATGCAAGGTACTGGAGCATGGCTCCTCAGCAGTTCTCGGTCCGTTGACACTGACGTTTGACGACAAGCCCGCGAAAAGTTTTTGTATGCAAGCAAAGCTACATGCCAGAAACCAGCCACGAGATCAAAAGGCGGAACTGGAATGTCATATAGTTGAACGCACTTGACTTCGTACAAGCACTGAAGGCATCTATACCTTCTAATGAGAAGCACAGGGGGGCGTTCTTAGAGTTGAGAAGTCAAGAGATATTTTCTATATAGGCAGCTAATAGAAGTTCTAATCGCGTCCACTTCGGTGTACCACCTCTTTTTGAATCTAGTAAAAGGATCAGACTGGACGGGATTGGAACTCTTGCTTCGCATTTATTTGACCTTGGAAGTAGTTGCTTTGGTCAAATCAGGTAATGGAACGTCGGGCTATCTGCCGATGTTACAGTAAATGGTAGACTTGTGTTTCGCTGAGTTGCTTTTGCAATCCACCGAATCGCTTCAGTTGCATTAGTGCGTCTGAAAGGTGAAACTGTGTTTAGAGAAAGGAAAGCACTTGAAGCGGTCTCCTATATTCTTGAGCGAATCCCTGAAGGGACGCGCACTGAGTATCTCAAGGTCGTCAAGCTCCTCTACCTGGCCGACCGGCAGTTGATGCTAGACAGAGGGCGTACCATTACGGGCGACCAGATGAACGCTCTCCCTAATGGTCCGATTCTGTCAACGACTCTCGACCTCCTAGAGGGCGAGATCGACGGCTGGGGCGAACATCTGACGAATCCGCAACAGTATGTCGTTGAACTCGTGCAGCCGGTTGCTCCTGCAGCCCTATCTCGAGCAGATATGAAAGCGCTTGACTCGGTTTTAGCTGAGCATGGTGCCAAGACATGGCAGGAGCTTATAGAGTTCACTCACACTTTGAGCGAATGGATCATGAAGGGCATTGGGACCAAAAGGAAGTGGGCGATCATAGAGGTCAGAGAGCTCGCGGAGGCCCTAGGATACAACGAGGAGCAAGCTGAGGCAATCGTGGTCCACGACCAAGAGCGGTCGGAGAATACCAAGCTTATGCAGGACTTGGGTGCAAAGCCCGGACATGTTTAGGGCTGGACACATTCTGTGGGGCCCGTTTCCTACGGGAGAAAGAAAGGACCGACCATGCATTGTGCTGATTGATGAGCAACCCGATGGCCGAGTGCTCTTCTCATATGCAAGCACGAAGCTTGACTTCCTTGCCGATAGGACGGTCATTCTCGCTCCGGGCTGTCACCCTCACATCACTCAAGACTCGTGCGTGGTTTACGAAGAGGCGATGCTGGTTAACGCTGCTGCACTGAAGAAAGCTGTAGGGGTGCTTTATACCTTCAACGAAATGGACATTCTTAACCAAGGTGCCATAGATGATCTGCAGGCCGGCATAGACAAGAGCGACTTGACTCCGGAAGCAGTCAGAAATTACGCGCGAACACTGGGTGTGATTTAGCTCATTGACAAGCTAAATGAGTTCTAATAGCGTACACTTCGGTGTACCAACCATTTTGGGATCGGCACTTGTTTATTTTGGCTCGACCAGTCCATAGAAGCGGGGCGAATAGGCTTTAAATGATTCGCCGCAGGTCATCGCATTTGGCCGCTCGTACTACTCGGAACCAGAAGAATGGCCGAATAGTTGGTGTCGCCCGGTTTGTATCCAAAGGCCGCGATAACGCCTTTATTGTTAATGGCTTGAGGAAAGATTGTCCAGCTTTGGGCCTTACTCGCTGACGTCAGTAAGTTGTTCAGATTGGAAAACCCGGCGGACTGGGTCCATATAAAGGGATAGCTTTCCATTCCCGACACGGGTCGAACGGCGGGCCGGGCTTTTCCAAATCGTTCGAAAACTCCTCCCACTCCTTCCCCAGAGTCGTTATAACCTCCCCACGTGAGTTGTTGAGTAGTAAATTTGGTTTCGGAGCCTGTGGGTGAGGTCCAATACGTATTTTCGGCCCCGGATTGATCGTAGCCAATAATAAATCCTGTATTGGAAATATGTGCGGCGCCGGCCGCTGCGCCGCTTTGTCCAGCAAGGGATGTTGGCTTCGCTGCCGCGCTGCTCCAATAGAGAGCTGTAGTTTGGGTAAGGCTGTTGTCTTCGGTGCCCACAATTTGTCCAGAATCATTGATGCAGGAAGGTATGCATGGGTCACCGCTCTTGTCTATCTCAAGTACGGTCGGTTGAGCCAAAGTAGTGGAGTTCCAAACTACGGGCACAAATGCCCCAGATGCGTTAGTGCCGTAGCCGCATACCATTCCGCTATTGTTAACGGAAGTCACAGCGCTGCTTGTCCAGCCGCTCAAAGTTGGAAGAGCTGTGTAGACCGTCGCTCCGGGTTTCCAAAAAACAGCTTTGGTAGTGGAAGAAGTTGTCCAAATATTTGCCGTCGCCAGCCCATTGTCGTTCATGGCAACCGGGCGCGAGTTCATCCCCGGAGTCAAGCTCGTGGTTTTTTTGGTCGACGCGCTGTACTCGGTCGTATAATATTGCGCGCCAATAACCTGTTCGCCACAGAGCACGTCACCTGCGCTGTCTATGCCAGAAGCAGAGTTGTCCACTTTCGTGCTTGAGGATGTTGGAAGGACCTCCACGGTGTATCCGGAGCCGCCTGAATTGGTCGTGCCCGTCGTAGTCGTGTTTCCCGTGGTTCCTGTGTTTCCCGTTGTCCCGGTGGTGGGTCCGGTTGCGCCGGAACCTGCTCCATTACCCCCACAACCAATGAGGCCGGCGAGGAATACTGTTGAGCAAAAGACGATGATCACGTTCTTGTTTTTCATGGTGGTTCTGGTCGCGCCGGAGCGCTTCCCGATTCAGGTTACGGGGCGATCGTGAATTATCGTGAATTGCTTGTTAAAGTTTGGATCGGGTCCAGTTAATCCAGACCGGATTAAACGGTAGCGCTTAATGCTAACCCCAAGAAATCGCTCACAAGTCTTGCGCAACCTACAAGTCACTTGAGCCGTATCCTCATAGTTACTCCTGCCATGGATCAAGATTTTCGCCTGCCCGAACCGACCGAACCAGTGACTGAGGCCGAAGTGCGCGCTCTTGTGGAACGGTTTGGAGAGCGCCAATCCTTGGGCCGCGACCAGACAACGGTGCGGGACGTGGCTGAAGCGCTTCAAGTCGAATCATCTACCGTAGGGAGCATGCTGGTCGAACTACGACGATCGACGGGCCAGCGCGAAATCCAAGAAAGGCTGGACCGGCTGGAACAAGAGAACGCTGAACTCCGTGTAAGGGCTCAAAGTCAGGTGGGACCGACGATCAGGTCCTACGGAGATAATACGGTGCGACTGGCGCTTCTCGCTGGACTAGGTTTCGTTGTTGTGTTGACCATAGTGGGGGGTCTGGTGGGCGAACGCCAGTGGTGGCTCGGCGTCGTGCCCGCCGTTTTCGCGCTTATCGGCTTGAGCAGGTTTCGGCGCTCCTGACGTGGTGTGCGGTCGAAGGATTCTAATCATTACTCCTCCGCCAAGCGTCGCAATTGCTCCTTGGCGTCCCTCGCGACCAACCCACCGTGATAGGCAACGATCTGCTCTACATCCAAAGCAGCCAGCTTTCGTATCGATTCCTTCGCCGTTGCCATGTCAGGCGTAGCTTGCTCCATCGCTCCCTGCAGCGTCCCATCATTAGAAGTCAAAGCATCACCCGTGATCAACGTGCGGGTTCGGTTGAGATACAAGCTAATATGCCCCAAAGTATGCCCTGGCGTGGCAATGATTTGGACTCCGCCCGCCAGATCCAACACCTCACCGTCCTTCAATGCTACATCGACGGGGCATCTTTCCAAAGCTTCTAACATGGCCTTGAAGGCAGGATTTTGCTCCAACCGTTCTGGTGGCGGGATCTTATAGCCCGGCAGGGTGCCGTCAATGTAGGGAATCTCAACGTCCAGAGCAAGGACTTGGGCCCCGGTCGCTTCCTTCAGCGCCTTTAGCGAGCCAATATGGTCGACATCTTGGTGCGTGATGAGGATCCGTTTGAGATCGCCGCGAGAAATCCCCTCCTCGGCAAGTTTCTCTAAAATCAGGGCGGCTTGGCCAGGTAATCCCGTGTCTACCAGGGTCGCACCCTTGTCGGCATCCAGAATCACGCTGACGTTCATAATCCACTCGTTTAAAGGCAACTCCAAAACTACCAAATCGTCGTTTACTCTCACAAAACATTTTTACCTCCTAAAAAGAATCCGCGCTGGGCTGATTAACGATGAAGTCGCGCCATTAAACGAGATAGAGCACGAGCGCAAGAGCGTTACTAAAAGAAAACTGTTTATTAGGGCCTATCGACATCCGGCACCCTTAGTAAACTGGATACATGCGTGAGCAACTATACATTTATACAGCGCTCTATGTGCCATCAGAGGATTGGTGGGCGGCCAAAGTCGTAGAGATTCCAGGTGTGGTAACGCAAGGGAAGACCCTTGAAGAGGCACGTGAAAATCTTCAGGATGCTCTGGAACAGATGCTAGAGATTCTGCGAGAGGAGGCCGAGGAGTTTGGTAAAGGGGCATCAAATCGGATCTCAGAGCCCATCGTGCTCAAGGCCTCTTGAAGCGATCAGAGCTTCTTCGCCATATTGAGAAGAGTGGATGTCAGATGGTGCGCGATAAGGGAAACATAGCTTTGATGCAAATCCGCTGAATGGGAAGCGTGCGGCGGTTCCGCGCCATATCGAAATCAACACGATTACATCCCAAGAAATATGCAAGAGTTTAGGAATTCCTAAACCACCTGGTAGATAAGCCCGGAGCTACCGTTCGCGAAAAACCCGGCCCGGGATGGTTCAAATCGCGTGCACTTCGGAGTTTCACTCTTACCGACAGTTCCCAATTTGATTCATGCAGTTCCCGCTATAGGGCTGTCAGGATGGGCTTCATAATGAAAACAGAGCCATGGAACATTCAAGCGATTCGAATGGAGCCTCCGGAGAGTTTGTAACTGAAACTTTCGAATACGACGGTGGGCGGCAGGTCACGGTATACCTCCCCGCGAGTTCGCCGGAGGCGTTCGTCTTCGCCGGTGATGGCCAGCGAATCTGCAAATGGGGGCGGATACTAGAGAGGGCGGGGACGGTGCCCACAATGGTGGTCGGTGTACATGGGTTAGCCGACGAGATGGCGCGACTTCACGAATACTCGCCCGGCATTGAGCCCGAGCGGTTCGCGGCGCACGAAAGGTTTTTCGTAGAAGATGTTCCCCGATGGGTTCAAACCCGATTCGGGTTGCTGCTTCCCAAGGAGCGCACTGCTGTGTTCGGTGTCTCGGCGTGCGGAGAGCTTGCCCTAGCTTTAGGGCTCCGACATCCGGAGGTCTTCGGCGCAATCTTTTGCGCTTCGCCCGGAGCCGGTTTCAGGCCTCCAGGTGTTTTGCCGAAGCCGTTTCCGCGCACCTATCTTGTTGCCGGCACGGAAGAGCCGTTCTTCCTGGATAACGCGAAACGGTGGATGGAAGCACTTACTTATTCAGGGGTCGAAACAATTATGAAAGAGCGAACCGGAACCCATGGCGGAGCATTCTGGCGGGAAGAATTCCCGCTGATGGTGGAGTGGGCTTTTCGGGCGATGAGGCGGCCCAGGTAACCCATGCAAAGCGCGGCCCTCATCATCATAACGGCCTCGGGCCTTTGGCTCGTGGCAGTTTCATTTTTGATGGCACGGAAACCCCAATACTCCCTCCAAATTTTCGAAAGAATGACGACGAGTTTGGCAGGATCCAACTGGCGGCTTCAACTGACCGAACAGGGCCTGAGAATCCTTGCCGGCGTGGCGCTAATTGTTCGTTCGCCTCTATCAAAGTTGCCGTTGGGCTTCAAAGTGGCTGGCTGCTGCCTCGTTATTTCTTCGCTTGTGATCTTGCTGCTGCCAATTCAAAGTCACGCTTCCTATGGCCGCTGGTGTTCGCGGTGGCTTAGCCCGTTGTTGGTTCGAGTCTTGTCACCGGTACCGGCAATTGTCGGCGCCGGAATCGTCTGGGCCGCCGTCTAACCGGAGTTTTAAATGACCATACCTCTCACTCTTATAGCACTCAGCGCCCTTGCCGGGTTAGCTAGCTCTGCCACGCCTATAGATCGCCACGCGTTGGTTACACGGCACGACGTGGTGCTTACCGCGTTTGATGGGGAGCATTCGCTCCAAGTCGGCAATGGTGAGCTTGCCTTTGGGATGGACATCACCGGGCTGCAAACTTTCGCGCCATTCAACACCATGTCCCAATGGGGGTGGCACAGTTCGCCCCTTCCACCGGGACAAACGGTCGCGGACTTCAAAGGGCAGATCTGGGACACTCACTGCCGGCCGGTGCGCTACATGATGGAAGACCGGGCTCATCCAGAGCTTTCGACGTGGATGGCAACGAACCCTCACCGCATCAATCTCGGACGGCTTGGATTGGAGCTACTGAGGAAGGATGGTTCGCCGGCCGTCGTCGGCGATCTCAAAAACACGCGGCAGCATCTTGACCTCTGGCACGGCATCGTGACAAGTGAGTTCGATTTTGAAGGCGACCATATGCAAGTGACAACTGCCTGCCACCCTTCAATCGACGCCATAGCGGTGCGGATTCAGTCTCCCTTAATCCAATCGGGCAGGCTATCCGTTTTTCTCGCTTGCCCCGGCGACGACTCAAGTCAGTTCGCTAACTTTGTCGGAGATTGGGCTCATCCGGGCCATTTCGAAAGGGAGCCGACCAGCGAACCGAATCGCTTAAATCTCGTGCACCGGCTGGATAACCAGAGCTACCAGGTCGCCCTTTCTTGGAAGGGCGCGGCTCTCGAGTCGGGCTCAAACTCAATAAAACTCCGCGGAGATAAAGCCGACGAAATGTCCGTCGTTTGCGCATTCTCCCCCTCCACGCTTCCAAAAAAACTTCCCGATGCGGAGGGGGCCTTCGCGGCGTGCCGCAAGGAATGGCCGGCCTTCTGGAATCGCGGCGGCGCCATCGATTTCTCACAGAGCACCGACCCTCGCTGGAAAGAGTTGGAGCGCCGAGTCGTGCTTTCCCGATATCTCATGAAGGTCAACGAAGCGGGGTCGTTGCCTCCCCAGGAAAGCGGGCTTGTGAACAACGGCTGGTTTGGCAAGTTCCACATGGAAATGGTCTTATGGCACGAAGCCCAGTGGGCGCTGTGGAACCGGTGGCCTGAGATTGAAGGCAGCGTTAGCTTCTACAAAAAGCAACTTCAGGCGGCTAAGAAAAGGGCGGCCGACCAAGGCTATTCCGGGGCACGCTGGCCGAAGGCCCTCGGCCCACAAGGGCAAGAGTGGCCGCACGTCATTCACAGGACACTCATTTGGCAACAACCCCATCCGATCTTTTTCGCCGAACTCGACTACCGAGCCCACCCAACACGAGCGACCCTTAAGAGGTGGTTGCCAATTGTCGAGGCGACCGCAGATTTCATGGCATCGTATGCCTATCAGGACCCTAAGGACGGCCGCTACGTGCTGGGTCCCCCTCTCACCATCGTTTCTGAGAATACGGACCCACGAACAACCCAAAACCCAACATTCGAGCTGAGCTACTGGCGATTTGGGCTGCGAACTGCCCAAGAATGGGGCAGGCGGCTAGGCTTGGAGCCCAACGAGAACTGGAACACGGTGCTAAAAAACCTGTCGCCGCTGCCCGAACAGGATGGGCTTTATGTAACGCACGAAGGCATAAAAGACATGTGGACGAAGTTCAATTTTGAGCATCCGGCCATCAGCGGAGCTTACGGGCTGCTCCCCGGCGACGGCGTCGACAAAGCGACCATGAAGCGCACATTGGACAAGATTGTGGCAACTTGGAACTTCGAGAAAACATGGGGCTGGGACTTCCCAATGCTTGCCATGTGCGCCGCCAGGCTTGGCGATACCGATCGGGCCGTCGACTTCCTGCTCACAAAATCTGCCGGATTCCAATTCGATGAGCGCGGATTGGCAACGGGCGGGCCGTTTCCGTACTTTCCTTCAAATGGCGCGCTGCTCTATGCAGTCGCTATGATGGCGGCCGGTTGGGACGGCGCCCCAGAGCGAAACGCCCCTGGATTTCCGGATGACGGCAAATGGGTTGTTCGTTGGGAAGGGCTGAACCGGGCCCCCTAGCCAAGCAACTAAAGCACGTCGACTGGCATGCTGCCGTTTCGCAGAGACTGGGTCGCTGCGTATCCTGCGGCAACCGACATCCGAGCGGCCATCGGTGATGTGTCTGTTTCGCCACCCTCCTTCAGGTAGCGAATGAACTCCGCCAGGATCGCCGGATCCGCGCCCGCGTGGCTGCCTTCCGCTTCAGGCATGATCTCCTCCAAATCGGCTTCAGGCGGATATCCCGTTTTGCAGGTGTTCCACAGGCGAACAACTGAGCCAGGGCCATCGCCAAAATTTTCGATTCGCCCCTCATCACCAATGATCGTGTAGTTGCGCCATGCGTCCGGGGTAAACATACAGTGCTGATAACTGGCCAAGACCCCGTTGTCGAGTTCCATCAGCATCATGCTTACATCCTCGACATCGACGACCGGGTTCAGTGAGTCGAGCGAGGAAGGCGGCCAGGTTTTGCGAAAACTAACCTCGATGTCGGCACTTTGGCGGCCTTCAATATTGCCGTACACCATCAGCTTTCCCATGGCGGTCACGCGCTTTGAATAACCGCCGCAGAGCCAGTGCAGCACATCGATATCATGGGCGCCCTTCTGAAGCAAAAGCCCCGTCGACTTCGTTCGGTCAGCGTGCCAATCTCGGAAATACGCATCGCCGCCGTAGTTCACAAAATGCCGACACCACGCGGTTTTCACATTCCCAATCAGGCCCTTGTCGATCATGGTTTTCATCGCCCGAATGACGGGGAAATGTCGCATATTGTGGCCTAGGTAAAGCTTTGTCCCAGTCCGGGCCGCCGTGTCCAGAATCTTGTCGCATCCATCAACCGTGATTGCCATTGGCTTCTCCAAATAAACCGGCAGACCGGCCTCAAGGCAGGCAACGGTCTGCTCGTCATGCAAATAATCAGGAGACAGGATGAAAACCGCGTCCAGACCACGGTCCAATAAATCTCGGAAATCGGCAGTGACGAATGCATCGCTGCCCACCAAATCCCTAAATCGCCGATAAGAAATCTCGCGAAGATCTGCAAGGGCTGTCAGCTCAAAACCGTTCTCCGGTTGGTGGGCAAGCTCCGCAAGAGGGCGACGTAAACCCCAGCCAATAACTCCAAACCTCATTGCCGAAAGAATACCGGCCCGCTACTTTACCGAGCCGGCGGTAAGTCCCTTCTCAAACCGGCTCTGCATAAGAACATAAAGAATGGTCACCGGCATGGACAGCACCACCACGCCGGCAAAGATCACGTTCCAATTCTTCACATATTTGTCGGAAAGGAACTTCCAAAGCTGTAAGAAGGCTAAGTCACCGTGGCTCGCCCCCATCATCACGAACGCCTGCATAAAGTCATTCCAAATCCACAGCCCCCAGAAAACGACAACCGTTGCCGTACAGGGCCTTAGTATCGGGAAGATGATCTTCCAAAAAGTGCGGATGGGTCCGCACCCATCGATAACCGCCGCTTCCTCTAAAGATCGGGGAACGCCATCCAGAAACGCGCTATAGATGAACACGCACAGGGGCAAACCCCAGGAGATGTAGTGCAGCCAGAGCGCGAAATACGTGAACTGGATTCCCAGCCACCGGAACTCTTGAAGGAGCGGAACCATAAGCACCTGGAAGGGAATAGCGAGGCCGGCGATAAAGAGTCCCCTTAGAAGCGGCCCAGTTGAGGTTAAGCGCCTTGTGATCGAAAATGCGGCTGGCGGGGCGAGTAGTAGCAAGCCCAAAATCACTGCGACTGTCATTAAAAAGCTGTTCAACATCGGCCGTCCGATGTTGGCTTGCTGAAAGAGATAGGCGTAGTTATTGAGATTAGGATGTTTGGGCAGCGCCACCGGAGACTGTGCGATCTCTGGCAACGACTTCACCGAGTTCAGCGCCGCCAGCAGGGTTGGCGCGATGAAGATTAGTCCCAGCGCGAGCATCACCCCTTCCAGAAGTCCGAACCGCATCCTCCTCATAGACTGCTCACGTTCTTGCCTGCCACCAGCCGCTGCTGCAAAATCGCGATTGCTGCCAAGACAATACAAACGGCAAGCGAAATGGAAGCGGCATAACCTTGGCGGTTATTGAGGACTCCAAGCCAATAGATGTGGTAGCCGATAGTGGACGTGCGGTAGCCCGGACCGCCCTGGGTAGTGACCACGATCTGGCCAAAAAGGTTGACCCCGTAAATGACCGACAACATCAAACAAAGGTTGCGGGTGGACCGAACGAGAGGCGCTTGGATGTGCCAGAAGACGGCGACCGCTTTCGCGCCGTCGATCTCGGCTGCTTCGAAAAGCTCGGAAGGAATCGATTGAAGCGCGGCCAGATACAGAGTCGAAAAGAACCCAACCGAACTCCATACAATCAAAGCAAAGATGAAATAGGCAACCAGTTTGGGGTCGCCCATCCAGTCCTGCGTCCATGACCCGAGGCCGAGGTTTCTGAGGACTACGTTAATTGCTCCCTCTCGGTAGTTGGCCAAATACTGAAAGAGCAAACCGGAAATGAGAATGCTGAGAATGTACGGATAGAAGAACAGGGCTCTAACCAGACCCTTTAGCCGGCGTACCCGGTCGAGAAGAACGCCAAGGATCAGCGCGCCGAAGGTGAAGGCGATCACCACGCCAACCGTCTCCTTTAACGTAAAAACGATCGAGGCAAGAAGCCGCTCGTCATGCAGCATTTCCTTGAAGTTAGCCAACCCGGTGAAAGAGGGGGTTTTGGTCCAGCCGTTCCAGTTGGTGAAGGCATAGCCAAAGCCGAGAAGGGCAGGGGCAACGAAAAAAGCAAGGTAGAGAAGTGCGGCAGGCCCGGTTAGGATGAGGGTTGCGAGCCTAGCCCTGCCTCGCCCCACTTCAGTTCGCCTTCCGAGCCGAATCCCAGTCGTCGTCCATCATCTGAAGCAGCTTTTGCTGGTCGGTATTGCCGCTCAGTATTTCCTGAGCGACCCTGGTCAACGTCCCGCCAAAGGAATCGGGCCATTGGTCGTCGAGAGCTATCAGCTCTCCCGTGATCCCGCCATATTTCTTGAAGTTAGCGGCCATAGAATCGTACAGATGCTGGGCCGGTTTCCAATCGCTCTTGGGGCCCGAAACTGCCACTTTTGAAGCTTGAGGAAACATCGCTTCTGCGTTCACAAAAAGCTGATACACATCAGGTTGATAGAAGGCATCGAGAACCGCAAAAGATTTATTTAGTGCTTCGCCCTTGGCCTTGGTGGTGACTGCCCAGCCGTTCTGAAGATTGCAGGCAAGGAACTTCGGCGGGCCCGAGTTGAGCGAAGGGATCGGCCAATAATCGACGTTGAAAGCAACTTTGTTGGGTTCGATGTCGCCCCCGATCCAGCAGCCCATCAACCACATCGCGGCTTTCCCGCCGTAGAAGTCTCGCTGCTCCTCGTTATATCCATCGCTGAGAGCGCCCTTCTGGGCGTATTTGGTTAAGAAATCGATCGCCGCCTGGATACATGCTTTCGCATTCGGGTCGTTTGCAAAAGTGATGGCACCGGAATCTCTTCTCTTGGTCCAAGAGGGATTTTCAGGCTTGGAGTAGAGGCTCATTTGAAGCAGGTAGCCAAGGAACTGTCCGGCGGACCATTCTTTCCCGCCGTAGGCGATGGGTTGGATCCCAGCCGCTTTGATCTTGTCTAGGTCTGCCGTGAGCTCGCCCCAAGTTGCCGGTGGCTGCGTAACTCCGGCCTTTGCACAGAGATCGCGGTTTACCGCAATCCCCATGATCTGGGTGCCGCTTTGGCTGGTGTACCACTTGCCCTTGTACGGCGCCGGCTTGGTTATTCCGTATTTGTCGTAGAAGCCATCTCGGATGGGGACAAGATATCCGCCGTCAGCAAGGAGCGGGGTGAAGCTCCAGGTTTGTACGATCTCGGGAAGATCGTCCGAGGCTATTTTGGCCTTGTAGGATTCGGATGCATCGGAGTTGCCGAGATCGATGATTTCCATCCTCCAGCCAGGGTTGGCCCTTTCAAAGGCAGCCTTCCAAGCGTTTGCGTGCTTTTGAAACCCAGCCCTGCCACCGATGTTTCTGACCACTTGGATGACCTTGTCCTTCGGTCCATCTGCACTGCTCGACTTGGAGTTGCAGCCTAAAACTAGTAGGAGAAGGAGGGCAATGCTGGGGTGTAGACGCACGAGCATAAGTATAAGAGAAAAAACGTCTGCGCGGTGTTTGACATCGATGCAGATTTTTGTTAGACTGCCATAGCATGAAGGGCTTCCCCCGCACGTGGCTAACAGTAACCTCCGTTTGCTTGCTGAGTTTTCTTGGATTCGCTCAGCAGATGACAAAAGGGGAAATCCTCCTGCTTCACGAACTAAAAAAGCTCAAAGCATCAGGCGGCTACCTGCCTGTAGAGCCTATGTTTGAGATTAATCATAGGAATCTGCCCTCTCAACCCGCCAAACCCGATCCTAAGTCCGCCACGGAATCGGAGCTCGTCGCCTATTACGACGAACTCAAAGACTGGAAGCTTAAGAGGCTTTTGCTCGGCACTTTATCGGGAAATAAACCGCTTCCCAACCTTGCCGACCCAAAGGTTGTGCAGAGCATCCTGGACGGGGCGGACTTAAGAAGTTCGGCCCCTTTTTTGCCCAACCCCATGGCTGCAAACGAACCAGCAGGAGCAAAGATTCCAATATGGATTGATATCGATACCCTTAATTCTGGGCAAATCTATGCCGGGTTTTCGGATGGTTCGACCGGATTCATTTCAAAAAATAACTGGAAGCCCAGCGAGGCCTTTTTGGAAATGCAGAAGACCGAGAGACTCGAATGGTCCAAACCGCTCACACTGGAAAAAATTCTTTCTGATCCTGAGGAAAGCCTTCCCGTCTTTCAAGAGGCAAAGTTGGAGGCGCTTCGCATGCTAAGCCTTTCCAATCTGAAACAACTCGCCTCAGCCCTTATTTTGTGGGAAAGCGATCACGACGACGCTTTTCCTAATGTCGATAGTCAAGAGCAACTGACTCAGCAACTTACGCCTCTCGTTAAAGGAAATGTCTTTTTCGATCCCCGGTTTAACCTGCGGTATAACTACGTTCTCGGCTTAAAGGGCCATACCGGCGCGCAGTTCAACGACCCATCCGAGACACCGGTGTTTTACGAAACAATTCCGGTATTCCGAGGTAGGTCCGTTGCGTATGCCGATGGCCACGCGGCACTCTCAGTTTCAGATGAAAAGCTGCAGCAGCAGTTAAAAGCGGCGTCGCTGCCCCAAATCAAGCTAATGGATTCCGATCTGGACACGCGGCTGGCCGATGTCGAGAAGCAAAAACGAGGGGGAAATCTTAGTGCCGCACTCAAACTTGCCTTGCAACTCGTTAGTGATGCCAAGGCCATGCCCGCCCCCGACGTATGTTCCCAGGAATCAGTTAAGGAGTTGGGCTCGGTCTACGAAAAAATGGGCCGTTACGCAGATGCGTTTCAACAGTATGGGCTCTTGAAGAACCCTCACACCGGTTCGTATACCGACCTTTTTACTCCGACTTTTGAGCTTGAATCCAAGCTCTCGCGTTACAGCGAACTGTTGCCCCAGCTTGAAGCATCCCTGCCTCTGACCAAGATTGAGGCCGACCTCGAAAACGGACAGATGAAAGACGATGCCACGTTGCTTCCATCCTTACTCATACTGCTTTCCACTAGCTACGAAATGACCGGACATCCGGATAAGGCCATGAAGGTCGCTGATTTAGCCCGCGATGCCTCCGCCCGCACGCTCTCGCCGCTCTATCCCGAGGCAGTCCTTGTCGAAATAGGCATATTAGGTTCAACGGGACAACAAGCTAACGCAAAAGCGACGTTTACTCAATCATTGGAACTTCAAAATCTTTGGACCGATATGTCGGTCGATTCCCAGCTTCAAGACCTCATTGATGGGGCGGATACGATAGACGAGACCACTTATAAAGAGATGCTCCATTCTCTCGTGGGCACCCGCGAACTGGCGAATTCATCGGCGGATTTGGTTGCAGCCAGTTCATCGCAGGTTGATATCGACGGATTGGAGAATCTGCTGAACCAAATGCAAAGTGCCGTGTCGGGTGATCCAATTGGGCGGGCGTCTCTATTAGCTTCGGAGTACGCTGTCGCATCCACCGAAATAAATGCTGGGCGTATCGATAAGGCAGCCAACATAGTTGGGAAGTTGCAGAGCCTTCAAACGGATCTGCCGATAGAAGATCAAGTTAGAGATATTTACGTGCACCATCTGCAGGGCCTTTTGGATTTGCGCCGGGGCTCTCCTACTCAGGCTATAGCGGAATTAACGGAGGCGTCCAACAATCCACTGTTGCAAATAGTTTCTCCGCTCAGCGCATTGTCTCGGCTTTCCGAAGGCGTCAAACAGGACTTGGCATTGGCCCACGCTATGGCGGGCGACACGCTAACGGCCCTAAAAATCATTCTTGAGGTTGAAGATGCGGAAGCCAAAGACTTCGATAGGTCAGCTTATTTCAGCTCAGATCGCCAGTTAGCCGACCTCTTTCAATCAGCCCAGAAGACTACCGACATTATCCTCACGTTAGCTTCGCAAAAGAATGCCGAGCCGGCCGTTCTAAATGCCGCCGCGGAATGTATCGCAAACAGAAAAGGGTGGGTGTTGGATACTTTGTGCCGGATCCATCTTTTGGAGAATCTCTCCTTATCGGACCCGGAAATAGCCGAGCTAAAGACCAAACTCGCGGCTGTCATGGCCGAGTCGGATTCGCCCAGCATCGGCGAAGCTTCTGAAAGCAAAGGAAACACCTCCGAAGATCTTCAAAAGGCTTTGGCAGGGAAAGTAGCGGAGAAAAGCGGGAGCCGGGGTCTCTCCCAGAACAAGGTGTCTCTTGGGCAACTCCAAGCAAACATTATGGATGGAACGTGCCTCCTGGACTTCTTAGAGTTCAAGAGGCTGCCCTTAGTAAGCAGCGACACCCAAGCGCACCCCGAATATTTCTTGGCAGCCGTAACAAGGAATAGTTTGCAATGTGTCAATTTAGGCCCTTCTGCGGCCGTAAACGCCGAGCTCAAAACACTGAGAAACTACATGTCTGCAAGTGCGGCACGCACTGTTGAAGTAGAAAAATCGACCGCTTCAAAAGCGGATTTCACGGCCGCATCCCAGAAGTTGTATAATTTGCTCCTCGCGCCGGTCCTAGCTAACTATAAAGGAGCAACGCTTTTAATCTCGCCCGATAGCGATCTGAATCGATTGCCCTTCGAGGCTCTTATCGAGCCCGACGGCCAGTTTGTGCTTCGGAAGTGGCAAACGACCTATATCGATGCCGCCAGAGACATTTTGCGGAAACCCCAGAGTGCTGCCACAGGTTGTTTGGTGGTGGCCGGGCCTGATTACGACGCCACTCCCCAGGCTGGGCCGCCGGGATTGAGGCCGAACCTGCCGGCAGAAGCGTCCCAAATCCATTTCGATCCCTTACCCGGAGCAAAGGCCGAAGGGGAAGCCGTGGATACCTTGCTTAAAAGCTCCTTTGCTCCCGTGCAGCTCTTGGAAGGTGGCGCAGCCGAAAAATCGACACTGTTAGCGATGAAGCCAATCCATATCCTGCACATTGCATCTCACGGTTTTGTGCTGCCGGATAAGCCCTTGAAGGCAACTCAAATAAGCATTGGGGGCGCGGAAGTGCCCATTCAAACGGTGAACATTTTCGAGGATCCTCTGGACCGGGCCTGCATCGCTCTCTCGGGCGCAAATCATGCCATCGCAAACGCAAACAATGGTTGGCTTACGGCGGCCGATGTAACCAACCTTGACCTCACCGGAACCGACCTCGTCACGCTCTCCGCCTGTGATACGGGCTTGGGAGATACAAAAAGGGGCGATGGTGTGTACGGATTCCGAAGGGCGTTCGCCATGGCAGGGGCCAATAACATCGTCATGAGCTTATTCCCAGTCCCCGACGCGGAGACCAGTTTCATGATGCAAGACTTCTACTCCAACCTTGCAAAGGGTGCCAGCGTGCAGGATGCCTTTCGAAAGATGAAGTTGAACTCCTTGGAGCGGCAGCAAAAGAAAGGCGATGATATGTCTTGGAGCTTCTTTATCTTAGAACGATCGTGCAATTGAAAGGCTTGCGGCGCCCCTTCAAATGCTGGCTATGGTGCATCGGATGCTTAGTATCAAATAGCTACTCCCCCGGTGACGGCTTTGGATCCTCCCAGCCCATTTCCCTCATACGCGAGAGAATCTCAATGGCTCGCTTTATATCATCCTCATTGCAAGGGACCTCGATGTCAATGCCGGACAGTTGCCTAATCCGCTCAATGATTACACTGCGACGAACTCCGTATTTTCCGCTCACCAGCATCGCGCAAGATCGAAGGCTCGACATGCGGGGAAGGAGCGGTTTGGTTGCATCAAGCGCATTGCGCTTGCTGGAGCTGAAAGACATAGCTGATAACGAAGAGTAGCACGTTTAGATGAGTTTTACTGGAACTTTGCGCAGTGAATGGGACCTCCGGGCCTTCCTGATCGATTGAGCTGTGTCGCTGTTTATGCCTAGATAAATCAGCCCGCGAGATGCAGCCGTCCGCACGTCAGGATAAGGATCCTCCAAAAGACGTTGCAAGGCGTTCACGGCCTCCGGAAAGAAGGAACGGCCGAGCACTTGCGCCGCCGCAATTCGGGTTGTCTCGATCGGACTGGCTGATTCCTTTATTAGCTCAGGAAGTAACTCCTTTTTTATGCCTGCAGACAACAGGAACACAGCCGTTCTGCGGACGAGCGGAGACGAGTCGTTCAATGCGTGGACGTGTTCAGAAGACTGATCGTAGTGCTTGAAAAGCAATGCAATGGCGGCCGAACGGTCATATTCTGTTGCTCCGCGACTCGACAATTGCCCCAACTCGTCCCTTTTTACATCCCGCATGAGGCCAGGGTACGGCGAAGGCAGGCTCTGGTTTCGTGACCAGAACCACTCGTAAATGTCGTTGGCGGCGGAGTTCGCCACCCCGCCGTCTTGATCCATGACCATCTGTATGAGCCGCTCGAATGCCACGGAGCTATCCATTGTCGCTGGATGAGTCATCTCCATCCAGCCTTCGATTCTTCCCGCTTGCCAGTAAAGGCCGGAGGTGGCGACACTTCGAAACTCGGTTGATTCCGAGCGGGAGGCCTCCAAGAATAATCGAGTCAGGCGGGCATCTACTGGCCGGTCTCGCCCGTGGTCAGCTAGAATCCGCGTGCAAAGTAGCCGCTGACGGTAGGTGCCGGTCCTTGCTGCTCGAAGCAGTATCCCAAATATTTCCCAGCCCCAGGCAGTGAGAGCAGGTTGCGCCGCAGGACCGTTTTTTAGTGAACTCACAAGGAATGGAACGGCCGGCTTGTATTTCCAGATCCTCAGTTCGTCCGCACATGCCGCGAACAGTCTGGGAATCTTGATGGAAGGAAGCACGCGTAGGAGTGAGGCCGCATAAGATTTATCTAGCGGAGGCCGCCCGGTTCCTAGCCACGCGGGGCCGAGGGAAAACTCCATCTTCTGAATCACCTGGCGCACATGGGCTTCCCTTGAGGCTGTCGCCTGCGGCATGGAGGAGCAACATTGAGAAGGGAGCGCGAACCACATAAGATTTCCTACTATATAGGACGTCTAAGAGACTCCTGCGCTGTGTACAGGTTAGAACCCAAGGAGTTATTTCAGCAGCTTTTCCTTAAACCATTCCAGTGCCTTAACCAAACCCGCCCCAAACGTCTTGCCGTCGTGGCCGCCGCCAGGGACAATCACCAACTCGTGAACCACCCCAGCCTTACCTAACGCCCCATCCATCTCTTGAGCCTGCTGAAGGGGCGATTTTGTCGCTGTCGCCGTGAACGATAAGAGTTGGCGGGTAGGCGGGATTCACCAAGGTGATTGGCGAAAGCTTGCGAACCAGGGCCTCAATATCCGTCCGAGGTGCTTTGGGATCGATTCCCAGGGCCGGAATAAACCCTGCCATTTGAGGATTGTCGGTAACCACATAATCCGGCTTTCCCCAGTTGGCCAAATCTGTCGGCGGGGCGATTGCCGCCACCGCGTTTACCGGAGAATCCGGTGAGCCCGCGATCATGAGGGATAAATGCGCGCCCGAACTGATGCCCGAAACGCCCACCCGGTTGGTATCGATTCCGTAATCGGCGGCGTGCGTATGAACAAACCTAACGGCAGTTCGAACCTGCTCTACGATCTCGGCGACTTTGTACCTAGGCTGGGCGCCATGGACGACCTCGAAAACGGTAAACCCGCTATCGAGAAAAGTCTTCTCGATGCCAGGCCCGAAGCTCTTGAGCATATTGTGGTCCGAAACCCAACCCCCGCTGACCATGAATATCACGCCTGCCTTGTTGGGCTTCGCGGGGGCAACGACGTCCATGGTAAACGCCGCCCCTCCCGACTTCATGTAGATCACGTCCTGAGTTCGGGTCTGGGCAGAAGCCAGGGCTGCCAGAAAGGGCAAAAGGAAGACAGGAAGTCGCAAAGTCATGCGGAGAGTATTGTTCATCTACTGAATTGTCGCACGAGCGGGCCGGAAATCGACGGCAAGTTTTAAGGGCCGATGGGCTCGGGGCACGCTTGGGACATCTCGCTCCCACGGTTCGTGTCGTAGAATGAATAAGAATGGCACTTCGCAAATTAAAAGAACTTCAAGAGGGCGCTAATGCTCTCCCGCGCGAGGAGCAAATACAGCTTGCTCTGTACCTCCTTTCCAAAACGCGAACCCTAGAGGCGGGCGCCGAAGCGCTACTGTCTGAGGCCAGCCTCGCGAAGGATTGGCTTAGGCCGGAGGAAGAGCAGACTTGGGCAAACCTGTAGCTGGTGACGTTGTCATCGTTCCGTTCCCATTCTCGGATTTGACTAGGCGAAGAGACGGCCAGCTCTCGTGCTTGCTGACCTTGACGGAGACGACCTCCTTCTCTGCATGATAACCAGCCGATCTGTTTCCGATCGCTATGCAATTCCGTTTGATGCTGCCGACTTCCAATCAGGCGGTCTGCCCGTCCTGAGCAATATTCGGCCCTCCCGCTTGTACACGCAGATTCCGCCATTGCTACCGGAGTAGTTGGCCATGTTAAACCGCAAAAACTTGCGGATTCTGCAATGGCCGTTGCCAGAATCATGGGCTTATCTCAGTAAGCGGACGTGTGGTTATCTTTCGCGGATTGCCTCAAGGCATCGTGGGCCACTCGACGTAAGACCAAACAGAGTACAGCCTGTTTTCCTTGGGTGCTCAGACCAACCTTCGGTTACGACACGCCTGCTCATGAGCCTCCCTTCGCGGCGAAACGCGGGCGGACGCTACCCGTCATTAGGGATATGACGATTAGGGCGATTTTATTGGGTGCCGTTGCCGGAGTGAGCGTTATGGCGCAGGCCGCCCTCCACTTCGACGGCAGAGCGAAGCTTACTGTCCCCTACACCCCAAAACTAGATATCGTCCACGGCATTACCCTGGAAGCTTGGGTGAGGGCCGATTCCGGCCTTAATGAAAGGCAGACCAGCAACTATTTCATTTCCCGCAACTACGGCAGCGGCGGCTACGGCATCCTAGCCCGCAGAGGCGCGGTTGAGGCAACCGGGTGGTCTCCCGAACCGAACGAGACCGGCCGAATCGTGCCGGGAACCTGGACTCACGTCGCCTATGTCAGTGATAACCGAATATCCAAACTCTATTTAAACGGGCAATTGGTGGGCGAACAGACGATCAAGCATGTCTTTTTTCCATCACTTATGCCTCTCATCTTGGGCGGAAGCCCCTTCACGGAGGGTGGGAAAAGCTGCCATTGGACTGGCGCATTGGCAGATGTTGCCATCTGGTCAAGACCTTTAGATAAAGGTCAAATTCGCCGCACGATGGAGCGCCGTTTAAACGGCAACGAACCGAACCTTATCGCTTATTTCCCTATGGATGAAATGGCTGGAGAGGGAGTTCACGACCTGACCGGCCACACTTTGGGAGCCAAGATCGGCGGCCCCGCAGACAAGGAGAATGATCGGCCGGAATGGCGCCAGGGGCCCGAAGTTGCCGGCGCGAGCACGTTTGGAAACAGGGCAAAGGCGGAGGGGGCTTCCGTGCTTGAGCAACGCACTTCATCAATTGGACTGACACGCGATTTCCATCGCCGCGCCGTAACTTTCGAAGCCTACGACACAAGGGAGAAGCGTCTCCTGCCGCTTAACTATCAGTTCAAGCAGAACGTCGGTCTTAGCGGATCTCTATTTCACTCAGGATCGACCTATATGATCCATGAGGGGTCATTCCCGTACATCGTGTTGGATGATAAGCAGCAGATGGTTTTTATGCATCCCGGAACCTTCGGAACAGCTTATCTTGGAGCGGTTGCGACGGCGACCATTAGCGAACCCGGCACCTACCTCGTATCGGGCGCATTCGCAAGGGAAAACAATCTGCGAGCTGGCGACGGCGTCCGCGTGGTCGTTTACCGAAACGACGACATCGCTCACCCCTTGGTAGATGGAGTGATTTCGAGTCAACATAAGGTCGATCCGCTAAACCCCTTTGCCGGCGACGGTGTTGTGCCGTTTAATTTTTCGGTAGATCTTAAGACCTTGCAGACTTTGCACTTCGTGGTTTTTTCCGGTCCGAAAAACGTGGACGGCACTTACGATCTAACCGCGTTAAAGTTTGTGGCCACGCGCCAATAGCGCCGACGGGTAGTAAACGCACATGGAACGCCGAAGGAGCCAGTCACTAAGCTGCAAATCGGCTTCGCCCCCCTAGATCCGGATGCGCTTATGGTGCCAAAAGCAGCGCTAATAGATTTGTCGAGCGCCAAGAAGACGGCAGAGTTGAACATTCAGGAGCCTGTTTCAGGTGCGTATCCGGACTATGCAGCCGCTTTGTTCCTGATCCGTCCCAATAATGAGGCCCAGTTCAGCGTGCCCGAAGCGATGGGCGACTACTATCGTGATCAGCGTGAGTACAAGAAAGCAGTTCCGCTTTATTGGCAGGCGTATAGCGCCATGCACTACTACATTCCTGTACGCGACTGGAAGCCGTTAGTAAAGATGGGTGACTGTTTGGAAGCGCTCGGCCAGCATCAAGATGCCGAAAAAGCATACAAGCAAGCGAAACAGCTTGAAGCGAAGGACCCTACTGCACCGACGCGCTAGGTCGTCGATCCGATCCCCCTCTTCCTGCGCTCCGGGGAGCCGATCCCATTCGGGGGGCAAGGGGGAAACCTGGCCGATGGCTCGTGCTGTTTGGTGCCCCTTTTCGAGGAGGAGAGGGGGCCAAGGGTAGAGGTCATAGCTATCAACTTATGAATTTCCCACCTAATGCATCCCTTTGTGATATCATTAAAGGGACTGATGTAAGTTTTATATCGTTGAGGAGAGTAAGGTTATGGCAACAGAGGATCCACTACTTCGGTTTGTTACGCCCTTGAAAGGCACTCGGGCAAAGGTGGCTGCTGTGCTGTCTGACATGGCGGGCGCAGGTTTTCAGCCTTTTATCGCCCAAGCACTCAGAACTCCTTCCGAAGAGGCTGCTCATGTGGCAAATGGCACGAGTCAGACTATGAATAGCCAACATCTAGCAGGGCCTGATGGTTTGAGTCGAGCCGCCGACGTTGTGGACCACCGCTGGGGATGGAGCCCCCCTGCGGATTCCCACTATTGGCTGTATCTTGGTCGTTGTGCCCTGCTACACGGTCTTGGGTGGGGAGGTTTGTTCAACCTTAAAGAGCCATATAGACAAAAGCTCGTGGATTTTCTTACAGATAACTCCACACCCTTCCATCCCGCGAATTGGATGGATTCGCGATTGGGATTCGACCCAGCCCATTTGCAACAGATTCAAGATGTCACCCCCTAGTTGTTAGGACTTTATCGAGGTGCAACGCGAAACTGGCGGTCTTATTTTACGTTAGCTGCGTTTTCGTCTTTTACCAACGCCCAATATCGCAACTCCGAAAATCGGAGTCAGCAAATAGAACGGGTTTAACCGGGATGGCGCCGTTGGGACTGCCGCTGCACTTCGTCTCTTCTCAAAGTAAATGTCATCCGCAGCGGGCCGAGGAAAATCGTTATCAACAAACGTTTCCACCTGTACATTGTCAGGAATCGCTTCTGCCGGGATCTTCACTTGCTTCGCAAGAAGCGCGGAATCAGCTTCCGGAATCGGTGAGGTCCAACTAGGCGTCTTCCAAGTCTCGCCGTTGGGGCCGATGTTAGCGTCATAATCGCCAACCGAAACGAAGTAAACGCGCAGGGTGCCTTTTTTATTCACCAAGATATTCGAGCTCGGCACGTAGAACGGGTTATAGGGATTTTGAGTGTGAAAGCTCATTCGGATCGTCCCCGTCGAGGCGGCAAGCTTCGTTTTATCGGTCACCTTGAAAGCGGTGAGGAACCAGCCGCGGCCGCAATAGCGCTCCGCCCATTTCTCCACTTCGGGCGTGGAAACATACCCGTGCTCGTTCATCCAGTCGTTGACCGCCTGGGCGCTTTTCGACCACAGCGTGGTTGCATGGTATCCCGCAACATCTGCTTCTTGAACCACCTGGACTTCGTCCGCTCGGCTTCGGCCACCGCCGAACCCTCCGGCACCCGCCATCGCCTTAAATCGATTGACGACGGGAGCAAGTGCGGCCAAGGTGTAAAACGCTTTGTTGGAAGCTTCGTGCAACTCTGGCTTGCCCGGAGTTGGGGCGATGAAGCCAAAGTCGTTCGCGCCGGATCGGAAGTTGGCGTTCCGAATGAAGTGCTCGGTTTGGGTAGCCTCGTCCCAAATGACGATGTTTGTTTGATCCCCGAAGACCACCGGCTTACCCGGAGGGCCAACACCAGAACAAGCCCAAAGGGAACTGGCTAGGGCGCTTGCGCCCAAAGTGACCGCCCCTGCTTTGCTTAAGAGGGAGATTGCGGATCGACGAGAAAGGTTCGGATTAAGATGGGCGTTTACCATGACCCTCAGACGCGCGGGACTGGAATATTGTTACGGAACGTTATAAAACCCGCAGAGTCGTTTTGAGCGAAATAATGGAGCTTATTCAAAACGCTAACTTGGTGCCCCCTTTTAGCGAGGCACGAGCGAAACTGGAAGGGGTTACAGGTGGGCCGTCGCGATTAGTGTTGCAACCAGCCCAGAAATCCCAGGTGCATTCTCGCAAGGCAAACCCAGGGGCAGGCGAGAAAAAACGTAGCTAATGCGATGTTTGAGCTCATGGAAGCTCGGCGAGAATTAGCACTTGCGAACAAAGCTAAGCCTGGATAAAGTCTCGCACCAAGACCGCAATCTCGTCGGCAGAAACATCCAACGCGAAATGCCCTCCATCCAGAACATGAATCTCCGCTTCGCGAACATCCTGACGATAGGCTTCCGGCTCGCTAAGCTCGAAAGAAGCATCGTACTTGCCCCAAACAACCATTAGCCGAGGCTGATTCTCTCGCATCCAAGCCTGCCAGGTGGGATACGCTTCGACATTCGTGCGGTAGTCGTAGAAGAGATCGCTTTGAATATCTGCTTGCCCAGGTTGGCTTAGAAAAGCAAACTCGTCCGTCCACAGATCCGGATCATAACGCTCCACATTTGGGTCTTTACCGATGTGCCGGGTTCGTGTCGTTTTTAGCGAAAGCAGGTTCTCTCGAAGCGTCTGTTCGTTCGCCGCCCGATCTGCCCAAAAGGCACGCCTTGCATCCCAATTCGCCCCAAGACCCTCCTTGTGGGACACCGCGTTCTGAACGATCAAACCCTGGATCCGCTCTGGATGCGCCATCTCCATTCGGAATCCCACCGGGCCACCATAATCTTGCATGTAAAGCGTGTACCGGGAGATGCCGAGCGCTTCCGTGAAGTGATTTATGATTTCGGCATAGTGATCGAACGTATAGGCAAACTCTTTTGGGTCCGGCCAATCGCTGTGCCCGAAGCCTGGATAGTCCGGCGCGACGAGGTGGAACTCGTTGGAGAGCCGGGCAAATAGGGGTTCGAACATTCGCGATGAAGAGGGAAGTCCGTGCAAAAGAAGCAGCGTAGGCGCGCCCTTCGGACCCGCTTCTCTGTAGAAAATGGCGACGCCGTCAACTGTTATCTTGCGGTAAGAAGTTGGGTGGTCCATGGGCGGAGCGTACCACGCGATTTTATTCAGCTACCAGCACGGAAAATCCTTACAATATTTCTCCCAGAGATCGCCTTCCAGCGGGGGTGGAGTTGAGGAGGGTGCAAGAATCGCTCTTTGCATATGGATCTGGCCGGCGTGGTAGGCGTCGTGCTGGATAACCGTGGCAATAAGCTTCCAGCCGGGATAAAGAGTCCCATCGAAGCGTGGTCTTTCGGCATCAAAATCTTCGACCTCGGCCCAAGAACTCATCCAATAATCATGGGCTTCGTACAGCCACTTGACCAACTCGTCAAGGTTGGGCCAAATCGAATCTATTTTAGGCGATAGCTCTCGCCAACGCACTTCTGTATCGCGAAAGCCGACGCTTCCGTAAATGATCTTGCCATTGGCCACGTGGGCGATCTGACTTAAGATCGATCCCTCCGAGTGCAGATATTCGCCGGGTTGTAATTCGAGCGAAGCCCAAGCCAGCTCTTGGGTCAGGCCTTCGATGGATTCCCGCATGGTTGCCCAAGCCATGTCAGCGAGTTTGATGAGGGTGTCGCGGTCCGCCATTTAGCAAATCTACCCCGCCCAGGGGCAAGAGAAAAAGGACAGGCGCGACTAGGAGGCCAGTGGTTTTATCTCCGATCCTCCCTTCGGAGTTGGAGCAATTGGGTTCATGATTCCGGCGGCCTGAAGGGCCAGCAATAACTTAGCAAATGGTGGAGTCTACGCCGCCTCAGGCGGCGTAGACGCAGCCCTGGTAACAAGCGGCCACCTTCTAAAAGGCAAATCGACAAACCGATGCCTCGCCACGAAGTGGCCCAGCGAAGGTTTGTCGATTTGACGATACAAGAAATAACCCAAACCATTAAACTTGAGAAATGAACTTAAGGCACCTTTCGGCAGACGCTCAAAAGGCCAACGCTGCTGCGGGATCCGCGTTTCTCCCTGTTGCTGGCGTGCTTTCCGTAATACTGCATGTCTTAATAGGGGACCGCTTCGAACGACTTCAGTTAGTTATTTTTTTTATTCCTGCGGCAATCGCCATGTTCTACGTTAGGTATAGGGTCCTCAGATGGCTGGAGAATCAAGAGGCAACGCACGGGCGCGACTGAACACGTGACTTTGTGTTCGATCCACCTTATCGGAGGTCTCGCTAGCCCAATTCCAGAATCTTATTAGGATTATCTGGTGGAAGCTAATCTATTCGATTGCACTCAATCGGAATTCTCATGTGCGGTTGTCGGCAAATAGGCTCGTGACTCCGCTGCATCCTTAAGAGAAGGCCTCGAAGAAACCTTCACCGTTAACCGCCTTGGCCTCTCGCCGCTCCTTATCAAGTCGCTTGGAACCCGATGTACAGCGATGGACTTGCTCGGCATTCATTGATGCAGAGGACAATACGCGGATACAAAGACCTCTGGATGCTAAGGGCCGCAATCGATGAAGAAGCGATCCACCAGGGCGGGGTAGCATGACCACGCAGAGGAACCCGTCTAAACTCTAACTTAGTAGAACTTTAATTTCAACGCTTTGCTGCTTAGTGGTCTCGAAAACTATGTATGACCTCAACTCTTGAAACTATTTTTATGCTGATCAACTTTGGTTCGATTCCTAATACGAACAAAACATGAAGATGCCTCGAAGTAAGCGCGGCAAATCCGGGCTCGTGTCGGCGGGCGTCATTGCCATATTATTACCCATTTCATCCCAGTGCACAAACTCAATCCCGGTCTTAAAGCAAAATAGTCCCGTCGAGCACGTTGTCGTTTCACGCCAAGATAGCTACATTTTCGTCACGGCCAAACTGGGATCAAAAACCCTGCGAATGTTCCTTGACAGCGCTGACCTTCAATCAAGAGTCGCGATTACATCGCTGCCGACAGATTTCCATGGAAAAAATGTCGAACTGAAGGTTGGAAGCTTAGATTTAAATGTAGAACGGGCGGAACCTTCGGATCTTGCAGGCTTCTTAAAGAATTACAAATCCGTTGATGGAGAACTCGGGGCATCTTTTCTATCTAAGTGCGCCGTTGGCATTGATTACGAGAACCCCCACTCCACTATGGAACTGTGGCCCGGCGGCGTTAACAAAGCCGCAGCTGAGGAATGGATTGCAGCAAATTCTGGCAGAAAAACTGATGTTGTTGACTTAAAGGTAGGCCACCACGACCGAGTGGCCTTCACTGCTCTGATACAAAACGTGCCTTTCGAAATGTGTGTTGACACAGGGGCCACTGCTACCGCTTTGTCGGACGAGAGGCCAATCCCGAAAGAATGGTCGCTGATCATTAATGGGAGCGCTTCAGGTTACGGCGGAGACATTCAGGCAAAGATTTATCTCCCGGACTTTTTGAAAGCAGGGGCTTATTCCTTTCTCAACCGTTGTGTATGTCAGGTTCCTATAGGTGCAAATATTTTCTCTCCGTGCGGCAGCGGAGTGCCGCGAGTTGTCATCGACTTTAAAGACGAGAAAATGTATCTGCCCGAGCCTAACGGTGTTCAAGAGGACTGGGATTGGGCTCTTACAGGATTATTCGGCTGGCATTTTGTATTTAAAAATGATGCGATCACGATTGATCGCGCCTACTACGGTGGCCCAACTGACATTTACCAGATAGAAAGTATTGGTGATCTAAAAGCAGAACAGATTTTAGGTGCCTGGAAAGATCCTAAGACTGCACATTCAGTTTTAACCCGACTACTGCAACTTACGGTGCCAGGAAACTATGCGAATGGTACAAAAAATGGCCAGCCCTTCAGAACTCCGGTGCCGGCATTATTAGGGAACTGAGACCCGTCTAACAACCTTCAACTATTTTTGGGACATCGCCGGATATTTCCTTGATGCTGCTACTCAACTTTCTTATGTGCGGGCAAGACACTTGGTTACATCCTTGATACGGTGGTTGACCGTGGACCCTCTGTGGCCCAGGGAGCCAGCATATCATTACGTGTACGGAAATCCTGACGCAAGGATAGATCCCAGCCGACAGTTGTCTATCTGGGCTCAATGTGCAATAGGTGGCGGGTTCGGCGCTCTATATTCGATACTTAGCGACTTCATTATTGGCAACCATATAAGGATTGCGCCGGCAGTCTGTCAGACAGCGGGCGGCTGTATAGCGGCGATTTTGGGGGCCATAGTTGGTACAGCACTGGCTGCGAGTGGTGTAGGGGCGGCCCTTGCAGGCTGCATCGATGGGCTCATTGCTTCCGCTGTAAGCGCCTTGGCCAATTGGCTTTGCTCGTTGCTCTCTCAAACCCGCAGCAGAGTTCTTTGGTATTGCATGTTAATTTCAATAGTTGTTGGCACTGTTTTAGGATGCGCTGGCGGAAACCTAGCCGAGGATACGATTAAGCATGATATTGAGGAGGGCGTCATCAGCCTGCTATCAAGCTTGGGCTTTCAAGTAAGCCTTCAGGTATGTAATTTTGCCGGGAGTTAGGAAGGACAGGTAAAGTGGATAGAACAAATCGGCTAGAACGTACCGTAATCTTTTTAGAAAAATTTGCAAAGGCTCTCGTAGCAATCATGGCTCTGCAATTCCTTGTGTTTGTAGTACCGGCGCTACTACCCTTTCGTTGGGCCAAGATATTTGAGGCTTGGCTTGAAACAGACTATCCTATTCCGAACGGTCTGAGAATATTCGTTTGTATCTTCGCCGTAGCTTGCGTGATAGTCGGATTTCTGTCCATGACTCTTCAGAGACGTCTGCGCGCAAGCAACAAAAGTGACGATATCTAGGGATGCAACTGTCTATACTCGGTACAATAATCAATGCAAACGGTGGGAGCGTGACGAGTAACCTATTACCTGGGTCATATATTCGTCTTGTCGGCAAGAACGTTGCATGTGCGCCAACGCCACAAGCGCTGCCCGTGGATATAAGCTTTGCGGGTATTACTTCACGCCTGCCAACTACAATTGGCGCGGCCCCAACTGTCAAACATTCGTGCAGGCTTTGTTACTCAAATGCACAGGGAGCAAACTAGGATGGATTTCAATCGGTATCGACCCTACGTCATGTTAATTACGGCGCTTGCTGTTGTTGCGCTCGCAGATCCCGGGGGAAAGCCTTCAGTTCGCCAGTCCAAGGGCGATTTGGCCGGATACTGGCAGAGCACCCTACTCAGCCGGAAGGGTCCGTCATTCGCGCGCGGAATGGAATTCTGGGCCACCGTCTCGCGGGTAATGGTGTTGCGAGAAGATGGAACCTATACTCTTTATGGATTCGGCAAGGAGCAATACAGCGGAAAGTGGCTCCTGCAGCCAAATGTGCGGAGCCTTACGCTACGGGTGCCGCCGGAACCGGAAGCTCACGCTTCATGGGCAAAGCAACCCAGGGACATACGCCTCACCAATAGTGGGTCAATCTACCTTGACTGAGAAAAATTACGATGGCGTAGTCTGCAAATGGATGCGCCTCCCAATCTCGAAGCGCTAACCCTGGCTAATCAGAGGATGCAAGTTTGCGCTGATCTCCTTCGCTCAGTTCTTCGGGGGCAGTTGTAACTGCTCGGAATCTGTCCTTCTTTCTTGGGCAGTGACCCCCATAGGAAATCTTGCGCTAACCATCGGCTGGAGCCTTATTCGGCCGTCTGAGTCCGCTGAAAACTGGATACAGAACTTTCCCTTAGCCCCACATTTTATCAACGCAAGATAGTGCGAAAATTCGTGCCCGACGATTTCTGCGATCTGATCTTTATTCAAAAAGGTGAGATTAAGAGTGGTGATGAACTGGGCTTGTCCAAAAAACAGTTGAAGGTTGGTGCTAAGACACTGAAAGGCGGTCTTCCTCAGTGAATAACTCTGGAAGAGAAACCGCCTTGATTCGATTATGCGATAAGAAAGACGTGGCCGATGCCTTGCTGGCTGAGGCTTTGTTAGGAATTGATTTGCCGATACAAGAAATAACCGAAACCATTTACCACCCCGTCGCGCGTCTACTTATCCGAGAACGCCTCAAAGTCGAATGTCGAAGGTCGAAAGTCGAAGGCCATCCAAGAAATTTTATGAAAACGCACCATTTTGAACCTATAGCGGCGGACATAATCCGCCACAAACCGCCAGAATAACTTCAAGACATCGCCATTCTGGCGTAGGAATTTCCCCGCCAAAATCCGCCACTTTCCGCCACAATAAGCCCAAAAAAGGGCCATTGCTTCCGCCAGAATCTTCGGCCTCCGCCAGAATTGCACTTTGAAAACGGAATAGCGCACTGCGCTGAAGCCCAGCACTTAAAACCTAATGGTTTACCAAGCCGCCCTTCTTCTAATCGCGCCGCCAACCGGGGCTTTGATGATGCCCGATCCGCCCGCAAACAAGGATCAAGTTCGGTTCCTAGTCTGCGATTACAAGGGCTCGTCCCTCACGGGTACTCATGCCGTAACCAGGGACGCCGCCTGGACCTGCACTCGCCGCGGCTCGGCAAATAACTTCCAAGTCACCTTCCGACTCGCCAAAGGCACCGCCAAATCAAAAGGAGTCGCCGTCGCATTCGATTTCGCAGACTGGAGTCCGAAGAACTACGTTCTCGTGCCGGCCGTGGTCTACAACGGCAACCGCATGAATGCTTTGGGCGGGGAGTACATGCCGCCCTACCCGCCTTCAATGTTCTTTAACCCAAAGCTGCCGGTCACCATGTCCAACAACCCCCGGCTTGAACTCAAGCCAGGCAAGCCATCGCTCATCGAGCTTCTAACCGGCAATGCATCGGATCCCGCGATGGCCTTCTATTCGCCTAGTCAAAAGAAAGGATTCATTCTTCTATGCGAGCAAAAATCGCGATTCGGCAACAACGAGTTACGGATTGAAGAGAATGCTGCCCAGAATCGGATCGGCTTCATCGTCAGCGCGCCGGGCGTGCGCGAACGCGCAGCCGGATTTGGAGGATTCCGCCCAAGCGGCGATGTCGCCGCAGATTGGCGAGTCGGCGACGAACTCACCCTCAGGTTCAAAACCTACACATTTCAAGCCAATGGTATCCAAGACCTCCTCGATAAGTTTCTTTCCGTTCGTAAATCGCTTACCGGTCCTAACCATCCGCAAAATCCTGTCCCCATGAGCAAAATGGCCGAAGTGCTCGAATCACGCTTCAAAAAGCGGTGGCAAGTGGCACCCGTTGGAGGTTATTACCTCCCCGAAAACAGCCCCGACTTCCAACTGGGCTGGGTAAGTGGATTCATGCAAACGCCCATGCTTGCAATGGGTGACCCCCTCGAGCGAGCGCATATCGAGCAACAATTTGACTTTGTAGTGGGCAAGCTCCAAGGCAAGAGTGGGCTTTTTTACGGCGGGATCACCGCCAACGGCCAGATCCGAGCTGACCGATCGCTGAACGGCCGGGTCTTCGCGCTAACCCGAAAAGACGCGGACACCCTCGTCATGTTCTTCAAGTTCTTCCAGATACTGAAAGAGCAGGGACATGGTGACGAGATCAAACCGGAATGGGTGCAGTCGGCAAAGCGGCTTGCTTCTGCGTTCGTATCGCTTTGGAAAAAATACGGAGAGTTTGGGCAATATCTCGACCCGGAAACCGGCGAAATCACCGTTTATAACTCCACCTCCGGCGCCCTCGTGCCGGCAGGGCTCGCTTTGGCGGCAAACTACTTTCACGACCCAGAGTTCTTGCGCGTCGCCAAGGATTCGGCCAACTTTTACTACTACCGAGATGTTGTCGGCCGAGGTTTTACCGGAGGGCACTGCGGCGATATTTCGCAAGACCCAGATTCTGAGTCAGCCTTCGGATTTTTGGAATCCCTAATGGCCGTTTATTGGGCAACCGGCGACCCGAACTGGCTAAATAAATCGAGGGTCGAGGCGGCTCTAGCCTCTACCTGGGTCCTCGCCTACGACTATGTTTTCCCTCCTAAAAGCGATATCGGAAAGAAGGGCTATCCCATGGCGGGCGCCGTATTCGCCAGCGCCCAGAACAAACACGCCGCGCCAGGTATCTGCACTTCCTCTGGCGACTACCTTTTCAAGCTCTTCCGCGCGACTGACGATCGGCGCTATGCCGACTTACTGCGCGACATTCAGCATGCTGCCACCGAGGCCACGGATTCCCCCGGCCACCCAACATCTCTGGATGGATTCGGCTCCTCTATGGAACGCATCCAGCCAACCGATGCGGAAGGAAAGGGCGCAGTCGGCAACTTTCTCCATGGGCACAATACTTGGTGTGAACTGGATGGCCTAATGATGTCGGTGGAGATCCCTGGAATCTACCTGCGGACGGACTCCGCGCATCTCTATGTTTTCGATCAGGTTGAAGCCCACGTGATTAGGCGCACAAAGGATGGGGTTAAGCTTGCTATTACAAACTCGACCCCCTACGACGCCAAAGTGTCCGTATTTGGTGAAACAACCGCTAAAGCCAAGCAGCCACTGGGCTACGTCTCCTACCTCGGCTGGCCGCGCGTCGCGGTTCCGGCGAACTCTACCACCGAAGTGATCGTCGCCCCAAACGGAGCCGTTCATTAAAGTTAAAGCCATGATCTTATCCAAAACCCGTTTTCGACTGATTGCAACGACGGCGGTCTGCGCCGTTTCCATGGCTATCCAAGCAGCAACCCCGCACCGGTATCAAACCCGCTTCGCGACGATCCAGCTAAACGATAAAGGTTTCATCGTCTCGATCAAATCCAAGAGAACTGGAAAGGAATACAGCCCTGAGGGCCACCCTTCGCCATTAATGAGCCTCGGCGAAAACGGCAAGCTCATATCGCCTACTTCTGCCGTTTTTCAGTCAGATAGCCACACGATCACTTTGAACTACCCGAACGCTAAAACCGCACTTGTTTCAATTGAACCAAAAGACTCCTACTTCCGCCTTCAGTTAGTTTCCTTGGCACACGGCGAGGATGTTGACAACATCGTCTGGGGACCCTGCAACACGACCATCTCTGGCAAAATCGGCGACCTGCTCGGCGTCGTGCGCGATGACGACTGGGCAATCGGGATGCTGGGATTGGACGACAATACAATCGCCGGCCCTCCGGTCGATAGCGATTGTTATGGCATGGGCTATTACGTTCATTCGCAGGACAAAGTGAACGACCCCCTTCCGGCGAAATATAAAGAAGGCCAGTGGTTCAACATTGGAGGGAATGGGATCAGCGATACGGCATTTTATTCCCACCCCGAAGGGTATTTCCACCAATCTTTTGGAACGGGAGCAAAGCTAGAGCCGGAATTCGGGTCTTCTGTGGCTTACCATTCGCGAGATCGCAGCAAGCCCTACACCTACAAGTGGTCGCTGCTTCCTGGGTTCGAACGCTCTAGGCCACGCCAGATGGTGAGCGATCCCGTCCCAGGCGTTGGCTTTAAAGGATCTGGCGTTGCACTGTATGCCTGTCCCGATAGCGAGGGACTCAAAACCATTGAAAAGATCATCGTTGGCGAAGGGCTTCCGCACATCATGATCAATGGGAAGTGGATCCGCGACCCCTCGACATTCGGAGTCACATTGTTCTGGAATGGGCCATACGATAAGTGTTTGGAGTATGCCCAGGCGCTTGGCGTGAAGGATATTTCACGGGATACAGGCGAGTTTTATCCGTGTCTCGGCAACAACTGGTCAGGGGGGAAATTGCCGTTTACAAACCGGCCGCCCATGGAGATGAAGGAGTTCACCGCCGAAGCTCATCGCCTGGGATTAAGCAGCGGCGGCCTTCATACGCTGACCGTCTTCCTCCAGCCCGGCACTTCTAACGATGTAACACCGGTTCCAAGCAAAGACTTGCAAGCCGTTTGCCGCACCAAACTCGCCAAGGACATATCGCCGACGGACACCGAGGTCGTCGTGACTGATCCATCATTCTTAGCCGACAAAGGAACGTGGACGGAAGGGGATGACTCCAACTATCTTCGAATCGGCAGCGAAATGCTCCGCTATACCGGCATCAGTAAAACGGCCCCCTGGACCCTGACTGGAGTAGAGCGTGGCCATGGATCCAAAGCATTGCCTCACAAGGCCGGCGACGAGGTGGCGAAGCTCATGCAGAACTGCTACAACGGCTTCGTGCCCGACATCGCTCATTTACCTGCGTACGCCGACTACTATGCGGATTTGGCCTGCAGAAACGGATTAGATGGGCTCGACTTCGACGGCTTCGAAAGCACGGTCTACCAAAATCAGGGCTACTACGCGGTGAGGCTGTTCTGCCGCCACCTGTTTGATACGTACGCCAAGCTTTCGCATGGGAAAGCGCTGCACATCACCGGTTCAAATGTGTTTACCGGCGCTTGGGAATATATGAACGCCTGCAATGTCGGTGGCGGCGACAACATGTTTGTCGCAACCACGGGCCGAAGGGGAATCGAAGGCAAGGATATTGGCGATGGATTCAGCAACAGCTATTTTCCCGCCACGTTCGGCGGCCAGTGGTGGCATAGCGATTGGTCGGTTTATGATGCCGAAAATCTGCAGGCGAAGGCAGTCGGTTGGGATGCCACTTATGGATTTAATGTAAGTCAGGAAGTAGTCGAGCGCAGCGGTGAAAAGGATGCCATTTTCAAGACCTTTCGCGCTTGGCAAGATGCGCGAGCCGACGGCGTGTTTTCCAAAAAAATAAAACAGCAATTGCGCGATCCGGACTACAAGTTTCACCTTGAAAGAAAAGGGCCTCGCGCCTACGACCTATTCCCAATTAAGGAAATCAACATTAGCGGAAACGCCGGAGTCGATGAAACGCAGCTAAACCTAGACAATCCGTACGGCTCCCAGCCGTTGCAGTTTTCCTTGCGGGTGGACGCTCCCGTCAATGGCCTGGCCGTCACTCTGCCAAATGGTAGCCGAATCCAATCAGACCAGAAGATGGATAAGGGTCAGTTTCTCATTTGCAAGAGGGACGAGGCATATGTGGCCGACCAGTATCGAAAGAAGCTCGTCACGTTAGCGTATCAGCCGACGCCCATTCCGGAGGGCAAATCAAAGTTCGGGGTTCGTCTTTCTGCAGCAGCTCCTTTCACACTCACTGTTTGGACGCTCGGAAGACCAACCCAATTGCCCTAGCTAAGAATGCTGAAGCACGACCCCATTCGCAACAATAGACTGGCCATTTGTGCACAAAAGATTAACCGAGTACCCGATGTAGCTCCCGTTTCCGGCAGGCGAAGGGATCTCGCTATTGATCTTGAGCACTCCAGACTTAACAGGCGGGGCTTGAGTGATGATCGCTCCTTGGATTGCGAAAACATCGGTCCCGCTTATGTTGTTAGTCGGGTTAAGCGGATAACTCTGGCCGACTGCAAGGAACTTCCCGGCTGTGACGGAGATTGTGATTCCAAAGAATCCGCTCGAAAAGTCCTCGAACTCGTAAAACAATCCGAAGTCAGACGGATAACCCATTAGGTTGGTTAAGCTGCTGTAGTAGATGTCGCCCGTAACCAGTTTATCGTTTTGCGCGGCAAGCGGATAAGTGCCCATAAAGAACGGCTGACCGCCGTATTGCACGGTTGCTTCCGCTACGCCTAGCGAAGTCCCCGAAGGCCCGAAGACGTTAATGGTCACCGTATCCGTGGCTGGGCTTCCGTCGGGAGGCGGATTTGCGACCAAGTAAGAGACGCTAGCTGTGGTTGTGGTAAGGGTATTCGGAAATGGCGCTTGAGTCCCAGTTGTGCTCAAACCTCCAGTTTTGCAACTCCATTTGAAGGTTGTGCCAGCGGGAAATGTCCCTTTTACGTTGAAGCTAGTTCCCGCTCCTGGTCCAGCAAGGGTAACCGAACTCGGGGAGATTACCACCGCCTGAACGATGATCGTCTGATCCCCGTTGCCGATGGTCTTACCGGTAGAATCCTTGACCGTCACTTCCAGATCGCCCGCAACCGTATGTGAGGGTGCCTTGTAGGTCACTTGCGGCACCTTGGTTGTCACGTTTTGGCTCCCGTTAATGGAACCTTGACCTGTTAACACCCAAACAAAAGTGGCGCCATTTGGGAAGCTGCCCGTTAAAGGCGCGACCGAAAACACTTGAGTTTGTGAAATGGCCACCAGGCCATCCGCTGGCGTAAAGTTCAAAGTATGAACGGCGACTGATATTTCGCACTCCTGCGTGCCCAAGCTATGCTGGGTTTTGTCCGCCGCCACCACGAACACTTCAACGGTCACGGTATCACTTCCAGCCGTTCCTTTGGGCGTGTAAGTAACGGCAGCGAGAGAGCTTGTAAAGCTAGGCCCGGTATTGCCTTTCGCATCCGCGATGGTTCCGAAGTTAGCGGTGTTGGCCCATTTATAGGTGTAAGTAGCCCCCGCCGCCCCTCCTTGAACGCTGACCAAAATCGGCTGTTTCTGAGTTTGGTCGATATTGGCAGAAGCTGGAGTGATCGAGAATACTCCGCTGATGTCGACTTGTACGGTTGCCGTGCCCTTGCCAATAGAAACCATCGTGCCATCGGTTTGAACCAGGAAGGTCTGCTCCGTAATGGTGTCGGTTCCGTATAAGTTCGGGGTTGGTGTGTAGGTGACGGAGCCGACGGAGCTTGTAAAGGTCGCTCCCGTGTGGCCCGAACCATCCGATATGGATCCGAAGTTAGCGGTATTGGTCCACTTGTAAGAATAGGTCGCGCCTTTCAATCCGCCCGCAACCGTCACCTTCAGAACCTGCTTACCTCCCTGTTGGATCACGCTCGCTAGAGGGCTAAGGGTGGGCTTTCCTTGAGACATAAACGAGTTGCTTATCAGCCCGGTAGGCGTTTTCACAACCAGCGCACTGGTTGTAGTTTGGGCAGGGATGTCGATTTCGGCATCCGTCCAATTCAAAGGCGTCACTGGCACGCCTCCATAGGTGGCGGTGCCGGCGTCGTTGCCAAACGAGCCTTGGACGGCCCACTTCGACCCGTCCGAGTTTGGCGTGACTGAGGCAATGGAGGGAATCATGTAATTCAGGTTTCCGCCGAAATGGAAGGAGAACAAGTTTGCGCCGTCCTTATTCATGGTGGTGGATGATCCCGATCCTCTAGCGGTGGTAGTCAAAAGAGCGGCTGTTGCTGTAACCGTCGCTGGCGGCGGCAGGGTAGGATCGACCGGTGTTGCTTGGTTTAAGCCAAGCATTCGGTCGAAGAAGAAATCCGCAGTTTGAGTCGCCGCGTCCTCGTCCACCGGCTGGCTCCAGCCGGAGTAATCTCCAAGCCCAGCGCTTGTCTGCAACAGGCCCCAAAAGTTGGCCGCTTCTTTGGAATCGCCGCAACAGACGACATCCATAAAGAAGCTGTTTGGCGAGAACATTGTCGCGAAATTGGGCAGCGATTTGAGATAGTCGATGCTTAGCAAATAGCGCTGCTCTGTATGCTTCTTTTCTTCAGAGTCATACACGGTTAGGCCCGCAATGATTATCGCCTTCGAAGCGATGTATTTAGCGTATTGCTTGTCAAGCGCAGGCGTTTCCACGTCCGTGGTTGAAACATAGAACTTGCCCTGAATATTGGTGCCGTGCCCATCGTTGACTAGTATTCCCGCGCCGGAGAGATTCGACCAATCGGCGATTCCGCCGTTGGTTTCACTAACTGTGTAACCCGCTTGGGTCAGGTCGGCCCTAAGCTGATCGGACGGGCTTGTTCGTGCCGCCTCGACACCGTGGATAATGTAGGCCTTGGTTGAACCTGGGAAGGTTGTGGCCGTGGTAGTGGTAGGCCTGACAACGACCCTTGAGGGTGTTGGCTTGTTGATGGTTTTAGTTGCGGGAGGCGCCTTGGGAGAGAGCGCAAGGAAATCTGGGTCGCTTACATCCACGGCGTAAATAGATCCATCTATGAACTCGCCCCACGGATCGCCTGATGTGGATATGCCGCCCATGCGAAAATCCGCCATCGTTTGCATCTTGGCAACCACGAGCTGCGCCATTTTGCTCGCCGAGACGCTTGGGTTTGCTGTAACAACAGTCGTGACCGTGCTCGCATCGCTCATCCTTGCCGTCTCGGAGACAACCCCGGTGCGCCCGTTGTTGAAGATGATCTGGTCGCCCCCAGTTGAGGTAGCGGCAGTGCTCCTAACCCCGCCCCCGCCGCATCCGGCGACGACAAGCGCAAGCGAGACAAGCAGTAGGCATAAGGCGCATAGCTTTTTCATGGGTTGTCCGTAGCAAACAGAATAACGCATGATCGTGAAATATCGTGATTTGAGTTTTGCGCACGGCTTGTGCCGAGAGTTAGTAGGGAGGAAGCAGCCGACGAAATCCGTAGGCAAGCACGATCGGTAACTGAAAGGCGTGATTACGCGCCAGTCGGTAATAGGAAGTCCGGATGGCAAGATTCTCGATGTCGCTGAAATTGGGCCATCCACAGACTTGTAGCCAATTCTCGGGCCACCTAACCGTGGGGATCGGCCCCCAGAATCCCGCCTAGCATCGCCGCTACGGTGTCGGTATCTCCTCCCAAAGTTATCGCCGCCTCAATCGCTTTGACTGGGGCATTTCCATATTTTTGCCAAAGATCGATGACGGCATTTACACTATGGACGACCCATCCTGAAGGTCCTCTTTCGGGCCACCGTGTATCCCACGGCCAATCCGGGCACAAGGCTCGAGCCTGGTTCTCAAAGTCACCTTCAGCTTGCCGGGCTGAAAGAGAAGCGGCAAGAGCAATGATCTGGGCTCCTTCAATGGCCCGCGGATCGGTGTGTGTCGTACGGCAACAAACCTATACAAAACGAGCGCGCTGCTCCTCGTCATCACAAAGGGCCGCCCCCAATACCGCTGCTCTCATGGCGGCTCCGTTGCCCGCAGACTTAATCCCGGATCGGCGTGGATTCACGCGCACGCAAAGCCGCATACACGCCTTCACCGTGCTGAGCCCTATTCCAGGGGGAAGCGAAAGAAACCATGTTCGGAGTCTCCGCGCGAATCTGGCCACAAATTTGTCCTCGTTGCTTCCACACTCAACCAGCGACTGAAGAACAAAAAGGGACAGCAGCGTATCGTCACTAGGGAATCCCCTCCCAAAGCAGATGCGCTGGCGAAGTGGGAACGGCATCAACCGAAGGTTGCGTCCTTTCGGCAGTTTCTCGTAGGGAAGGCCAAGGCTATCGCCGACGAGAGTGCCAATCAGAGACCGCTTGGCGGCTTCCAAATTGATCGTCGGTTCGTCGGTCAAGATACCCACCAAGGCTATGGCGCTGGCCAAACCGGAAGTTTGATTGCCGATTTGGTGGCAACCAACAGTCCGGCCAAGGCGTTGTACCAAGCAATCAGTGCGGTCAAAATCCCGAAGTACCCGCCTAGTTTGTGCCCCGCTTCCACTCCAAACTCGCCCGCCGTTAGAAGGGCGAACGTAATCAAAAGGGCCAAAAACAAGATAACGAGCGCGCCAGTCGTTCTAAACGAAGCGAGAAACATGAGCAGCGTGAAGATGGTCCAGCCAAGCAGGAAGAATCCCATCGAAGTCGCGTCCGGAATCATCTTGAACTGGATAGTAGCTGCCAAGGCGATCCAAAACGCACCGTAGGACGTAAAAGCGGTTGCGCCGAAGGTGTTGCCAGTCTTAAACTCCCACATCCCCGCCAGCATTTGGGCAAGCCCACCATAGAAAAATGCGAGACCGAGAACAACTTGTGGCCCAGATATAAAGCCTGCGTTCGCGCAGCTTAACACAAACGTGGTTAGTGCAAAGCCGCAAAGGCCCAATGGAGCCGGATTAGCAATGGGGGTCGTTGTCGGAGTTTCGTTATCAGCCATTATAGAGAGCACCGCCTTTGGTGGAATCGTCCTGCCGAACTATAGCCTAAACCTATAGGGCCAATGCCACCTCAGTGTCAACGAGGGGTAAAAATGCAGGAGTAACCGCCAACTCAAAGCGGACCTGAATCTCCAAAACCCCGCGTCCGAGGACTTCTCGCGACTCCGTAGGCCCAAAGGGTCGTTCTTCCTATAGCCCACGGGCGAGCGGCTCCGGCTGCGAGCCCTGGGTAGGAGCCAGCCAAACTCCGTAGCCCTGTAAGGGCGTAATATTTCCGGTCTGATGTTGGCTCACTAACTTTCAAGCTGAGAGTTTTTTAAGGTTGCGCAGAACCCCTTTGATAAAGCGCTATGATTTTGAAAATGAAGCGATGCATGCTACTCGTTCCTGCAGCCATCTTTGGCCTAGTTATTACCGGTTGCGGTGGCGCCAACGGGATACTGAACGGCCTCGAAGGCTCGAATGCCTTTGCCGGAACTTATTCGGGAAACTGGACGGGTTCTTCGGGCGACGCGGGCTCGCTAACTAACGTGGTGATCGATGTGTCCGGCAACGTGAGCGGCAATTTCGTTTCTTCTACCGGCTCGGTTGGTTCGTTGTCGGGCACGGTTTCCAGCGCCGGAGGATTTCAGTGGGTGGCAACATTTACCACCGGTTCAGACACCTTGGTTGGGTCCTTCACACAAGAGACGGCTACCATAAACGCAACCGGAGTCGCAGAAACCGGATTAGAAAACCAGACCCTGGCCGTAAATCTCACGCTCATCAGCAACGCAACGAAAAAGCGAACCGCTGTGCCTCACTAGATTTCCTAATCTCGCTTGGATCAGGATTGGCCGTCTACAATCTTGACGATAAGTGATACCTGAGACTTTCGCCCTTTCACTTAGCGTAGACTGCCTTTAAGCATGACGCGCCAAGACATGATCGATATGAAAGCGAGGTTTGAGGAGGTTAACGCCTTTGAAGTCGCAGAAAGGCGCGCAGCGACGGCCGCCACGCGGATGCAACAGCTGGATGCAATTTGGCGCATAGCGGCAGAACTTGGGATTCGGCCGGAGATTAGGGAGGGCGAGCAGGCTCCTGCAAGAGAATGGGCGAGGCTTCGTGAGGCGATTAATGAGCGAAATAAACTCGCTTCCGAGTAGGTCGGTTCGCCAGTTAGTTGAGGTTCTTTCGGAACTTGACATCCGGTTCGCTTTGGTTGGCGGGGTTGCAGTTTCACTGACGTCTACTCCACGATTTACTGCCGATGTTGATGCTCTTATTTTGGACGCCGATGAACGAATTGAATGGTTGATTACCAAGTTTGAAAAGGCCGGCTACAGGACACGCGCTGTTGACCAAGTTGGATTTACGAGAAGGACTCGAGTGTTGACCCTTAGCGACGGTGACGATGTCGGCATTGATCTCATGCTCGGGCTATTGCCGTTCGACGAGGATCTGGTGGAGAGGTGCTTATCCAGGCGATTGGCTGATGGGACGGCCGTTCCAGTCGCGAGTCCCGAGCATCTTGTCGTTATGAAGGCTATTGCGTGGCGTCCGCAAGATTTACTGGATATCCGCGCGATCATCGCCGTAGTTCCAGGTTTGGACAGGGGCTTCATAACGCGAACATTTTTGGAGTATGCCGAGTTGCTCGAAGTTACGGACCGAGTGGAAGAATTGGAAGCTCTGCTGACCGGACAACTCTAAGCGGACGCGATTCGAGTTGCCAAGAATCGTCATTTCAGAAATGCACAACCTGATCATCCCAACACGTTTGCAGATAATCAATCTGCCCAGTATGAGACTCCGCATGAATCCCCGGCAATCGCATCAGCCACCGCATGCTTGCCGAAGGTCCGAATTTAGATTCCAGTTGAAGTTCAATATCTTCCGCCGTTAGACTTTCCAGGGAGGCAATAACCTCGTCGGTGCCCGCTCGGAAAATGCGTTCAACCTCCGCGCGGCTCGTTACTGCCAACTCCCGCTCGGTTCGTTGCCGCACCCACTCCTCAATATTGTCTATTTCGGGGAGCTTTTTGTCACCGATCATGCGGGCAAACCTGCCTGAATAGAGAGCCGTATGAGCGCCAATATGCAAAGCCGATTTCGCCGTAGGAGCCGGGGTCCAGGTTAGCTTGTCATCTGGGACAAATGAAAACACCTTCAGGAAACCTTCCATCCCCTCCACCGCCAGTTTCTTACACAAGTCTACGTAGCTTTCCATTGTTGTAAATCCTTACTCCTTCGACAGCAAAAAATGCGCAGCCCGAGCCGCACTTGAAAACTTAAGAAATCGGCCTGGCGGGCCAGATCGATTTCATTGGCCAAAGCGAAAGGGACTTGATCGTCACCGGTTTGCCTTGGGCACGAACGGAGATCCCTTCCGTTTTTGGCAGCACGAATCGCGTATCCGACTGAAGCCCGTCGTCTACGTAAGACTCCAGCGAACCGCGATCCAAGTAGATATCGATCGTCTTCACGGGAAGGGGTAAATTCGAGGCCGGTCCATTGCAGGCGAAAGATTGAGGCCCAAGCGTGACATCAATTCCACGCAACGTAAAGACGAGTTGGCTCCCTTCCGGAATCTCGACTTCCGCCCGCAGATGATATAGATCTCCCTTGGCCGTGAGCTCTATGGAATCTCCAGTACGCAGAGCAAGGTTCTTCCAATGAAGCTCCTTCTTGTGAAGCGAGTTAACAGCTTCTATCGGCTTACGATACAACCTGATCCCAGCCGGTGTCGTGTGAAGCGAAAGCTCGCATGGAAGCGAAATCTGCTGATTGAAAGGCATGCCCGGAAAGTGCGAGCCATGCATCCACGCCGCTTGAACGCGTTTGCCATTGCCGGTATCGGTGTTGCCCCAGGTTTGCGTAGCATAGAAGTTCGGCCCCGTATCACAAGGAAGGCGCTCGGACTCGTCGGAGAACTGGGCTCCGTCAAATGAGCCGGTGGAGTAGTAGCCGCTGCCCTGAATCAGCACCCATTTCTTGTTGTTCTTGTTGCCATCAATCGGCAGCTCGAAAAAGTCGGGGCACTCGAAGCTGTTCGGAACGGGGTGGTGTTCGTCTTTCCAGTCGAGCAGGTTCGTCGAGGTGAGGATGTGATACTGCCCCTCGCCGTACATCATCATCACCCAGTGCTTGCCCGGCCCGTACCAGAACACCTTTGGGTCGCGTTCCGGGTGGATCATGATCGGATTCTTGGCGTAACGAGTCCAAGTTCGGCCGTGATCAAGGCTGTAGCAGATGCACTGGCTTCGGTTATCGAACCGTGACCAGAAGGCGACCATTGGCGGGTTGCTCGGATCGGGCGACAGCCCGGAGGAATTCTTGTAATCGATCACGCAGGTTCCCGACTGCACGCCACTTCCGGGCGCTTCTTCCCAAAACGCAGGCTGGAGTTCGGTCCAATGAACCAGGTCTTTGCTGACCGCGTGCAGCCAACAAGTAGCCCACCTCTGCGCAAACATGTGATACTCGCCGTCGTAATAGATCAGGCCGTTGAGGTCGTTTATCCAGCCTTCTTGGTGCTCGACCGGGTTCAGGCGATGGTCATTCCACTGCCGCGCGGTGAAGTGAAACTGCGGACGTAGACTTTCATGGTACAGGGGAGAAGTCTGCGAAGTTGTCATCGCGGTGAGCGCAAAAAGGATCGGAAGAAGGGCCATGTATGTTGGTTGGCGAGTTTACCGCCCCGCGTCTGGGGCAACAAAGGGCAGATTTCTTGGAACCCTGTCGATTTTTGAAGCCGCCGTTCGACTAAATTCCAGAAGGCGAGCCAAACGGGCCCGAGGATCGCCATCATAGGAGAAGATTTATGACTTATTTAGTTGCTATTCACCACGCTGACGGCTACGATGGATCCCTCGAAGGAGAAGCTATGGTCAAGGACATCGACGACCTTAACATAGAAATGGAAGCAGCAGGCGCGAGGATTTTTGCTGGAGGCATGCAGCGGGCGGAGAACGCAAAATCGCTCCGCGCTCAGACCGGCGGCGAGGTGCTTGTCACCGATGGCCCTTACTTGGAAACCAAGGAGCACATCGGCGGATTCTGGCTTCTGCGGGCGGCCGACATGGAAGAGGCTCTAGCTTGGGGTCGCAAGGCAGCCGTTGCCTGCCGGGCTCCTGTCGAAGTCCGCGAGTTCACACGGTGCAACTTAGTATGAGAAAAATAACTGTCTTATCCATGATTTCGTTGGACGGCGTAATGCAAGCGCCCGGCGGGCCCGAGGAAGATCCTTCCGGAGGCTTCAAGTTTGGCGGTTGGACCGCAAGCTATGGCGATGCGGTTAGCGGCAAGATCGTGCAAAAACAGCTTCAGCAGTCTGCGGACTATCTTCTGGGCAGGAAGACTTTCGAGATCTTTGAAGGCTTTTGGCCCCACCACGCAGATTTTTGGCCTGGCATCAATGAAGGAACGAAATACGTTTTGTCCAAATCGCTGAAAAGCTCCGATTGGAAAAACTGCGTGTTCATTGAAAGTGTGGAGGATATTAAGAAGGTCAAGAACTCTGAAGGGGCTGACATTCAAGTTTGGGGCAGCAGCAAGCTCGTTCAGCTTCTGCTTGAGAACGACTTGGTGGACGAGTTCCAACTTAAGATCTACCCCGTGACTCTTGGAGAAGGGAAGAAGTTGTTCGAGGGTGGCACGATTCCCGCCGCCTTTAAGCTAACGGATTGTGTGGCCACCCCGAGCGGAGTGATTAGCGCCATTTACGAGCGAGCCGGTGCTGTTGAGGTTGGCACTCTTGGCGTTTGATGTCATCGCTAATTAGGTTTAGGAAGTTGACAGGCGCTTTCAAAGAGCTCTAAATGGTTCCTTCGTCGGGTTATTCGAGCCTCTCCCGCTTCGTTCCTCAGCGACCTCTCCTTTCGGGAGAGGTGAAAAGTTTGCGTTCGTGCTGGAATCCAAACGACAAGAAATCGGATTCTGATTATCGTAGAAATCCGAGCCTCTGTCGGGGCGCATGACGGCTATCCGCTTCTGCAAATGTGCTCACCAGTCGTCGCAAAACCCTTCGCCCCTCTCGGGTGGAGGAGTGGTGCCAAATCCATTCGGAGGGGGTTCAAGGGGGAAACCCGTCTGATGGCTCGTGCGGACCGGGTGCCCCTTTTAGTGGAGTGAGTCCGCGAACCGGGGGAGGTCCCGAAGGACAGCCTTGGGTGAGAGGAGCTGGCCTCTAACTTCAAATGAAGCGCCCGGTTACCCGTACGTCGGACTCTGCGGCCAACCCTCCGGCGAATCCTCGAAATCTTCCTGCCGCCCGTAGGGCGTGATGTCCAGCAACCCAAACGTATCCATGAGCCTTTCAAGGCCGCGCCCGTATGCCGAATAGGTGTGGAACACGTCGTCGCCAACGCGGAAAAACACGCTCATACCGGGCAGTTCCGAGGTCTCCGCATCGTTGCCGACAACGCCAGAAAGATCCTCGACGGTCTTGTAGTTGTACTGCGTCTGCCCCCGCGCGGGGTCAACAGTTACCATGAAATCGTAGTTGAAGTCGGTGCCGTAGGAGGAGTACCACTTGTTAGTCCAGCCCTTCTCACTTTGATAAGTGAGCAGCTTTTCAATGGGCGCACGCGAGATGGTGACCATGCTCGTATCTGTCTTGCCCAGAGTGGAAAGGTTGCCGAACTGGTTCGTGTGCCATGTGCAACTCCCGCAGCCCTTGTCCCACGCCGGATCGAACATAAAGTGATGAACGATAAGTTGGCGCTTGCCTTCGAATAGGTCGAGGAGGGTCTTCTCGCCATCGGGGCCAGTGAAGGTGTATGGCTTTTCGACTTTCACCATGGGCAGCCGACGCCGCAACGCGTTAACCCGGTCGTAGGCCTTGGTGAGGGCCTTCTCTTCTGCTAGAAGCTTGAGCCTTTGGGCGAGCCATTCTGACTCGCTGACCACGGGCGGATGCGCGAGTTCTTCAATCGCGTTGTTCATAACCAAGTTTAGATGATTTCAAACTCTGGTTGGCTACAGGGCACGCCCGATTTCCGGGATTGTTATCCGTTCACAGGTAATTTCAAACGGGGCATGGCTACAACTTGGATGGACGTTACGACCATAAGCGTGCTCCTCATCGCGTTTCTTGCCACCTTCATCCGCTCCACTTTCGGATTCGGCGAAGCGCTGGTCGCGGTTCCGCTGCTCGCCCTCGTCATGCCCATCAAAACGGCTGCGCCGCTTGCCGTACTACTCTCAATAACAGTCGCCGCCGTAGTCGTAATCCAAGACTGGCGGCACGTTCACGTTTCCAGCGCGGGGTGGCTTCTTCCGCCCACGTTCGTTGGCATACCGATAGGGATTTGGCTTCTAACCATAGAACACCAAGGCGCGGTCAAAGCAGTCCTAGGCCTAATAATCCTAACGTTCGCTACCTATTCAATAGCCGTCAAAACATCCCCAGAGTTAAAAACAGACAACAAAGCTTGGCCGCTTGCCAGCGGTTTTATCGCCGGCATCTTGGGCGGCGCGTACGGCATGAACGGCCCGCCGCTGGTTGTCTACGGCGCTATGAAACGTTGGACGCCGCAGCAGTTTCGGGCTACCCTTCAAGGCTATTTCCTTCCCGCTAGCGCGGTCGGAATGGCCGGTTACTGGCTCACCGGTCTATGGACCCCGGCCGTAACCCACTACTACGTGCTAACCCTAGCTGTCACCATCCCGGCCATCTTTCTCGGTCGCTTTGCCAACCAAAAACTAACCAGCACCTCATTCCTCAAGCTCGTTTACTTCGGTTTAGCGGCCATCGGTGTTATCCTTATCATTCAACCCTTTGCCAAACCTCACCAGTAGCTGCACAACGGCTCCATCCAAAAAAACACGGGACCTTTGAACCAACCTGCAATATAATGAACCTGTGCGCCCTATCAAGTTCCTTCTCGGCATCACCTTCACTCTAGCCCTCTTAACCCAAGCGGGCGCGCAAAGTCTTGTAGCCCAGACCCAAGCGGTCGTCCAAGGGACCGTGGACGTAAGCGTGGCCGCCACTTGCAAGGATTCCGCCGGAAACCTTTATGAAACGGCCTCAAGTGGAGTCAGCGGGAACAGTGGTTCTTGCATCACCGAAAAACTCACCCCGGCAGGAGCCGTTTCTTGGACAAACACCTTCGATGTGCCACCAAATTATGAGTTTTTCCCCTACGCCATAGCCAGCGGAACCTCTGGCGATGTATTTGTTTTTGGATTCCTGCGCGACGACCTGATCTACTCAAGTTCAGCTTATCTGTTACACATCAGTGCCACTGGCACCACGCTTTGGAATATGGCCACCCAAACCTCCACCTATCCGCTTGGCTTAGCGGTCGATGCGGCAGGCAATCCGATCGTCGAACTCCAAAACGGCTTAACTGGCTTTAACCTTATTAAGTACAACAAGACGACGCAGGCCGCGATCTACAATATTGCCGAGACTTTCAACCTTATTCCCCAGCAGAGCCTTTCTTTCATAAACGATCTTTATGGCAACTCGGCCGGATATTGCTACGCCATCGCCCAGACCCCAAACACCTCGTCCTATTTTGTGGTCAGGTTCAACGAAGTGACGGGGGCAATCATGTGGAACAAACCCATCACGGCCTATGGTTCGCTGACGAAAAATACTCCAGCCTTCGGGACCGTGCTGTCCTCTGGTGACTTCTTGGTCGCCGGGGCTGCCACAAGTACAACTGGTGCCTCCTTGGCAACGCTCGACAGATTCGGGTCCGCAGCAGGAGCTTTCGTTTACCGGTCGTCGCTTGGAATACAAGCCGCCAACAACAGCACCGCCTTCACCGTCCCGCCCGTCAGTGATGGCGTAAACCAGGCCTATTGGAGCATTAGTGAAACGAACTACACGTCCTTTACAACGGCTTATCGACTCGGGAAAACCAGCGCGACGGGAGTGTATGACTGGTCGGCCGCAACTGGCTCCGGCTTCAGTTGGACTTTGGCCCCGAGCACTTCCGGCGGATTATTCGCTGGTTGGGCGACTCAAACGACTACTAATTTTGTCGAGCTAAGCGTAGCGGGTGGCGTTTTGTGGACGGATTCCGCGGCAACCTCGGCCGTACCGGGCCTCTATGGCGCAACCATGAGCGTCAACGCGAGCAACGACCTCACGGTAGCGGGAGGCAGGCAAAACCCGAACTTGGACAACTGTTTTGGGCTCCTGACTCTAAATGGAACGAACCACGCGACCTTGTTAAATAGCTATTTCTTGCCAGATGGAGATGAAGATGTCCGGTTCGGCCCGGCCGACCACGATACCGCCGGAAACTCCTATTTCTTCGAAACCCGCAACCTGCAGCGTTATGTCGACAAGGTCAGCCCCGCCGGAACCGTCTGGCGCACCTACCTAGGAGCGGAAACGATCGGGGCAAATCCGGTGGGAATCTGCTATTCCTCTTTGGGTTATGTGGGCGTAGTCTTGAACAGCACGACCGCGCTCCCCATAGTTGCCAAACTGAACGCTTCAACCGGCGCTCTACTTTGGGAAACAGAACTTACCTATAGTTCACCCACGAACTACCTTTATCCGGGCCAGATTGCCATCGATGGTCTTGGAAATGTGGATCTTGGAAGCAAGATTGAGGGGTCGAATAGTCACGGTCTCACAGCCACGTTAGCCACCCAGGTGGACCAGTTTAAGGCGGCTACGGGAGCTCATGCATGGACTTATTCAGTCCCTCTAACCGCTGGTGGAGGATCGATAGTTGTCGATGCAACGAGCGACGTCTACGCAGGCGGATATTCGACCACCGCTTCTGCGTTGGAGTTAACAAAGCTTTCTGATACGGGCGCTCTTGTATTTAGCAAAGCCTTTGCGCTGGCCATCAATGCCGGATCTGTTTACTATGCTTCGAATCTCTTTTGTGATGCGACGGGGAACATTTACGTCGGAATATCGGATACGTATAACGCCTACGCCACTACAAATCCACAGTCGGCTATGCACGTTGAGTCCTTTACTTCAGCGGGAGCCTCGCGTTGGGCGTCGACTTTATATTTCAACGCCTATTACGAACCCGAGACGCTGACCTTTAAAGTGAACAACGGCTTCCTTTACTTCCTATCGGTCATCTCCAAGAAAGGGGTTGGCGCTTCATCGGCCGTCGTTAAAATGAACGCTACGTCTGGTGCGCAGGTCTGGCAGAGCTTCCATTTGAGCGCTCTCTCACCGCAGCAGGGAATCCAGGAGTTTTCCGTTTTTGACTTCGATCTTTACGGCAACCCGATCATCGCGGGTGAAAGTATCCCGCTTGTGAGCTACATTGGCCTTTACGATTTCGTGCCCGGCCAGGCATTTGTTCACAAGATCGATGCGACTACAGGAACCCTTCGTTGGGATTCGGTTTCGCAAGGCACTCTAACCAGCCCCTACAACCACATTTCGGCTTTGAATGTTTTTCCCAATAATCAGATTTGGGCATTGGGCCAGACGCCATGTGGCACGGGCCCGGGCTCAGTCGATGGGCTTGCCCTCCACTACGCCAGCGCGCCGTATTGCGTGGCTGATAGCTATAACTGCGTGGAGAATACGGCGCTGCCGTCGACCGATGTGAGCGTGCTCGCTAACGACCAGGACGTTACTTCGGCGACCTGTGCGGTTGTTACGAATCCCGCGCACGCGGCTTCGTTTTCTTTGAGCACGGCGGGGAAGATTTCTTATACGCCGGTGACCGGTTTTGTGGGAACGGATACGTTCACCTATAAGGCGACAACCGCTTATGGCGTCAGCAACACGGTAACAGTGACGATCAAGATCGCCGCTCCTTAGTTTAGGAACCCAAGGACTGGGGCTGCAGGCGTTGGCACTAAACAGTTGAGCTACGTGCAAGAATAACAGAACTTGGCGAAAGCAATTATTATCGGTGGCGCGAACGGCGCCGGCAAAACGACATTCGCGCGCGAATTCCTTCCCTCCGAAGGGGCTGCGTTGCAGTTTGTAAATGCCGATTACCTGGCCGCCGGAATATCGCCTCTGCTCCCCAACAGTGCCAATATAGCTTCCGGAAGGGCGGTTATGGAGCGTATTAGAGAGCTAGTTCAATCTGGAGAAGACTTTGCTATTGAGAGCACATTGTCGGGTAAGTGGCTTGCAAAGCAGATTCCAGAATGGAAGCGCCGTGGATATACCGTGGAGCTTTACTTCCTAGAGTTGGATACGCCGGAGCTAGCCATCCAGCGTGTGAAGCGGCGCGTCGCAGAGGGCGGGCACAATATCTTTGACGACGTGGTAGTCCGGAGATATCATCGAGGCAAGCAGCTTTTTCATACCCTGTACAAACCTCTGGTCGAATCCTGGGTCATCATTGATAACAGCGGCTCGGAACCCATAATAGTTGAAGAAGGAAGTAATCATGCATGAAGGGACAGGCACAGATTCCGAACTAGCCCTAAGAGCAATGCGCCGTGCTGTTCGCCGAGCTCTTGCGGAGAAACCGCCAACCCTTCTTGCCAAGATGGAGAACGGTGCGCTGATTTCCGTAGAAGTTAAACGACTCTCGGGACTGGTTAGTGACGGACGTGCCGAAGAACTGGTCGCCGAAGCATTGAGGAATGCCGGTTTCTCAGTTGAATTCACGGCTGGAGAGGAAGCGGCGAACCCACGCAATCGAACCTGCCCTGACTAATCGTCGTCGACTTCGAAACCCAAACCGCTCATTCTCTCGGCCATTTTCGATTTCATTTCGGTTTGAGCGAGTTTTCGCCTTTCTTTTAATACCGCGCCCAAATCTCTTATTTTCGGGATCGTCGAATCGAAAAACTCTCGCGAAATAGCGTTAAGCTCTAACGCAATCAATAAGTTGCTCTCAAGCCTTTGAAGTCCCTTAACCGCCATGTTGAGCTGTATCCTGCCCGTTACGCCAGCTTTCGATCCGAAGTCTTGAGCCACGTTTTCGGAAACCTGAAGCGCCGATCGCTTGATAATCACGTCCAAGTTTTGCGTATTTTCTTTATCTGGGCTCGTCAAGTTTTGATAACAAAACACTGCTAAATCTTTTGACAGTTTCCAAGCTTCATCTTCGCTAAAATGCGCCATCAATCTAGTGTATCTTCGCTAGACGCTGACACATGAACATAATGGTAAGTATGTTTCTCCTTCCGCTCCTTTCGTTCGCCCTTGCTCCTGCGATTTTCCCGATGCCGGCCCACTATCAGCCCGAGGCTGGCACCTGCCAAGGCCCATTCAGCCTACAGCTTGACCAACACCTATCTGGCCAAGATCAAGGCCGGCTGAAAGCGGCAGCCGGGCTTGCGTTCGAAACCAAAGGAACCACACCCGCCAAACTCGAGATAAACCCAGACATCAAAGGTAACGAAGCATACAATCTCGACATAACCCCAAAGGGGATCGAAATCGAAGCCTCGAACCCGAAAGGCCTCTACTGGGGATTGCAAACCCTTCGCCAGATGAGAACAACGGAAGGATTTCCGTGTGCCGAGATTGAAGATGCACCCACCTTCGCTTGGCGCAGCGTGCTCCTGGATGTTGGTCGCCATTTCGAAACGCCTGCCTTTGTAAAGCATTTCCTAGACGTTATGTCGATTTACAAGTTCAACGTGCTTCACTGGCACCTAACGGAAGACCAAGGCTGGCGCATCGAAATCAAGTCGCACCCCGAGCTCACAAGAATCGGTGCGTGGCGAACGGAAGCGGATGGGAGCCGGTACGGCGGATTCTACACGCAAGATGAGATCAAAGACATCGTCGCCTACGCGGCGGCCCGCAACATCATGATCATTCCCGAGATCGAGATGCCCGGCCACTGTTCGTCTGCCGTTGCGTCCGATCCCATCCTAGGTTGCACCAAAGCTCAAATCAAGGTCCCTACCACTTGGGGCGTGTTTGAAGACGTGTACTGCGCGGGCCGCGAGTCAACGTTTAAGTTTTTGGACGACGTTCTGTCGGAAGTCGTCAAACTTTTCCCATCGCCCTACATTCACATCGGCGGGGACGAGGTGCCCATTGCCCACTGGAAGGCATGCCCGGATTGCCAGGCGCGCATCCAATCCGAGCACCTTAAAGACGTATATGGGCTGGAGAGCTATTTCATCCAGCGCATTCAAAAAATGCTTAAGGCGAAGGGTAAAGAGATCATTGGTTGGGATGAGATCATGAAAGGCGGCTTGGCAAAGGGCGCTGTCGTCGAAATCTGGAACGGTCAATCGCTGGCCGAAACGGCCCTAGATCAGGGAAGCCAAGTGCTCCTTGCGCCGGCCTCAAACTGCTATTTGGACCGGCAGCCGAACGACCTGACCATGGAGCAGGTTTACAGCTACGATCCCACAAGCGAGATCACCAAGCCAGGTGGCATTTTGGGAATCGAAGCGCCGCTTTGGTCCGAGCACATCACTTCGGATAACTGCATGGCCATGTTTCTGCCGCGAGGCCTTGCGATAAGTGAAATCGCCTGGTCAAATCCGCATAAGGATTACCAATCGTTTGAGGACCGCGTTCGCCGTCACGAAGCGTTCATGAAGGCAAATGGGATCGATTACGGTCCGGAAGGCAAAGCCATTTTTACTTACTCCGTCAGTAGCGATCCCTCAAAAGGGGTGTGCGATCTAAACGGCAAACTTGGCATGGAAGATATGGAACTGAAATACACGACCGATGGTTCCGCGCCAACCGCTGACTCAGCTTCATCAACGGGAAATATTGAATGGCCCGTCGGCAAAACACTCGAGGTTGCCCCCTTCCGAAACGGAAAGCCGGTTCAGCCAGCAGCAGTTTTTGCTACCGAACGCCATTTGGCTTTAGGCAAACAAGTGACGTTCCTAACCCAGCCTTCCAAACGATACGCCGGAACGGGCCCCCAAGGGCTTGTAGATGGGCTGTTCGGATCAGGCGATTTTCACGACGGGATTTGGCAAGGATGGGACGGCAACAATCTCGTCGCCTCCGTGGATTTGGGGGAGCCTACCAACATCAACGAGATTGGTCTCCACTGCCTTCAGCAAACCGGCTCTTGGATATTGATGCCCAAGGTAGTCCGTTACGAAGTTTCCGACGACGGAACGAACTGGCGTCCTTACGGCCAGGTGCCAAGCATGGTTAAGGACACGGATCTGGCCCCAACCCTTTCTTGGTTTACGGCGAAAGGAGCAGTGACAGCACGCTATGTAAAGGTAACGGCGATGAACTACGGAGTTCTGCCGGAATGGCACCTAGGGGCTGGGGATAAGGCTTTCATCTTTGCCGACGAACTGAGAGTTAGATAAACGAAAGTTAGCTGTGCAGCTTGAGCAATCGCGCCATGCGCTCTGGCTCCTCTATAGTCTCAAGAAGTGGGGTAACAGCCTCCTGAATCAAACTCCAATCCAAGGTCTCGCGTTGCCTCTTCACTATGCCTTCGACATCGTCCCAATCTCGCTCGCGCCTGGCAAAGACCTTCGTGATGATCAGGTCTTCCGGACCACAAACGCGTAAAGACAGCCCGGTCGCAAACTCAACTGTTCTGGCGCGGTTGATAAGCCCAAGCCTGAAGAGCGACGCCCCCAATAATGCAGTTGGGTAATCCGAGAGAATCCAGTTCCCCCTGAAGTCGGCTCGCAGCCCGAACGAGGTCGATCATTTCTTTACGCGGCTTAGCGCCGCGTAAAACGCGGTGAATCCGCTTTCCAGCCTTGGCGGCAAAGTCTTGGAGTATTCAAAGCTGGTATTGAAAAGGGGCAACATGGCAACCGTGTCCGTTAAGGGAAGCGCTGCACGTCGTTCAGCATCAATGTAGTCCCACCCGGCCTTCTGGCGTTTATACATTTCGCGCATACGTTCTATCTCGGACATAGAATCTAATTATGGCATTTACTAGGCTCGAACCCAATAACCATTTAGTTAAGGGAATTATGACTATCGCAAAGCCCCCATAGGCGTTAAAATAAGGAAACCTTGGCGTTTTTGCAGCCACAAATCTCTCCCGGATGGAGAGGTCGGTGAGTCCGCGAACCGGGAGAGGCGCGAGCGACAAACCTTTGAAAGTAGCCCTCTAAACCTTATTTTAA